>JBARZE010000023.1:0-9562 GCA_049649525.1 Microcoleaceae cyanobacterium
ATCGCTATGGAGTCCTAGTTATTTTGCAATTAGCTGTGGAGGTGCGCCTATTGATGCTATAGAACACTATATTAGAGAACAAAGTACCCCTAAAGGGGCAGGCTCTGACCCCAACTCCGAGAGGTAGGGTGTGTCACAGACGAACCAGACGACGACGCAAGTTGTTTGTGGTTCGAGATATGGTCACATTCTTGCTACGGCTGATTTCAAGCTAATCCTCTGCTATCGTCATAGTCACGAATCAATTCAGGTATTGAATTTTCAGGCCTTGTAGGGTGTGTCAGTAACGCAACAATATTGCTGTGAATTGTTTATTAGCAGTGTTTATTAATCATCAAGCCTTTACTACTCCCTACATCCGTCTTAAGTCGCGTGATAAGAATCAGTAAAAATACTGACTTTTGGCGGAAAATGCACTCAACCCAGAGAAATTGTTATAAAGAATGGGTAAGACCCTATAAAAAGGATAAACAGAGCGCACAGTTATGACAAACAGCGATAACCCGCTACTAGTGGGTAAAGGACTTCCTCCCTTTGAAAAAATCAAAGCTGAACACGTCGTCCCAGGAATGACTCAACTCTTGGATGAGTTAGAGACTGAACTCAGTACTTTAGAGAAGAACGTTCAACCCACTTGGACAGGCTTAGTTGAACCCTTACAACAATTAGAAGAACGTTTTAGTTGGAGTTGGGGAATTGTGGGTCATTTAATGGGTGTGAAAAATAGCCCAGAATTACGAACCGCCCATGAAACAGTACAACCGAAAGTGGTTCAGTTTGCTAACCAATTAAACCAAAGTAAATCCATCTATCAAGGCTTTAAAGATTTACGCAATTCTGAACAATGGGATAAACTAGAATCAGCTCAGCAGCGTATTGTTGAAAGCGCTATTCGGAGTGCGGAACTCTCAGGCGTAGGCTTAGAAGGAGAGACTCGCGAACAGTTCAATAAAATTCAACTAGAATTAGCCGAACTTTCGACTAAGTTTTCTAACCATGTTCTCGATGCCACCAAAGCCTTTAGTTTGACCCTGAAAGACAAAGAAGAAGTCGTTGGCTTACCCCCGAGTCTGTTGAGTTTAGCGGCTGCTTCAGCGCGTTCTGAAGGGGCTGAGGAAGCTACACCCGAACAAGGTCCCTGGCGAATTACGTTGGATTTTCCCAGCTTCGGCCCGTTTTTGAAATATAGTAAACGGCGAGATTTACGAGAAACAGTTTATAAAGCCTTTATGAGTCGGGCTTCGAGTGGGGAGTTAAATAATTATCCGTTAATTGAACGGATTTTAGAATTACGCCAAGAAAAGGCTAAAATTCTTGGGTTTAAGAGTTTTGCTGAACTCAGTTTAGCCAGTAAAATGGCTCCCGGTGTAGATGCGGTTGAGGAGTTACTGGAAGAATTGCGCGGGGCGAGTTATGACGCGGCGGTTAATGAATTTGAAGAATTAAAAGCGTTTGCGGCTTCTAAAAATGCACCTGAAGCGGAAGATTTAAAACACTGGGATATTAGCTATTGGGCGGAACATCAACGAGAGGAAAAGTTTGCCTTTACCGCAGAAGAATTACGGCCTTATTTCCCGTTACCACAAGTCTTAGATGGGTTATTTGGTTTAGTAAAACGCATTTTTGGTATTAAGATTACACCCGCTGATGGACAAGCGCCTATTTGGCATAAAGATGTGCGCTATTTCCAAGTTGAAAATGAGACCGGAAACCCCATTGCTTACTTCTATTTAGACCCCTATAGTCGCCCAGCAGAAAAACGAGGTGGGGCTTGGATGGATGAATGTATTACTCGCGGTAAAATTGTTGAAAATGGCGCAGAAACGGTACGGTTACCGGTCGCTTATTTACAGTGTAATCAAACGCCGCCAGTAGATGATAAACCCAGTTTAATGACATTTGGGGAAGTGGAAACTTTATTCCATGAATTTGGTCACGGTTTACAACATATGTTGACGACAGTGAATTATTCCGGTGCTGCGGGCATTAATAATGTGGAATGGGATGCGGTAGAATTGCCCAGTCAATTTATGGAGAATTGGTGTTATGATCGTGCCACTTTGTTTGGTATGGCAAAACATTATAAAACTGGGGAAGCGTTACCGGAACATTATTATCAAAAGTTAAAAGATGCTCGCACTTACATGAGTGGCACTGGCATGTTACGGCAACTGCATTTTAGTTTAGTTGATATTGAATTACATCATCGTTATCAACCGAATGGAAACGAAAAAGTGAGTGATGTTCGTCAACGCATTGCAGAGACAACTACAATCTTAAAACCATTACCGGAAGATTCTTTTCTCTGTGCATTTGGACATATTTTCGCGGGCGGTTATGCAGCGGGATATTATAGTTATAAATGGGCAGAAGTCCTCAGTGCAGATGCGTTTGCTGCGTTTGAAGAAGCGGGTTTAGAGAATGAAAAATCAGTCGCTGAAACCGGTCAGCGTTTCCGAGATACGGTATTATCTTTAGGGGGAAGTTTGCATCCAATGGAAGTGTTTAAAGCTTTCCGAGGACGTGAACCCAATACTAAGCCATTATTGGTTCATTCTGGGTTAGTTGCGGCTTAATTTAGAGGTGAATTAACCACAAAGACACACAGGACACAAAGATTAGAGAGAGTAGAGTGCGTCAAATTGTAGGACTTTAAGTTAGATAACTTTAGTTACTGTTTGACGCACTTCATCCATGACGTTAAATATAAAAATTATGGAAAATAATTCTTAAATTAACGATAATTATAATAAAGAATAATCCAGAAAGAAAGCGATATCCGAAAATACTTTAGAGGTGGGAATTGATTTATCAGAAGTATTGATAGATAACTGAGTTACAGTGACTGGCTTAGCTAAAGGGATCTTAATTGATATTCCTATTATCAACATAATATATAAAGAAATCTATTACCGATCAAATATTTATCTCAAAATTAAATTAATTTTTTACATGAATTCAGGATTTTGATGAAAACATTAGAAAAAGAATACAAAAATATAGTTTAGATCAATAAGCCAAAAAATAATTAATACAGAAAATAATTATAGCAATAGGCAAACTGGATGAAATTAGAAAAGCTGATGCACTGTTTAAAATATTTATAGCATATACAACGGGTGAAATTAATCACCCTGAATTTAATACTTTTTATTATGCACTTGATAAAATTAACTATGATAATATCACTAAACTTAGAGACTTTTACTACTCTAGAGATAATGAGGATAGACCACCGATCATAAGTCAATCAGAAGATCCAAGCTGACAAAGTTTTGCGTTTTTAGGGTGAATACGACTTAAATAAATGGGAGGTACATTGACTATTGATAAAGAAAATACTAGTATGTACTTGACTAATACTCAAGGCCGATTTTTCTTAAAAGTATTAGGATTAATTGCTAATAACCAGAATGAATAATTTTATTTAAAATAGCATTTTCCATCAATACTTAAACTGGAAAAACTTGCTCAAGTACCTTTGTTACTTCTATAATGTCTTTATAGTTAATTTGCCAATTACTGAAAGCAGCGCGAAAACAGAATTGATTATGATAGTTACTGGGAGTTAAAAATACTTTTCCCGTTTGATTTATTTTTTGCAGTAAAGTTCGGTTATTTTGATTAATGGTTGCTAATTCTCCGTTAAATTTTCCGGCAAATAAGACGACATTTAACTGTGGTGATAAGATGAGATTGTAATACTGCGAAGATAATATCCATTCTGCCAGTTGAATTGCTAAATTACAATTCTCTTCAACAATCTTTTGAATACCAGATTTCCCATAAGCAGTTAAGCTAAACCATACAGGTAATGCCCGAAACCGTCGAGAATTTTCTATCCCTCGGTTCATCATACTGGGTAATATTGTATCTGTCTCTAAATAGGCTGCACCAGATGTAAAAGTTTCTTCTAATAGTTGACGATGCTGAGTGAAAGCAACACCACAATCATAGGGAACATTTAACCATTTATGGCAATCAACAGTAATTGAGTCGGCTAATTCTGCTGCTGTTGCTAAATGCGCTAACTTCGGACTACAGCGGGCAAACAGTCCGAAAGCCCCATCTAAATGATGCCATGCTTGATAATTTTTGCACAATTGAGCGATTGTCTTAAAGTCATCAAAGGCTGTTGTTGAAACAGTTGCAGCACTACTAACTACAATTTTAATCGTGGCTGGACTCGCGTTGAGTTGGGTATCTAAATCTTCCATATCCATCGCTTCCCCTTCCTGTCCATTGGCATCCGGTAAGCCGCGCACTTTTACCCAATGGTTTTGTCCAAAACCCAGAATTCCCTGAACTTTAATCTGACTGGCGTGAGGTGTTGTGGCAAAGATTTGAAACTGATTCAAACAACTCAATCCTTCACGAGCAATATCATACCCTAATTTACGACCCCCCCATTGACGCGCTGTGGCTAAACACACTAAATTAGAAGCTGTTGCACCTGTGGTTAATACCCCATCAAAGCGATCTTGAGGTAAATTAAATAAAGCTTTAAGTTGTTCTATAACCGTGAGTTCAATTGCTGTAGCGATGGAGTCACCGGGAACCATTACATTTTGATCGACTGTTGCAGTCAGCCAGTCTCCCACTAACGCCGCAGGAGTTACCCCACCCGTAACAAACCCCCAATATCGAGAACCTGCACTAGCGGATAAATAGGGTAAAATATCTTGTTGAAATTGTTTTAAAGTTTGCTGAGTACCCACTCCGGTTTCATTCAAGGTAGCCGAAAGATGGTCAAATGAGTCAAAGCATACTGCCGACTGTTGAGACAAATGATTGATGTGTTGTAAAGTGGTATGATAAGCCTGAGTTAACAGAGATTCTAAATTAGCTTGTTCGTCTAAAGGATGAAACGACACTATTTTTCCTCCGTATTGTAGTCTGAATTCGCATTAATAATATTTATTTTTTACAAAGCCTATTTTATCTTTTAATGAAATTATATAATCAGTTCAAAATACAGATGAGAGTTAATCCTATCATAAATTCTGTTTAACTATTTTGAGTGAAGCTATCGAAAATTAATATATTTGTCAAGTTATGGTGATATTGTAACGTTAAGTTACAGGTATAGATTGTACGAATTTACAGGGTTGACAGGTTCAAGCTCTGTTTTGTATTATATGAGATATAGAGTAAAGTTGGTAGTTATACTGCCTAAAAGTTGACCAAATAGTACAAATTCTCCTAAAACCCTAATATTCTCGAATAAGCGCTCTCAAAATAACTGACTTACAGCCTTCTTAAAGTTATAGATAAAGAACCCAGTTAAAAAATCTGTCTAAGCTGCGAGTTGACAAATTTATCAAAATATGCATTAGTTCTAAATAGAAAGCAAGACGACAAATAGGCTATTAATTATTTGAGTTGATAAATTTGAGTCAAGATATAGCATTCTTAAATCCCAGATGAAAACTTTTCTTTAATCAACCACAAAGACACTTATGACACAGAGGGAAGACGATAGAGAATTTTTATAAACCCTGGCCGGATTGCTATAGTGATATTATCATCGTTTTAGAAAAGATATAAAATAGTTTGATTGAGTAAATTATAAAAAAAATCTATAAAGAGTGTCAGTTAATTAAGTGATGTATTACCAAAATACTGTTAATAATTATTAGATTTTTCATAAAAATATAGGGCTATATGCTATTTTTCGATCCAAATAGTATGTTATATTTAGCTACTTCTACGAGTAGTTGAAGGATTGTTTTTCGATGAATTAGTGCATGCTCCAGAATGAGTACTGAATTCCTGGTTAAACTGTGCATTAACAATAAGCAGTTACTAGCTTTCAAAGCAAACTTGCATCTAAGCTTTCTTTAAATAGAATCATATAATAAAGTCTTTTTTATTATTCCTATTACTAATTTTTTCATCTTTCCTTGTTCAAATAAAATTGATTTGAATATATTACAGTTTTTGGCATCAATTAACTGCAGGATGTGCATTGGTAATAGGAGAATAAACTACCAAGCCAGCCTGAATTAAATTCAAGCTGGAAAGTGGTAGTACAGAATGTATCTTTGAATCTATTTACGGAAGCATTAGCAGCGTTTTGTACAGCATTTCTTTCCGTTTGTTTAAGTGAGCCGACTTACAAGCTGGTAGCTTTTTACTGCTTCTCAAGCGATTTTTGGCTTGATTTTTGTTGAAGTCTCCCTAAGTCCCAGAACTTAGATAAAGCTGTCGCTGGTAATCTCATCAACATTAACTTGTTCCAAGATAGCAATCAGTTGATTGTTAAAGGAAATTTGAGTATTATTTCCTTCTTGAACGAGGTTGAGTTGGTTAAAGTCAATGCCTTCAAGCTGTAATTGGTCAAGACCCATTTGGAAGTCACTGATTAGATCAAGACTGGTATCAGCGCTGAGAACAAAGGTATCATTACCCTCTCCACCGAGAAGCGTATCATTACCCAAGCCCCCAATCAAGGTATCATTGCCTTGACCACCACAGAGGGTATCATCGCCCACATCACCCCACATCAAGTCATTACCCGCTTCACCGAATAATAAGTCGTTGCCTTGACCCCCATAGGTAGTATCGTTACCATCACCCCCTGCGAGAGTGTCCATACCTTCGTTACCTTCCATCCAGTCATCACCGCCGTTACCGAATAGCAAGTCAGCACCGTTGAGGTCACGAACCGGGTCATCAGCATTGTTACTGGTGCCACCAATAATAGTATCGTTACCTTGTTCACCCAGGAGAGTATCGTTACCGATTTCACCTATAACCCAGTCATTATCCTTACCACCATGAGCATGGTCATTACCAATCCCACCGAATAAAGTATCTCGACCCAGATTACCGGCAAGCCAGTCATCACCATCTAAACCATAGAGGATATCTTGGTCACCCATTTCGCCCAAAGGTTCAGCACCGCTTGGGCCACCCACTAAGGTGTCGTTGCCCAACTCACCCAAGAGCGTATCATCTCCCGCGTTACCGTAAAGTAAGTCATCATCCTTACCGCCGTGGGCGATATCATTATCTTCCCCAGCCACTAAGGTATCATTACCCTGGTTACCTTCAAGGAAGTCATCACCCGCCCCACCGAATAGTAGGTCACGGCCATTTGTATCCTCAACAGTGGTATTACTTGTACCGCCGAGTAGAGTATCGTTACCTTGCTCACCCAACAAAGTATCATCACCCAACTCACCGAAGACCATGTCATCATCTTTACCACCGTGGGCGCGGTCATTGCCTTGACCCCCGTGGATATTGTCTTGACCGAGGCTACCCGCAACTAAGTCATCTCCAGCATTACCAAACAGGGTATCTTGGTCACCCATTTCACCCACAGGTTCAGCACCGCTGGGGCCACCGATTAACGTATCGTTGTCTAAATCACCCCACAACAGGTCGTTTCCGGTGTCTCCGAAAATAAGGTCATCGCCCTGACCAGCAAAGCCAAAATCGTCTCCTGCGCCCGCTAACAGGGTGTCATTGCTAGCAAACATTACAGCGATGTCGTTACCTAACCCAGCATCAACCAAGTCAGCTTCTTCTGTTCCTTCGAGGATATCGTCTGCGTCGCTACCGGAAATACTGGCGTTGCTAGCATCGTCCGGTTCGGGTAAGACAATGGGTTCAAGAGTGGGTTCTTCGGGTAAGACGATGGGTTCAGGGGTGGGAACCATAGGACAGCTACCACAGCAGACGGTTTCATCAAGGTTTGTGCCTTCAGGTTGAACAGTGAGTGTAACTGTTGCGGTTCCGGTTTCCCCGTTACTATCGATGATGGTGTAGGTAAAGGTATCGGTTCCTTCAAACCCAGCAGCAGGAGTATAAACCAGTTGGTCACCCTCAAGCGTAACAGTTCCGCCCGCCGCTGAGACTGCATCAAATTGGTCGAGGCTAAACGAGTCGCCATCCGGGTCGGAGTCATTCCCCAAAACATCAATTGTGACACTGCTATCAACAGCGAGGGTTTGGGTATCATCCATCGCCATCGGGGCGCTATCGGTTTCGGGTTGAGGAGTGGGTTGAGGGGTAGGTTCTGGGGAAGGTGTAAACGGAAATACCGGGGAAGGTGTAAACGGAATTCCTCCTGTCACCGTAACAGTTACCGTTGCTGTATCTGTACCCCCTTTACCATCACTGATAGTGTAGGTGAAGGTATCAACTCCGGTGAAGTCAGCAGCCGGAACATACAGTAGGTCGTTGCCATTGAGAGTGACTGTACCGCCGTTATCTGAAGTAGCATCAAACTCTAACAGACTTAAGGGGTCACCATCTGGGTCGGTGTCATTGTTTAACACTTCGACATTGAGGATGGCATTGGCTGCAAGGGTGAGTTCGTCATCGACAGCATCGGGAGTGCCGCTGAGGTCTTGGAAGTCAGGGATACCGTCTCCATCGCTATCAGGTAAGGGTTGATCGCTGGGAATATCGCCAAACCCGCCATTATTTTGATCGACAGGGTCAGGGATACCATCACCGTCACTGTCGGGGCCATTAACCATGCCATCCCCATCCGGGTCAGCTAAGCCAGCTTCTTCGATATCATTTTTACCGTCCCCATCAGAGTCTAGGTCTTGATAGTCAGGGATGCCATCATTATCAGTATCCGGAATAACTCCTTCACCACTATCACCAAAACTGTCATCGTTGGGGTCAGCTTGGGCTAGGATACCGTCACCGTCATTATCGGGGCCGTTAACCACACCATCGCCTTCGGGGTCATCAATTCCGGCTTCGATAATATCGTTAATCCCATCATTATCAGAGTCGAGGTCACGGAAGTCTGGGGCATTGTCTCCGTCAGCATCAACCGGAATAGTTAATGTGCCGCCGTTATCCGGGTCAACGCTATCGGCTAAACCATCACCATCACTATCGCTGGGGTCATCAATAATACCGTTACCATCAACATCCGGGTTACCCGCCTCAACGATATCATTTAAGCCATCATTATCAGAGTCTAAGTCTTGGAAGTCAGGGATATTATCACCGTCTGTATCAACTGGGTTATCAGCGACTCCATCCCCGTCAAGGTCTAATTCACCCGAGTCTGGGGTAGTTTCGATATCATCCATGACACCGTTATCACCGAACTCATTTTCTGGGTCAATAACGCCGTCGCCGTCTGTATCCAAAGCGGCAATTTGTTCAGGACTCAGACCACTTTCAACGAGATCGGCAATACCATCATTATCACTATCGAGGTCAACAATATCGGGAATACCATCGCCGTCGGTATCGCCATCCCCTTCTAATTCATCGAGGATGCCATCATTATCATCATCGAGGTCAACCGCATTAGGGATACCATCGCCGTCGGTATCGGTGAACTCGAAGCCACCCTCAGTTCCAGGGGCGCTGTCAATAGCATCGGGGACACCATCACCATCGCTATCAGTTGGGTCATCAATTAAACCATCCCCATCAGCATCAGGAGTTCCCTCGCCAGTTGGCAGTCCAGCTTCAACCCGGTCAGGAGTCCCATCTCCATCACTATCTAACTCTTGGTAGTCAGGAGTCCCATCTCCGTCAGTATCCGGGGCAGGTTGGTTACCCAGATCGCTAAAGCCAT
>JBARZE010000024.1:0-12136 GCA_049649525.1 Microcoleaceae cyanobacterium
TGTAAGCGCCTTCAACTCTGCCTGAAATTAGCAAGGCTCTGAGTCGAGCAGTTGAGATGTTTAAAATTTTGGCTGCTTCTGTTGTACCGACTATCATTGAACTCAAAGGGTAACGTAATAGTTTGGAAAAAATATATATAGAGGGTTTTAAGCCTCATTCATTTCTTTAACTTTAGCATTGTATTGACCGATTGATTCGACTCAGATGTGATAGGGGAGGGAGAACAAGTAACCGCTTAACCGCTTAAGCAACACCAAACAATCTGTAAATTTCGTAAATCTAATACCATAATCGTAGATAACTCATGGTAGATTAGGGGCGGTAGGGCTCAATAGCTGAAGGCTGAAGCCAACTGCGCTGCAATAAATCCTATCTCGATAGTGGAAAATAGTATTATGATCGACGCTTCTGCACTGTGGCAACGTTACCAAAATTGGCTGTATTATCATCAAGGGCTAGAATTTTATCTAGATATCAGTCGAATGCGGTTTGATGATGCCTTCGTTGAAAGCATGAAACCGAAATTTGACCAAGCTTTTAAGGATATGGACGCATTAGAAGCAGGCGCGATCGCCAACCCTGATGAAGATCGGATGGTGGGTCATTACTGGTTACGCGATCCAGAATTAGCCCCAACGCCGGAAATTCAACAAGAAGTTATTGAACCTCTTGAACAAATTGCGACCTTTGTTGAGAAAATTCATAGTGGCGAAATTAAACCGCCAACTGCCCCGAAATTTACTGAATTACTCTCTATTGGAATTGGCGGATCGGCTTTAGGGCCACAATTTGTTGCTAAAGCCTTAGCCCCGCTAGATCCACCACTCAATATTCATTTTATCGATAATAGCGATCCAGCCGGGATCGACCGGGTTTTACATGGTCTGAGGGATAAACTTCATAGTACCTTAACCCTGGTGATTTCTAAGTCTGGGGGGACTCCAGAACCCCGTAACGGCATGAAAGAGATCAAATTTGCTTATGAAGCAAGAGGATTAAATTTTAGCCAACATGCGATCGCCACGACTATGACGGGTAGTAAACTTTATAACCAAGCAGACTCTGAAGGCTGGTTAGAGATTTTCCCGATGGCAGACTGGATCGGGGGACGAACTTCTGAATTGTCGGTGGTGGGGTTATTACCTGCCGCGTTGCAGGGCATTGATATTGAAGCGATGTTAGCTGGGGCGAAAGAGATGGATCAAGCTACCCGCAAACATGATATTAAAACCAACCCAGCGGCGTTATTGGCATTGTCTTGGTATTATGCCGGAGACGGACAAGGCAAAAAGGATATGGTGGTGTTGCCCTATAAAGATCGGTTGCTGTTGTTTAGTCGGTATTTACAACAGTTAGTGATGGAATCTTTGGGTAAAGAAAAGGATTTAGACGGTAATATTGTGAATCAGGGAATTGCCGTTTATGGCAATAAAGGTTCGACCGATCAACACGCTTATGTTCAGCAATTAAGAGATGGTATCGCTAACTTTTTTGTCACATTTATTGAAGTGTTGAAAGATCGCAGAAGTTCTTCTCCTGAATTAGAACCCGATGTCACATCCGGAGATTATTTATCGGGCTTTTTACAAGGAACTCGGGCAGCTTTATACGAAAACAAACGAGATTCAATTACGATTACTATTCCAGCCATTACTCCAAAAGCGGTCGGTGCTTTAATTGCTTTATATGAACGGACAGTAAGTTTGTATGGATTTTTAGTTGGAATCAATGCATATCATCAACCCGGTGTAGAAGCGGGTAAAAAAGCCGCCGCCGCTATTTTAGATTTGCAAACCCGTCTGTTAAAAGTGCTGAAAGAAACAGACACTGCTTTACCTTTAAAGAGTTTAGTTGAAAAAGCAAACGCAACAAACGAAATTGAAGCAGCTTATAAAATAATTCGTCATTTAGCGGCTAATGAACGTGGGGTGATGTTAAAGGGAAATTTAGCCGAACCCGAGAGTTTAACGGTGAGTTATCAGTCTTAATGCTTGCAAGAAATTACAATAACCTTGTAAGCTAATTGAAACAGCCCCTCCCAAAACGGGTGGGGTTTATTATTGATTGGTTTTTAGTGATTAGTGATTTGTCATTTTTGATTTGAGAAAATAGCTTAACTCTAAAGGAATAACCAAGAAGCAACAACACATAACCCGTTATGATTGAAATTTCTAATTTAACCGTCGGACTCAGTGCGATCGCCTTAATTTTACTATTATTACAAATTCCCGCAACCGCTATTTTACTGTCTCGTTTATTCAAAGGCTTAACTCGTCGTCCGTCTCTGCAACCCCAAGCCCCAACAGGTGAAATGTTGGGTCAAGTCAGTGTAGTTGTACCCACGTTAAATGAAGCAGAACGGCTTTCTCCTTGCATAGAGGGGTTAACCCGTCAAAGCTATGAAGTCCGCGAAATATTGGTTGTAGATAGCCACTCCGTGGACGGAACGCAAGAGATGGTAACAACTGCGGCCCAAAACGATCCTCGGTTTCGCCTGATTACAGATGATCCTTTACCTACGGGTTGGGTAGGGCGGCCCTGGGCGTTGCATACCGGATTTAAACAAAGTTCTTCTAAAAGTGAGTGGATACTCGGAATTGATGCTGATACTCAACCCCATCCTGGCTTAACTGCAAGCTTACTTCATACCGCAACAGCAGAAGGTTATGATCTGATATCTTTATCCTCTCAATTTATCCTCAAGTCTGCGGGTGAGTTATGGCTGCAACCTGCTTTACTGATTACTTTAGTCTACCGTTATGGCCCACCCGATATTACTCCCAGTAGTCCAGAAAGAGTGATGGCAAATGGCCAAGGATTTTTGTGTCGTCGTTCGATTTTAGAACAATTAGACGGCTATACCACCGCAAAAGGATCATTTTGTGATGATGTGACTTTAGCCCGTAATATTGCCGCCAACGGCTATAAAGTCGGCTTTTTAGATGGGGGAAATGTGTTAAAAGTGCGAATGTATGATGGTTTTTGGGATACTTGGGACGGTTGGGGGCGATCGCTCGATCTTAAAGATGCATCTTCCACCGGACAACTCTGGGGAGATTTATTATTATTATTGGCAGTACAAGGATTACCTTTTCCACTGCTTTTATTGCTTTTCAGTTGGATCGGATTTTTTCAGATGCCGATGTCATTATTCCTATCTATTTTATTAGGTTTAAATGGATTTTTAGTCATAATTCGGATAGCGTTGTGTGCCGCGATCGCTCCTTCTTATGATCTAAAAACCGCTTCAATGCCTTGGGTTTTCTGGTTGTCTCCGTTTGCTGATAGTTTGGCTGTAATTAGATTGTTTCTTTCAGCGACTCGTCAGCCGAAAACGTGGCGAGGAAGAGTGTATACATCATAATTCATGTTGAATGGATTTGATCAAATGCTTGCCTTTTATTGAAGCTGTTTCGAGAGTGTAGTTGCGCTTTGAGATATGGGCTAGGAAGTCAACTTCTCCGGGTCTGAGATGAATTTTAGTTATTTATTACTATAATTGCGATTCACAACTTCCTTGAAGGATTAGCTGTCGGTTGATTTTGTGGGAGATTCTATTTCTTAAGGTTTGGCCTGAACCGTTAAGATCGAATTACAAAAGATCCTTGAAGGATTCATGGTCGCGAATCTTGATATCAGAGAAATCCTCTCAATTTGCTGCTTTTAATACTGCTTTATTAACCCGATGGGTAGAATTCATTGCTGAAGTAATGGGCATGACAATTGTTGATGATTGTCCATATACTTTTACCTTAAGCGATGGTACTTGCTGCCGAAGCGATATTACTTGTAATCAGTAATGAAATGATTTCCAAATCTCATAGTTGGGGACAAGAATTGAAGCAATAGTCGGTGTGGTGGTGAGGTTTGTCATCATGATACTTTTTTTGATGTAACCCTGAGTGCAGTTAAAAGTAAATAGAGCCAGAACTTAACGGCTCAAGAGTAGATGGTGAGGAGCGAAGCCGAAAAACCCAATAATTTGGGATTAAGATGTGAGGTTGATTTGGGTTATCCTGAAGGCAGGTAATCCGGGTGAGTTGAGTTGAACGTCGTGATTAAAATTAATCTACTCGTTCTAATTGCCACAAAATTTGGTTGCCTTCGCGTCTGACGCGGGAAACTTCCCAATTTCGCCAAGCCCAGTTGTCCCCACGGCTGGTGACGGCACTGGCATTGACATCCATCAAATCAGCTAATTCCGAACTACTAATGAGGTAGCCTTTCTCAGCGATTTCGTCGGCAACGTGTAAGGTCTCGATCAGGTTTCGTAATTGGCCGACCCTGACCTCGCGGGGTAAGCTTTCCTGTGTATCAAGGGTTGATTCATTCATATCCGCAGAATCCAAGACAGCAAGGTTAGAAGTAGAGTCTATCACAACAGGATTGTACCGTTATGTGTTTGATCCTGCCAGTTTCAAATTGATTAATATCAGAAAAATTTAATTATTCTTTCTGAGTGAACCTGTTATCATGAGCATTGCTAACTAATTGGGAAACATCGGTGAAAGTCCGGGGCTGTGCGGCAACTGTAAGTTGGACTGTTTGTGTTATTTCTCTAAATTGCCACGAGAACCAACAAGCCAGAATGCCAATAAGTTAGTCAAAATACTCTTAATCCTGCCTGTCACAAGGAAAGAAGTCTAATACACATGCAATTGAACACAACACATCCTTTAACCCCTTTACCGCTACAACGTCCTTTACTGCTGATTGGACATGGTACTCGCGATCCTCAAGGTCGTCAAACCTTTTTAGACTTTGCCACCGCTTACCAAAATTTAGATCGCTCTCGCCCCGTTATTCCTTGTTTTTTGGAGTTAACCACCCCCACCATCACTGACGGTGTGACTCAGTGTCTTGAACAAGGCTATACTGATTTATCGGCGTTACCATTACTTTTATTTGCTGCCCGTCACAACAAGTTTGATATCACCAACGAACTCGATCGCGCCCGTCAACATCATCCTCAAGTTCAATTTCATTATGGCCGTCATTTCGGCATTAACCCTAGAATTTTACAGTTGTGGAAAACCCGTTTAGAGGAGTTAGACTCCCCTCAGCATAATCCGAATCAAATTCCTCGATCTGAGACGGTATTGCTGTTTGTCGGACGGGGGGCAAGCGATCCCGATGCCAATGGTGATGTTTATAAGTTGGCACGCATGGTGTGGGAAGGCAGCGGTTATTCCACGGTCGAAACCTGTTTTATTGGTATTACCCATCCGCGCCTCGAAGAAGGCTTTCGTCGGGCATTATTGTACAAACCCAAACGAATTATTGTCTTGCCTTATTTCATGTTTACAGGAGTATTGGTCAAGAAAATTTTTGATATTACTGCCCTTCAACAATCTCTTCACCCTGAAGTGCAGATGGACTGTTTACCGGAAATGGGAATTCATTCAGAATTATTATATTTGTTGCGCGATCGCGAAATTGAAACCCAACTGGGACTTGTCCAGATGAATTGTGAAGCTTGTAAGTTCCGTTTGGCTGCGGTTTCGGATGATTCTCATGGTCATCATCATCATCATCACGATCATAACCACAATCACAACACGGTCGATCCTTATGAGAAATTAGAGGATTATCATCAACGTATTTGGCAAACGCCTTAATCAGAAAAAATAGATAAAATATTTTGTATAAATTTCCTTTTGCGATTGGCTCAGTCGCAAATTAATAATCTATGCAAGCAATGCCTGTACAGACGAAAGCTGAAGTTTTATCTTTACTGCAAAAAAGGCGTTGCATAATGTAGCTATGAATTGAGGAATTTGCTGGTGCAGTGTCGTGAGTGTGGTGGTACACACATCCGAAAAAATGGTAAGAATAAGCAAGGTAAAGAACCCGATCTGTGTCGCTTGTGGTCGCCAATTCATTGACCCATATGACTCTAACAAAGGATATTCAGATGAGGTGAAACGGCAATGTCTGAATACGTATGTTAATGGGATGGGGTTGCGTGGTATTGAACGAGTCACTGGAGTTCATCACACCACAGTAATTAGGTGGGTAAAACAGGTGGGTCAATTGCGCTCCCGATGTCTATCACCCAGAGACCGTCCCGGAAGTTGGTGAGCTGGATGAATTGCCAACTTTCGTGGGAGCTAAAAAAACTGGCATCTGGATTTGGAGTGCTGTAGACCATTTTCAACCAGGGATTTTAGGTTGGGTAGTAGCAGAGCGCAGTGGCACCACCTTTGAATATTTATGGTAACAGGTTTGTGTATGACAGTGCTTTTTCTATGTCACTGATGGCTATAAGGTCAATAATAATGTTCATTCCAGATGGAGACCAGATTGTCAGTAAGACATACATGACTCGTGTCGTTCGGGTGCGTCTGCCAAGGGGAGAAGGTGAAAATACAAGGGTTTTGGCATGATTTGGCTCGACTGCATCGCAAGAGGTTGTGTTATTCGCGCGTCGGTGGAAATGTTACAGCATTCGATTCGATTACTGATTCATTACCTCAAGTTTGGCGATGTTCCCATACCAGCATAAATTCATAGTCTGATTCAGCAACGCCCGTTTCTTTAAGATCCGCCAAACCGCATCTGAATTCATCGGTCTATCCAGTTGTAACGAACCCCCCTTCCAAATCCGACACAACAACGGCCCTGGCGCATTCCCTCTAACATCAAGCCACCTCTCTAAACAAATTATCGCCTCCCCACTCAAATACACTGTCCGTCCTTTCCCTCGTTTTCCCCGGCGCACCACTAACGACTCATTGCTAGAATTCCAATCCCGTAACTCCAACTTCACCAACTCAGAACGCCGCAACCCCGTCCCTCTGAGAATGGTAATCAATGCTTTATCTCGCAAATCCATTGCACTGTCTGAATTACACGTCTCCAATAATGATGTAATTTCAAGCGCAGAAAGCGATCGCCCCCGATCTTCCGACTCCCCCTCGATATTCGGAAAATCAATTGCCTTGTTATAACTATCCCCATCCATACCATTTAGTTTGTACGCTTCCTTCAACACTCTTCTCAACGCCGATAACATCTTATTCGCCGTCACCGGGGCAAACTTTCTCATCAATGCCACCCGTACCGCAGCCGTATGGTGATAACGCAGCTTCGTCCAGTCTAACGTGAGAGCATCACATTCTCCTCCGGTTAACAGACCCGCAATCGTATTAAGCGCATAACGAATCGTACGGGTTGACCCCGACCCCAACCCCGATAAATAAACCGCCGCCGGATGACTCGTTAAAGGAATTGGTTCTCTCAACTTCAGAGAATCAGGCAGTAGAGAGTCAAGTTGAACAGACATTACACGCTCAAGATAAGATTCTCATGTCTAATTATTTCATAGATAAGGGTCTGTGGGTGAGCACATCTGGTATGAAAATTGTTTACATATTTAAGGGGCGTTCACGGCACGCAGTAGCGTTGCGGTATCAGTAGTGTAGAAAGAGTCCGGATCGCGGATGGCAATTCAATTGTAATTATCGTATCACCTTTTTGCAGGTCGCGACAGATACCTAAATATTGCCCTGATTGAGGGTTGCTGCCATCAAAACAGCAGTACTTAGCTCCCGAAGATGCTACTACCTCATCGCTCCTGCACAGATGAGTGATGAGGAATAGATGATATATCAGGCCAATACTCTGACAAGGGAACAACGTAATCAATTAATCCGCTTTGTGATTCCAGGCGAGTTAGGGGAACCAATTGCGGTACTTGCAAATGGAATCCGAATGAGTTTTGCGACTGCTAAACAGATGACGATTCAACAGTTTGAACAGATGGCGTGCGCGTGCGCGTGATTGAGTCGTATGGCTTAGGAACGTACGACCGGAATAGTGATTATTGCCCTATCAATTCCAAAGATAACTGTGACATACTCCCGACGCTGAATTAAAAATTACAGCGCGGGCTACGAGCGTGACTCTTCATTGAAGACATTGACTGAGCTAGAACGGGATGCCCCTCCGCTCGTTTTTTGATATTTATCGCCGCATTTAAATCTCTACACAAAGTGACATGACATACCGGACAGTTGTGTATTCTCTGTGACAACGACTGCTTGGTGCGCATTCCAGCCGCCCTCGGGTGACGGCTGGGTCGCATCCGCTTTTTCACTTTATGACCACAGTTAGAACATTCTTGGCTTGTACCGTTTGGGTTTACTTCTATAGCACTACGCAAAAACGTGTTTGACAATTTTTGAAGGCTGCATCAACACATTCTCTGACTGTTTTAAATTCAGGTAGCATTTGTTTCATCCATGTTTTTAAAACTGACCACCAGTTTTCAATCTTATTCAAATCAGGGGAATAAGTAGGTTACAGTTCTCCCGGATGCAAGCTCCGGGATCGGCATGAACTTCGTAAATACCAGATTTCACATCCAGCATCTTCAACAATTTCTAGTAGTGCTTTCTCCAGAGATGAAAAGTAGCATTATCAACAATAATAATATCTCCGGGTTCCAATTGAGGAATCAAACTTTGAGATAACCAGACTTCAAATAAATCTCGATTACAACATCCCTCAAAGGTTAAAGGAGCTAAGATTTTTCCATTTTTCAAAGCACTAATCCAACTCACTCTTTCTCTTTTTTTTCCACATTTTAGAGCATAGCATCTTTCTCCTCTAAGACTATAACCATACGGATAGTCATCTCTATTGTCAAATCCCGCTTCATCTACGTAAACTCTTCTTTTTTTATCTATTTTTGAGATTTTTGCTCTGAAATATTCTCGTTCTGTTTCATTTCTTTCCTGGTATCCATAAGTTTTTTTTTCTAGTTATTCCTAGTTTTTTGCAGGTGTAGCTAATATGCATGTTGAGTGATGTTATCTCCCCATATTTCAGCCATCCTCGTTTGAGTTTTATCGTAATTTTCCTTGACAAACAGCTTGAATTTTTCTTCATCTTCAATTTTACTATGTCTTCCTTGTTTGTTAGCGATCGCCCGGAAGTCTCCTGTTTCTTTTTCCCTTTTTAGCCAGAGATCCAAAGTATTGCGACTAATTTTCAATAAACGACAGACATTCACTTTTTTATGTCCTCTTTTTACGGCTTCAATTGCTTTCCTTCGTAAATCATAGCTATAAGGTGCTGACATGATTGGTAGCGATCGCCCGATCACTTAATGACTTCTTTTCTATTATATAAACGTCCTAACTAAAATGCGTAGTGCTATATCTACTGCCAAACCAGCATTTATGCGTTTCACGCAGGCTTCGCCAACGGCTTTATTTGTCAGTATTGATATAAATTGTCCCCATCCGGCATCGTTTACAGATTTAGCTAATCGTGTTCTAGCAAGTCCTTTTACATTCAACTTCACGGGCAGCAATTACATCATATTTTGATAGCAATTTTTGAGCTTTTTTGAAGTGGAAATCTTTACGGGTATCAGCTACTTTTTATGCATGATACCTATTTTTTTAATTGCCTTCTTTCTACGCTTAAAACCTTTATTTCTAAGCGATACTTTACGTTGTGCTGATTTTAATTTACGTTCAGCTTTACGCAAATATTTTGGTGCTGCAATTCGGGTATTGTCAGAAGCTACATAAAAATCAATTAAGCCTACATCAATTCCTACAATTTTATCCGTGTTAAAGTCAGGCTTAATTGTTGGAATTGTTTTATCATCTAAACTAAGAGTTACATAATAACCGTTAGCTTTTTTGGTAATTGATACCGTTTTAATGACGAAACCATCTGGTATAGGGCGATGTACAATTACCTTGACAGCACCAATTTTAGACAACGTGATTTTATTCCCTGCAAAATGATGCTGTTTGAATTGTTTATAAGTGAATGTCTTGTATTGACCTACACCTTTAAAACGCGGTTTACCAGACTTTTTACCGTTGCTATCACCCTTTAACCATCGCTTCATAGCTAATTCCACCCTTTTTGATACTTCCTGTAATACTTGAGAATGAATTTTCTTGTACCATGGCCTATCTTTTTTGAGTTGGACTAAACTTTTTTCTTGGCTTGCTAACTCAGGCTTATCTTTTAATTCGGGTAGATAACAAATAAGAGGACATCTATCGATAGAGCAACGGTTTTGTTCATACCAATTAAACCGCTGAGAAAGCTGAAAGTTATATTGATAACGCAACATATCGAGCATGTTATCAATAATTTCTCGCTGTTCTCGATTTGGTCTAATTCTGTATTGATATGAAACTCGCATAATTCTTATTATCTTGCTATCGACCTATATAAATGATAACATAAACGTGTCCCTATTGTGTACCCTTTATGAAAAAAGAAAAGCAACTTAAAGCAAGATTGAGCAAAGCTAGATATTACAAAATTGCTCAATATGCCGTTAATCGAGATAAAACTATTACATCTCTCATAGAAGATTGGATTGATTCATTGCCAACCGATACCCCACCCGCGATTCATCTCAACACCGATTCACAGAATACGGTGTGAGCCTTCTCACGGATAAAGGTAAATCATCGACATCGGTAACGCACAAACCCAGGATTACTGTTAGTTAAATCTGTCAGAGAATTCTGGTCATCTGAAAGCCGAAAATATTTGTCGGAAATCCAAGTTTCCACCTCGCCGGACAATTCAATAGTCAATTCAATGTCATAATTACTATGAGTGACAACTTTCTGAACTGGGCCACCACTTTCATAGAACTGAACATGGTCTGCACTAATATCAAGCCATCATCCGCTCGAACAGAAGAACTACAGCTCTCGTGCGTCTAAATCCCACTTCCCCTGAAACTGAGCGGGGATGGTTTGTTGCCTCTCCACAGCCGTTGCCGTGCCAGTGGTAAGCATCAGAATAAGTGTCAATAATTTAATCATTTGATGGGTTCTGAAATATCTGGGTTTGTAAATGTTTTTCGTCTGACACCCTAAAACCGTTCTACGGGAATAACAACTATTTTCCGGTCAACTTCTCAGCCACCCTCAACGCATCCCCATTGGGGCAATCCTGAGACTGAGCAACAATAGCCAAGCCTTTCATCACCAATAGTCCACTTGCCAATTATTCACCCTCACCCAAACTAACAAACACTTCACTAATCCAACCGTCCTGATTCCGATTAACAACGACGGCAGCCACCTGATTATCGGATTCATCTATCAACTGTTGGAGATAAGTTTGAGCCTGTTGTTCTTTATTGGGAGCGATCGCGGTTGGCAACGCCTGCATCAATTTGGCTCGATAATTTACCCCGAATTGGTTTATTCATAAGTCAAAAAGCTGTAATTTGTGTCCAAAGTTGAGGTGGATCAATAATAGTCTTAATTTAAACGATATTTAGCGGGTAATGCAGTCATCTATTTCTACAAATTGCCAAAGTTGGTTTTCTATCAAGATTTTTAGCTCTTTCTCCTCTAAGCTGGTATTTTCAGGTGTGAATGGCAATAGTGATTGCCGCTCCTCAAATTGAGAGTTTAAACTAGTGCAAAAGCTGGTTGATGAGTTTTGTAACAGTCCTGGCTTTACCAAGCATGAACATATTTGTTTGTTGAAGACGAAAAACAGTGATTAGGTATGTAAGCTAACAATAAATTGCATATATCTGCCCTGACGGAGTAAATGAAATGCTAATCTATGTATAACAATACCCATAAGTTAACTTTATGTTGGTCAAAGGAATCAAAAAAGGCAAAATTATTGAGTTATTAGAGGAAGTAGATTTTCCAGATAATGAAGAAATTTTAATAGAGATTAAAAGAGTGAGTGATTTTTGGTCAGCTTTACAAAATTTTAGGAAAAGGGTTGATTTGGACAGTATTGATGATGATACTTTTGAGGGTTTACGGGATAAATCACCAGGTAGAAGAGTAGACTTATGACTGCGGAAGGCAGTGAATGCAGGCATCGGACTTTACGTAGGCGTGTACCATTCACTCTTAAATATTTACTAGATACGAATATCTTATCGGAGGCGATCGCGTCCTCAACCCAATCAGAATGTCATGGAAAAGCTGAGTCTATATAAACAGGAAATATCAACAGCTACAATAGTCATTCATGAGTTATTATTTGGTTATTTTAGATTACCTGAGTCTAAAAAACGTCGAGACTTAGAGGATTATATAAGTAGTGTTATTTTAGCACAGCTTCCCTTATTCGATTATGACTTGAAATCAGCACAATATCATGCACAGGAGAGAG
>JBARZE010000025.1:0-9339 GCA_049649525.1 Microcoleaceae cyanobacterium
AACGTTGAATCCAGATGGTTCTTTTAATTATCAACCTAATGCTAATTTTAATGGGGCTGATAGTTTTACTTATGAAATTAATGATGGAACAGATAATTCTAATATTGCTACGGTTAATTTAACAGTTGGTAACCCGACAAATACTCCTCCATTTGCGGTCAATGATAACTATACAACAGCTTTTGAAACGGCTTTAACTGTTAACCAAACTGAGGGGATTCTTAGTAATGATAATGATGATGACGGGGATGAAATTACTGCTAATATCTTAACTCAACCGCAGAATGGAACCTTAACGTTGAATCCAGATGGTTCTTTTAATTATCAACCTAATGCTAATTTTAATGGGGCTGATAGTTTTACTTATGAAATTAATGATGGAACAGATAATTCTAATATTGCTACGGTTAATTTAACAGTAGAAGCTGCGCCGAATATTCCTAATCAACCGACAAACCAACCTCCCATTTTAACAACACCAATTTTAGATAAAACTGTCTTAGAACAGATTGGATTCAGTCTTGATATTAATCAAAGTTTTAGCGATCCAGAAGACGAAGCGTTAACTTATTCTATCACGGGTTTACCAACTAATTTAAACTTTGATTCCGACACTGGATCAATTGTTGGTATTCCCACACAAACCGGAGAATTTAACATAACTGTAACAGCAAGCGATCCGGAAGATAATCAAATTCAAGATAACTTTGAACTTCAGATTTTACCGTTTGTTGCGACCCAAATTCCTGCTGATTTTCCTCCACCTTTACCTGAAGCGGAAACTGAACCAGAAACTGAAGCTGAACCAATTATTCCCATCGAAATAGAACAACCAACCCCTGAGTTAAATACTGAGATTGACTCGCAAATATTCGGAGATTCAGAAGATAATGAACTAATTGGAAATGAAAAAAATAATGCAATTTTTGGATATATAGGAAATGATACGATCTTAGGCTTAGAAGGGAATGAAAATCTGTTTGGTGGTAAAGATAATGATCTAATGATTGGCGGTATTGGCAATGATGTCATCTTTGGTGATATTGGTAATGATTCCTTATTTGGTGATGATGATAATAATGGTAATTCTCAACGCCAAGATTT
The DNA here is from genome assembly GCA_049649525.1 of Microcoleaceae cyanobacterium. GTDB lineage: Bacteria > Cyanobacteriota > Cyanobacteriia > Cyanobacteriales > Microcoleaceae > JAAURB01. The sequence continues at coordinate 1,105 of JBARZE010000025.1, forward strand.
TCTGATTGGCGGGTTAGGAGATGATTTATTATCCGGAAATCAAGAACAAGATACATTAACTGGCGGAGAGGGAAATGATAGTTTTTACGGGGGACAAGGAGATGATTTAATCTTTGGTGAAGATGGGGATGATTTTCTTTCCGGAGATGCAGGAAATGATACTTTAATCGGGGGTGAGGGTCGCGATCGCATTTTTCTTTCAATCAATCAAGGAACCGATACAATTGTGGGCTTTGAACCTGAAATAGACAGCTTTGAACTAGCAGAAGGATTAACCCTCGATCAACTCCGAACTACCCAACAAAACGGTTTAACTCAAATTCGCTTAGCTGATACTGAAGAAATTTTAGCAGTTCTTGATACTCCAGCAAATCAACTCGATATTTTACCTTTAGAAAATACAGAAAATCCTGATCCTGACAATGATGAAGATGAAGACGAAGAACAGCCTATTGATAATGATAACGATAACGATGAGGATGATAATAATGATGAAGATGAACAACCCATTGATAATCCTCCTGAAAATGACAATCCACCGGAGACTCCTGAACCGCCTGAAGATGACTTAATTCAAGTAAGTTTTAGCGCCAGTCCTGATACATTACTCGAAACAGAAGAAACTTCATTAAATTTTGAATTTTCACTCGACGCGCCCCCACCAGAAGACGGACTCCGAGTATATGTCGATAGTGATTTTCCTCAATCTTTAACTCAACTTGATCTGAGTAATTTGACTTCAAGCGGAGGGGATGGTTTTCCGACAGGAGACTTTGACTTTACCGGATTTGCCTTTACAATTACCGCACAAAACGCGAGTATTAGTGTTCCTATTTTCGATGATAGTTCTCTTCCTCCAGAAGAAAGTGAAGAAGGCGCAATTCCTATTACTTATCAACTGATAACTCGCGATGCTATAGGTTCTCAAGATTTAGGAGAAGTAGAAAGAAGGCAAAATATTAGTGACTATCTGATTGATCCCAGTCTGAATTCTAGTACTATTATTTTCGCAGATAATCCAGAAAGTTTGATCTAGCTGGAAGTGAAGATAGGTAACGGGTAGCGGCTACAGTACCAATAACCCAAATAAATCCGCCAGATGATAAGTTATTTCACCCATAAACTTCGGCATCGGCAAAATAGCCTCCGCTTCATCCAATACTTCCACCTCTTGCCCTGGCTGATAGACAAACACTCCCCGATCTTCAGGATCAATCAACCAACCCATCTCCGCACCATTTTTAACGCAGCGAAGAATCTTTTTAGTGACCTTTGTTGGGCGTTGGTCGGGTGATAGAATTTCAATAATCCAGTCTGGTGCCAGAGGAAACACATTCGCAATTTCTCCGTTCTCATCGGTCGGAATTCGCCCCCAGGTAAAAACGGCAATATCTGGCACGATAGATGCCCCTTCAAAAGTGCAACGCAGTTCGGGGAAGGCACAGGCAATTTTCTCAGACTCAACCGCTGCATTAATCACTTTGACAAACTTATCTTGAAGTCTACTGTGTTTTCCTTGAGGCATGGGTTTTTGAATGATATGACCGTCGATATACTCACTCGCTGGCTTCGTTTCTGGCAAGTCCAGAAAGGCATCAATGGTGATTGGCTTGGGTGGAGTTTGAACCATTTTGCACTAATCTCCAGTTGTTATGGGTAAAGGGTAATGGGGAATGGGGAATGGGGAATGGGTAAAGGGTAAAGGGTAACAATTAACAGCGGATGCATCACTATAATCATAATCCGATGTAGAAAGGCGGCTAGAGTTTATTGAGAATCACTTTTATTTTCTGAGTCGATAGTGAAAGACAGATTTGAGATCTGAGGTGTTCTGGTTTGTCCCGATAAAATCGATACAACCTACTTGCTAAAGGCATTATAAGTGTTTAAGTACGACTGATGAATAAGTCAATTGACAGGAATGTCAATTCAGGATTAGAAAAATTTATTCTTATCTATTGCAAATAATAGGATTCTATGTCAATAATATTGAAAGCCTTGACTGGGTAGGTGCATCACAGATGAAACCAAAGCAACGGTAGCATTTAATCCAAACCCCTCTCAAGCCTGATTTCAGACTCCCTCTTAATTAGGATAAATTCCTGATAAAAGCGTATTTTGGGTTAAATCACGAAAGAGACATGATTCAGCTTCTAGAATCTACCACGACCAATCCCAACCCAGCGACAACTTTGGTCGAACTGCTTCAGTATCGAGCCCAGACTCAAGGCGATCGCATTGGTTACATTTTCCTCAACGATGGTGAAACTGAAGAGGTTCGTCTCACTTACGCCGCCTTGGATCGGCAAGCTAGAGCGATCGCGGCTCAACTTCAGGGGTTAAGGGGAGAACGCGCCCTTCTACTCTACCCTCCGGGTTTGGAGTATATTTGCGCTTTGTTCGGGTGTTTTTATGCTGGAGTTGTCGCGGTTCCGGCAAATCCCCCCCGTCGCAATTCAAACTTGTTGCGTCTAGAAGCGATTATTGCCGACTCTGTTGCCAGTGTCATTTTAACCACAACTTCATTATCCCAAAGTATTCAAAAGTTTTCCACTATATCTGCGATCGCCACAGATAATTTAACGCCTAATTTTTCTTCAAAAGAAAACCTCAAAATAGCTCCTGAAACCCTCGCTTTTCTGCAATATACCTCCGGTTCAACGGGACAGCCTAAAGGAGTAATGCTGACTCATAGCAACTTACTTCACAACTCAAAAATCATTCATCATTGCTTTGAACATACTCCCAATAGTTGCTGTGTAATCTGGTTACCGCCTTACCATGATATGGGATTAATCGGGGGAATTTTACAGCCATTTTATGGCGGATTTCCTGTTATTTTAATGTCGCCTGTTCATTTTCTCCAAAAACCGATTCGTTGGTTACAAACGATTTCCCGTTATCAAGCGACAACCAGCGGCGCGCCTAACTTTGCCTATCAACTTTGTCTACAGAAAATTAAACCGGAACAATTAAAAACACTAGACTTGAGCAGTTGGGATGTTGCCTTTGTGGGAGCCGAACCCATTCAAGCTCAAACCTTAGAAAAATTTGCTCAAACTTTCGGAAGTTGTGGTTTTAAACCAGTTGCTTTTTATCCTTGTTATGGTTTAGCTGAATCTACATTATTTGTCTCGGGTGGCAACAAGTCAAATCCTCCAGTTGTGCAAACAGTTGATGCCGCAGAACTTGAGAAAAATCGAGTTATTATTCCGGCAAAAGAATCATCAAATACTCAACAAATTGTCAGTTGTGGTCAAGTTGGATTTGATTATAAGCAGGCAATTGTTGATCCGGAAAGTTTAACCCCTTGTTCAGAAGGAGAAATCGGCGAAATCTGGCTCTCTGGCGGGAGTGTGACGCAAGGATATTGGAAAAAACCAGAACTGACGGGGGCAACCTTTCAAGCCTATTTCTCTACCGGAGAAGGGCCGTTTTTAAGAACGGGAGACTTAGGATTTATAAGAAAAAGTGAACTGTTTGTTACCGGACGTTTGAAGGAAGTTATTATTATTCGGGGTCGCAATTATTATCCTCATGATATCGAACAAACCGTTCAACAAAGTCATCCGGGTTTACGTATCGGTTGTAGTGCGGCTTTTGGCGTTGAAAAAGAAGGGGAAGAACGTCTGATCATTGTGCAAGAAGTAGAAAGAACTGCTTTGAAAAAGCTAGATTTTAAAAAGGTTATTGAAGAAATTAGAAGAGCCGTTTCAGAGCAACATCAACTTCAAGTTTATCAGGTTATATTTCTGAAGCCAGGTGCAATTGCTAAAACCACCAGCGGTAAAATAAAACGTTATGCTTGTCGAACTCAATATTTAGAAAATAGTCTAAATGCGATTAATCCATTAGATACAAAACAGAAGATTTCAACAGAAAAAACAGATCGACTAATTCAATGGCTGCGGAGTTATGCCAACGAACAGATTAACTCTCGGTTAATTGATGAACGTCGCTGTATTCCTCCTGATATTATCCTCGATTTTGGTAACAAAGGACTGTTAGGAATGCAGGTTCCAGATGAATATGGCGGCTTAGGTTTAGGAAACGTTGAAACCCTGAAAATTATAGAACAATTGGGTGCAATTGACACCACTTTAGCCTTATTTGTTGGACTGAATAATATACTTGGAATTCGCCCTATTCTGAAATTTGGTAGCGACAGTTTAAAAGCCGAACTATTGCCGCAATTGGCCACAGGTCGGGAACTCACCGCTTTTGCCCTCACCGAAGCCAGCGCCGGGTCAAATCCTCATGGCATCAACTCAAGCGCTATTGCGAAGAATTCTGAGAGTTGGTTACTCAATGGGACGAAAATATGGAGTGGTTCAGCGGCTTGGGCTGGTGTGATTAATGTGTTCGTCAAACACCCAGAAGCAGGCGGTATCAGTGGTTTCGTGATACGTCGAGGTACACAAGGACTGCGACAGGGGCCAGAAGCTTTAACGATGGGAATGCGGGGGATGGTGCAAAATACCGTCTATTTAAATGATGTATTAGTTGAGAAAAAGTATTTATTGGGCGAAGCAGGTAAAGGCTTAGATGTGGCCCAAGATGCCATGATGTACGGGCGTTTGGCGATCGCAGCGGCGAGTATTGGCGGTATGAAACGGTGCGCTCAACTGATGTTACGCTATAGTCAACGGCGGGTTGTTTCAACTGGAAAGCTAATTAATAACCCGATGATTTTAAGCCGTTTAAATGAATTAACAGCGGCAATTACGGCGATAGAAACTTTAGTGAATCGCATTGCTAAACTATTAGATAAAAATGCATTTGTTCCGGTTGAAGCTTATACGGCTTGTAAAACAGCAGCGCCAGAATTTTATTGGCAAGCAGCCGATAATTTAGTCCAAATATTAGGGGGAAGAGGATACATTGAAACCAATTTAGCCCCTCAAATTTTACGAGATGCTAGAGTGTTACGAATTTTTGAAGGGCCGACAGAAACGTTGAATTTCTTTTTAGGTTCAAGAGTTCTAAATAATAGCCAAGAATTAGAGCAATTTATTAGTCAAACCTTAGGCTCACCGCAAGTTTATCAAAGGTTGATGGATGGGGCTGCAAAAATTAGAGAATACACAAAAATAGAATTATTTTCATCACTACAACTGCGGCAATGGATATCAATTAAAATAGGAGAACTGACAACTTTTGCTATTTTATGGGCGGCATTACAAGGGCTAAATTCGACATCAGAAACTGTGCAACGTTCTTTGAATTGGACGAAACTTAATTTTGAACAAAAGTTAACACAAGCCATCTCTACGACACCGAATGATGCAGTGATAACGACAGCGGAGCAAACAACAGATTCAATTTATAGCTACATTGAAACCATTGGAGATATTGAACAAATCTTACCGGGAGAAGAGAGTGAAATCGATGAATTACTGCGAAAATCGGATCATTACATAGGGGAACGGTTTGGGAGTTCAGAAGTTAATAAACAATTCCCAAAAACCTCTGTAAAAATTAGTCATAATTCTAAATCAACGGAACGTATTCAAAATACTTTAATCGAATGGTTAAGTCAAAAATTGAAAATACCTACCAATAAAATTGATCCAAATCATACCTTTGCCGATTATGGCATGGATTCTGTTTTAGCGGTGGAATTAGCTCAAGACTTAGAAGAAAAATTAGGACTTCCTCAACCTTTAGAAGCGACAATTGCTTGGAATTTTCCGACAATAAAATCCCTGGCTCAATATCTCAGTAACTTAGAAGTCGAGACTCAACCAGAAACTGAAGAAATACCCGAAAAACAACAGCAAAAAAATACGTCATCTTTTGATAATTTAGACAAACTGTCTGAGGTAGAAATAGCGGACTTACTAGCCCAAGAAATACAAATGACGAAAGGGAGGTTAGGATAATGAATCACAACTCATCCTCAACAGAATATCGAGAACTTCTGAAAAATTCCCTATTAGAAATTCGTCACCTTCGTCAACAGCTTGCTACCCAAACAGAAGCGATTGCAATTATTGGTTTAGACTGTCGTTTTCCCGGTGGTGCAAATACTCCTGAGGCTTATTGGGAATTATTAAAAAATGGCGTAGATGCGATTACAGAAATACCGTCATATCGCTGGGATATCGATAAATATTACGATTCTAACCCCGATATTCCGGGTAAAATGTATACTCGTTATGGGGGATTTATTGATGCAGTCGATCAATTTGACCCGCAGTTTTTTGGCATTTCTCCTAGAGAAGCAATAAGCTTAGATCCTCAGCAACGCTTACTATTAGAAGTCAGTTATACGGCTGTTGAAAATGCCGGACAATCCCCCCAAAACCTGCGAGGAAGCAAAACAGGGGTGTTTATTGGTATTTGTTTTGATGACTACTCTCGTCGGAATTTAAATTCTGGTGATGTCACGAGAATTGATGCCTTTAGCAGTTTAGGAAATACCCGCAGTATTGCCGCCGGACGCATTGCTTATGTTCTGGGTTTACACGGCCCCACGCTGCAGTTAGATACAACTTGTTCTTCTTCTTTATTAGCGGTTCATTTGGCTTGTCAAAGTTTACGGAATAAAGAGTGCAATTTAGCCCTGGCAGGGGGAGTTAATTTAATGTTATCTCCTGAAGCTACTATTGGTTTTTGTAAGTTAAAAGCCTTAGCTGCTGATGGTCGTTGTAAGACTTTTGATGCAAAAGCCGATGGCTATTCTAGGGGGGAAGGTTGCGGCATTGTTGTGTTAAAAAGATTGTCAGATGCAGTTGCAAATCATGATAATATATTAGCTGTAATTCGTGGTTCTGCGGTCAATCATGATGGTCAAAGTAACGGTTTAACTGCCCCTAATGGTTCCGCCCAAGAAGCCGTTATTCGTCAAGCTTTAAACAATGCAAAAGTTCAACCCGAAGAGATTCAATATGTAGAAGTTCATGGGACAGGAACCTCATTAGGAGATCCAATAGAAGTATTAGCTTTAGCTAAGGTATTGGGAGAGAATCGTTCACCCAATAAACCTGTTTATATCGGTTCAGTTAAAACCAATTTCGGACATTTAGAATCAGCCGCCGGAGTCGCAAGTTTAATTAAAGTTGTCTTAAGTTTACAGCATCAACAGATTCCCCCTCACCTTCATTTTCAACAGCCAAATCCCTATATTTCTTGGGAAAAAATACCCGTTAAAGTTTCACAAAAACTGACATCCTGGCAGACAGAAACCGGGCAACAACTAGCTGGAATTAGTTCTTTTGGCATGAGTGGAACTAACCTGCATTTAATACTAGAAAATCCCCCAACAGTTTCTTCAGAATCTAACGCTGTAGACCGTAAATTTAATCTATTAACATTATCTGCAAAAACCGAAAAAGCTTTGCAGGAATTAGCAGAGAGTTATCATCACTTTTTAGCTTCTCATTCAGATACATCTTTAGCGGATATTTGTTTCACGGCAAATACTGGACGTTCCCACTTTGATCATCGTTTAGCGATTGTCGCCGAAACTCCTCAGCAACTGAGTCAAACCCTAGCAGATTTTGTGAATCAAAAAGAAACAGCATCACTATTTAAGCAAACAATAACAACTAAAAAACAGCAAAAAATAGCCTTTCTATTCACCGGACAAGGTTCACAATATGAAGGCATGGCACAACAACTGTATCAAACTCAGCCTACCTTTCGAGAAAGCCTGGACTACTGTGCAGAAATTCTCCAATCCTCACTTGATATTCCCTTATTAGACCTGTTATATTCTCCTAAATCTCAACAGTTAATCCATCAAACGATTTACACTCAACCCGCCTTATTTGCATTGGAATATGCCCTATTTCAACTGTGGATATCTTGGGGAATTCAACCCGATATTCTCATCGGTCATAGTTTAGGAGAATACGTTGCTGCAACTGTCGCCGGAGTCTTTAGTTTAGAAGAAGGATTAAAACTCGTTGCCATTCGCGCCCGCTTAATTCAACAACTACCTCAAAATGGTAAAATGGTAGTCGTTTTCGCCTCTGTTGACACTGTTAAAACCCATTTAGAATTACAACAATCTTCTGTAGATATCGCCGTTATTAATAGTCCCAACAATACCGTCATCTCCGGTGACAACAAGGCTGTTAACCGAGTGGTAGAATCTCTCAATCAACAAGGATACAGAAGCCAATGTCTGACAGTATCCCACGGCTTTCATTCTCAGTTAATGGAACCGATGATAGCAGAATTTAGACAAGCTGCTGAGAAAATTCAGTATCATCAACCCTCAATTGATAT
>JBARZE010000026.1:0-74711 GCA_049649525.1 Microcoleaceae cyanobacterium
GTTGATTCACAGAAACTATTTTATCATCAGTTAAGCTATGAGTTGAAATCGCTTCAACAGTGAGTTGTGAATCTTGAGATAACATCAAAACGCCTTTTGTAGCGCCTGCATTTTCTATCATTACCTGTATTAACTGAGAGATTAATTGATTTAGTTCAATTTCACTAGATAAGGCTAAAGATGCTTTCATCACACTAGTGAAATCTAATGCATCTGAAATTCCGGTTGTATTGCTGCTAATAGTTGCTTGTTTATGACTATTTGTGTTTCCTAAACTGGCAATAGTTTTAAAGGGATTTAAGCTTATTTTTTGCTGTTCTAAAATCGGGGCTAACAGTTTAGGATAACGTTTTTCTAAATCTTTTACTTTTGCTTTTGCACCCCAATGAGAATAGCAGTAATAGGCTTCTATCATATAAGTTTGAGCGACTTTTTGCCGTCCTAAACTCAGATAGAATTTAGCAGCAAGTTCATTTGCTAAGGCTTCTTCTTGAAGATATTCATTTTCTTTTGCGCCTACAATGGCTTGATCATAAAGCTCCATTGCCTCTAATTTTTGATCCAATACTCGACATTTTTCTGCTTCGACTAAATCTACTTTATGTTGATGATTCATAGGTGCATTAGTTGCCCATATTTTCATTTTGCTTTGGTTCAATATTACTTTATCCATTATGATTTTCTGTTCATAATTCGTAGCTTGAGTGTATATTGCTAGTTCTGCCAGAGAGTCATAAAAATAAAATACTGAAATAAGTATTGTTCCTGTTACACCATCTAAATACTTTTCTGTATAGGCTGAATTTTGAACTGCCTGATGAAAATCTCCTAGTAGATAACAGAGTATGAGCTTACTAAGGTATAAGTTATTAAGAGCAGTTCTATCTTGAGATTCAATGTGAATCTTTAGCATTTCCTTCTCATTGTAACTTGTGCCAACTAAATAGTATTTGTTCTCTGAATTTCCTATTAAATTTAAAATTAATTGATGCCAAATCTCATTATAATTAAATATATTTTTTTGCTTAATTTCAAGAATTGCTTGGCTATAATTATTCGTACAATTCTCAAGTTTAGTTAGTTCTTTAGCTGAAAAATAAGAACAGTAGCAATATGCGTGTATAGCAGTAGCAGCAAATTCTAAATCTCCACTATCTAAACCGGATGAATAAGCATTTAACAAGAGCGGTAAGCTTTCTTTAATATGATCTTTCCAATGCTTAATATTATTGCTAATCACAAAGAGCGTTCTAGCATAGTATTTCTTATAATCATTCTGAGATGATAAACGTAAAGCAAGCTGACCAAATTGATAGCCTAAGTCAATTTCTCCTAGAAATCCACAAAGCATTAATCCATACATACTATATGCAAAAGTGGATTCCGGAGTGTTACCATATTTAATTGATAAAACAACTGATTTAGAGACAATAATTGGTAGTAGAGCGGGAGCAGTTTGAAAAGCCGAAGGAATCATACTTAAAAGAATCGACATTGCAGCTTTTGCATATACGTCATTCATTTTATATAAATCAACAAATTCATTTATTTTATGAGTTTTCAGATTAAGATTTACTTCTTTTAAAGCATATCCTATTTCTTCTTGCTGAGGCTCTAATGATATGTTTATATTAACAGATTTTAAAGCTAGTAAACTGGTTTTAACAGCTTCAAGTTGTTTATTTTGTGCTGCAAAAGCTTGAATAATAACTTGATAAGTTTTAACTGTATCTAATTTATCTTTTGCTTTTTCAAATATTTTATCAGTCCATTTTTCCATTTGCTTAAAATCACCTTTCAAGTAAGCTACTTCAGCAATAGACTCATATAATTCTAATATAATTTTATACTGGTTTTGCCAGGCTTCTTCTTCCAGTAGTTGAATTCCAATATTATAATAATCACTAGCGGCTTGATATGCAGTCGAGTTCTGTGCTTTTTTTCCAGCAATTAAATTTAAGCGGGCTAGTTTATTTTGCTCGCTTTTATCATTGATTAAATTAATGCTATAGTTAAACTGATTGACAATCTCAAATATTTTTTCTTCTTGTTCTGATTCATGAGTATTCTTCAATAACAGTTGGCCAATTCTTAAATGAGTTTCTTTTTTATCCTCTTCAGGAATCAAAGAATAAGCAGCCTGTTGAATACGGTCATGCAAAAACCGATAACTTGCTGAAACATGATATTCTTCTATTGCTTGAATTTCTATCGTTTCATGGGTGTAAAACTTATAAATTTCTGTGGTGGGTAAAATCAATCCTTCTTTCAACGCTAACCATAAATCTGTCGCTGTCTCTAACTCAGAAGTTTGCCGCACAATCGCTAAAGTTTCTAAATCAAACTCATTGCCAATACAAGCTGCTAACTTTAATGTATCCTGGGTTAAACTATCCAGCTTCTGCAAGCGTTTGCTAACAAACTTAACAACATCTTCACTTACTGCTGCTAATTTAACTTTAGCTAAATCACATTGCCAAAATCCTTCTTTAGGATTAAAGTAAATCAATTCATCCTCATATAATGCTTTTAAAAATTGTGTAGCAAAGAAAGGATTACATGAGGTTTTTTGATCGACGGCTTGAGTTAATGGTAAAGCTTGTTGTAAAGAACAATGCAATGTATCTGCAACTAACTGATTTAAATCATGCTGAAGTAATGGTGCTAATGTAATTGTATTAATAACTCCTTGATTTTTTTGTATTTCATCTAATGTTAACATCAACGGATGAGCTGGATTTACTTCATTATCTCGATAGGTTCCAATTAAGAATAAATATTGACTATCTGTTCCACTCATTAATAGTTTAATTAGGTTCAATGAAGCGGAATCTGCCCATTGTAAATCATCTAAAAAGATGACTAAAGGATGTTGTTTTGTGGTAAAAACTTGAATGAATTTTTTAAATAATAAGTTAAATCGATTTTGTGCTGCATTTCCTGATAATTCTGCAACGGGAGGTTGTTGATTAATAATTAATTCTAATTCTGGAATAACTTCGAGCAGGACTTGTCCGTTTTCTCCAACTACTGCTAAGATATTCTGTTTCCATTGTTGTAATTGAGTATCATTTTCACTCAGTAATTGCCCCATTAAATCTCGTAATGCTTGCACAAATCCTGAATAAGGAATATTACGATTAAACTGATCGAATTTTCCTTTAATAAAATAGCCACGTTGCTTAACAATCGGTTTATGAACTTCATTAACAATGGCAGTTTTTCCCACGCCTGAGTATCCCGCTACTAACATCATTTCAGCAGATGATTGAGAATCAATAGGAGCAGCCACACGATTAAATGCATCTAACAGTTGTTTAACTTGTTGTTGCCGACCATACAGTTTCTCTGGGATATTAAACTGATCGCAAATGTCTTTTTTGCCTATTTCAAAGTATTCTATTTTCCCTGTGTTTTCTAACTGATTTAAACAAGTTTCTAAATCTTTTTGTATTCCCCAAGCACTTTGATAGCGTTCTTCGGCATTCTTTGCCATCAGTTTCATAACGATATCAGAAACTATTTGAGGAATTACTTTTCCCCCTATCTTCAATGCCTGTGGCATCTTAGCAATATGACAATGGACTAATTCCATGGCATCTGTTGCTTCAAAAGGTAACGAACCTGTTAATAATTCATACAAGGTTACACCTAAAGAATAAAAGTCTGTCCGGTAGTCAATGCCTCGGTTCATTCGTCCAGTTTGTTCGGGGGAAATGTATGCTAAAGTCCCTTCTAAGATATTAGGATTTTGAATAATTTGTGTTTCTTTCGGCAATAAGGTTGCGATGCTAAAATCAATTAGTTGGATGTCTAAAGATTCCGGATGAACTAGAATATTGGCGGGCTTGATATCTTTATGAATAATGCGATTGTGATAAAGTTGAGCTAAAATTTGAGTTATTTTGATTGCGAATTGTAAACACTGTTTGAGTGTTAAAGTATGTTCCTGTAGATAATCAGCCAAAGAGATACTACCGTCATCCGGCATCACCAATACCAAGCTATTTCTGTGCTGTTCTAAAGCTAAAGCCGGAACAATACCCGAGATATTAAGATTATAAGTTATAGTATATTGGTTACGAAATTGAACTAACTCACTGAAGCTGGGATATTCACCCCGTAATAATTTAAGAATAACTGGTTTTTTATCCGCAAAGCGTTGCCCACGATAAACTAAAGATTTTGCTCCCTGATGGATCAAATCTAAGGTGCGATAGCCAGCGAGTTGAAAAGTGTGATTCAGCATAATTCTATACTCCGAAGGTGGGAAAAAGAGAGTCTATGACAACAATTTAGTTAAACAATCTAGTTAAAATTATGAAAATTGAGAACTATTTTATCTCAATGAGTAAAAGTGATTGGTGAGGAGAAAAATGAAGAAACTAACGTATATATTTCAATTAATTTTTGTTTCGTTTTTTGTTAATTTATTGAGTAGTTTTTCTGCTCGTTCAGAAAATGTTATAGCATTAAACTTCGAGAATCATAAATTTAATTTTTCCCAAGAAACTCAATTTTCACCTCATACATTTTCTTCCCAATTCACCCATACTCCGTTAGAGATTGAGTCTGATATTGATATCAATAACGTACAGATTACTCAAGTTCATTTAGAGACTCCTCCGACGATTGAACAAGTAAATACGGTAGCCGAGTTTTCAGTGAGTGATTTAGCCAGAAGGCACAAAAAAGCGCAAGTGACTTCTGTTTCCCAGTTATCGGATGTACAACCGACAGATTGGGCATTTCAAGCGTTGCAATCTTTAGTTGAACGGTATGGCTGTATTGCAGGATACCCAGATGGAACCTTTAAAGGAAACCGCAGCTTAACTCGATTTGAATTTGCAGCAGGTTTGAATCGTTGTTTAGAACGTGTCACGGAGTTATTAAGGGTTAGTACAGACGTTTTGGTGAGTCAGGAAGACTTACAAACCCTTGAACGCTTGCAAATTGATTTTGCGACAGAACTGACTCAATTACGGGGACAAATCTTAGCGTTAGAAGCAAGAACGGCTGAGTTAGAAGCGAATCAATTTTCAACCACAACGACTTTATTTGGAATTAATACGGTTACCTTTCAAGGACGAACTAATAATCAAGCCGATATTGCTCCGCGAGATGGCAAACGTGACACCGATGATCCGGGTAATAGTATTAACGCCATTAGTTTTAATTACCTGCAGTTTGATACATGGCTGAATCCGAGTAGTTTACTGCGTTTAGGTTTATTGAATATAACAGGTAGCACTGCACCTCGTCTAACGAATGATGTGCGTTTAGGAACTGATTATTTTGATACGAATAATTTTGTAGTGGGTGAACTAACTTATCGTTTTTTATTGAATAATAATTTTGCCGGATATATAGGAACGATTAACGTGAATGCGGTGACGGCTTTTCGGGGATCTAATCGATTTGAGGGGGCTGCAACTGGGCCGCTGTCGTTTTTTGCTCAAAGAAATCCGATTTTAAATATTGGTTTTGCTCAAACAGGATTGGGATTTGATTGGCAATTTGCTAAACGGTTTAGTCTGCAAGCCGTTTATTCTTCTGGTACTCGGGAATTGTTTAGTGATAAAGGTCATAATACAGCAGCCATTCAACTGGCGATTACACCAATTGACCCGATTGATTTAACAATATATTATGTGTATGATTATTCTCCTAACGGTAATTTGCTTAGCTTTGTTGGGGATGATCAACTAACCGCAAATAATCCGATTACAGGAGAACTTGCAGCGTTAAGAACGGATGCAATTGGCTCAACTTTAACGTGGCAAATTACACCGAAAGTGATATTAGGAGGATGGTTTGGTTTGACGAGTTCTTGGATTCCCGGAGAATCTAAACGACGAGTTGAAACAACTAATTATATGGCGTTTATTAATTTCCCTGACTTATTTGGTGAGAGAAACTTGGGCGGAATTTATGTAGGGCAACCGCCTAAAATTGTTCATAGTAATTTACCCGATGGTAACAATATTCCCGACTCCTTCAATACAGGTTTAGGACGTTCAGGTAGTCAACCGGGAACCACAACCCATGTAGAAGCATTTTATTTGTGGCAAGTGACGAATAATATTAGTATTACACCCGGAGTTATTTTAATTTTTCAACCTGGACATACCCCGGATAGTGAAACGATTGGAATTGGTGCCATCCGAACAACATTTATCTTTTAAAATAAGAGTAAATATCCTAGTTTGAGCTAAGTTTAGGTTAATTAGATTGAGAGAGAAGCCAGTCTAGACGCAGACTAGGCTTCTTAAATGGATGACAATAAGTAATTAAATTCCATAGAATATTAACGCCAGTATTCCTCATAAAAAATGTATCTATAGAACTTAATTAGCTTTCTACACAATCTGTTCTCGGCTAAACTTCTCAACACAACGGGCAAACATTTCCACCCCTAAACATAGAACAGTTTCATCAAAATTAAACCGGGGATGATGATGGGGATAAGCTAAATCTTTTTCAGGATTTGCTGAACCCAAGAAGAAATAACAACCCGGAATTTCTTTGAGGAAAAATGCCATATCTTCCCCTGCCATTGTTTGACATTCGGGTACCACACCCGCTGGAGTTTCCACAACACTATCCCCTACACTCCGAACTAAGTTAGCGACACGTTGGTCATTAATTAAAGCCGGATACAATGAATAGTAATTCAGGTCATAACTCGCCCCGTGACTTTGGCAAATTCCAGCAATAATATCCTCAATTCGTTGACCGAAAAATCCCTCAAAGTTTGGGTTATAATAACGTACCGTTCCCTCCATTGTGGCAGTATCAGCAATGACGTTATGAGTGTGTCCGGCATGAAGACAACCAATGGTAACAACGGCTGATTCTAAGGGTGAAACATTGCGGGCAACAATAGTTTGTAAAGTGGTGACAATTTGACTGGCAACTAACACTGCATCAATGGTTGTTTGAGGAATTGCGCCGTGTCCGCCTTTGCCTTGAATGGTACATTCAAATAACTCGACAGCCGCCATTAACGCCCCACTGCGGATACCTAAAGTTCCCAAGGGTAAATAATTCCATAAATGTAACCCAATAATGGCATCAACATCCGGATTTTTAAGTACTCCCGCCTCTATCATCGGTTTTGCGCCCCCTGGGCCTTCTTCGGCGGGTTGGAAAATCAGCTTGACGGTACCTTCAAAGCTATGACGGTTGTTGGCCAAATAGTAAGCGGTACCTAAAGCCATTGCCGTATGTCCGTCATGACCGCAAGCATGCATTTTTCCGTCATGCTGGGACTTATAAGGCACGTCATTTTCTTCTTGAATGGGGAGGGCATCCATATCGGCCCGAATCGCCAGGACAGGCCCTGGTTTACCGCTATCAATGGTTGCCACAATCCCTGTATGGGCAATTCCCGCTTGATAATCAATCCCCCAAGCTGTTAATTTATTAGTGATAAACTCAGCGGTTAACTGTTCCTTAAACCCCAGTTCTGGGCGTTGATGCAAATGCCGCCGCCAGGTCACCAATTGAGGTTGTAAATTACGAATATCTAAGCGAATTTGTGAAGTGTTAATAGGATTGACATTGGGTAAAATCGAAACCATTTGAATAATGCTCTTGTTTTTTCATGAGATTTATATTTTAATCATAACATTATTTTCTGTATATTTTTATATTTTATCCGCTGATATCAAAATTCTATTAGATAATAAAAAATAGAGAATAAACAACTTTTTCTAGGAGAATCTAGCCGACGATCATTTTTACAGAATGTTGATCCATGACCAGCAATTCAACTGTTAGTTTTAACTTGGCTTTAACCGCAGAGCAACGGACTCGTAGCCCACAATCTATTACTTTACCGATTTGATTGACTAATTCTTAATAAAATCGATCTCGCGCCGTTTGTTAATACAGATTTAAATGTGATGAAACAAGATGCAATAAACAGGCGGGGCTATCGACCTTTTGTGTTGACGAATTTAAAAAATCAGCAAGGTTTATAAGCAGTTCTGTATTTTATTCAATCTCATTTAGTATAATATTAACCACAGAGACACAGAGAGTTTTTTTTTAATAATTTATAATGACGAAAAATGGGCAAAAAATTATCAATTAAGACGATCAATATCCATAGGGTTCAACTTAGTTAGTTAAAGCTTATAGTCAAGCACTTTTTAAAATTAAACGGTCTTTTGATCCAGAAGGCAAACAGATTTATTATAATACTATTTTACATACTGCTGGGGGCATTATTGGGGGCGATCGCAATTTTCAAGAGATTGATCTTCATCCCAATACTCATGCTGTAATTACGACTGCTACTGCGAGTCAAGTTTATCGTAGTAATGGACAATAAGCGCAGCAAATAATACAAATTAAAGTCGAAAAAGAGGCGTATTGTGAATGGATAACGCGCGAAAAAATATTTTGTATGGTGAAATTTGTCGTCAATATTAGCAAGTTAATTTAGCTAAAAAAGCCTGTGGTTTGGGGTGGTAAATTACTCGGTTTGGACGAACCGCTAGAGGCGAACAATTTTTAACGGAGGACTGGCGTTCTTGTACAGAAGTGTGGCAAAATAATAAGTCATTATGGATAGACTGTCAGTGGTTCCCGGCAGGAGAAATAACTGTTAATAACCCCCACGGTTTAAAGGGGCAGCCGTTGGTTACTAGCTTATATTAGGTGGGAAAACCTGTTTCTGAAGAAATTATGAAAAAAACGCGGAATTTATGGAACCCGCAGGATGCTAATGGGGAAGTTGGGGTAACTTTGTTATTATCGGGGTTATTGTGTCGTGAGGGGGGAAATTCGACTCAAGAGGTGATAAACTGGTTTACAAAAGTTGGGCAACTTTTACGCCAAAATGATAATAAACCGATGATAACTCTACCGATAGTTGGGAATATTTAATTTTATATGAGTGTTCAAACATCATGCAATTAACACCGTAAGAAAAAGATAAGCTGTTAATTTTTACCGCTGCATTATTGGCAGAAAGACGCAAAGCTAAAGGGTTAAAACTCAATGATCCTGAAGCGGTGGCTTATATTTCGGCTGGGATATTAGAAGGGGCAAGATCAGGAAAAACTGTCGCTGAGTTGATGAGTGATGGCAAAACATTATTAACTCGTGACGAAGTGATGGAAGGTATACCTGAGATGGTAGATGTAGTGCAAGTTGAAGCAACTTTTCCGGATGGTACAAAGCTCGTAACAGTTCATAATCCTATTATTTAAAATAGTAAAATTATCCTCAAATTTTAACAAAAAAAGTTTTATGATTCTCGGTTAAATGTTTATAAAAAAAGGTGATATTGAACTCAATACCGATCGTAAAACCCGAAAATTTATAGTATCAAATACAGGTGAGCGTCCGATTCAAGTCGGTTCTCATTTTCATTTTTCTGAAGTGAATGCTACCGTATAATTTGACCGAGAACAAACATTAGGAATGCGGTTAAATATTCCAGCCGGAACAGCCGTCCGTTTTGAACCCGGAGACCAACGAGAAATTGAATTAGCTACTTTAGGAGGAACTCGTCAAATTTATGGCTTTATTGCCCAAATTAATGGTCAACTCGAAGTTTAAATTAGACAATTTTGTCAGGAGAAATCAGGGTGAGTTAAAATAGCTGCAATAGCATAACTCGCTTCATCACATCCTGTCGGTTAAATTGAGGGCGATTAAAAATTCTATTCTGGCGTAGAGACATTACATGTAACATCTATATTTTCCGCTTGATGAACCCTAAGTTGATTAACGATCCAAGGCTGTACGCCACAGGTTTAACTGAAAAAGTAAATCTGTCGTTGATTTCATCAGTTTTTGGGTAATGTGTAAAGTTTTGTCACTGAGTTGTCCAATATTGACAGATCTCAACATACCGTCTGTGGTTAACATAAATGAATTAACAACTCACCACTCTCAGGAGGAAAGCTAATCTGTGAATGCTGCTGAACAAGCCAACAACCTTGAAGTGGCTAGCAAAATTGCCTCGGTCGTCAACTTATTTAAAATGCAGTTCCCCGATGTACGAGTTGATCTCAAACCGTGGATGAATGACCCCCAAACCCAAGAACTGGTTGATCCTGACTCGATTGATATCGGCTTTCATTTCCCCGGAAGAAGCCGTTTATTACAGAGTCGTTGTATTTTAATCCAGATTCGGTTTTATCAAGACCCGATTGAAAACGACCGCCGTGTCATTGGTGTCGAAGTCGCCGGATACGATCATCGGGGTCAACAATGGAAAGTTTCTACAGTTGACAACTGGAGTTTCATCGGGCAAACTCAGCCGGAACCCGAGTCTGCAGAGAAGCTGAAATTATTTTGTCGGCAGATCTTTGATCTGTTCAACAGTGCTTCAGCCTGATGATTTGAGTGGTTATAGTTGCGATCGCCCTAGATTGTAGTGATTTGGCACGACAGGCGCAGATATTGGTTCTGTGTAGCTTGATGGGTGCTGAATTGACACAAAGACCAGGCGCTCGATTGAGATCTCATAAGCGTGAATCAGGCTTAGTGGGGGGGTACGCACCGAGTTAGCGACTCGCTTGAGGCGATCGTGCAGACAAAAAACGTACCCATTTTTCTATGAATCTAAATAGAATAGATATTACAATGTCAGCCTTTACAAACAGACTAAAGAGAGTTCCTCGAACCGGATTAATTCGAGTTTATGATAACAGGTAATATGAGAAGAGCTGATGTAGAAGACAAACGCTGTTAAAGTGAATCGATGCCTACATTGTAAGAGATTGCTGATATCTATCAATTTTAATTGTATAAATTTTAATTCCTCTTTATGGAGTCTTTATAAATCTCTTAGTGTCCGTAAAGATTCAGTGAAACAGATAGGCAGTATGATATAAATTACTTACAATCAAAAATACAAAGTCAACCTAATAACACTCAATGATCCTTCTGATTGGACTGACTCTTGCCCTTAGTTTTGCAATCTCGATTTACTTCCTCAGACAGTGGTTTCTCGTTTTTCGTCCACAGACTGATCCGCTTTTAAATTCAACCTTTAAAGGATCTCGATACACTATAATAATCAGTGCGTTATTCTATTTCTTCGTATTACCCCTCAGTTATATTGAGCTGTTGGTAGAAGCGTATCGGGAGCGAAAATCTAGTAAAACCCAGAAACAGAACTTCAACGCTGGGTTAGGTTATAGAAAAATTAGTCATTACTAATTCATTACCCTAAAACTGATAATTGCTTTAACGAAACGTGGGTTCAATAAAAATATCTATTATATTGGGTGGTCTGATGAGAAAACAGAAAATTTATCTATCTTTGAACTCACGTTATCAAAGCAATTTGCATTCTCCAATATTAGTAGCGTCCAATCTTCAATCTTCTTATTCTTCTTGTCAGTGATCGTCATCACATTTGTTTGTGACTAAAATTTTAAAAACTGAATATTTTTGTGCGTTTAAGCCAATTCTATACATTTTAACTGAACCCATAAGCTTTGAACGCTCCCCATCTCCCCATCTCCCCATCTCCCCATCTCCCCATCTCCCCATCTCCCCATCTCCCCATCTCCCCATCTCCCCATCTCCCCATCTCCCTATCTCCCTATCTCCCTATCTCCCTATCTCCCCATCTCCCCATCTCCCTATCCTGCCTCGTAAACCACCTAGTAGCAAATATTAGAGATTTTAGACTATATAAATGTTGGCTCTTCTCAGACTATATATTGCCAGCCTATTTTAAGATGTATCCGTAATTTTACGGACTGGCATAAATCATTCATCAAAAAAGTTCAGTAAAACTATCATTCCAAAATAGTTGTCTATCTGTTTAAACTAATAATAAGTTATCGTGCTTAACTAAGTTGTTAGCAAGCAATAACACCGATGATAAGCCTACTAATTTAAGTTTATTTGTCTAAATAGTTAATCGGCTAATCGTTCATAAATTAAGCCAATTATATCTGACTAATTTTAGATTAAATTCACCCGATCAGGTAAAGTGCTGCAACGAAAGGTCGAAATGTATTACAGATTGAAAGGAGAAAAAAACGAATGATGACATTGAAATCAATCTCTCTTGTTACTCTGATGAGCTTATCAAACTCATTTTTTCTGCTCTCAAACCCCTTAAAAGCAGATGCTCAAGTTACTTGTTCATCTGAGAATACTAAAATTGATTTTGAAACTTCTAGTTACTGGATATCTATTCAATGTCAAGCGGGTAAGCTCTCTTACCACAGTAGCGACAAGGAATCTAAAAAATCAGTTCGCATTCCAGCAACTTATCATCATCAGACACAGACCTATACTGCTCAATATCACTTGACTACTTATAGCATTAACTTTCTAAGTCTTAATATTTATCAACAAGGCAATGTATTAGTTGAAGAACCTGTTCTGAATATATACACCCACTCTGAAACCTCTGATTTAGATTTCTTCAATCCCAATCGTAAAGTATCTTACAATCCGCTTCACATTAATTCTCATGAGAATTATCTCATTGATATCTACCAGCTCAATTCATAGCGACTAGAGTTAAACAACATCCGATCATAATAACCGATTTGGATGAAGTTTATCCTCACAAAGCGATGAGAGATTAACAATATAAGCGACGAAACTCAATTAATCTCACACTGAACTAATTAAATCATCATCTACCTTCTCTGCAGTAAACCTCAACATTGGAGCCTCATCTTATGTCTACTCAGACACTGAAAAATCTAAAATACACCACTTTAGAATTATTACAGAAATATCATCAGTCTCCTTCTGAATCAATCCGCAATCAACTGGTTCAATTAAATTTAGGACTCGCTCGCAAAGAAGTTTACCACTGGCTCAAGCAATGTGGAGAAAGTTACGATGATTTACTGCAAGTCGCTTGTATGGGGTTAATTCGAGCCATTGAACGATTTGATATCTCCAAAGGTCATGCTTTTAGCTCCTTTGCTATTCCTTATATTCGCGGTGAAATTCAACACTATCTACGTGACAAAACTTTAGTTTTAAGAATTCCTCGTCAGTGGTTAACGTTAGAGCGTAAAGCCGTTAAAGTAATTCAAAACCTACAATCTAACTTGCAACGCTCCCCAACAGATGAAGAAGTTGCAAATGCATTAGAAATTTCATTACAGCAATGGAATGATGTTAAATTAGCCAGTCAAAATCGCTCTTTAATGAGCTTAGATGCACCCGTACAAGATTATGATGAAGGATCAGCCTGTTTAGGGGATTTAGTCTTAGATAATCGATATGCTAGCTCTAATGTAAACCAAGAAGAACGGATGTGTTTGCAACAAGCTTTGACTCAGCTTGAAGATAACACCCGGCAAGTCGTGGAATGCGTATTTTTACAAGATTTAACCCAAAAAGAAACGGCTCAACGTATGGGAATTAGCACCGTAACCGTTTCTCGTCGAGTCAAAAAAGGATTAACTTTGCTCAAAGAAATATTCTCTGAAATGGAGCCAGAAGCAAAAGCGGGATAAGTCATGAGTGATAAGTTTAAACTGCTTTGATGCAAGGGGAAACGACACTAATTCTTCTTGTAATTATCAACTATATCTATTGACCCTAACTGATACAGAGTGAAGTTAGATGAAAAATCCAGATAACTTGAATATTGATTATCCTTTTCTCCTCGCGGCGCATATTGTTTGTGCTAGCCAAAAAATCCTCAGTAAAGAATCTGAAACCCTTTATGACTTGGCAACTCAAACCCGAGTCAGTTGGCAAACCCGTGAAGAAATGAAAAAGATTCTAACTCAGGATAGTCATCATCTAACGTTAGAAGAAGTCGCCGCAAATGTTCCGTCCGAGCAACAGCATGAAGCCATGTATCGACTGCTAGTCGTGGCTAAAATTGATGGAAGTTTTTGTATAAAAGAACAACAAATAGTTGAAAAAATCGCGAAGTTGTGGAATTGGCAAAACGGAGAAATACAACAACGACTTGAACTAGCCGAAGCGTTTCTCGAAAAACTATATTTAGAAACGATATTATCTGGAAAAGATTACGAAAAAGCTGTTATCCAATGCGCTAAGATAGCTCAGGAAGATTATCAGTTTGCAGAAAAAGCCTTGAAAAGGACGGGTTCAACTCTACTTGATTTAAAAACAACCCTAAATTATGAAATAAATAGAGTCCAAACAAATCATCAAAATAAAACACAGGCAACAACAGCAAAGGAAGTTAGCAAGCAACTAAAAGAGACTCAAAAATCTCTCGAAAGTGAAATCTCAAATCAAATTGACCAGGTTCGTCGTTCACTTCGGTCTAAAGAAAGCGCTTTGAGTCATTTTACAATTGCCTTTATGGGTAAAACCAAAGCCGGAAAAAGTACACTTCATGCCATATTAAGTAATCAGGGATGGAATGCCATTGGGGAAGGCAAACAACGCACCACTCGTGAGAATAGAGTATATGAATGGAATAATATCAGAGTGATTGATACCCCAGGAATTGGCGCACCGGGTGGTAAAAGTGATGAAGATATCGCTAAAAGTGTGATTGAAGAATCTGATTTAATTTGTTATGTCGTCACAAACGATAGTATTCAAGAAACAGAATTTCAGTTTTTACATCTACTAAAAAAACATTCAAAACCCTTAATTGTTCTATTGAATGTGAAGAATAATTTACGGGAAACACGACGCTTAGACTATTTTATGAAATATCCCGATAAGCCTTTTGCAATGAAAGGTAAAAGTGGTTTGGGCGGACATATTGAACGCATCCGTCGCTATGCCAAAGAACATTATACAAATGATTACTTTCCCATTGTTCCGGTGATGCTGTTAGCGGCTCAACTTTCCCATGAACCCGAACATCGACATCATAAAGCCACATTATTTAAAGCCAGTCGAATGCAAGACTTTTTAGATGCTTTGCGGCAGTCTATTATTGATTATGGCACAATAAGGCGATCGCAAACATTACTCGGTTCTACAGTTTATGGAATTAATACACCTCATAACTGGGTAAAAGAGCAAGCAGAAGGTTATCATGAACTGGCAGAAACACTGAGTCAGAAACAAAAGGATACCCAAAGAAAAATTAAAATTGCACAAAAAGATAGCTGGAATCATTTACAGACACAAATTGACGCTATTTTTAATCAGGCTATTAATGCGGTTCCATCTTTTGCAGAACGGAATTGGGACTCAGAGGAGAGAATATTACAACATCGTTGGCAAAGAGAATTAGATTCATTTAACTTTCAAAAGCGGTTAAATAATGCTTTTCAGCATATAGGAGAAGATTTTAATGATGAAGTTCAAGAAATACTGGAAGAACTCGGAAATGAATTGAAATTGGTTGTTAAGCTGAGTCAGAGTCAGTTTAATTTTAAGACACAGGATTCATTTAATACTCGAAATTTGTTTAAATTTGGGGGAGGTATTCTATTGACAATAGGAACAGCGCTTACATTTACTGCGCCACCTGTAGGAATAGCAATGATAGCTGTAGGGAGTTTAATAAATATGTGTTCTGGATTATTTAAATCGAGAGATAAAAAACGACGTGAAGCAGTTCAAAATATCTCAAAATCTTTACGAAATCAACTTTATAACTACAAGAATAAAGTTCTAAAACAATTCGAGAATGATTTTAATAATTACTCTAATTCTGCGAAAAATAAAATTGACTCCTATTTCAATCAACTGATTTCAGGATTAGAATATCTCTCGCAACAATTACAAGAAACAGAGCAAAACTTACAAAAACAAGCTTATACTCTCAATAAAGCCTATGCTAAGCGAATTATTGATTGGTCTCAGGATAAATACGAACCGTTAACAGAAGCAAAAATTCAACAAACAATTGCTAAGGTTAATCGAGAATTTGGGAAATATATTCATATCACTTCTCACTCAGAATTCACACTCAAAAAATCACTGGATGAACTGAGACAGGTTTTACAAGAAAGTGTATATCTATATTTCTCAATATCAACTAATGTCTACTTAAAGAATAATAAAGGTAATTAGAGTAAGAAAATAAAACAAACTTGTCAAACGTTTAAACTCAATAGGAAAGATTAATCATGACTCAAAGTAATCAAGACTTTCAAGCTGCAAAAATCGGTTCTCAGTTTGCCACTACACTGACTGAATTCAATACATGGCTCGACAATAGTGATAAATCTGAACTTAAATCTCTACGGCAAAAGCTGCATAATGATTTAAAAGAATATTGCGAACAAGGAGCTATTAGCGTTGCTTTCGTCGGACAATATAGTTCTGGAAAATCAACTATTATCTCTGCATTAACTGGAAAACGAGATATTAAAATTGATGCCGATATTGCCACAGATAAAACCAGTCATTATAACTGGAATGGAATTCAATTAACCGATACACCCGGACTGTTTACCGAACGTAAAGATCATGATGCCATTACTTATGAAGCAATTGAGAAAGCTGATTTACTGGTATTTTGTCTAACTTATATGCTGTTTGATTCTATTACAGTAGAAAACTTCAAAAAATTAGCTTATGAAAAAGGCTATCGTTGGAAAATGATGCTAGTCATTAACAAAATGTCGGATGAAGCCGGAGAAGAAGAACAGAAAATTATTAATTATCGTCATAGTTTAGCAGAAGCATTAAAACCCTATAGTTTAGATGATTTTCCAGTATGTTTTATTGATGCCAAAGATTATTGTGAAGGAAGTGACGAAGAAGATGATTTTCTAATTGAAATTAGCCGCTTTCAAACCTTTATTGAAGCACTTAATCAATTTGTAGAAAAACGAGCCGCTTTAGCAAAATTAGATACTCCGATTCGGATAGCTTTAAGTCATTTAGAAATAGCACAGGCAAGTTGTAACGGTAATTCAGTTCAGGATGAAACGTTTTTTGAACTTTTAAATCGTTTATCTCATGTTGTCCGCAAAGAACGTAATCGTTTACGAATAAAAGTAGAAGGGATTGCTTTAAAAATGTCAGGCGATATTGCTCAAGAAGGTGTTTATCTAGCTTCAGAAGTGGGTGTTAATAAAGATATTGAAAGTCTTGCAAAACAGGCTGAGTTAAATATTAAAGCACATTATGAAAAAGCCGAAACTAAATTACAATCGCTTTTTGATACTGCCGCTGAAGATATTCGTCGGGAAGTTGAACAAGTTTTCCAAGATGATTTATTTCAAGCCTATTTTGCCTATTTAGAAAATCAATATAATACATATACTAACGAAAATCAACAGAATACATCTACTAATAATGTCAAAACAGGTATAAAAATAGAAGGGTTAAAAACTTTATTTGGACTGTTCACGAATATTGCACAAACAGCCGGAGTTAATCTACCCAAAATGGCGACTCGTGGCTTTTTCAATACCGCCAGTAAACAAGGATTTTTACGCTCTATTGATGTAGTCGGAAGTGGACTACATAAAACTGTTTTAGGAGTCGGTAAATTTGTCGGATTTAAGTTTAAACCTTGGCAAGCTGTTGGTTTTGCTAAAAATCTAGGAAATGCCGCTCGATTTTTAGGGCCGTTTGCCTGTATTGCTTCAATTGGACTGGATATCATGGATGCACATAAAGAACATCAGCAAGAACAAAAAATGGCAGAATGTCGTCAAGATATCACAAGCCAATGTACAAAAAACGGTAAAGATTTAGAAGCTCAAATTAGTATTCAATTGAGTGAATTTGAAGCACAAGTTTATGATGAGATTGATAAAAAAATATCAGAAACTCGTCGCAATGAAGAAGAAACAATAGCTACTTCTAATACGTCAATGAAGGAATTAATGGAAATTCGAGAGAAGTTTGAATTGATTCTAAAATACATCACGAAAGCTACGGAAAAATCTTAAGAATCTTCCTTACTGACTGGGATAATAAGCGGTCATCAAGTACTAATTTTGACAGATTAAACGATTGCACAATTTTCTAAATGAAACTGCACCCATTGAATGACTGTAATTTTCAGCAAAGCAATCTGATACAAATATTAGTGATTCAGCAGAAAACCAAACTAATGACGACTGCTGCTAAAATCAATCATCTAACTTCCGGTTTTCATTTGCAAAGGGTGGTGTTTACCGTTTAAACTCGAACTCCAAGACTCAGGTTTCAATAGCTCCAAATTAAGCCGATAGCCTACATTACGCACAGTTTGAATCAAACCGGGTTGACGGGGATCAATTTCTATCTTTTTTCGCAAAGATAAAACATGAGTGTCAATTGTCCGGGGGTTATCAATTGCATCTGGCCATGCTCGAGTCAGTAACTCAGAACGACTCAAGGGTTCTCCCCCAGCTTGGGCCAACACATACAATAAACTGTATTCTTGAGGGGTAAGCTCAATTAAATCGCCTCGTAAACGAACCCGACGTTGTACCAGATCAATCTTCAGAATACCGTAATCGAGATGCGTAGGGGGCGTTCCCACCCGGCTCCGACGTATTAACGCATCAGTACGTGCCAAAAATTCCTGCATCCCGAAAGGTTTGGAGAGATAATCATCTGCTCCGGCTCTCAAGCCTCGAACAATATCAGCTTCTGTATTACGAGACGACAACATCAGAATTAGAGCCAGTTGCTGCCGTTGCAGCCATTGACTAAACTCTAAACTTTTCCCATCCGACAGTTCCACATCTAGGATCACTAAGTTAGGTTGGTGAGTGTAAAACACTTCCTTTGCATGAGCAGTATCGGCAGATTGGTGTACAGAGTAGCCCACCTGCTGTAAGTGCCATCCCAAGAGCGATCGCAAATGTGAATTCCCTTCAACAATCGAAATACAACCAGATTTCACGAGTGCTAGATTTCCTTATCCACTTTGGATTCCAGGTTAGCAGAGCGGATGATTAGTATTTTGTAATCCCTGTTACGCTGTTTAATACTCTTTCCCCTCAAACTAAGTCCGGCTGACTCTCGAAACTGTATCGGCTAAGTTACTAAAAAAATCAGGTCAACTGATAAAACGACTCTGTTTGTCCCTTGAGTGAAGAGAAACTGGAGCGAGATGTTAACCTGATTCAATGAGCAATTTTAAACAGATTGAAATTTATTCAGACTTAAGCCTCATCATGAGCTTCTTCACTCGAGCTAGGAGACGATTCATACAAGCTATCGAGTTGATGGCGAGCTTCTTGGACAGAAAACGAACGCATCACTAATAGCGGCTCATTGACAACACGACCTGTTTCATCTAAAAGTTCTGGATGAGGGACAACGGGAGCCGAACCCCTGTAGTTCTGAAAGTTTTGACTACGCTGAGACTCCATTCCAACACTAATCAAGCTCCGAATTAAGTTACGAACAGCGAGAAATGCGAGGACTGTAAACGCTAGAATGTATAGCAAATGTAACATAGAATTCTCCAGAAATTTTGACTAAAAGATAAAGGGTTGAATCAGAAAATTTTTATTTTAAAAGCTAATTATTTTACCCAAGGAGAGTATATAAAATCACTTTCATCTCAGGATTATTAAATTAACGCTTACTTATTTTGACACATATCTTGCTTTATTGGTGACACTCTGACGATAGATTTTATCAATAGATTTACCTTAATATAAGCTTTTTTCGCCTGATAACTGTTTCTTTTATCGTTTAGGTAATTATTATTATTGGTTACCCGCTTAGCTTTGATTGACTTCCTCTATTGCCTGGTTGATGACATTACTCTGACTCTGTGAGGGAGGAAGCTGAACGGGATTTCTCAATACGAAAGCGAGTTGAGACTTTCCAACATTCAGTGAGTAACTGATGCCAAGGCATCAATACAGCCATATCAATCCCCACTTGTCCTCCGGTTGCCTGAAACATAATTTGAGAAGAGCTGACTGCTTGTTGAGCTTGTTTAACTCTCTCGAGTAATTCAGATTGCTGTTGAGTCGTTAGAAACGAAATCTCTTCATTCTCTAACAGATGGCACGAGCGGCTGAACCAATATTGAAAATCATCCAGTAAGGGCTTAAGAACAGATTGTAATAACTCAGATTCAGGCAAATTGGGATTCGACATAAATGGGGACAGCAATATGATCCGAATTCACAAATGTTAACACTTTTTAATTTTCTTAACATTAATCTTAATATTTATTTTAGCTTCGGCAAAAAACGTTGCAGAGTCGGGGTTTCAAAACATAGCCCCCGAGGCAGAGGGCAAAAAATAACTTTCGAGGACGCTTTGCCAAGACAAGGTGTCAACGAATTCTATTGCCGACTCACCCCAGAGAAATAACTCCTGACAAAAAATGAACGATTAGGAGTTAACTAGATTAAAATGGAATATATACCTGGGGTGATGCTCCTCCAATTGGGCCACCTCAAGTAGCTAGTAAGGTTCATAGATATAACAGTAAATCAATGGCGATCGCCGAGTCGAATCCTTCTTCTCAACAGCTAGACAATCAACCGAAGGGAAAAATCCATTTGCCGAAAACCAGCGAATCTGAAACCCTGAAAAAGATTCGCCATACCGCCTCTCATGTCATGGCAATGGCTGTACAAAAGCTGTTTCCGAAGGCACAAGTCACGATTGGCCCTTGGATTGAAAATGGCTTCTATTATGACTTTGATCATCCTGAGTCTTTTACAGATAAAGACCTAAAAGCCATCAAAAAAGAGATGGTCAAGATTATTAAGCGTAAACTTCCGGTCATTCGTGAAGAAGTGAGTCGTGAAGTTGCCACTCAACGAATAGCAGCCCTAGATGAACCCTATAAACTAGAAATTTTAGAAGGTTTAGAAGAACCCATTACCATTTATCATCTCGGTGACGGGTGGTGGGATTTATGTGCTGGCCCCCACGTCGAAACCACGCAAGAAATTAACCCCAAAGCAATTGATTTAGAAAGCGTTGCTGGGGCCTATTGGCGGGGGGATGAAACCAAAGCCCAACTTCAACGCATTTACGGCACGGCTTGGGAAACACCCGAACAATTAACAGAATATAAGCGCCGTAAACAAGAAGCCCTCAAACGAGATCATCGCCGTTTAGGCAAAGAACTGGGGTTATTTATTTTTGCTGATCCAGTTGGCCCCGGATTGCCCCTGTGGACACCCAAAGGCACAATTTTACGCAGTACCTTAGAAGACTTTCTCAAAAAAGAACAACTCAAACGCGGCTACTTACCCGTCGTTACGCCTCATATTTCTAAGATAGACCTGTTTAAAACGTCTGGCCATTGGCAGAAATACAAAGAAGATATGTTCCCGATGATGGCAGAAACCGCCGAGGCAGCAGCAGCCGAACAGGGGTTTGTCATGAAGCCAATGAACTGCCCTTTTCATATTCAAATCTACAAGAGTCAATTACGTTCTTACCGCGAACTTCCCATCCGTTTCGCAGAATTCGGTACAGTATACCGTTATGAACAATCAGGGGAATTGGGCGGTTTAACCCGAGTCAGAGGCTTTACAGTGGATGATTCTCATCTGTTTGTTACCCCCGAACAATTGGATGAGGAGTTTATGAGTGTTGTTGATTTAATTTTGACTGTTTTTGAGAAATTACAGCTCAAGAATTTTAAAGCACGCCTCAGCTTCCGTGACCCCGACTCAGATAAGTATATTGGTTCTGACGAAGCCTGGAATAAAGCCGAAAATGCCATTCGTCGCGCCGTGGAAACATTAGGAATGAGTCATTTTGAAGGCATCGGTGAAGCCGCTTTTTATGGCCCCAAATTGGACTTCATTTTCCAAGATGTATTAGACCGAGAATGGCAACTGGGAACAGTTCAGGTAGACTATATTTTACCCGAACGGTTTGAATTGGAATTTGTCGCAGAAGACGGTAACCGTCAACGTCCAGTGATGATTCATCGCGCGCCGTTTGGTTCTCTCGAACGACTGATTGGGATTTTAATCGAAGAATATGCCGGAGATTTTCCGCTGTGGTTAGCCCCCATACAGATGCGTTTATTGCCGGTGAGTGATGAGTTTTTACCTTATGCTAAAACAGTCGCGACTCAAATGTTGATGGCGGGAATTAGAGCCGAAGCCGATAGCAGTCATGAACGCTTAGGTAAGCAAATTCGTAACGCTGAAAAAGAGAAAATTCCCGTAATGGCAGTCGTTGGGGCCAAAGAAAAAGAGTCAAACAGCTTGAGTGTTCGGACTCGCATATCCGGTGAATTGGGAGAGTTATCTGTCACAGACGTAATTGAACGGCTGAAAACGGCAATTGCCCAGTACGAAAATTTTTAGACATAACTTTCATTAATCAAGCCCATAAATCTGATATGATCGGGTCGGGTAAATGAAACAATTGTTTAAATTAATTTGACCGCGATCGCAAACAATGCTACAACCACAGATCTGACAAAATCAAGGGAAAAAAGATGTAGTTTTAGATGGGATCATGACTCTTTGTATGTAATGTTATGAGCAATTACTAAATCATTAATGGGAAGGGATCAAGTATAATAAACTCAGATGAACTTAAATAAAGAAAAAAGTTTATTATGAGTGTAACTAAAAAAGAAATAGAATCCTTGTTGAAAAACTTGCCTGAAGACTGCTCCCTTGAAGATATTCAATATCATCTCTATGTGATAGAAAAGTATCGTCAGGGAATAAGAGCAACTAGCACAACTCGGAAATTAACACAAGAGGAAGCGGAAGGTTTATTAAGTAAATGGGTTATCAAGTAGTTTGGTCACCAAGAGCCATAGATGATATTGATGCTATTGCTGCCTATATTGCTCGGGATTCTGTATCCTACGCAGCAGCGGTGGTACAAAGAATCATTGAAGTGACTCGTGACTTGAACGATGCTCCCTCATCGGGCGCTCTGGTTCAAGAATTCGGTGATGAAACGATTAGAGAGCTTTTTGCTTATACTTATCGAATTATTTATCAAATAGAAGGTGAAATGGTAACGGTTTTAACCGTGATTCATGGAAAACAACTTCTTCAATTAGAGTAAAAATACTCAATTAATTTTGTTTTATTGAATTTCCCTCTCCAGTCGCACTATTGAGTCATTGGGGAGGGATT
Organism: Microcoleaceae cyanobacterium; assembly: GCA_049649525.1. Classification (GTDB taxonomy): domain Bacteria; phylum Cyanobacteriota; class Cyanobacteriia; order Cyanobacteriales; family Microcoleaceae; genus JAAURB01. Next base: position 22,938 of record JBARZE010000026.1, read on the forward strand.
TCTACTATTTCGTGATAGACAGCACCGATGATTGAGGAGGATACGGGAATGATGAGGACATGGGAGACATGGGGAGAGATGGGAGATCAACTGTTGCAGAAATACCTTACTCATCATTCATCATTCACAATATCGCTACAATCAGAAGATATCAAGTTTAATCAGTAAGGATATTATGATTCCAACCGTCATTGAACAATCAGGTCGTGGGGAACGCGCCTTTGACATTTATTCTCGTCTATTGCGCGATCGCATTATCTTTTTAGGACAACAGGTGACTTCAGATTTAGCTAACTTAATTGTGGCTCAGCTCCTATTTCTCGACGCAGACGATCCAGAAAAAGATATCTATCTTTATATCAATTCACCCGGTGGGTCGGTTAATGCAGGCCTGGGGATTTATGACACAATGAACCATATTCGCCCTGATGTTTGTACAGTCTGTCTAGGGCTAGCAGCTAGTATGGGGGCTTTTCTGATGAGTGCTGGGGCCAAAGGAAAACGCTTTAGCTTACCCCACTCTCGGATTATGATTCACCAACCTTTAGGGGGTGCTCAGGGTCAGGCGACGGATATTGAAATTCAGGCACGGGAAATTTTGTACCTGAAGCAGCGTTTAAACCAATCCCTCGCCGATCATACCGGACAACCGTTAGAGCGAATTCAAGAAGATACAGAACGGGACTTTTTCATGTCGGCTGAAGAAGCCAAAAATTACGGCTTAATTGACCAAGTGATTAACCGTCGTCCCTCTGCATCAAATCCAGTTTAAGAGCTATCGAGAACGGGGAACGGGGAAGAGGGTATGAATTGAGTAATGAGTCAGTCGTGACGTTACATGTAACGTCTGTACAGAAGTAATGAGTAAGGTTTATGATCAAAGTCAAAGATTTTTACTCATCATTCATAATTCATAATTCATAATTCTTCTCACCCCGTCCCCTCGTTTTAAATCTCATCGGAAGAAATCGGCGTATCGAGAGATTCGAGATAGTTAAGAAAATCCAGTAATTCTTCTTCGCTTAAACGACTGCGCGATCGCTTCCCGTATGTTTTTTGGAGATGGGCTGCTCCTTGTTCGTTTGTCCAACCTAAACGCTTCAACTGAATATCTGTTTTAGCAATATCATCAGAAAAGTCCTGATAATCTAGACGAGAGACTGAAGCCGTCGGAGAAATGGGACGAGTGGCTGAAACTGCGGGGATGTTGTATTCATTCTCGCTTACCTCCGGACTATTCAGGGGAAATGGCGGTAGAGAAGCACTTCCTGCCTTGATAGAACTGTCTTTTTTTAGCGATTGTTTTTCCTTGTCTGGGGTGAGATCAGTGGCAGAGAGCCAATCTTCTGTAGGGGCAGACTGAGCCGAACTTTCATTCTCCCGACTCGCACCCATAGCAAATTCCTCAGGTTGCGTTACGGCTGTTTCTGGTATGGGTGCAGGGGAAGTCTGAAGATGAGGATAAACTGTAGCAATGGGTTGATCGGATGAAATAACGATTTCTGAGCCGAGTAGATCTAATGCTCGTTTACGGGCTTGATCTTCGGCTAACTCTACAGTTTCTGCTGCAGCTAAACCCGTTGCGAGGATCACCTCTTCAACTTGTACCAACACCCGAACAATGAATTTACCATGATCAATTGCTAATAATTCTGAAATTAAGCTGCCATTTGGATAACGATTTCTAAAATTAGTCGCCATTAATAAATAGTCCTAAATTTTATAGTCTACTCATTTTTTAACATTTCGAGCGGCAAGCTATCCGCAAAAGCGTTTGAGTATTAACCATAGTGCTAGATTCACCTATTTTGATCCGTTGAGTTTGTAGAGCATACTCTTGCCAAGATCAGTGATGAACTTCTGCACTTGTTGCGATGAGGCAGTTGAGAGAAAACTTTACCGTACAGCAGTGCGATCTCTCAAGTCGAGACTCATCAGAAAATTAAGCCGCTGCAGCAAAAGCCGAATATAGATTCACCTATTTTGATATGATATTAAAATTACTCCAAGAAGGTCACAACAGCTATCAGAGATGACAGCGCCTTCAGTCGCATCGGAAAGACCTACACTCATCCTTTTCAATTGCATCGGAGTTGTTACAGTCAAGTCAAGGAACAATCGCTGCATGGAATTTTCAATCGCTACATTACTGGCTAACTTTTCAGAAGACAAACTGGTCGCTCCCAAAGTCTTGGAGAAAAAACTCGCTCCGGATGAAGAAAGCTTACGCAAATTTCAAATTGCTCTCGATGCACTCGAACGCATTGGTTTACTAGAAAAAGACAAAGGTCGTTATCGTCGAGTCGGACAAGATGGAGTCGTCGAAGCCAAACTGCGCTGTTCGAGTAAAGGGTTCTGTTTCGCCATTCAGGATGCTGAAGGGGCTGAAGATGTCTATATCCGAGAAAGCCACCTCAGTAGTGCTTGGAATGGCGATCGCGTCCTCGTCAAAGTGATTAAAGAAGGCAGTCGTCGTCGCAGCCCTGAAGGGGAAGTTTATGTGATTTTAGAACGAGCCAATCCTTCTGTTCTCGCTCGCGTTAAACAGGCTAAAAAAGGCTATCGTGCGGTTCCGCTTGATGATCGTCTGTTATTTGAATTAGATTTAATCAACGAGCAAGAATTTTTAGCCGCCGCTTTAGATCATTTAGTTCATGTCGAAGTCAGTCGCTATCCCATTGGAATTCATCGTCCTCTTGGGGATGTGGTGCAAGTGTTGGGATCGGATGCAGAAGAAGCCGATGATCTAGATATTGTCTGTTGTAAACATGACTTACCCCGACGTTTCCCAGAATCTGCTTTAAAAGAAGTTGCCGCCTTACCCACCCAAGTTCAAGCCGCAACGATGGAACAGCGAGAAGATGTGCGAGAGACACTCACCATCAACTTTCGACCCGATTTAGGTAATCCTGACTTTTCTGTGATTAAACCAGAAGACAAAGATGAGGCACAATATTGTGTTGAGCAAGCCTTTAGCTTGGAAAGAACAGATAAGGATCAGTGGCGTTTGGGGGTTCATATCGTTGATGTGGCTCACTATATCGAGCTTGATTCTGCTTTGGATCGAGAAGCCCGTCGTCGCAGTGTAGCGGTTTATCTCGCAGACAAATATATTCCGATTCTGCCTCAAGCCCTCTCTTGCGATCAACTGGCGTTTATTCCCGGTCAAGATCGACTGGCCAATACGGTTTGGGTAACCATTGAAGAATCGGGTCAAATTACTGAATTTGAAATTAAACCCAGTGTGATTCGTGTCGATCATCAACTAAGCTATTCAGATGCTCAATCTATCTTAGATGGTGAGGAAACTGAGTCATCGGCCACCAGTGAGATTTTAGAGAATTTACTCGAAGTCAGTCGGGCGCTGCGTCACATTCGTGAACAACGGGGAGCATTTGAACTCAATTTACCCGATACCCACTGTCATTTTAATGATGAAGGAGAACTCGGGCCGATGGTGGTCGCCTCTGGTGTTCCGACTCACGCGATGGTGTCTGAGTTAGTGGTTTTAGCCAATCAGTTAGTGGCAAGTCATATCCAAGCTTTAGCACTTCCTGGGATTTTCCGGACTCAGCCTGCCCCAGATCCAGGTGATGTGGTGGAGATTGTCAAGTTATCGAATCATTTAGGATGTGATTTGTATTTAGAAGATGAAGAAGAGATTCAACCCAGTGATTTTCAAAGTTTTACCCGAGATTTAGCCACCTCAAAGGCAGAACGAGTTTTAAGTTATTTACTCGAAGATAGCCTCAAGCCTGCCGTTTATACCACTGCGGTTAAACCTCACTTTGGTCTGGCGTTACCCTGTTATGCTCATTTCACCGCACCGTTATCTCGGTATGGAGATTTACAACTGTCGCGGGTGATGAAAGCATTATTTGAAGAAGGACGCGATCGCCGTTCTAGTCGTTCTAAGGAAGGGGTGATTTTAGGGCATTCTTCTTGTCATGACAAAATTTCCTGGAATGTATTACCCCCCGATTTACAACAAGATTTAGAGACTCAATTTACCCAGTTAGTGGTTCATCTGACGGAACGAGAAAGTGTCGCTGCTGATGCGGAGGAAGATTTAGAAGGACTGAAAAAAACGGGTTTCATGAAGGAACGCACCGGACAAACATTTGTGGGATTAATTACAGGTGTACAATCTTATGGGTTCTTTGTTGAAATTGAAGTTGTCTCTCCGAGTTCCTCAACTTTAAGGGTGGAAGGGTTAGTACACGTCTCTTCTCTCAAAGATGATTGGTATGAATATCGTTCTCGCCAACAAACCTTGGTCGGTCGCAAAAATCGTAATCAGTACCGTTTGGGTGACAATGTAGAAGTTCAAGTCAAAAGTGTAGATTATTATCGCCAACAAATTGATTTAGTTGCTGTCGGCGGCGGGAGTGATGCAGTAGAAGTTCAAGAGGAATCCTTCACGAATAATTATTGAAGAAGCCATTTCTGGTATGAATTGAGTAAGGAGTAACGTAGGGGCGCATTGCATGCGCCCGTATAGAAATTAAAAAAGTATTTTAATCCCTCTTTCCTGGTTCCCCCCAAGTAGTCTTGAGCCAGCTCTATTCTCTGATTCATCACTATTATTCATAACTCAAAACGTGCCGACTAAAAACTAAAACAGATAAATATCAATCGGATTTCCTGATTCATCTGATTCAATACAATAGCCATTCCGTTTAGCCCAATTGACGGCTTCTGTCTTTAAAATTGGATCTTTTAACCAAGCAATTGCCTGTTCTAAAGATTGGGGACGACTCTGAACAGGTGTTGTTTTTTCCTTCGCTTTTGGCATGGGTTTAGCAATTTGACGAACAGCCGCCCGCCATTTTGCCGCGAAGTTTTCATCGACCGGAATTTCTTGTTGAAATTCTTGATAAGCTAGAGGATTTTCATAGGTTCCGGTTTCATTCACAGGCATTAATGCACTCGGTTCAGCTGATTTTAATTGCGGTTGAGATTGAGGTTTGAGTTGACTTTGACTTTGACTTTGTTGTAATTGCAATTGCGGTTCCTCTGCAATCATTGTTTCTGAGGGTTCGTATAAAATTGCCTCGGTTTTAGCCGCTAGTTCGAGTTGTTCTGTTTGAGGAATCTCAATACCCGCTTCTAAGCGTTGTTCAACAGTCTGTAAATGTTGTTTGCATAAGTTAGCGTAAATTTCCCAATCTATCGCTAATTTCTCGGGATGAGAAGCATAGGAGGCAAACACACAACCCACCACCTCTTCTAAATGCATATCCTTAAACCCTAAGTTAGCGCTTTTTTGCCATTGCTTGGCTTTCCATCGCAACAGTCCGCCATGCAGTTGTCCTTGAGAATTTAACCAGGGGCCATCTGGAATCAGATACTTCGGGCGAGGCGTGGGCGGACGAATGCCCAAGGCACTATCATATTTAGGATTCTCTCTATAGTTCATTGCTAGAGTTAGAAATTTCTTTTACATTAAAAATAAACGTTTTTAATCATCAATGAGTTCTAGCTTAATTCAACAATCTCAAGAAAATCGTCAACTTCGGTTTCTACATCCTACAAAATCTCGAACCGATTTACCTTTATTTATCTATTTACCCGGCATGGATGGTACAGGAGAACTGTTCCATCGCCAAGTTCCCAAATTATCCAAAAGTTTTGATATTCGCTGTCTGAGTATTCCGCCAGATGATCGTTCAGATTGGGAAGACCTCACGGATAAAACATTATCTCTGATTCACCGAGAACGAATTCAGCATCCTCATCGACCCCTGTATTTGTGTGGGGAGTCTTTCGGGGGTTGCTTGGCACTACAGGTGGCCGTTAAAGCCTCTGAGTGGCTCGAACACTTAATTTTAATCAATCCGGCATCTTCTTTCAAACAACGCCCTTGGGTGAAGTGGGGAGCGGGTCTGACACAATATTTACCTCAGCCTTTCTATCAATTATCGGTGTTCGGATTATTGCCTTTGCTCGCCTCCTTGGGACGGATTGAACAACACGACAGGCAAATACTATTCAACGCGATGAATTCTGTTCCTCAAGAGACTTCAGCTTGGCGGATGGAATTGTTACGAAGATTTAATGTATCCGAAGATCAACTGAACCAGATAAAATTACCCACATTAGTCATCGCTGGACAAGCTGACTTATTATTGCCTTCTGTGGCTGAAGCACAACACTTGGCAGAAACCCTACCCAAGGCAGAAATGCTGGTTTTAGCTGATAGTGGTCATGCTTGTTTGTTGGAAAAGAAAATGGATTTACATTCAATTTTACAAATCTATCCGACTTCTTTGCTTACACCTGCTCTTGCTTGTTAAGCCAGAACTGAGTAAAGTAATAAAGCTAGAAATTAGACGGTAATCAGCAAGGGCAATGACCGTAACAACGACGCAGTCAGGGGATTGGGCTTCGCGGCTGGTTAATGGGGTTCTCTCTGTTAAACCTCTTGCCCGCTGGGCAAAACATCAAGCCCGACAGAGAATGATTAACCGGGCAGAGAAAATGGGTGTTCCCTGGCGACAGCAATCAGAAAGCCTGTTATCCCGGAGTTGGAAGGCTGAATGGACAGAAGTGTGCGACCCAAACTTAGTCTATCCAGATTATTATCGCCGTTCTTTCCATGCCTACGAAACCGGGAATTTAAGTTGGCAAGCAGCCTCAGAGGTTGAAGTCGCCGCAATTTCTGTTCATGCTAAAATTTGGCCGGAAGCCGGAATTGAGGGCGATACTTGTCTGCGTCGGAGTTATCATCAATTCTTACAAACTCAGTTGCCGAGTCCACCTCAAACAATTGTAGATTTGGGATGTGGTGTGGGGATGAGTACCTTTGCCCTACAAGATCTTTATCCTCAAGCCAATATCACAGGAATTGATTTATCGCCTTATTTTTTGGCGATCGCGCTTTACCAAAGTCAACAGCGATCTCATTCTACTCCGCAATGGCTACATCGTGCCGCAGAATCAACAGGTTTACCCAATGCATCAGTTGATTTAGTGTCGTTGTTTTTAGTCTGTCATGAACTGCCCCAGGCTGCAACCCGTGAAATCTTCCAGGAAGCTCGGCGAATTTTGCGTCCAGGGGGTCATATCGCCATTATGGATATGAATCCTCAATCTGAAGTGATGAAGCGCATACCGCCCTATATTTTGACGCTGCTGAAAAGTACTGAACCTTTTTTAGATCAATATTTTAGTTTAGATCTTGAGCAAACTCTCAAACAAACCGGATTTAATACCCCAACCGTCACCATAAACAGCCCTCGTCATCGTACAATTATCGCTCAATGTGGATGAGTAGGGGCGCATTGCATGCGTCCAATAGGGGTAAAGAGTAAAAGATTGTAATTATAGTCATAAATCCCATTCATAATTCATAATTGATTTGACAAAATGCTGAGTGCAGAGGAATTTTATAGTGAATCCTTTTATCTAATTAATAATCCCGATGTGGCGGCTACAGTTGTCCGAGGTATTATTAGTAGTGGATTTGAGCATTTTATAGAATCAGGACAGTTTCAAGTTCGTCAACCGAGTCCGTTATACGAAGAAACTTATTATTTAGCCAATAATCCCGATGTCGAACAAGCTGTTCGAGATAACTTTTTTGTGAGTGGTTTTCAGCATTATATCGAAATAGGTCAGTTTCAAAATCGTAATCCTGGGGCGTTATTTGATGGAGAATATTATTTAACTGAAAATCCTGATTTGATTCCTTTAGTTCAACAGGGCGATATCACGACAATTGAGCATTTTGTTGAGTTTGGGCAATTTGAAGGACGCAATCCGAGTCCTCTTTATAATAATGATTATTATCTTAGTCAAAATCCGGATATTTTGGATTTTTTAGAACAAGATAAACTTACCGGAATTGAGCATTATTTAGAAGTCGGTGCTGCCCAAAAACGGGAGTTTACACCATTCATAGAAGCAAGAGGATCAACGTTACCGAATCGTTTAGGAATTGGCGATGCGACTCAAACTTCTGCGGTATTATTGACTCGGGGAACTGTGGGCGGAAATTTAACCATTGAATATGCAACAAACCCCAATTTTAATACGGTTTTAGGTCGAATAGAAACGGAGGTGATTGATCCCTTAATTCCGATTAAAGTTGAGCTAGATAATTTAACGCCCGCAACTCAATATTTTGTCCGGGTTACTGATGCTGCGACGACTGTAGAATCCGGTAATTTTAGAACATTAGAACCCCTCGGAAGTCAAAACGGGCTAAGGTTTGGGGCGACTGGAACGACTCAAGGTGAATTGGCTCCTTTTCCTGCGATCGCAAATGTTCCGGCTCGTAATTTAGACTTTTTTGTAAACTTAGGAGATCCGATTGATGCAGATAGTGTTTCTCCCGATTTACCAGGGGTTGAACAAGTAGAAACACTTATTGGATTTGAAACTAAATATAATGAAGTTTATTCCGAACGTTCCGGGTTAAATACTTGGGGGAATTTATGGTCCTCTACACCCATTTATGCAGTCTGGGATGATCGGAATGTGATGGAAGGGTTTGCGGGGGGAGTTAGCCCAACAGATGCATTTTTTCCTCAGACTTATTTCGGTACAGAAGGTGATTTTGTTAATCAAACACCGCGCTTTCAAACAGCCTTAGATGCCTTTCAAACTTATCATCCTATTCGAGAAGAGTTTTACGGAGAAACGGCAGATTTAGTCACAGCTAATCAATCTAAACTTTATCGATTTAATACCCATGGGAATGATGCCGCTACGTTTATTTTAGATGCACGATCTTTCCGAGATGCGCCAGTTTCTTCTTTACCCGATGTGGCGACAGTTGACGAAACCAATCAGTTTATCAATGAAACATTTACACCGGGACGAACATTGCTGGGAGAAACCCAATTACAAGAATTAAAAGAGGATTTGTTAACCGCAGAAGAGGCAGATATTACTTGGAAATTTATATTTTCACCTGTTCCTATGCAAAATTTACCCCTCCCTGATGCAGAGGATCGATGGGAAGGTTATGCAGCAGAAAGAACGAATTTATTGCAATTTATTGATGAAAATGAAATTGAGAATGTGGTGTTTATTTCGGGCAGTTTAAATGGTACAATTGTGAATGATATTACCTATCAAACTGGGTTAGCTCAGCCACAAATTCCAACAGATATTTTTGAAGTGACGGTGGGTGCAACTGCGGTTCAGTTAGAATTAGAGGGTGAACAATTCGCTGCGCCTTTAGGATCTGAAATTGTGGCTGTCACTTCGGATGCGCTATTAACGCCAGAGGAAAAAGAATTCTACAAAGATCTAGACACTCGCTTCAGTCAAGATCAATTTATTGAGAATTTTGTTAATGATCGTTTGACGACTTTAGGATATGATCCCATTGGTTTAAATGATTCTGATATTAACGCTGAATTAATAGAAGGATTTTACACCACTGCTCATACTTTTGGTTGGACAGAATTTCTCATAGACCGCCAAACTCAAGATTTAACTGTTACCACCTACGGAATACCACCTTACACTCAAACAGAAGTAACTGCAACACCGGGGTTTGTGGTTAACCAGTTACCAGAAGTCGTGAGTCAGTTTATCGTCACACCTCAATAGTTTTTAGTTGTTAGTATTTAGTTTTTAGAGAATATCAGAAATTAGTCAGTAACAGGCATGACTCCTTACTTCTTACTTGCCTATTGCTTATTGCCAGAGCGCATAAGGCTATAAAATGCAGAGACGTTACATGTATTCCAAAGACGTTACACGTAACATCTCTACTGTTTTTAGGCTTGAATTGCTTTTTTTGTGACTGCAAAGTTGGGAATTAAGGGTTTCGATAATAACAACCCAATTAACCCGAGACAAATAGAAATTTTCATGTAGTCTGGGTTATTCTGCGCCCGCTCTCGAGTCACTTCCAGCTTCAAGTTAGGATTAGAAAATAGAACAGTTTCTGCTTGATTATTTCCATATTCAATTCCCGAAACACTAAGATTTTGAGTATTATTTGTCGGACTAAATATACCTCTGTTCTGAATTTGCAGAATCTGAGCTTGTGAGTTTTGCTGGGTACGAGCAAACAGATTTAATCCATTAAATTGATGCTGTTTATCTTGATAAGATTGAGTGGTTTTCTGTCCCCACAGAAAGGATTCTAAATTATCTTTATTCCAGCTATGCTCACCCCATTTTGCCTGAAATGTTTTGATTTCTGACAACTCAACCACACCATCTGAATTCTGGTCTACTGCTTCAAATGTGCCGGAGAGTGTATCAGTACCCATTTGTTGTTGAAAGTGAAAACGAGTTTGTGATGAGGGTAGTGTATTCCAAAGTCCAACACTCACTGCTACGCCAGCAACGACAGCGAACAGATTCGCGATATTCTGCTTGAATAATTGACCGGGTTGAGTTGTGGTTGAAAATAATTTCATAGGAATAAACACTTAGGTAGACTCATTAACTCCTTTCATTGAGAACATATTTCTCGACTTCACGAACTTATGCACTTTTTTTACATATTCCTGTAAATCGATTAATCTGTTCTCAACTGCTGCGGGTTGAATTGTTTTGACGGTCTTTGTTTTGGCTGCCCATCTGATCCATATAAGCAAGTAAGCGTTGGGAAAGCTTTAAGCGACCATTAAGAACTTCATCAGATAAAGCAATCATTCCGAGTAAAACAGAAAGACTTAAAATATCCATTTGCTCGTTCCTTCTTAGTCTAACTAGACTGTACAGTTTAATCACTCTATATATAGGATAGACTGTACAGTTTGAATTTGTCAAGCCGCTATGGAGTGAAATCACTGATTAAGCAGCGACAGGTAAAACTTCAAAGCGTTGACCCGGTTGAGGTTGCAGGACTCGGGTTGAGAGATTATGACGAGCGAGGGTTGAGCGAAAATCTTCTATACTCCCTTCGGGTTTAATGAAAGCAGTCAACAAGCCTTCATACTGAATCTCTTCTCCGTCTGCGGTTGGTACCATCACTTGAGGCGTTGCCCACTGCGCCAACTTTAAAGCGGTTTCTGCTCCTTGAATAATTGGCCCAATAATCGGTAAGGAGAGGGTGGTTAATGGAGTAATCACCACATCAATCGGTGCAATATCTTTTAACTCGGGGGAATGGTAACCGTGAGGTTCATAATAAAGCGTGTGGTTAGTTGCTAATTCGCTCAGCAGATAACCATTCTCCACTAAAGTTGGCCCAATGGGAGAACCCGGAAGCGCCTTAATATTGATCTCATTGGCGAGGGTATAACTTTCTCCATGTTTTAAAGTTGTCACTTGAGTATATTCCAACTCTTTTACCACTTTGGTGGCGTTAGGAGAAGCGATAACCGGAATATTTTTGTCAAGCTGCTTCAAAGTTTCAGGATGAGCGTGATCTTCTAATCCTTGGGATAGCAAAATCAGGTCAATATTGTCTGGTATGGGACGCGGGGTAGGGCGTATTCCTTTGAATAACCAAGGTAAATTCCCAAACATTAACGGCCCCACTAACCAAGGGTCCAGCAGAATGCGTTGATTGCTAATTTCGAGTAGCCAAGAGTTGCTATCAAGCCAGGTAAGATACATAGTCTTTTATGAGACAACATCACTTTCTATTGTAAAGAAACTTTACGATCCAAGAGCATCACGAGTTGTCGATTTATGCCTATAAATCAATCACAGGCGACCCAACAGGTTAAATAAAAGTTAAAATAAATATCGCGATCGCATACCTGCAATAGCCCTGAAATCATTGGCTGTTCAGTTATCTAAGCGTTTCAACGAACATGCCACAGTTGTCAAATAGCGCTCGATTTCCTAACCCTTTTTATGGGGACGAGAGTGGAAGGTTTCACAGTTGGTTTTCGGTGCGCTGCCTTTTGTTTATGGTCCGCTGGTGACTTCTGTCTTAGCGTTGCTGCTAGCCGTCCCCATTGGGTTAGCGGTGGCCCTGGTGACACGTGACGATTTTTTACCATTGTCGGTGCGATCGCACTTTTGCTTTTTTAGTCGAACTGATTGCAGCAATTCCCAGTGTGATTATTGCCTAAGTGAGTGGGAGATGGCGGAAACAGATAAGGGCAAAAGGTTGATCGCTTTCCCTAGCCCTCATCAGTACAATTTCCGATCGCGATTTTAATCAGTATAATCAGTGATTGTAATTAGTGTCTTCTAAACTTCAAAGTTGAACTTGAAAGAAAAATTGCTTATCGTAAAGTATTGACCAAATTTGCTTTGTGTAAATTAGTATTTTCTAGCTTTGCGCCTCCTAAATCTGAAGCGGTTAAATCAGCCCCGGTCAAGTTAGCATTGGTTAAATTCGCATCTCGTAGATTAACACCATTAACAATATCTATAGGCTGTAAATCTCCTTCTTGAAGCCGAATATGACCTAAGTGACCAATCGTTTGACGAGCATCTTTAAGATTAGCACCTGTTAAATCTGCACTTTCCATATTAGCCCCAATTAAGTTAGCGCCCATCAGGTTAGCATTGGTTAAATCTGCAATTACCATGCCCGCTAAACTTAAATTAGCATTTTGGAGATCGGCCGCTGTCAAATTAGCCCCATGCAGCTTTGTCACAACCAAGCTAGCACCTCTGAGATTAGCTTCGACTAATTCAGCCCGGTTTAAATTGGCTTCGTTGAGATTGGCCTCAGCCAGGTTTGCCCCACTGAGGTTAGCATCTTTTAAATTTGCGCCGCTGAGATCAACTCCCGCTAACTGCGCCCCACTGAGGTCACAGCGGACACATTCTTTAGTATCTAATAACTGTTTTAGGTGTGCGGGATTTTCGGCAACTGCTGGAGTGACCAGACTTGTCGCCATCATGAATACTGCGGTGGCTATCGTTCTTAAATTCATTGGCACACCTTTGGGAAACTCAATGATACATAGTATGCCGGATGCAGGCAGATTAATAAATGAGGAAAGTCCGAAATTAGTGTGATATATATCACTAATATAATGTAACCTAAGTCACGGAAAAAATACTAGATTTAAGCAGCTAACTCACCCTAATCAATCTAATGAGTCGATTTTCCGATATGATGTTGACAGCTTTGAAGACGGAAAAGTAACGATTCAGAGATTACAGAAGTTTGTTTCAATCAATGGAGAGAATCAGAAATGAAAGCCCAAATTTATGATCGAATTGAGATCATTACAGATATTAAAATTAAGTTTAGTCAGCGTTCTATTCCTCAAGGAACCATTGGTACAATTATAGAATGCTATAAATACCCAAAAGAAAGCTACAGCGTTGATTTGACAATACCGGATAGCACCGTTTCAGGCGGATTTGATTATGAGAATCTTATCTTATCTCCTGAACAATTTATTGTAGCGAATAATACACCTGAAGCAGAACAGTTAAAATTGACTTATCAGGATATTAAGTATGAAGTTCCCATAGTTGAGAATCCTCAAACACCCACTATAAATCATTTCTCTGATTCATCTCGGATCAAGTTTCCTAAAAAATAAACACGGTTAAATTTGCTAAATTTGTAGCTATTGTTTTTAATCCATTAAAAATATCTATATTTTAGCGCTAAGATGAATAAAAAATATAAATTACTCTCTTAAATTTATTGGAATTAACTAGGATATAGTTATGAAATGGGCTGTGCGATCATTTAGTGTTCTGATTGTTTTGGGTTTCTTAGTTGTATTTACATTTCACAATTTTCGGGTACAGAATCAAAGTTTCAGCCTCAGAATTTTGCATACTAATGATCATCATGCCCATCTTGAACCGACAATGGTTGATGGGCAACAATTCGGAGGAATTAGTAGACGAAAAACCTTAATTAATCAACTTCGTCAAACAAGCAATACTCCTACATTATTACTCGATGCTGGGGATATTTTCCAAGGAACCCTTTATTTTAATCAGTATTTAGGTAAAGCAGATTTACCGTTTTATAATGATTTGAATTATACGGCTGTTGCAGTCGGAAATCATGAATTTGATCAAGGACAGCAAGTCCTAGCAAGCTTTCTTAAATCGGCTAACTTTTCTATGTTGTCGGCTAACCTAGAAATGGCTAATAATTCTCCTTTAAAAGGACAGATTAAACCTTGGATAATTAAAGAAATAGAAGGTGAAAAAATAGGGATATTAGGATTAACGACAACAGAAACAAAAACTCTTTCTAGTCCGGGAGAAGGTATTGAGTTTAACGATGAAGTCATGGCAGCTAAAACTGCTGTTGAAGAATTGACACAGCAAGGAATTAATAAAATTATTGCTTTAACGCATATTGGCTTATCTCATGACTTAGAATTAGCTGAAAAAGTTGATGGAATTGATATTATTATTGGAGGGCATTCTCATACACCGCTAGGTAAAATGTTAGGTGCAAAGTTACCTTATCCAATTGTTGAAAAAACACCGAATGGAGATACAATTTTAGTGGCGACAGATTGGGAATGGGGTAAATATTTAGGGGATTTAGAGGTTGAATTTGATCGTAAAGGGCGGATTAAACAATGGAATGGTTTCCCTCATGCTATCGATAATAAAATTCAATCTTCACCGGAATTTGAACAGAAACTTCAGGCATTTAAACAACCTTTAGAAAAATTACGACAAACCGTTATTGGTCAAACTAAGGTTAAATTAGAAGGCGATCGCGCTAAAATTAGGACACAAGAAACAAATTTAGGTAATTTGATTGCTGATGCAATGTTAAATCAATTAAAAGTTGACGGGGCGGATGTGGCGTTAGTGAATGCAGGCGGAATTCGGTCGAGTATTCCCCCCGGAAATATTACTTTAGGGCAAGTATTAGAAGTATTACCTTTTAATAATACTATTACTCGCTTAGATTTAACTGGGGAACAACTTAAACAAGCTTTAGAACATGGTGTGAGTGGTGTTGAAGAAGAAGAGGGATGTTTTTCTCATGTAGCTGGAATTCGATTCACTTGGAACCCTACAAAGCCTATAGGAAATCGGATTAATTCTGTTAAAATTATCGATAAAAATGCTAAGGAAAAATCATTAGATTTGACAGCAACTTATCGACTTGTGACTAATAATTTTATGATGAAAGGTGGTGACGGATACCAGGTTTTAACACAAGGTGAAAATCAAGTGGATACTGGCTTTTTGATTTCAGATGTTGTGACTGAATATATTAAAAATCAATCTCCGATTAATTTCAAAGCAGATAACCGGATTAATTTAGTACAATCTTCCTAATTATCGGTAAAATTAAAATAAATAATGCTAATATTTTATAGCTGCAAATTAGGTTAAATTTTGAATAAATTTGTTTATTTTAAAATCAAAAATAGTTTTTGTACAAACTATAGATTATGGCTGAGTTTAAGTTTATTGGTTGCTATTTTCTACGGTATAGAATCAATTTCTTATGCTTTAAATCATCCTGAGATTATTCAAGACGATGCCAGACATCATATTATCTGGATGCGACGGTTTATTGATCCAGAGTTATTTCCTAATGATTTAATTGCAGACTATTTTCGATCTGTTGCCCCCTGGGGTTTCACAACATTATATTGGATACTGGCAAAAGTCGGTATCGATCCAGTTTTTGCAGGTAAAATTATTCCCGCAATTTTAGCTATTGTTATTACATATTATGGATTTAAACTCAGTCTAAAATTCTTACCTTTACCCATTCATGGATTTATTACAACTTTATTACTGAATCAAACCTTATGGATGGAAGATGATATCATTTCCGCAACGCCTCGGGCATTTATTTATCCGCTATTTATTGCTTTTTTATATTACTTAATTGAAAAAAGACTATTTGCTATTTTATTAATTATTGCCTTGCAAGGACTATTTTACCCACAATTTGTACTAATTTATCTCTGTTTATTAACAATTCGATTAGTTGATAAAACCTCCGACAAATTTCGCTGGCAAGCTTTACTATTTGGAATTATTGTTTCAGGAATAATCTTGATTCCCTACCGAATTAGTAGTAATGAATTTGGGCCGATAATTACAGTTGCTGAAGCGAAGTTACTGCCTACATTTAACCTGATTGATCGAGAATGGGGTAGGAATATATTTTTTATCAATAATCCCTTAATTTATTGGTTACTGAGTCCCCGTAGCGGTTTACTATTCTTAGGACTTTTACCACCCCTTGCTTTAACAGGAATACTATTACCTTTTCTACTCAAGAGAAAACAACAATTTCCTTTAATTAATCAAGTTTCCGAACATATTATTATTCTCAAACAAATCATTTTAACTTCAGTTGGACTCTTCTGTTTATCCCATCTATTTCTATTTCAACTTCATTTTCCTAATCGATATATTTATCATAGCGTTAGAGTTACCTTGGTTTTAGCTGCTGGGGTTACCTTAACAATTTTTTTGGATCAACAATACAGATATTGGAAACAAAAAATACAGATGGGAATGAGTCCCAAACAATGGATTAAATTTGGAGTGGTTTTAAGCTTAGGATTAATCTTAATTATTCTGCCCTTTTTCCCGCCTATTGCCACTTCTCAACGACTGTATCGGACAGGAAACGCCTCAGAAATTTATCAATTTCTTCTCACTCAACCTAAAGATAGTTTAGTCGCTTCTATCTCAGAAGAAGCCGATTATATTCCCACATTTGCCCAACGTTCTACTTTAGTTTCTTTAGAATATAGTATGCCCTATCATAGCGCTTATTATACTCCGTTGCGTCAAAAAACAATAGACTTAATTCAAGCCCAATATAGTACAAACTGGCAAACAATTCGACAATTTATTCAAAAATATAGTATTGATTTTTGGTTATTAGATCGTCAAGCTTTTGAAGTTGACTATATTCAAGATCAAAAATTGATTCGAGATGTTGACCAAGAAAAAGCCGTTCAAACTCAATTAAAACAAGGAATTCCTGTCTTATCTCAAGCGATAGAATCCTGTTCTATTTTACAAACAGAAGACCATATTTTGTTATCTGCACATTGCATAAAAAAGAGGGCAGCACAGCGATAAAAATTTTGTACAATACGTGGGGGCGTAACGCTTGCGCCTAACAATTCAAATCCAGTTAATTGATAATCATAGAAAAACCTGTGAGATGTATAAAACAGACCTCTCCCCAACCCCTCTCCTGATAGGAGAGGGGCTAGTAATTCCTATTTTTCGTTTATTTGTTTAGGTGTTGTTCTAATTCCCCTCCTTTTAGGAGGGGTTAGGGGAGGTTTCAAGCGCCTCACACTATACAACAACAGAATCATCCGTTATTTGTAAATCTTCTGGGATAACCCCTTTCAAAACCGCTAATAAATCATCAGTATCTGGTAGATAGATTTTAGTATCAGCCAATTGCTGGACCAAATCAAAATTATCAAAGCTTAAGCTACCCTCAAACTGTAACAAATCCTGCCCAACTTGAAAGTCTAAAATAAGCTGATAACCCTCACCTGTAACTAAGACAAACTCATCTTGTCCTGCGCCTCCGGTTAAGGTATTTACCCCAACACCACCAGAGAGTAAGTCGTTGCCATCTCCACCGATGAGGCGATCGCCATCTTCTCCCCCAGTCAGGGTATCATTTCCTAAACCTCCATCAAGGGTATCTTGTCCGGCATCTCCGGTTAAACTGTCCTCTCCGGCTTGACCATACAATTGATCGTTGTTGTCACCTCCGCTGAGAGTATCTTGACCATCTCCGCCATCGAGTAAGTCGTTATCGCTACCACCAGATAACAGGTCATTGCCGTCATCTCCCAGTAAGATATCTTTGCCGTCTCCCCCGTCGAGAAAATCATTATCCTCGCCACCATCAAGATAGTCATGTCCCATCTCTCCGCTGAGGGTATCATTACCCGACTCACCCCAGAGAGAATCTTTACCCTCCCCTCCGGTAAGATAGTCTAAACCCTGGCGACCATAAAGTTTATCGTTTCCGGCATCCCCACTGAGGAAGTCATCATCTTCGCCACCATCTAAGAGATCGTGACCATTTCCGCCGTTGAGGTTATCAATACCCGCTTGGCCCCAAACTTCATCTTGACCATCTCCCCCTTGTAACAAGTCATTGCCATTGCCACCGTCGAGGATGTCATGTCCTAAACCACCCCAGAGGCTATCAGGATTGTCATTACCCCAGATGAAATCATTCCCTTTACCCCCATACAAGCTATCCTCTCCTTGGCGGCCATAAAGGTCATCATTGCCGTCTCCGCCTTCGAGATAATCGTCATCAGCCTCACCGTCGAGAAAGTCATTGTGGTTTCCGCCAAACAGACTATCTTTTCCGATACCGCCATAGAGGATATCTTTACCTCCCTCCCCATATAAGGCATCTATTCCGGCTTCCCCTTTGAGGGTATCATCACCGCTACCTCCGGAGAGATAATCATCCCCATCACGACCAAACAGTTGATCTTTGCCTTCACGACCCGAGAGAAAATCATCTCCCAGACCGCCATCTAGGTAGTCATCTCCCCGACCGCCATCTAGGTCATCTGCGTCAGCTTGACCATACAGGGTATCATCTCCGGCTTCTCCCAATAGGGCATCTTCCCCTTTGCCACCGTCAAGGAAATCATCCCCAGCTTGGCCATCAAGGTCATCGTTACCCTCACGACCCATGAGGCTATCATCTCCTTTGCCGCCAACGAGGTTGTCATCCCCTAAACCGCCGTCAAGAGAGTCATCACCATCGCGTCCGTCAAGGTAGTCATTCCCCCCAAGTCCGCTTAATTTGTTATCCTGGTTATCTCCAATTAAGCGATCATCAAATTCTGACCCTTCTAAGTTTTCAATTTCCTCATAGCGATCGCCTTGGGAGTCTCCACTAGGGCCGCTACCGCCTGTAGTTAGGTCTGCGATCACACCGCTGTCGGAGTTGTAGAAAGAGGCTGTATCATCCCCGTCTCCTCCATTGATGAAGTCAGCCCCCTGACCGCCGACAATAAAATCATCACCGCGATCGCCATAAATAGTATCGTTATCTTTGTCTCCATATAAGCGATCGTCAGCTTCACCCCCGCTGAGGGTATCCTCTCCATCGTTACCAAAGACTATATCTTCTCCATCATCTCCCCACAACAGATCCGCGCCATTGCCACCATAAAGACTATCTTTTCCTGCATCTCCATTAATATTGTCGTTGCCGTTATCGCCGTAAAGTTCGTCTCTACCCAGGCCGCCAGAGAGAGTGTCATCACCGTTGTTACCTTCGATGAAATCGTCTCCTTGGTTACCATCAATTAGATCTTTACCGCCATCTCCTTTAAGAATGTCATTGTCTTGGTTACCTTGAAGAGTGTCATTACCTAAGCCACCGGAGATATTATCTTCTCCAAGTCCACCCTCTATACTGTCCCGACCATCATTACCTTCGATGATATCGTCTCCGCCATCGCCTGTAATTTGGTCATCTCCGCCATCGCCTGTAATATTGTCATCGCCATCGTTACCCGCGATCGCATCATTACCTAACCCACCGGAGATATTATCTTCTCCTTCATCGCCTGTAATATTGTCATTGCCATCGTTACCTGCGATCGCATCATTACCTAAGCCACCGGAAATACTATCATCTCCACTATTCCCTTCAAGTTGATCGATACCTTCCTCACCAAAAATCAGATCTTGATCGTCTCCTCCACTAATATAGTCATTTCCTACACGACCGTACAGAGAATCATCACCATATTCTCCATAAATACTATCGTGACCAAAGCCACTATCACCAAATATCAGGTCATTTCCGTAGAAGCCCCAAATTTCATCGTCTCCATCTCCACCAGTAATATTGTCATCTCCATTTCCTCCAAAGATCAGGTCTTTACCACCTTCTCCTCTGAGATAGTCGTCCCCATCATGTCCCTCTATTTCATCCCAACCATTTCCGCCGTATATAGAATCATTGCCACCATCGCCGTGAATTTTATCAGATTCATCTTCTCCGTAAAGAATATCGGATTGATCTCCACCGCTAATAAAATCTAAACCTCCTCCTCCATGTATTTCGTCTTGACCTTGATGACCGTGAATAATATCATTTCCCTCTCCACCATCTATGTAATCATCACCGCCGTTTCCTTGTAGTTCGTCCCAACCATTTCCACCACTTATATAATCATTACCACCGTCGCCGTGAATTTTATCAGATTCATCTTCTCCATAAAGAATATCGGATTGATCTCCACCGCTAATAAAATCTAAACCTCCTCCTCCATGTATTTCGTCTTGACCTTGATGGCCATGAATAATATCCCCTCCCCCTTGACCATGAAGGAAATCATCACCACCATTACCGTTAATCTGATCGATTCCATCACCACCATAAAATATATCGCGTTTGTGATCGAAGCCGTTCATCACATCCCCATAAAGTGAAGCTTGGATTATTTCTACATCTAAAACAGTGTCCGTAGTTCCCCAACCATCATTAATCTCGTAAATATCAACTCCTGCAATTTGACTGGGATTGACTACAATTCCTTGCAGAGTAAGAGAACTAGAATAATCAGCGGTATCAATTGCCTCTCCACCATCAAGTAAATCGTAACCAAAACCACCTATCAGTTGATCGTTTCCCCCGTTGCCTCGCAATACATCATTCCTGTCTTCTCCTAATAACCCATCATCAATCTGACTTCCTTCTATCCAGTCATCATCTTTAGTACCAGATACAGAAGATGAACCAGGAGCTTGAATGGGTTCGTTAGGAAAATAAAATCCTTGTGGCTGTAACTCATATATAAAGCTTTTGACAGAAGACTGTGTTTCTGGATATCCTAAATATGTACTGGGCGACGGATTAGCACCACCAAGAGCGTGACCGTCTGTCTCACTGAAAGCCTTGTCAAATTGGCTAAACAAATTTATTAACGCCGATCCAAACTCAATCGAATTTGGTATTAGGAAGTTATCAAATTGAAAGTTAACTAGCGGGTCGTCGGTTTTTTTAATATTGGCAACCTCGTATTCATCAACATCAGAATAACTAGTCTGAGAACCCATTGCTATAGTTCGGACTCGTGCTGGGTCGAACTCACCTGATTTCAACCCATCTTCTATAAAAAAGTTGCCCTGAGAGTGAGATATAAAAACCACAGAATTTTTTTCATTTTTTAGTAAATCTTGTACTTGAGGAACCCAGATATTATTTTCAACATTACTGGCATCTTCCCAGTCAAAAACATACTGAAAAAAAGCTTCTGCTAAATCGCCAAGTAGTCCTATGCTGGCTATTTTATCTATTACTTCAGAACTACCTAGATATTCGATAGCTGCTTTTGCTCCCAATTCCAGAGAAGGAAAATCTGTGAGCAAGCTCTCATTTTCTAAAAGACTTCTTGCGTAGCTAACAAATTCATTAAGTCCATCCTCTAAATGCTGTATGGCGGACTCATTATGATGCCAAATGTACTCAATAGAACTCGATGAGTCTGATTGATATGGAGATGAAAAAGGTGATATTCCATCAGAAAAATTTTGACCATTAAGTGAAGAATCATTTAATTCTGAGAAAAAATTAAACGCATCTCCAACATTTTGAGTGTGATCGTCAAAAGTTTGGTTGGTTCCCCTTAAACCATTTATCCAAAATATATAAGTCTTACCATTGCTCTCTCGAAGTTGATTATAAACATATCCGAATTCTGAATCAGCTTTATATAGCATAACTTAGACCTCCTATCATGTTTAGCAGTCATTAAATGAAACTTACAAGTGACTTGATTATCTTTTAAAGCATCTCAAGTAAGTGATGCTTATAAATCTTCTTTAATTACTAGTACTTTAAACCGAGATAATGCTTCAAAATTCCCTGTAACCCACTGTTGCTGTAACGTTTCTAACTTATCGGTATCAAAGTTGTTGCCAAAAACCTGCTGACTCTTGAATATAAAATCTTCGCTATTAGCAAATTCTTGCAACCATCCGTAAGCATCCTCAAACCCAGTTATTACTAAATTATTTGCAATTGCAGGATTCGGTAAAGACATAATTTATGACCCCTGAATAAATTATAAATTCGCATTTAACCTTCTCTAAACCCTAATTGTTATTAGAGTTTATCTGGTCGTTGATATCGCTGATGAAGTCACATTTAAACAGTATATAAATACACAAGTCAAGTGTTTTTTTGTGAATATTTTTGTGTACTTTAGAGGGTTTTGTGTAGGATTTTGTGTATAATTCTGTGTAGAGTCGATTGAGTAGAGAGAGGAATGACTCCAAAGCAATTTGAAATTAAGTTCAATAACTTATCATCTAGAAAAAAGGAGATATTAGAAAAACTATTAGCAGGAGAGAGTGATAAGACAATCGCTAAATCACTCAATATAGTTGAAAATACTGTTAGACAAAATATTGCTAGTATTTGCAATACTTTTTTAGGGAAAGCAGTTATTTCGGGTAAATGTAGGCGCGATGAATTAGTTGATATCTTCCAAAGACATAAGCCTGAATGGGTGAATTTGGATGATGATATTGAGGATCAAGTAGAGATTGATTTAGATCAAAGTTTTGATATTTCAGATAATAGTACTTCGGTTTTAATTAGTGATAATTCTGTTAATTCGGAAGGAAATCAAGAAAATAATAATGTTGAAGAGAATAGAGAAAGTAATCAAATTGAAAAAACTTTAAGGGAGAAAACCAATTGGCAGCAAAAAAGACTATTTGGTATTGATAAAATACTTGATAAATTGGGGGATAATCTCCGAAGTCCTGATGATTATTGGTTGATGAGTTTGACGGGTGCAGGCGGAATTGGTAAAACGTCTTTAACTGAAAAATTAATTAGTGAATATGGGGAAGATTGCGGTTTTGTTAAGTTGGCTTGGACTACAGCAAAAAAAAACTTATTTAGCGGCGGATATGTCGGTGCAAATCGAAAATAATAGAAGAGATATTAATGCAGATAGTATTATCTATGATATTGCTTCACAGCTTGAGATTAATTTACCACCTGCTAACAAAGATCACTTCAAGGCACTGCAAAAAAAGTTACAAGCAGATCCTTATTTAATTGTGATTGATAATTTAGAAACGGTATCAGAATATGAGCGTCTTTTGGATAGATTTAATCCTTTTCAACCCGAATGCAATATTAGACCCAGCAAGATAATTTTGACTTCTCGTAAAGATGTAAAAGCGAATAATTGTGCAGCCAGAGAAATTAAATTGAAGGGTATAGATCCCTCAGCAACTTTAGAGATGATTCGATATCAAGGTCAAGAATTAGATGTGATTCAACAGGCTTTAGATGAAACATTATATCCAATATATGATAAAACACAGGGCAATCCTTTGATGATTTTATTGGTAATAAATTTATTGAAAAAATATGATGAGCCGTTAGAAAGAATATTTCAAAGATTTGACAAAGAGCAAAATATTCAAGCTTTTTTATATGAAGAATCATTAGATTCACTCTCTGATAGTGCGATACGGGTTTTAAATTCGGTAGCTGAATATAGTCCTAATAGTTTAATTTCTCGCTTGAATATTCAAGAAACATCCGGTTTAAATGATGATGAATTTACACAAGCTATCGCAGAATGTAGCAAATCTAATCTGTTAGAAAGTAGTCAGAGTATTCAATCAGAATCTAGATATTCAATGCATAGTTTACTTTATGAGTTTTTAACAACATATTATTAATAAGAACATGAGCAGAAAATCTTTAAAAGAAAGATTGCGTCAAAACAAGCCCGATCCAAATCGTCATTTTGCTGTTCTTCTGTCAAAATCAGAGATAGAAATAGATTTAGATCATGTAATTACAGCCTTAAGAAAACACTATAATAAAACTCAATATTTACAGAAACGTTCTCAATTACTTAGTCAGTTTATTGATAAAGCTTTACGGATTTTTACGACAACTGAAGCATGGCTTTATGAGATAGATCAACTCATTGAGGAATATCAAACTAATTCAATCAATTTACCCGCTATTTTGTATTACAATAAGTTTAAATGTTTAGCCAATTTATCAGTTTCTCATCCAAAGGCAGAGTTTAATCTCAAAAAAGCGATAGCTTTAGAAACTAATTTACATAATAAAATTGACTATCAAATTTATCTAGCAATATATTATGAAAATACGAGTCAATTTAAAAAAATACCGAAAATTCTTAATCGCTGTGAAATACTATGTCGGCAAAATCATAATTTAGAAAAGCAGTTAGGTAGAACTTTGCTTTATCTAGGACATTATTATTTCTATACATTTCAATTAGATAAAGCGGCTGATTATATGAATCAAGCAACAAATATTTTACTTGCTATATTAAAAACAAAAGAAAAAGAAAAAAAAGAAATTTTACAATTATTGAATAGCTGCTTTCATTATTTAGGTCGAGTTTATTTAGCACAATATAATTTTGCTGAAGCCGCTCAATTCTATATCAAAGCTCAATATTTTCTAGAAAAAGCTCGTGATGAATATACATTAAGTAATGACTTGGGTGCTACTGCTTTTTATCATTTAAGATTAGGTCAGATTTTAGAAGCGAATCAATTAATTGAAAGCGCAGATTATCATTATCAGAAAAGTCAAAATATATTTATTGACTGCGGTAATCTTTCGGGTCAAATGCAAGTATCATTAGCAAGAGCAAATTTAATCGGGAGTTTTGTTGATAATTCTAATTATAATAAAAAAGAGCTTTTAGAAAAGCAAGCTCAACAAATCTGGGAAGCGGCTATTGATGCAAAAGCAATAGGATATAATCGTGGCTACTTAGAAGCTTTATTACGACTATTTTTGCTCAATATAAAAAAAGGCAGAATAAGGGATTTAATTAAAGTGGGTTTTGCTATTGTGACAACTTCTGAATTTTATAAATTTATTTTTAGCAATCCCAATCTATTGATATCTAAATTACAATTAGCTCTAGGATTGTATGGTATGGGGCCTTATCATGAAGCAAGATTATACAAGTATAAAAAACACCAACCTCACACTATTCTAGAAGCTTGTCCCTGCGATGAATGCAAAGATAGAAAATTGAAATAATAATTCTCAACTGACTAATTATCCAAACTGGCGAAATTTATGCAAAGAATATGGCAGAATATTAGGAGTAATTAAAGTATCTATTTTTGTTCGCGATCGCCCATGACTTCATCAACCCCCAACTTACCCAGTCAATATAATCCCTTCACCACAGAAACCAAATGGCAACAATACTGGGAAGAACATCAAGTCTTCGTGGCTGACCCGCAACAAGCTGGTGACCCTTACTGTATCATGATTCCGCCGCCGAACGTCACGGGCCGCCTCCACATGGGCCATGCGTTCAATAATTCCTTAATTGATGCTTTAATTCGCTACCATCGCATGAAAGGCGACAATACCCTCTATTTACCGGGGACAGATCACGCCAGTATTGCAGTACAAACTATTTTAGAACGACAACTCAAAGAAGACGGTAAAACTCGTTACGATTTAGGTCGAGAAAAGTTCCTTGAAAAAGCTTGGCAATGGCGAGAAGAATCTGGGGGAACTATTGTTAATCAACTGCGACGTTTAGGGATATCTGCTGACTGGAGTCGGGAACGTTTTACCCTCGATGTTGGATTATCAAATGCCGTCATTGCCGCGTTTATTCAGTTATATGAAGACGGACTGATTTATCGCGGTCAATACATGGTGAATTGGTGTCCTGCGAGTGAGTCAGCAGTATCGGATTTAGAAGTTGATAATAAAGATATTAACGGTAATTTGTGGCATTTTCGTTATCCTTTAACTGATGGTAGTGGCTATGTCGAAGTCGCCACCACTCGCCCCGAAACCATGTTAGGAGATACCGCCGTTGCAGTTAACCCTAAAGATGAACGTTATCAAGATTTAATTGGCAAAACATTAACCCTGCCAATCATGAATCGAGAAATACCCATTATTGCCGATGAACACGTCGATCCTGAATTTGGGACGGGATGTGTTAAAGTCACTCCTGCCCACGATCTAAATGATTTTCAAATGGGTCAACGCCATCAACTGCCCATGATTAATATTATGAATAAAGATGGGTCATTGAATGAAAATGCAGGAGAGTTTGAAGGACAAGATCGGTTTGTTGCCCGGAAAAATGTCGTCAAACAATTAGAATCAGATGGGGTACTGGTTAAGGTAGAAGACTATCAACATAGTGTACCTTATAGTGAACGAGGAAAAGTTCCGGTTGAACCGTTATTATCCACCCAATGGTTTGTAAAAATACGCCCATTAGCCGATAAAGCATTAGACTGTTTTGACAATCAAAATTCGCCGCAATTTGTCCCAGATCGTTGGGGAAAAGTGTATCGAGATTGGTTAGTTCGTTTAGAAGATTGGTGTATTTCTCGGCAGTTATGGTGGGGTCATCAAATTCCGGCTTGGTATGCTATTAGTGAAACCGAGGGAGAGATTACTGATGATACACCTTTTATTGTTGCTAAAACAGCAGAAGAAGCAACAGAAAAAGCGATTGAAAAATACGGTAAAGACGTTCAATTACAACAAGATCCAGATGTATTAGACACTTGGTTTTCTTCCGGTTTATGGCCGTTTTCAACCTTAGGATGGCCGGAAAAAACCGCAGATTTAGAGAAATATTATCCGACTAATACCCTTTCAACTGGATTTGATATTATCTTTTTCTGGGTTGCCCGGATGACGATGATGGCGGGATATTTAACCGATAAAATGCCCTTTGAAACCGTTTATATTCATGGATTAATTCGGGATGAACAAGGCAAGAAAATGTCAAAATCCGCCGGAAATGGAATCGATCCTTTGATATTAATTGAAAAGTACGGAACCGATGCCTTACGCTACACTTTAATGCGAGAAGTAATAGGGGCAGGGCAAGATATTCGCTTAGAATATGACCGTAAAAAAGATGAATCCCCCTCTGTAGAAGCCTCCCGGAATTTTACTAATAAAATCTGGAATGCTGCCCGGTTTGTGATGATGAATTTGGAAGGAAAAACACCACAGCAATTAGGAAAGCCTGAGTTAGATAAATTGGAACTATCTGATAAATGGATATTGTCTCGTTTCCATAAAACAGTACAGCAAACCTGTAATTACATGGAAAATTACGGCGTTGGAGAAGCTGCCCGCGAACAATATGAGTTTATTTGGGGTGACTTTTGTGACTGGTATTTAGAATTGGTAAAACCGCGTTTCTGGGGAGATGATACGGCTTCAAAAACTATCGCCCAACAAGTATTGGCAGAAGTGTTAGAAGGGATATTAAAACTATTACATCCGTTTATGCCTCATATCACCGAAGAAATCTGGCATACGTTAACTCAAACCGGGGAAGAAGATTGTTTAGCGGTTCAAACTTATCCTCAGTTAAACGAAGCTTTAATAGACTCAGAATTAGAAACAGAATTTGAGTTAATTATTGCCACTATTCGGACATTACGAAATCTGCGGGCAGATGCGGATATTAAACCGAAGGTAAAAGTACAGGCAATTCTGCAAACAGAAAGCGAAACAGAGCAGAATGTATTGACAAAAGGGCAACAATATGTTAAAGACTTATGTAAAGTGGAACAGCTCACCATTACTGATAGTTTACCGGAGAATACGGGTCAAACCATTGTTGGTGTTTTCGGTACCGTTCAGGCTTTAATTCAGTTAGCCGGAGTCGTCGATATTGACGCTTTAGTTACCCGGACAGAGAAGAAAATCGCTAAAATTGAGAAAGAAATTCAATCGGTTTCTAAGCGTTTAAATAATAAAAACTTTGTGGAAAAAGCCGATCCAGAAGTGGTTAAAGCTGCGCGAGATAATTTAGCCGAAGCCGAAAAACAAGCCAGTATTTTACGCGATCGCGCCCAACAATTAAAATCCACGTAGGGGCGCAATGCTTGCGTCCAATGCTTGCTATAATTTATTATAAAAATGGGTTAGATATCCTAGAATTAGAAACAGTCACATCTTGCACTAAGCGATCTAATTCCTGCTGCATTTGACTCACCACTTTGTGATAACAAATATCAACATAAGTGCGATCGCGGGATGCTTTATAACCATAACGATCAAATCGAATAGGCGCACAAACCCGAGTATGAATTTGTACAGGTAAGGGAATATTGGGTAAAGGGCCAATACTGATAATCCAAGGTAAACCTAAATATATTGGGAAAACTTCTGGATCAATTCCGAATAGCCAAGGCATCCCCCATTCATGTAATTGTTTAGCCTGTTTGTAGAAATCTCCCAGGACAATTAAAGTATCATGACCCCCAGAAGAAATCATCGGAATGATAGGAATATGTTGTTGTAATGCTAACTTAATAAAGCCTTTTCTTCCCGCAAATTGTATTTTATTTCTTTGAGAATAAGGACGAAAAACATCCTGTGCCCCACCCGGATAAACTAAAACACTCGCCCCTGCTTCTAAAGCTTTAATTGCCATTTTAGGATGGGCAATAATTGCCCCAGTTTTAACCCCCGCCTCAGCAATGGGAGGACTAATTTTCCAGGCGCTGGGATGCATTAAACCATAGATTTGACGTTGAGTACCAAAGTGGCGAAACCAATCATAAATCATCATGATCATATCAGGAGAAACCATTCCACCATTATGGGAACCCACCAATAAAATTTGTCCATCCGGGATCTGATGCCAGCCATCAGTTTGGACTCGAAAATAGTAGCGGTAAAACCACTCCCACAGCGGCATACAAAATTCAATAAATTGAGGATCTCGTTGTTCTAATGACCAACCATTCAAAGGGTTAGACTGTTGTTGATGACTCATGTACTTTTAATGATATATTTTCCTATTTTATCCTAAGTTTCTACCATATATTATCAGAATATAGCAAAGCAACTTAGCTTTAAAAGTATATGATGGCTGTCTCTTTTAGCTTACTTTAGAATAGCGTTAATTCAGATTAATATGCAGACTGTTAAATATGTTAAGGTGTGGGTGGGTTAAGATTACCCTCAAATTTTTCTTTCAATTCTTCTAGTAAATATAAAGCAGCATCTTTATCATTATCTTCGATAGCAGCTTGAACATCACTAATCTGTTCTAATAAATTTTCGTTTGTTTCGGGTATAATCGCTTCAAACTGTAACCAATTATAAAGATGATAAATTAAGTGAAATGTAATTCCATGACTTAAAAGAGGTTTTGGATTCTGTAAAAAAAACTCTACTTCTACTAACCAATCTAATGCAGCGATAATACCATCAACATAAATATGAAATACAGCCGTACTAATCATTTTTTCCGGAGCATGAGGGTATGCAACTTGAAAGGCTTGCAACGCTTGATTACGAATATTATCTCGCTCTATTAAAGCTTTAACAATTTCTAACTTTTGCTGGCGTGAGTGTGGGATGAATTCGTGATATTTTCGTTTTCTGACATAATGCGACTTCCAATAAGATGAGAGTACAATACAACAGATCGTACCCTCATTTTCTTAGTATTAAATGGATGAAAGATTATGCACCGCCACGCAATTTTTCCAATACACTCAAATCTTGCATTGTTGAAATATCGCCGGTAATTTCTTCACCCGCTGCCAGGTTTCGTAAAAAGCGCCGTATAATTTTACCAGACCGAGTTTTGGGCAGGTCATCGGTAAAGCGAATTTCACCCGGACGGGCGATAGGCCCAATTTCTTGCACCACGTGTTGTTTCAGGGCTTTATTTAATTCCTCACTGGCTGTGTCGTCCC
This sequence comes from Microcoleaceae cyanobacterium, assembly GCA_049649525.1. Classification (GTDB taxonomy): domain Bacteria; phylum Cyanobacteriota; class Cyanobacteriia; order Cyanobacteriales; family Microcoleaceae; genus JAAURB01. Next base: position 52,539 of record JBARZE010000026.1, read on the forward strand.
CTTCTAACGTCACAAAAGCAACAATTTCTTCCCCTTTAATGTCATCAGGTCTGCCCACCACAGCCGCTTCTGCAACAGCCGGATGAGACACTAACGCCGACTCAATTTCCATTGTCCCGAGGCGGTGTCCGGCCACATTAATCACATCATCGACGCGACCCATTACCCAGAAATAGCCATCTTGGTCTCTGTGGGCACCATCTCCGGCAAAATAAACATAATTGCCATCTTTGGGCGGAATAAACTCCCAATAAGTGCGACGATACCGTTCTGGGTTACCATAAACTGTTCGCATCATACTCGGCCAGGGATGCTTAATGACTAAATAGCCGCCGTCATTGCCTTCAACGGGGTTACCTTCAGCGTCCACAATATCAGCAATAATGCCAGGAAAAGGTAACGTCGCCGAACCAGGTTTTGTGGGGGTTGCACCGGGTAAGGGGGTTAACATAAAGCCACCTGTTTCCGTTTGCCACCAGGTATCGACAATCGGGCAACGTTCGCCACCAATGACGCGATGATACCACATCCAAGCTTCCGGGTTAATTGGTTCTCCCACCGTTCCCAATAGCCGCAGAGAGGATAAATTACGGGCGTTGGGATGTTTGTCGCCCATTTTCATCAATGCCCGAATAGCGGTGGGGGCGGTATAAAATATTGTTACCCCTTGTTTTTCCACTACATCCCATAAACAGCCAGGGTTAGACGGACGCGGGGCACTTTCATACATCACCGTCGTTGCCCCATTCGATAACGGCCCGTAGACAATATAACTATGGCCTGTAATCCAGCCTACATCAGCAGTACACCAAAATACATCCGTATCTTGCAAGTCAAATGTCCATTTATTGGTAACGTGAGTATAAAGGTTATAACCGCCTGTGGTATGAACCACCCCTTTCGGCTTACCTGTTGTACCACTTGTATAAAGGATAAATAACATATCCTCACTATCCATCGGTTCGGCGGGACAGTCGGCGGAGGCATCGGCTTTCAATTCATGCCACCAATGATCTCGCCCGGTTTCCATGTTAATATCTTGACCCGTGCGTTTAACAGTTAAGACATTCTCCACAGAAGACGCGCCTAATTCTATCGCTTTATCCACTTGATCTTTCAGGGGAACAATAGCATCTTTGCGCCAACCACCATCAGCCGTAATAACCAGTTTTGCTTCAGCATCAACTAAGCGATCTTTTAACGCTTCGGCACTAAACCCACCAAATACAACGGTATGGGGCGCACCAATTCGGGCACAAGCGAGCATTGCGATCGCCGCTTCTGGTATCATCGGCATATAAATTCCAATGCGATCGCCTTTTTGCGCCCCTAACTGCTTCAGGACATTCGCCATTTGACAAACTTCTCGATGCAGTTGAGCATAAGTTAAAGTGCGAGAGTCTCCCGGTTCCCCTTCCCAAATTAAAGCGGCTTTGTTGCGTCGCCAGGTGGTGAGATGACGGTCTAAACAGTTGTAGGAAATATTAATTTTACCACCGACAAACCACTTTGCAGTAGGCGGTTGCCAGTCGAGAATAGTATCCCATTTCTCAAACCAATGCAATTCTTTCTCTGCTAATTCTGCCCAAAACGCTTCCGGGTCAGCTTTGGCTTTGTCGTAAAGTTGTTGATATTGCTCTAAACTTTGAATATGGGCATTTTGCGAGAACTCAGTCGGCGGATTAAACAGGCGTTTCTCTTGTAAAATCGATTCAATGGTGGGTTGTGACATTGTTGCTAATTGTAACTTTAGACACGATTTCAATTATCTCTACATTTTGTCTTGAAAGCGGGTTACAGAATCTTTAGTTTATTTAAAAAATGCGTAGCAGCAGTATTCCAGTCTAGAAAATAATCTTTAAGAATTTGGAATTGAGTTCATATAATGGTGAAGTATAAAGTATCATCCTTAATCGCTACCTGAACTGATGGAACCCATAACTGCTACTGCTATTATTACCCTTCTCTCTACCAAATTTATTGAAAAAGCCACTGACAAGCTGTCAGAAGGGGGAGTACAAAAACTCAATGATCTGCGTCAACTGATATGGCAGAAAGTACGAGGACAGGCAAAAGTAGAAAACGCCCTGAAACAAGTTGAACAAGGTTCAGAGTCAGAATTAGACGTTCAGCCTGTAGCTGCATTTCTCGAAACCGTAATGACGCGATCGCCTGAATTTGCCCAACAAGTTCAAACCCTTGCCCAGGAAATTAACCAAGAAATTAATATTGATATGCCCAACGCTAAAGGTGTTCAGAATGTCTTCGGTGGTGAAGCTTATCAGTCTATTAAAAATCAAGGGCCTACCTTTCATGGTAGTAATCATACCATCACTTTTAATTGACTAAACTCGTCCGAACCGGATCGGACAAAGTTAACTCCCCCTTATGAAAACTTAGGGATACGCGGTATTGCTGAACGCGATAAATTTGTTGGACGCGATTCTCTTGACAGAGAGGCTACGCCAACGCACACTCGTAGATCTTCATCAATTATTGCAGCAAAATACCCAAGTTGCGATCACAGCAGCGGTTATTGGTATGGGCGGAGTAGGTAAAACAGAACTTGCTATTCAATACGCCCGTCAACACCTGGAAAATACTTATACAGGCGGCGTATGTTTCCTGACTGGCAATAGTTTTATCTTGGAGTTAATTCAATTTGCCCGTCCTCGCTTCTTCCCGAAGATGGACTTTAGCGGCTTTTCGGAAAAAGAACAATTAGACTATTGCTGGACACATTGGGCGGAAGGGGAAGTCTTGTTAATTGTAGATGATGTCACAAACTACAAACAACAGGTTAAACCTTATTTACCCAGTTCTCCTCGGTTTAAAATATTAGTGACCACGCGAGAACAGATCTCTAACGTTACTCCTCTCAATTTAGAAGTTCTGCATTCCGATGATGCCTTAAAATTACTTGAGTTTATCATAGGGAAAAATCGCATCGACGCAGAAGCCGAAACTGCAAAAGAACTCTGTCAATGGTTAGGTTATTTACCGTTAGGCTTAGAATTAGTCGGGCAATATTTAGCAGAAGATGAAGATCTGTCCTTGGCAAAGATGCTGCAACGCCTGCAACGTAAACGCCTACAACATTCTTCCCTAAAAGATGCAGATACAGCAGAAACCGCAAAATTAGGAGTTGCCGCAGCCTTTGAATTAAGCTGGGAACGGTTGCAACAACAACCCGAAACGCAACAATTAGGATGTTTATTATCCCTATTTTCTCCCGATGCAATATTGTGGGAATTAGTAGAAGCAGTATATCTCTATTGGCAAGGAGAAGATATTGATCTCGAAGATATTGAAGATAGTAGACGCAAATTAGTTAAACTCAGCCTATTTCAACGAAGCAAAGAGAAAACCTATCGCCTGCATCAACTGCTACGGGAGTTTTTCCGCGACAAACTGGAAGAACGAGAAGATGCAGCGGCAATAAAACAAGCTTTTGTCACCACAATGGTTTATATTGCCCGTCAAATTCCTCAAGATATTACCACGCAACAAGTTAAATGGGTTGAACCCTTTACTAAACATATTGAAGAAGTAGCTAATAGTTTCACTGAGTTGTTACCTAATAAAGATTTAATTGCAATATTTACTCCTTTAGGTTGGTTTTATCAAGATCAAACCTTGTATTCTGAAGCTGAACTATGGCTGAAGAAAGGGGTAGAGATCATAAAAAGCCGTTTCGGAGAAGAACACAATCACGTTGCCCTTAGCCTGAATAACTTAGCTCATATTTATCACTCTCAAGCACGTTACAGGGAAGCTGAACCTTTGTTTCAACAGGCTTTAGAAATGTATCAACGGCTATTTGGAGCATATCATCCCGATGTTGCCACCAGCCTGAATAATTTAGCTCATATTTATCACTCTCAAGCACGTTACAGTGAAGCTGAACCGTTGTTTGAAGATGCTTTAGAAATGTATCAACGGCTATTTCAAGCAGACCATCCTAAATCTTGAGGACGTGCGAAGAAGTAGAAGTTTTTCTACTTCCTGGGAAATGGAATTTGAGGAGGAGAAATCTTTTTTGATGTCTGATAATCCGCTTTGTTCAGATATTTCAACTTGTTCTAGGGTGGCAAAAATCCGCACTTGGTCGGGTTCGGCTAATGGGGCTGTATTAAAATTAATAAATAATTTTTCTTGAGCAATCAAACTGTTAATTTTATCAGTAGTTATTTCTGATTGAGTTAATAGTAATTGGGTATAACTTATTCCGGGCTTGGCTTTAACTAATGATAATATGACTGCTTCTAGAGTATTGTTTTCGTCTAAATTTTGTCTTTGAAAATAGGGTTCTAACCATTGATAATTTCTTAACCGAATGGTATTGGATTCGAGGTCTGTTCTGATATAATAATTAAGTCCGTATTTTTGAGCGTATTCTTCTCCTGGTGGACAATGCCAATTTCCCGTTTCATTTTGGAGATAGCGGTGGGGAAGAGGGTTGTGCTTTTTTGATTAATTCATTAATGGGTTTAAATTCTTCCCATCTGGCTTCTGTTAATCCTATTACGAAAAAATCAGGGGTATGTGCTGTTCGTACTCTTCGACCACTTTTGGAAATGTAATTTAATTCTATTGGTGGCGGTTGGTCGTAATATTCTAAAACTTCGTGATTATGCTCTAATTTGTCGATGATATGTGCTAATTCGCCCCGATGGGATTCAAACTGAATAGTTTGACCCATTTTTTCACTACAATATTTCCCACAAACGTTGCCGTAATTCCCTTGTACTCTCCGCGATGGTGGCAGGCGCGAATTTGAGTGATTAGCTGACGGGTAGCTTGCGGTAGTTGTAGTTGGCTACACCATTGCTCAAATTCTTCTTCTGTGAGCATTGATTTGTAGTTTTATTTTCTTTCTGAATTTTACTGTAAAAGTGTCCACTTTCTTCTTCCATTTTAGAATGATGGCCACTTTCTTGTTCCAAATTGGCTCTAACTTTATTTCTTCTTTAACGATGGAATCAGTCTTTCGGCTTTTAACCTGGCCAATATCTTTTTCCAAACCTGGCCAATATTTTCTTCAAATCACACGTTGCGGCACGCAGTAGCGTGATTGAGTCGTAGTATCTGCTAACTGTTCGGTAACAATTGCTTCAACCCACACCTTGAGTTCACCGTTAAGTTCTGCTGGCTCATCAAAGAACTGTTTAATGATTTCAACTTCGGGCAGCACTCTCGCTCAGTTTCTGCTGTTTCATGTATTGTCTGAGTTGCTTGTGATATTTCGGGGGTAGGTAGGTAACAGCTCTAATATTCTTGGTGGTCATGGGTGCTGATAATATGCTACTTACAACATACTATAGCTAATATTAGGTATGCTGTATATGGCATACTTTTTTCCAAGCGTAGAACAAGAATTCACCGAAAATCTCCGGCTCTAATAGCCTTAGCATCAACTTAAACTTAAAATTGTTACGCTCATAGCGGCACGCTACAGAATCATGCGCTTGCTACGCCAACCACACCTGCGTAAGTTGCAAAAGTGCGAACCACCAACACGCAGGTTGAAATTGTAAGGATGTTCTACCATAAGCATTGATTGCTACTTTTATATGAAAAATACGATTATGACCAATACCGTTAAAAAAGCATCTTCTTTACCTCCAGGAAACTTAGGTCTACCTCTCATTGGCGAGTCTATCCCATTCTTCAACGATTCAAATTTTATTGATAAGCGTCAAAAAAAGTACGGAAAGATTTTCAAAACTAATATTTTTACTCGCCCTACCATAGTCATGATAGGCTCCGAAGCCAACCGATTTTTATTTACCAACGAAAATAAATATTTTTCTGCGACTTGGCCTGCTAGTACTAAAACTTTGTTAGGAAAAAATTCTCTATCTGTGATAGGAGGAGCTATGCACACTCAACGTCGTCAGCTCATGTTTGAAGCTTTCAAACCTAGAGCATTAGCTAGCTATCTACCCACAATAGAAGCTCTGACAACTCGTGATCTCGAAAAATGGACACGCATGGGGACTTTAACCTGGTATCCCGAATTGAGAAATTATACTTTCGATATTGCAAGCAAGTTATTCGTCGGTAAAGATGGGGGGTCGCAAACAGTTTTAGGAGAGCTATTTGAGGAGTGGTGTAATGGCTTATTTACTCTTCCCATACGTCTTCCTTGGACGAAATTTAGTAAAGCTTTACGGGCGTCGCACCCTAATGCTAGAAGAAATTGAAAAAATTATCTTGAAGCGTCAGAAAGAAAAAGATTTAGGGGAAGATGCTTTAGGAATTTTATTGCAAGCTAAAGACGAAGAAGGAAATAGTTTATCTTTAGAGGAACTCAAAGACCAAGTACTTCTTTTATTATTTGCAGGTCACGAAACTCTTACGTCTGCTTTAGTTTCTTTTTGTCTATTGATGGCGCAACATAGAGAAATATTCACTCACATTTGTACAGAGCAAAATCGACTAGGAATAGACAAACCACTCAACCTCGATAATTTAAAAGAAATGGTTTATTTAGAGCAAGTTCTCAAAGAAGTATTGCGTTTCATTCCTCCAGTTGGTGGTGGTTTTCGAGAAGTCATAGAAGATTGCGAGTTTAATGGTTATTCAATTCCTAAAGGTTGGGTGGTGCAATATGTGGTGGGAAAAACTCATCAAGATAGAGAAGTTTATCAACTTCCAGAAGAATTTGACCCCGAGCGCTTCAGTCTAGAAAGAGCAGAAAATAAAAACAAAATCTTTAGTCATATACCTTTTGGTGGTGGCGCTAGAGAGTGTTTGGGTAAAGAATTTGCTCGGTTGGAAATGAAAGTTTTTGCTGCTATGTTGGCACGTCATTATGAATGGGAACTTCTTGCAGACCAAGACTTAACAATGGGTGCAAGTATTACTCCACATCCCCGTGATGGTTTACAAGTAAGTTTTAAAAAGCAGCAGTGTTCAGCTTCACAGTAGCAGATTTCTATTTACCCAGGGATTCACAACCTACGCCATCTTTATCTCTATCTAACTTGTGGCGGTCATCTCCTTTAATAATGACTGGCGCGTTAATTCCTAATGCAGGCAAGTCTTTACAGTTAAGGTCAGGTGATGATACGGGAATACAGATTTGATTACCGTAGATATCTGTTGGGTAAGCTGGGTCACAGTCTTGAGCTGATAGTAATAGTGCGAGAAGTAACGCCATAGAAATTGGGTGAAAGACATCATACACTTCTCTCGATATCATGAAGCCCCTCCGGAGATTTGTTCTGCGTGTATGGATAAATTTAGTTGCAAATTTGGTAGCGATGCCGTGATTGCGGCGGCTACTAATCGCAAAGTGTGCCGTCAGTGGTAATCACACATTTTGCACTATCGTACATACAGCATCTGGGTTGGGGGCGTTTCGTTCTGCGCTGCTTAGATCCAAACGGGGTATAGGTTTATCGCATGGCACTTCTAATCAAGTTTCCGTTTGTCAGAGCAGACCATTATTGACAGAATTACATCTCAATATTCACGATGTCGCAGAATGAAACGTGCGAAGCTAGCTGATCTCCTCAAACTTCCATCTTGGTATTTTAGCCCCAGGCTTAGCTGCATTAATCGCCCTATATGCTGTTCCACAACGTTTCTTGCAATATCTAGCAAAGTGGCGATCGCCTAGAAGCTCAAATTAGATATAATTACTAACGCTCGGAAATTAAATCTTGTTCTAACTGAGTTAGTTTTACAAACTCCAAAATTCAAAATAAGAAACGGTTAATAAAGAAGCGATGGGTACGTTCTTACCGATGAAGAAGTGAAGCACGGACAAGTTACGAACAAAGCTAATAAGCATTCTAGCTTAATGCATGGAAGTGTTTACAAGTTCCGTAGTTTTCGGAACTTATAATTGAGGCAGGTTATTTCTAACAAACTAATAAGTTGGCTACACTAATTACAATCTTACGCAGCAGATATTATATGCTTTCAAGCTTAATATAGACTCGCTACCCTCCAACTTGTTCCTCAATCCTAAATTGTTCTGGGGCTTTACGTTTAGCAACAGCCGCAGTAATCGCTTCTCTATAGAATTGAGCCATAGATTCCCCTTCTCTTAGCAACCCTTCAAGCTCTTGTCGCATACTTTCAGGAATTCGAGTCTGAGCGACAACTGATTTTTCATTTTCACTAATTGGGGTATACCAGCTTTTTTCGCCATTTCGGTTCCCATACGGGGCTGCCATTATATTCCTCCTTTCATTGCCTTGTATGCTCTAGTATAGCCAATATACAAAATAAATAGCAAGAGTTGACAATTGCCTTGTATGTAGGTAATGATAATAAATATAGCAAAAGAGAGAGGCGCTTCCTACGGCAAAACCTCTCTCCAAGCTAGTACACAAGTAAGGTAACTAACATGACTACATTGTACTGTGATTGTAGTGTTGAGCAATATCAATCGACTGAAACCATTGTCGCCCGAGATGGTAAACAGGTAACATTTCATTCAGAAATCCACGGAATTATAGACGGTCGCAACTGGCGCTATGTACGTCACGAGCTAAATTGGCGCTATAGCAACTATGAGTTACAGGTTCAGGCGTGTAATGATTATTGGCTGAGTGAAGATGAAGCTTGGACACCATTTCATTAAGCGATAGACTGGGCGGTAGAGCAACGCAATTTACGCCGCTATGTTGCAGAAATTCATTCACAGTTGGCGTTTCAGAAAGATGATTTCAGTCATGAGCCTTGTCTTAGCAGTATCGCAGCGTCGGGTGTAAGTGACAAAGTTATTGAGCTTGACACAGTTCGACGCGATAAAGATAACACTCGATCTGCCCTTTTGCCATCATCGGATTTGAAACCTAGTGAACCTGTAACCACAACAGTAGCGACTGCTAATATTTCTCATAAAGTTGTCGATATTGAGAAGAAGGAAGTGAGTCAGTCTCTACCTGCACCCTTCACTACTAGCTCATTACAACAAGCCGCTGGAGATAAATTAAATCTAACGACAAAAACAACGATGAGTATAGCTCAGAAACTCTATGAATCTGGATTAATTACTTACATGAGAACGGATTCTTGCTCATTATCTGAGGAATTCTGTTCAGCAGTAAAAGCTTATTTGCAACAACACGACTCACAAAATCTCCCTGAAGTTATGACTCAACATCGTAATAATAAATCGGCTCAGGAAGGACATGAAGCGATTCGACCCACTCATATTGAGGAGACTCCTGAACCAGAAATGTTGAATCGGTCGAGGAATCTATCTAAAATTAGACACACTACACCTATTATCAGCAAATTTTGTCAACAAAAAACGCTCCTTAGGTAACCAATGAACATAGCTGATGTTTTCACACATAAAAGCCTGTAAATAACGCAGCTTGTCTAATAATTTATTTCCAAACTCTTTAGGAATTATGACTAATTGCAGCAACACGTAAGCGATTAAACAGACATAGATTGGAATAGTGATTCTATTAGTATTTTTAGTGATTAAACGGTCGAGTTTAAGATGCATCTTTAAGAACTTCCAGAATAATTCTATTTGCCAACGTAATCGATCAGATTCTCCCACTTCTTCATTACTAATTCTTTCTACTCCTGTTTCAGGTAAATTGGTAACAAAACGAAATTCAGTTTTGCTTTCTATCTCACAAAAATTGACGACTCGGGCTACCACTTGCTGACTACCTGTTCCTACTAATAATTGACTATTGTCCAACATTTATAGCCGAATATTGTTTTTTATTAAGAATAAAAAATATCTTTGAGTTTCACTCATTAATTTTTCAACTCTTGACAGGCTTGAAAATCCTCTGTCCATTAGACTAACTCCTTTTGATGGAGTAGCTTCTATCCTAGAGTCTCCATACTTACTATCATGACCTTGGCCAAAATGAATTCAAATACCTCCTGGTTCTGCCGTCAATAAATTCAGACCAGCAAACAGTTTGACTTGGTAAAAGTCTTGAGACCATAATAGTTTACTTGTTCAAGTCACAATAGTTGAATCCAATGGGAATAATACTAACTTATCTGACTGTTTTTTATCAGAAAGTTTTAACTTTTTTCTCAGCTTTAAAAATAAATTATAAAATTGAAGTGGGTCTCGATTTTTGCGCTTCTTTAGAGAAAGTTGAAATATCTACCTTTATGCCCCGCACATTTAGGCGTTTAAATAGGCTCCTCATACTCGCGATTGCTTTGATCAAGGGCAAAATTTAGCCAGGTAGAAACAAATAGGAATGAACTCAGGACTGGATAATCATCTTGAGGAAGCTCTCCTAGGAGATTTTTGACGAGGTGAGGAAAGTTTGATACCATACAGCTATTAGTTTTTTGAAATTCATAAGCCTCCAGTCTATCAGATTAGAGGCTCTTTTTTAAGTCTTTTCACTAACATTCAACACTTCTGCTCCTGAACATTTAAGTTCATCACTTCAAGGGCAAGAATTACAGTTGGATGAACTGATTTGGAGTCGGGCGACCGCATCTCTATGTAAGCCTGCCATAGTAGAGAAAACTCAGGTGAAAATAATTGCAGGTGAGCAGGGCGAAGCCCTTGGAAGGCAGAAGGCAGAAGGATGATCCCTCAAACTTATCCTGCTTAGATACAAGCCCTGACTTAAGAAGTCGCTGTAAGTTTAGTGGGAGTCCAAGCTCCTTCCAAACCAGTGACCCTCTGCCCTCCTCCCTCTGCCCTCTACCCTCGTATGAGTATCATTTTCTGCTTAAGGGTAATCGAATTGTAGAGTCTTGTTATGCTAAATATTGGCAGAATTTAGCAGAAGAAAAAGACTTACCTGAATTTATAGTTGGACAGACTTTAGAGTTAGAGAGCGTTCGTTTAAGTCAACACAAAACTGAAGCGAATAAACGATTTACTGAGCCGAGTTTGGTTAAGACTCTGGAAAAAAATGGTATAGGTCGCCCTTCAACTTATGCTACTATTATCAATACTTTAATTGATAGAGCTTATGTGACATTGATTGAACGAGGGCAGAAGGCAGAAGGCAGAAGGCAGAAGGATTATAAATTAAGAGATTCAAACTCGCCACTAATTGTAGACGATCAAATCAAAGATTTTAATAGGGATCTTGTATCTAAAAGTATGAAGCGCGACAATGCAGTCTTAGAAGAAACCCCCATGAGTGATTGTCGTAATAAGGGAGAAGAAAAATCAAACCCTCTGCCCTCTGCCCTCTGCCCTCTGCCTTCAAAGGCGTTGGCGTAGCCTCTCCGCCAGGAGAAAGCCTGACAAGAAGAATTTAGTCGTAACAGAGTTAGGCTTGAAGGTTGATGAAATTCTATTTCAGGTGGTTCCAGATATTATTAATCCAGGTTTTACAGCTCAACTTGAAAAGAATTTAGATGAGATTGCCGATTGTCAATTGAATTGGGAGTAATGGCTAATTGATTGGAATACTCAAACGTTTCAACCTGCACTGAATCGGGGTAATCAAGTGATTGAGCAAGTCATTTCTTAACAATTAACAGAGTTCGATTGTCCTATTTGTGGTGCTAAGTTGAAGAAGCATCAATATATTAAAAATAAAGAGTCGAAAGTGATGCTACGTTGTTCTCAATTGGGTAATTCTGATTGTAAAGATGTGGCTTATTTTCAATCAAGGGATTTGTTTTGGAGTCCTAAATATGGAGATTTGCCGGGGCAGGTTAAACCTCAAAATCAGAATTTGGCTAAGGTTAAACCCGCAACTAAAACTAATACTCCTGTTTCGGGAACAGTATCTAGAAGCCCTAAATTAAGGAAATCTCTGTAGTTAAGTGTGTTGCGATGGCGTTGTATTGCGTGACTCAGCTTTTATGACGTAATTCTATTGCCTACATCAAGTTTGCTGTTAGTAATATCTTCACGGGGAATATTCCTGTAGTTATCTATCTACTTTTCATTCCCTTTATCACCCCTTGAGATCTCTCTATTCTAGTAATGAGGTTCTATCTCATAAACCTTTGCAAACATTATCATGCTAGTAATACTTGGAAACAAAGTTGAAGAACCGCCTTCTTGGGCTATTTAGTAATATGCCTAATTAGTTACTATTAGATTAAGTCTAATTATAAATCAGAGAAGTTGCATTACTTACTATAAACCTTCTCGGGCACCATGAGATAAAAGAAATTCAACCATATTTCTATTCTTTTGTTGTACAACTCTATGTAATGGACTATATCCCTGAGCGTCTCGAATATTAATATTCGCCCCATAGGTAACAAGAAGTCTGATAATCTCATCATTGCCCAACTGTTGACAAGCAAGAGTAAGAGGGCTACAACTATATCTATTCGTTAAATTGACACTTGCACCAGAAGACAAAATATATTTTATTGTCTGTCTATGATTACCTTGCACTGCTTCACATAAAGCACTATTTCCTACTTGATTTATATGATTAATATCGGTATTATATTGAGTTAGAAGCTCTACAATATCTTGATGCCCTAAACGGGCTGCCCAATATAGAGGAGTGTTACCATATTTATCTTCTGTGTTGACATCTGCACCATAACTAATCAAAAGCTCACCAATATCTCTACAGCTTATGTAACTTGACTCATAACTTACAATTGCCACTTGATGCAAAGGAGAAAACTCAAATTTTCCTGTCTTTTCATTGACTCTTGCACCCTGATTGAGCAGAAGTTCAATCAAAGTTTTATTTTTATACTTACGTCCAATCGCTGTAATCAACCATGAATCTCCTTTTGACAATCCTTTTGTTAATCTAGAATTAACATCTATTCCCTGTGCGAGATAAGACTTGACTAATTCTATATCCCCAAGCATCAGAGCAATATCTGGTTCTGTAACAGCATTATTATCTAATAGAAGTTGAGCAATTTTCTTGTGCTCATTAGAAACTGCTAAGTATAGAGGAGTGCAGCCATCTTTTGCTCTGGCATTGATTTGTGCTCCATTAGTAATTAAGAGTTCAACTATATTCTGCTCTCCTCGTTGGGAAGCAATATGCAAAGGAGTATAACCGTTATTATCTACAACGTCAATGCTTGCACCATGAGCAATTAGGAATTGTACAATACTCTCATTCTCCTGTGCAACTGCTATGTGTAATGGACTCAAATTTTGTCTACATCCGCTAATATTAACCTCAGCACCATAGGCAACAAGAACTCGAACAACTTCATCACCACCTTTACGCTGTAAAGCACGCAGAAGAGGAGTAAAACCATTATTGTCTGTTAAATTGACTTCTGCCCCGTGCTGCAAAAGAGATCTTAGTGTGTCTGGACAATGATTTTTGGCTGCTCCAAATAATGCACTGGCGTTTTCTTTATTAAGGATATTAACATCAGCTCCGCAATCTAACAGAAGTTCTACAATTTCCCGATTTCTTAACAAAGCAGCCTGATGTAAAGGGGTATGACCTCCTGTAGCTTTAGCATTAACATCAGCACCATGAGCAATCAAAAGGGAGCAAATATCTAGACAATCTATAGCTGATGCTCGATGTAGTGGAGTAACATTATGAGGTTCACTCCTCTCTTGAACATTTGCCCCCAAATCTAATAGAAGTGCAGCCATAGCTCTGTTTCTGTTTGTGATAGCTGTCATCAGCCATGACTTACCCTTGTTATATCCTTTTTTTAACTTAGAGTTTACATCTACTCCCTTTTGTATATATTGCTTGACCAACTCAACATCTCCAAGCATCACAGCGATGTCTGGCTCCATTGTGGCACCATAATTTAGCAGAAGTTTAACAATTTCCTGATGCTGACCCAGAGCTGCTAGATATATAGGAGTACAGTCATCTTCTGCTTTAACATTAATCTGTATTCCATAATTCAGCAGTATTTTCACTACATGTATGTGTCCTTGAAAAGATGCTAGATGCAAAGCAGTTTGGCTACGGCTGTCTCTAGCAGAAATATTAGCTCCATTAGCAATCAGTATATTAACAATTTCTCCATCGCCCTGGTAAGCAGCAATAAGCAATACAGAACCAGTTTTTCTTTGAAAGTTAAACATATTACTCAACTCATATTAACTATTTTGTAGCTATTTCATACATTCAAATTTATTAATTTATTTTAATTAAAAATCAATGATTTGAAACTGAGGATTAATTGTTGAGTCTATATTTTTGGAGGCTACAGAGATTTCCTGATTCTTTTTTACACTAAGTTTCAACTGTCATAATTCTCTACCTTATAGCCTCCTTGTTGTTCTTTTAAAAGGAGAGATATAATGCAAATTTTATATTAAGCCAGATAGAAAAGCTGATTTAATATGATGATTCTTAACAAATCCTTCGATTCGAAAAGTTATTCCTGTAAAAGGGTCTATTCCTATACCATCCCATGCACCTGTTGGAATGCATTTTTGTTCATATGCATTACCAATCATGTCTATCACACCATAGTCATCTAAATCTATTGGGAAGAAGCTTGATACTTTTTCTAATGATGGATGGCTTGGAACTCGAGATTTTGCGGTAAAAGGTTCGTCATAAGCGTTTTCAGGGGGTTCAGTAACCCATTCGTAATGCACCGTTTCAATAGCACGTGCTGTTGAGTGAAAACCAGAAAGCTCGCCAACTCTAACAGAAGGGAAAAAAATATGATCTTCGTCTATTGTGTAATTACAATTGTTTTCTTCATTCAATTCTAATACAACTGCTCCTATCATAGATAGACCAACAAGGATGTCAAGTAACTTGAAGGTACTCACCTGCTCTGTGACAGAAATAAATCCTGATGGGTCAGTATAGTGAATTGGATTCGCATTTCCATATAAGTACTTATGTAACGTAATTGGCTCAGCTACTCGACCCTCATAAACATCTCGACGAGTAAACCGTCCAACATTCCGGTCATAGTAGCGATCGCGTAAATAATACTGTCCTAAATTCCCATCAAATTGCTCCCCTGCAAACAGATAGTTATTCTCAACATCACCCGTAGAATCTAATAACTCGCCAAAGGCTTCATAGTTATAGTCAGCAACGCCGGATTTTTTGCTTTATTATGAGAGGAAAATTAATTAGATACTGGTCAACAGAAGTAATCGGCTAGCCATAAATGCCTGTAATTAAGGAGTGAAAAATAATTAAGAAAAGGTGGGTTTACTTTGCAGCAACCCACCCGATAAAATTAACAATCGCACTTTACTGATGTGAAAGTTTATTCAGGTGTCGATAAATCCCTAACCATCAGAGAGAGGAGAGCGCGAGCAGACTCTTCGTCGGGAAATCGATCTGTTGGATTAGTATCTAAATCAGATGCGTCCCACTCTGCTTTTGCAGAATCATTAACCTTATTCTGAATAAAGGCATCGCGATCAAATTCTTCAATATTAGAAGCAAAGCCCATATCCAGAAGTGCTTGATCGATATCTTCTTCAGTCGGATTTGTGTTACCTTGTAGAATTAGATTCTGCTTGACAATATTCCGAATGGCTTCATTTTGTTTTCGACTCTCTTCGTTTCTTGCGTTAACGGCCTCTTCTTCCTCATTCGCCTCCTGAATAATCTGTCGAGCTTCGACTGCCATCTGAGCCGAAAACTGAGCATTTCTCAACAGATCCGTTGCCGAATCTACCACCTGAGACAATAGAGTTTGCAAAGAGTCTTGAAAGCGTTCTTGAATCTTATCAAATCCATCATCTTTACGTTCTTGAGAAGAAAGCTCGCGATCGCCTGCAATTGCTGCTAACGTTTCAAATTCCGCTTTTTCACGCTTAACCTCATCAATAACCGTCGTGTCAGAGATGTAGCTTTGTGCAAATTGGTCGTATTCGTCAGTCGAATTTAGAGTGCTATCAAGTGCCTCAATCATATTCTCAAAGAGATTACGAATGTTGGTCAAGATGCGGTCGCTGCGTTGATTATTTTGCTCAACAATTGACTTCATTCCAAAAGCCAAGCCTAAATCATCTTCAGTGATCCACTCGATCTTCTCTTCTGGGTTATCGGGATCGTCAACTTGAAAGAAAAATTTGGCTTGAGCGAAATCATCATTATTATTGAGCTGAATAGATAGATTCTCTTCTGCCGTTTCGAGGCTTTCATTCAGCTCCGTTAAATTCACCTCTTCGGGATTGGTTTCTTCTAAGTTTGCAATCTGTTCTTGAAGAGAATTAACGACTTCAACGGCTTCACGAATCGCTTGATCATCAGGAGCTGAACTATACCCGCCAATCAAGTAATTATAGGCAGCCAATTCATCTTGGTACTTTTGGAGTTGCTCTTCAAGTGCCTCGAAAGCTTCGTTGCGGGCATTGACTCGATCAAAGATACTGTAGATTGTGAATCCCAGAGAAACAGAACTAACCGTCTTAGAGACGACATCAGCACCAATTGCAATCCTGCTTCGACGAATTTTTTTGATTGCCTGAGCCTGCGCTTCATCCAGCATTTCTTCGCCAGAGAAGGCATTTGTCCGCTCTCGTAGCGTTGAAGTTGAAGTTGAAGGTTGACCAAAGCGTTTTCTGATGGCATGACAGACTGCTGTAAACGCTAGATCGGCAACGGTGATGCCCAAAACGGCGGGGCTGAAACTGATCTGTGCCAAATATTCCTGCACGTCTTGTATGTGTAAGGCAAATTCTTCAGCACTTAGATGATTGTCAGTCCGTTGAGCCGGACCTGTGAGCCAAGCATAGGCGGTTGGAAAATCCCCAAAAGTCAGATTAAACTGACCCACTTTTTCCATCAGTTCTTTGACTTGAGCCTGCTTGAAGTCATAAAGCTCCAGGCTGAGATCTAAAGTATTCATTGCATTGTCGAGGTTATCAATGTCAGTCTGCACAGTTTTGACTTGTGCTACTTTTGCATCAACCAGCTTTCCGACATCTGCAACCTCCTGACACTTATCGCGAAAAGCCGGGTCGTAATCTTCGCCCATTGCAGCTTTAGCAATCTCATCACCCAAAGTCGCGACATCAGCAGTGGTATCTACAATCTCAATAAATGTGCTGACATTTTTAGCAACCTTCAAAAAAGATGCCCATCCCATGATAATTCTCCTAAATTTGATGTTGATTGATTGACTGAAAAATTGAGTCGATGAAAGAGTAATCCTCTCCATCGCGCCCTCAGCTACCCAAAGAATTGAATAGTGAGAGAGCCTAAAGTCATGTTCATCGAAGCGGAATCTTGTTGAACTTCTGCCGAGCTTGTTTTGGCTGTGATGATGATGCCGAAAGCATGCTGTTCATGAACTAGGATAGAAGCACTGCCCTCAGACGGATTGCTCATTAATGGAGGAACATCATTGTATAAAGTAATGACTTCACGTCCAGAGGGGCTATCCGCAAAAACAACAACCTCGCCAATCGGATTCTCAGAAGCATGAGAACCTCCATAACTCCACTGAATTGATAGAGTCTTTGTCAGTTCTGCGGTTGTGTAATATTTCCAGGTGGCGTCAGAAGAGGTATCGTTTCCTGGAAGGCTATACATACAGACAATCTGATTCAGTTTCTCATTCTGCATGATCACAGGCTCACTAGAACCTTCAACAGACCAGGGCAGCGATGAAATAGCCGGGAAGTTCGTCTGCTCAGTAGATTGAGCCTCAGAAAAACCCGCTTCGCGATCAACCATCTTGATAATCTCCAACGCTTCTGCCTTGGAAATATTTGGATCGATTGCCGCAACGTGATTGACTCTTTGCTCTAATGGCTTTCCTCTCGTTTGCTCTGCTTTCTGCTTTGCCCGGTCGATAATGCCATTGACTGAAATCAAACGATTGACCACCGATCTCAATGCCTCCTGTGTTGATTCAGCCCAAGCTGGCCAACTTTTTAAGGTTTGAGGTGGCTCGACACTGTTGAGAAGCTCATTAATCCGAGAGAGAATTTCAGATTTCTCTTGACGCAATGCCGATAAATCTCGTTGAGCCTCGGCAATATCACGATCTAATTCAGTCAGTGTTTTCTCAAGTTGAGCTTTCTGACGCTCTAATTCTGCAACACTTAAACCAATATCAAGCCCCACAGAAACGACTGCTAAAACCCCTGATGCTCTCCCGGCAAGCTTGCCCACCTTGAGAAACTTTGAGGACTTGGCAGCAGTATTAACCACCGCCGATGAGCCTGTGCGAGTAATATTCGAGACCTTAGTCAATCGTTTGGCTTTTGATAATGAACCCAAAGCAATTAGTGCAGCCGTTCCATCTGCGACACCGACAATCAGGTTAGACATCGCTATTTTTTTGCCAACTTGCTCCCATTTTTTTGTAGAAGCACTGACCTGATCCACTTGCGCAATCGTCATTGGAGGAATATCCAGAATGGTTGCCCATTTCTCCCACTCAGGTATCTTCTGAGCTTCTGCTAATAATGTTTCAGCTTCTAGACTCTCCTGAGACAAGAGAATGACATCCCCACACATATCACTGAGCGTACTCACCAGTTGATCTCGATCGCGCTCTAAATTTTGACCGCTTTGAAACAATTCTTGAATCTGCGATAACTTTCTTCTGACTTCCTCCTCCATTCTTTCCAAAAAAGGATAGTGATTTTTCTTAATCGCATCAGCCGCACTCAGAACTCCGGCATCTGACATTGTTTGCTTGGCAGCTTCCATTTCATCATTAAATTGAAAGCCTGTACTCACATTCGCAATGTCAATTGCTGTGTCTGTAACAATTCGTGTTGCTGATGTGCCAACGTCCTTAGTGACTGATGCAACATCATTAACGACTGGAGATTTGGAAATTTCATTTACAGTCTTTTGCGTCTCCTCAGCAATGATGTTTCCCGCATCTTTAAAAGCTTTTCCAACCTTCTTAAAAAAACCCATGTTTATTTCTCCTGTTTTGAGATGCTCAGTACATTATTGTGACCAGCAGTTGAGATGCAACCCTCAGGATGAGGATTTATTAGAGTCCATGACCTGATGGATTTACCTCCTAATCGTGAATTGAATCCCCGGTGAAATCATCCTGTTTTTTCTGTTCTACTTGCACTTATCTCTCGTACTTTTGGGTTATGCACTTTTTAATTAATAAATTATTAAACCGGACAAATTAAAAGCAGTAATTGAGCTAAACTTTTGAGATAAAAATTTGAAATGACAGGATCTCAATCAGTGATTAAAATGATAAATATCAAGTTTTTTTGTGTTCGGAATCAGATGCTTTTGTGACGGTGATCATAACGTCTGCGAGAATAAGGTAATGAATAACTGTTCCAAATGCCTCAACTATTCCTGGACGCATTACCTTGTCTGTGCTGTTCATCCAACCGGGCCAGAACATGAAAGTTGTGATGACTTCGACCCTGACCCCGAAACAGAAGCAATACTCTACAAAGACTTTTTAGGCATTGGTGAAGCTGAGATTGATGACATGATTAATAATCCTTGGCATCGTGATCCTGAAAAAAATTGGTCACCGCCAGGGACAAAATATGTTGATGGAGAGTTGGTGTTTATTGAAGATTGAATAATAAGGGCAACCTATCTAGGGGTTGCTAAAAAAGCAGAGAAAGATTGTAGTTTATGAATTACAGAGCCTTGGGGAGTAGCCAAAAGAGGAGAAAAAAGCTAAAATACCAAAAAAACCTTGCATCACCATCGGCAAAATGTACCGAAAAGTTGAAAATCAGATCAACTCTGAGGCTGACTTTTAGCTACCCTTTGAGGGAAAATTGTCTCCTGAAAATCGTTGGGTGATCATGCTAGTAGAGGAGGGCGCGAGTTTTCCTACTGTTGCTCATTGCTTCAATGCTTTACCCCCATAAGTCCATTGAAAGGGTTTAGCCATAGTACGATTGAAGTAATCAATGAATTCTAGGATACGGGTTTTAAGGTGAGCAATGCTGGTAAAATTCCCTCGTCTGAGGAGTACTATGACAATTGACTAGCTGTTGCAACTGCTGTTGTTCTGCTTGTGTTAGTTGCACTGGTTTTGGGCTTAGTCTGGGCATGGGTTAATCCGCAATCCTTACCTACCTCATAATAGTAGCTCTATTCCCGCCCTCCTCTACTAGGTGCATTAATCATCAAAGAGAGGCTAGGAACAAGTGATAGGGAAACAGTAGAACAAATAAGAGAAAATCCATATCTACAATACTTTATCGGACTGAAATCCTACAGTAATGAAGCACCATTTAATGGGGTAATGTTTGTACATTTCCGCAAAAGAATAAATGAGGAATTAGTACATAAACTGAATCAAAAGATGGTGAAGCAAGCGGAGGAAAAGAATAGACCTATGTGCAAAAGTAGCGACTGCTAACTAATTTTGACTTCATATAAAGTTCATCATTATAGATAGCAGCTATCAAATTAAAACGTAGAGAAAATCTGCTTGCTCCGTCTTTACGCGCCCGGAAACCTCGGTGCAGGCGGTGCGCTTTTTCTGCGATTCCGATATCTTTCGGATAGAATCTTAAAAACTTTAAGATAACGATATACATGCTCAACGACAATTCTAAGAGAAGCTAAATCTCTATTTTCTTTTTTCTGTTTTTGAGATAGTTCTTTATATCTCGGTTTTTTGTGAGTAGTTTGACTAAATTTGTGAAGTTTTTTAATTCCTTGATATCCCTTATCTCCTAAGCATTTAATTTCTTCATTCAAGCAGGTTTTACTATTTTTTTAAAATTTAAAGTTATGTTCTTTGCCCTTTCCGTAGGCAGTACAGAGGATTTGTTTATTTTTTTGATTGATGACTATTTGCAATTTTAATGTGTGCTTTTTCTTTCTTGATGCAGTCGCTCATGCGGGAAACCCCCAAGACCGCGCTGCATCGCTTTTGCCACTGTAGAACTTTTTCTGTGCTTGCTCCGTCTTTGCGCGCCCGGAAACCTCGGCGCAGGCGGTGCGCTTTTTTTAGGGCATTCTATCGAATTTTCAGTTACATCTACCACTACTACATTAATTTCATTATTAGATTTTAACAGTTGTTTTTTTCCAGGTAATTTAAAAGTTAGGGACTTGATTAAAATATTCTCAATTTTGGTTGTTATGCGATATACTGTTGACTCATTGAGTCCCCAAGATTGTCCTATATGAAAGTAAGTCCTATACTCTCGCAAATATTCTAAAGTCATTAAAACAAGATGTATCTATGCTTAATTTAGAGGGTCGCCCTGTTTTCTTCTTAAATTTCTGATGATTTAAGACTAATTTAACCATCTGCTCAAAAGTCTCTGGTTTGACTCCACAAAGCGCGTTTGAACTCTTCTGGTTTCAAGTTTTTAACTTTTTCATAGACCATATCTTTCTAGTTGTACATAAGTGGCGATCGCATTATATATCAGACTTTTGCGCATAGGTCTAATTTCCATTCTTATCGCGTCTAATTTCAACAATCTTGACATTAAAACTTTCCCATTCCTGAACCGTAAATCCGGTGTACCGATGACTAATATCAAGTTACCATTTTCTTCCAGGCTGACACAATACTGTTAGCCTTAATGTAGTGCCTCTGTTGGTTAAGAGTAACGGACAGAGTTACTCTTCAAGCTTTAGTTTTGAGGAGACGAAACCCATTCAAGAAGTCAGAAGTCAGAAATCACCAAGTCGGGAGTAAAAATTAACATTCATAGGCAAAAATTTTTGTTGACATTTACAACAGTTAACTTGTCACAAGTGACTTCTAACTTCCTACTTCTGACTTTGAGCGAAGCGATAAATGCCTAAATTGATAGTGAATACCAATAGACCCAAGAAGACTTGTATTGTCCGTGTCAGTTCTCCAGGGTAAATAATAGGCAAGATATAGTGTTCGATGAAACTGCTATCATAACCGCTGATTCCACCCTGTTCTCTAAGCCAGTTTTCTAGCGGTGTGAGGGGACATATCCAACCGAAGAAGGTTAGGAGTATAGCCCAGGTCAAGGCTGGCAGATGCAGAAGCGCACAACGAGGATACTTCAGTACTAATAATCCTCCTAGGCATACGAATAAGATGAATGCCAAATGGATGAGGACAATAAAATCGGCGGTTATACGATAAATCAAGTTAAAGAACTCATAGATGATTGTTTTTTCTCTTCACTTCTAATACTTCCCCCAACTCCCACAGTGGATAAATACTCTCAAACCGTTTATTCTATATCCACCCTCGCGGTATCAAAGTCAAAGAAATTACTCATTAGTTGATTCACTCAACCAATTTTCTATTCGTAATCTATCAAAATCCTCAAAGTCAGAAATATTATTCGTTACCAAAATCAAATCATTACAAACAGCAATACTGGCAATTTGACCATCAACAAAA
>JBARZE010000027.1:0-12318 GCA_049649525.1 Microcoleaceae cyanobacterium
ATTAGTTGATTCACTCAACCAATTTTCTATTCGTAATCTATCAAAATCCTCAAAGTCAGAAATATTATTCGTTACCAAAATCAAATCATTACAAACAGCAATACTGGCAATTTGACCATCAACAAAAGCAGGAGTTTTACCAATCTTAGATAACCGTGCTCTCTCCTGTGCATGATATTGTGCTGATTTCAAGTCATAATCGAATAAGGGAAGCTGTGCTAAAATAACACTACTTATATAATCCTCTAAGTCTCGACGTTTTTTAGACTCAGGTAATCTCAAGTAACTAAATAATAACTCATAAATGACTATTGTAGCTGTTGATATTTCCTATTTATATAGACTCAGCTTTTCCATGACATCCTGATTAGGATAAGGCCGCGATCGCCTCCGATAATATATTGGTATCTAGTAAATATTTAAGAGTCATAAATCTACCTGTCTCCCCGGTGATTTATCCCGTAAATCTTCAAAAGTATCATTATCAATACTGTCCAAATCAACCCTTCTCCTAAAATCTTGTAAAGCTGACCAAAAATCACTCACTCTCTTGATTTCTACTAAAACTTCTTCATTATCTAGAAAATCCACTTCTTCTAATAACTCAATAGTTTTGCCTTTCTTAATTCCTTTGACCAACATAAAATTAACTCATGGGTATTGTTATACATAAATTAGCATTTCATTCACCCCGTCAGGGTCGAGATATGCAATTTATTTTATATCTACACACCCAACCGCTGTTTTTCGTCCTCAACCTACCGTTCCCCGAGAGTGAAACCTGGACTGTCGAGGAAGTCATCAATGCCATAACCCTCAACGCTACACAGGATGGGAAAACCCGCCAACTACAACTCTGTGGGATTGCGATACGGTTATGGCGCACGCGAGAGCGAACGCCCCCGGTAATGAACAACAGGCTGTAACCTACCTTCAACAGTTATCTAATAATCGAGTAGCTGTTACCCCCATCAAATAGAATCAAGATGCTTGGCTGAGTGAAGTGTTTGTTAGTTTGGGTGAGGGTGAAGAATTGGCTAGTGGACTATTGGTGATGAAAGGCTTGGCTTGTTGTGTCTCAACCGAGTGATTGTCTCAACAGAGATGCGTTGAGGGTAGCTGAGGAGTTGACCGGAAAATAGTTGTTCTACTGGAATAACAGTTATAGGGTGTCAGACGATTAATAACTACAACCCAGATATTGAGAAACCCATCAAATGATTAAATTATTGACACTTATTCTAATGCTTACCACTGGCACTGCAACTGCTCTGGCTCAACAACAAACCATCCCCGCTCAGTTTCAGGGGAAGTGGGATTTAGACGCACGAGAGCTGTAGTTCTCCTGTTCGGTCAGAGGGAAGGCTTGATATTAGTGCAGACCGTGTTCAGTTCTATGAAAGTGGTGGCCCTGTTCGCAATGTTGTGACTGATGGCAATTCTGATATTGAATTGAGTATTGAGCTATCCGGCGAGGGGGAAACTTGGATTTCCGACAAATATTTTCGGCTTTCAGATGACCAGAATTCTCTGACAGATTTAACTAGCGGTAATCCTGGGTTTGTACGTCAGCGATGTCCATGATTCAAGGTGATTTATTGAGGAATATTTCGCCTGAAATTATAGTTGCATTTATTATGGTCTCACGCAGGTCGATGATTGCGGGTCGTTCGCCGTAGCGACTGATGATTGCAGGTCGCAACATCTAGTCCTTTAATCTCTTAACATCCTCCCCAGCCGTCGATGCGTGGGGATTCCTACAAGGTCAATTGGTAAAATCTAGAGAGTTGATATTACCCGATCAGACGAAAGTAAAGTAATCTTCTTCTAAGCTGGGAAATGGAGTGCCTTGAATCATGGCAACTAATTCTTCTTGTTCTCCATTGATCCGGTACAGGGAAGCACCTAAAGGTAAGCCGTCATCGGGATCTCCTAAGCGATAATCCTGACGATTTCCATGCAACTGAATCGTATCATTTTCGGCATCAAAATCGACGATGAGAGCATAATCACCCAAACCGGGATTAGTCGTATTGTCATTGTAATAGAATTGCAGATCATCACCTAAAACAAAGGTATCAGCACCTTCACCTCCTTGGAGAGTATCAATTTCCCCAGCTCCTGGATTGTTGGTTTCGGGATTTACCCCAGTGACAATATCTTCTCCATTATCTCCCCAGAGTCGATCGTTACCGCCACCGCCAATCAGAGTATCATTATCTTTACCGCCGTGTAGGGTATCATCTCCTTCACCGCCTTCAAGGAAGTCATTGCCTTGGTTTCCATTCAACCAATCGTTTCCTGTGTCGCCAGAGAGATAATCTTGTGCTTCAAGTCCAAAGATGAAATCATTTCCCCCATTTCCACTGAGGATGTCACTGTCCTCTGTTCCCATTAATTCATCATTGCGATCGCTACCTTCTATGGTTTGACCTGCGATCTCTGGGGGTTCAGGTCGTGTTTCAGGAGTGGGTGTAACGCTGGGTTCAGATTCAGTATCGTTACCTTCACTGCTATTAATAAAATCATTATCACCGTTATTATTACCATCATTATCACTATTATTATCACCATTACCTTCAGGAATAATTTCAGCAGATCCAACTGTCACAGTGACAATATTATTATCAACATTGCCGTTACTATCTTGAATCGCATAGAAGATAATGTCTTCTCCCGTAAAACCATCACTGGGAGTGTAAGTCAGGGTATTATCTGGATTGATAACTACCTCAGCGTTATCGGAGCCAAAAATATCAACAAATTCCCCAGTATCCTCATCTAGGTCTGTATTTTGTAATGCGATGAGATCGACGATTTCAATTGGGTCGTTATCTGGATCGCTGTCATTGGCTAAAACATCTATTGTGACGGGGGTAGCAATATCGGTAGTGACAAAATCAGGTTCGGCAATGGGGCGACTATTGCTAAAGTCAGGACGAGTGGTAGGGTCTATTTCTTCTGTATTTTCAATTTGTGCAGTAAGTTCTTCACCTGTATACTCATTGACAATTGCTGCAACATTTTCTTCTTCCGTGCCTAATTCTACGAGATCTTCTACTAAACCCTCTGGATCATCACTTTGGGCGACTTGCTGTACTTGGACAATTTCTATTGACTTTTCGCGGTCGTCCATCGTGCCATCGCCAGCAATATCATCAATGCGTTCGTTACTTTCAGTAATAATTTCTGCTGCACCATCAACCGTATTATCTGCTAATTCGGGAGCGAGTTCATTGATAATTTCTTCTACTTGAGTTGAGTCGCTCAAATCGAGATTTTCAGAGTTAGCGATTTCATTTGAGAGTGCTTCAATAATTTCGGTTTCATCAACTCCCGTTACCGCCTCTATTTGGACGAGGGTATTTTGCACCTGAACCTGCGCTGCATAGACTTCTAGCCAGTTGGGGTCGTTGTCGGCGGCTGCTTGCAAAGCATCGAAGTTGAGCAGATCCACATCTTCTGGTAGTCCTAATGCGGTTTTAACTGCATCTTGAGCGATGTCAGTGTCGGTCGCTTCAGCAAGCAGACGAGAGATAGTTGCTAAGGGGTTGGTGACGAGATGTTGGAGTCCACCCGCTAATTCGGGAGATTCTGTACCATCGACAAATAATTTAGCAGGTTCGACAAAAGGATCGAGGAGATCGCTGCCATCATCGAAGACAGGAGAGAAAAGTTCTCCGCGATCAAATTCTCCGTTGCCATTACTATCGACAAACGACCATCGATCTACAGAGGGACTTTCAAGTACGACTTGTCCTAGTTCGTTTAACTCTAAGACACCATTTTCATTATTATCTTCTCCTGGGTCTAAGATACCGTTATTGTTGTCGTCTTCTCCTGCTTCTAAAACTCCATTCTCGTTAAGGTCGAAAGGAGAAATTGCAACTTCAGTCCCATCGGGATTGAGAGGAGAAGCGATCAAGAAGGGTTCATTCTCATCTTGTACACCGTTGCCATTATTATCAATAAAATCAATTTCTAAGTTATTGTCACCGCTAGGATTGACAACGGAGAAGGGTTCATCCGGATCGAATTCGCCGTTAGCATTACTATCGACAAACACAAAATCTGGGGATTCTCCTTCGATGACAACGCGCACATCTAACAGACCGTTTTCATTGGTGTCAAAGGGCGTAATATCTAGCTCGTCTGCGCCTATTTCATCTACTAAAGAAGAAGGTTCGTCGCTATCTTGTATCCCATTATCGTTAACATCAATAAAGACATAGCGACCGTTAATTTGTTGTCTTTGTTCGGCTTCAGAAAGGAAAGTGGTTTTACCTAAAATACTGTCAATATTGAGGTTTTTCTCCACAATAGTTGCAGTCAGTTCAGAAATGGCATTTTCATTAAGATTGGTATTGGGATCTTCGGCAATCGCAACGGTTAAAGCCTCGTTAATAATAGCAGTTACGGTATCAGGGTCGGTCAGATCGGGGGCTTCCCCATTATTAGCGCGGGTTACAATGGCTTGCAGAATAGCACTAGCAATTTCTGCTTCGTTGACCGTAGAAGAAACTTCGTTATCATCTAATGTTCCGTTACCATTAACATCAAAGAAGCGATCGCCATTATCAGCTTGGACGACTTCTAAATCATCATCGTCGAACTGTTGGTTATTATTGTTATCGAGGTAAATTAAACCCTCTCGAGTCAGAATATTATTGCTATTAATGGTTTGCCCTGTAAAAGCTGTTGCAGCGATAGTTTGGGTCGCTAAAATAATCAGATTTTGCAGTTGAGATTGTAAACCCAAGACCGATAGATCGGCAGTTTCGGGGTCACTATTATATAAATCGCTATTGTCCGGTAAACCGAAAACATTAATGACTTCTGCTTGTGCTGCTTCAAGATCGGGTTCAGCAATTTCCACAGCCAAGCTCGTTAAAGGTGTGGCAACAGTCGCATCGGGAGTAGTAATAATCGGTGCGGTCTGAAGTAAGGAAGTGGAGATATCAATGCCGTTAACAATAACCACTCTACCTTCTTCGGGATCGATAACACCATTACTATTAAGATCGAAGGGAGAGAAAGGAATATCGAGATCGTAACTACCATCGGCATTACTAATGGTAACGGGTTCGTTGGGGTCTTGAATGCCGTTGAAGTTGGCATCAAAGAAGACCGTACCGCCAGAAATTACCCCATCTATGGCACTACTAAAACTATTACCTTTGCCTCCAATACTAAACTCTGCTAGAGGGAAAGTCGCAATACGTTGCTCGAATACCGTCCTACGAAATAATTGAACTTCTGCACCCAAAAAGGCGTTAACGATACCGTTTAATTGGAATAGTTCAAAGGGTGTGGTAATGCGGGAAGCAATCTCCGAAGCCCGCAGTCTCCCATCATCCGTACCGTTGATTTCCCCACCATCAATCAGATCCAGACCAATAATACCTTCTAAACCTCCTTTGAGGAACCCCGAAAGCGCAATCAGATCTATACCCAATCCTGCTGCAATAGTGGCGGTAGCAACCAACTCATCGATATCTTCCCCTGTACCGTCTGGGTTTTCGCGATCGCTGACAAAGAAACCATCCAGGACGCGGAAAGACTCTAAGGGGTCGAAATTATTCGCAGACCATTGATTGAAACCAAAGGTATCGAAGCCAAAAGCGAGATCCAAAGCGACATTAAAATCCCCTTCTAACAAACCGCTAATCGGGCCAAAAATGGGAAACGTTTGTTGTACGTCAAATCCCACTTCTAAAGCAGGCAGATCGTAAGTCAAGAGTGCCACATCTTTACCCAAGAGCAAGTCAATCGCGCTTAAAGGATTGTTAATGAGAGGAATATCGAAATTATCGTTATTCAGTATCCGATTGGTATTTGCTTTCTGGGTATTTCTGCTACCACCATCGGGAGCATCATCAAGTTGTTGGTTTAAATCTGGTGCGGACTTGGTTTGATCGGCTGCAACCCCCGTCGGATCGGCATCGGGATCGGTAGCATCAAAGCCTCCCAACTCAAAAGAACCCACATCAATCAGAATGCCTTCATCCCCCGCGATCGCTTCATTGAGAGCATCTGACAGAGCGAACAGTTCGGTAATTTGATTGAAAGCCTCCTGAAAGTTAGCGTTGGGAGGATTGCCCGTCAATTCAGCGATGCCGATGGCGAGTTCGATGACGCTAATTTCACCATCCCCATTATCATCCAAACCGTCTGCAATGCTCAGATCGTTGAGGATTTCCGTATCGGTGTTGAGAAAATCAACTATAGGACGAAAAGGATCGATGATGCTGTTAATATTACCAATTACAGGGCGAGCAAAGTCGGAGAGAAAACTGCCTAAATCTAGTTGCACGTCATTAAACGCGATCGTCGGTGCAAATTCGCCAACGGCTTCTCCATCTTCAAACGTAAACGAGCCGAATTCCCCTGCTAAATCGAAATTAATACTAGGAAAAGCAGTATCCGCTTGGATGCTAGTTACGGCTTTTAAACCTAAATTGGCACTTGCCGAAGCACTGGGATCGAAGAGGTCAGATAAGTCATCGAAAGAAGCATTACTTAGTTCTGTGCTGGTCAGGCGATCGCCATCTAAATCTTCTTCATTATCTGCATTTTCGGTATTATCTACATTTTCGGTATTATTTGAATTGTCTGTATTATTTGAATTGTTGGTATTATCTGCATTTTCGGTATTATCTGCATTTTCGGTATTATTTGAATTTTCGGTATTATTTGAATTTTCGGTATTATTTGAATTTTCGGTATTATTTGAATTTTCGGTATTATTTGAATTTTCGGTATTATTTGAGTTGTTGGTATTATTTGAGTTGTTGGTATTATCTGCATTTTCGGTATTATTTAAGCTGTTGGTATTATCTGCATTTTCGGTATTATTTAAGCTGTTGGTATTATTTGAATTGTCGGTATTATCTAAATCTTCATCATCATCTGAATTTTCAACATTATCTAAATCGTTGAGTCCTAAAGTAAAATCAGCACTAACAGCCGTGGGGTTTTCTTCATCATTGACCAGATCGAGTTGCAAAAAACCTAGATTACCCGTTGCTTGGAAATCATCACTCAAACCTAGATCGACACCTGCGGTAAAGTTAGTTTTTTCTGTATCGATAAAGAAACCGAATTCTTGGTTAATGCCAAACCCCAGATCGAATTGGTAGTCAAAATTGAGATCGACACTACCATCAACATCAATTCCCAATCCTGGCAAACCTAAATCCGCATCCAGATCGATATTGGCTAGGTTAAATTCTTTGGCAACTGTAATATCGAAAGTAGCTTCTTCTTCCGAGAGAGTTGCGATCGCTTCGACATCAACATCGAGAATCTCCTCAATAGTTTCTTCAACTAACCCACCCAGTTTCTCTACATCTAATACTCCTCCCGTCTGCACCCGATTAATTAAGGTATTTTGGAAACTACCGATCAAATCTGGGGCGAGAGTTTCTAGAGAACCAATAAAGGGTAATTCAATGGCGCGAAACTGAGCGTCAATCGAATCTTGAATTGAATTGAGGGCATTATTTAACCCCCCTGCCGTCTCGATATTATCGAAACTAAGTTCGTTAATGGCAATGGGTTGAGGTTGTACTAACAAGCCATCATAAACGAGATCGTCACTCTCAATAACGTGAGCGATGTTTTGAAATTCCGTTTCTTCTACTTCATTATCTATCGCAGCAGTCACGGTAACTTCTTGAGGAGTCGCAAAGTTATCGGGAATAAAAGTTATGGGTGCAATGGCTTCGAGATCATCGCTAATGCCAAAATTAAGGGTGACATCTGCTGTGGGTTGGGTTGCTAAGGCAATGGTGTAGGTTTGCCCTAGTTCCCCTTCGGCTACTGTAAAATTATTCCCATTACCAATAATAATCCCCGGAACATCATTTTCGGTAATATTGGCAGTAACTTCATTAATAGCAATTCCCTGATAAGCAGCATCATCACTGGTTGCAGTATGGGAAATAACCGAAGTGCGGTCTTCTGTAGTGATATTGTCATCAACAGAAACCACCGTAACATTTTGCCTGATGTTGAAGTTTTCAGGCGTAAAAGTAATGGGGTTAATACTCTCTATCTGAGTGGTATCGGTCGCAAAATTAATAGTGACATCGCTAGTCGGCTGACTAGTTAACTCAAGCGTATAGTTATCCGTCGTTTGTCCTTCTACGAGGTTAGTCGAACCTTGAGATTCGATAATTTGCACCCCGACTACATTACTCGCATCATCCCCACCGCTATCTACAATCGTTAACTCTGCTGATGCTTCCCCTAGTTCGTATCCTTCTCCTTCATTTAAGGTAAAAGTAACGTTTTCATTGACTTCTTCATTATTGTCATCAATGGGTCTAACTTCAATTCGGGCGGTCGTCGTATCTTCTGGTAAAGAGAAACTATTGCCGATAATATCTCGTTCTGTATTATTAGCAACTAAGACTAAATTGTAGTCTTCATCTCGCGTAGCATTTCCACCGATAGTAAAGTTAAAGATGGCATCCTCGTCATCATTCTCATTGCCATTACTGAGTAAGGGATTGGAGAAATTAAGCTGGAAAACACCAGGGTTAGAGTTCTCTTCAGTCCCATTATCTCCTGCAACAACGTTAATTGTCGGGGGACTATCATTATCAACAATATTGGCAGTTATGGTATTTCCGCCACCACCATACTCTTCACTCTCGTTGAGCGTAATTTCTATTGTCTCATTTCCTTCAGCAACAGAATCGTCAAAATCGGGAATACCCCCTGGAATACCCGTGGCATCTATTTGAACCGCAAATCCTCCTCCACCAGAAATATCGAGGAAAAAATTACCCTCTTCATCCCTAAAGATAGGCTCGGCATCGGCATTGATCAGCCTGTCATCTGTATCTAGTTCGGCTATTACCTCAGGTGGGATATTACCCCCAACACTAAAGATAGGTAAAGCATTGATAAGCCTGTAATCTGTATCTAGTTCGGCTGTTCCCCCAGTAATGCTAAAGCTCAAAGAACGACCTTCAGGAGCAATGGGGTTTAAATTAAAAATAAACAGACCGTTACTCTCCCCTTCGACTGCATTTGTTGCGGATAAGCTAATCTCTGGCTCGTCGTCCACAATAGCCAATTCCGCAGCAATAGAATCCCCGAGATTGTAAAGTGGAGAATCTTCTAAAGTGATAATGATATTTTCATTAGGATCGAAAAGGCGATCGTCAATAACTTCGGCATTAATAGAACCTGTGGTATCTCCTGCGGGAATTATAACGCTTAGGGGAATACTTACATCCGCACTATCAATTTCCTCTTCATCCAAGAGATCGGGATCGTTAATTGCTGTTCCCGTAATGGTATAGTTAACGACTAAATCTATTGGTAAAGCTCTGTTCAGAGATAGATTAAAAGAACCACTTGCATCGGGATTAGATTCGGATAAATTATCTCCAGGCGCGATATTAATTGTCGGCAGGATAAAAGCACCCACATCGCCAAAAACATCAGCGATCGCAGTACCCGATTGAGAAACGGTAGCATCACCCCTGATAAAGATATCATTTCCTCTTGCTTGACCGTTATTTGCACCAGTCCCCCCAGTGGTTGAGTTACCCGAAAAATTACTGTTAAGCAGGATTAAGTCAGCTTCATTTTGGATAAAGATAGCACCGCCGAGTCCAGCACCACCGCCACCGAGAGCAGCCGCACCTCTACTTCCATTTGGTGGGACATCAACACCATCTCCGCCATCACCACCAAATTCTCCGCCATTACCGCCGTCACCTCCTAATGCAGTTCTTCTTCTTCTTCTTCTGTTGGGATTCGATCCAGCACCGCCTCCAGCACCGCCGCCAGCACCGAAACCCCCATCACCCCCATCACCACCATCACCACCCCTGCCTTCTATCAATCCACCCGATTCGCCTCCGCCTCCGCCTCCGCCAGCACCTCCGCCATTGCCAAAGCTACCATCCTCACCACTACGACCACTACCACCACTCTCACCATTTCTTCTTCCACGAGCACCACCTCTCCCACCATCAGCACGAGTTGGCTCAGGAAAAGCAGTACCAGTTAAATTGACAATTCCCCCAAAACCTCCATTTTCACCCGTTCTCTCAGCACTACCGCCTCTTGCTCCAGCACCACTATTGCCACCAGCAGCACTATTGCCAGTAAAATCAACGTTATTCGCAATTACCGTACCGTTGTTAATAAATAAAGCACCACCAGCACCTAAGCCTCCGCCTCCGCCAGCTCCACGACTACCTCTGACACGACCATTTATTAAAGAAAGATCGGAGAAGATTATTTGTGTATCGTCGTCTTCGCCATTAATTGCTAAAATCTGATGTTGGTTCGAGCCATTAATTACAACGCCGTTACCCCGAATCTCTACATCCTGGCTAATAGTTGGCAAGCTATCCCTTAAATTAATCGTTAAGCCTTCATTTATCTCAATGATGTCTATTGTCCCGCTATTAATATTATTGTTTGCAAGTCCAATGGCTTGCCGTAAAGAACCTTCACCACTATCGTTAGCGTTAGTAACGACAAAAGTCTGCAATACAGAATTAAACGCAGACATTGCCTCAATTTGAAACGCTAGAGGTGCTTCGATAAATCCCGTCGTTGCTTCTAATACCCAGTCTCCCCCTAGATCGCTATTACCCGTCAAATCTTCAGAAGCAGCAATATCAGCTTTGGTAATCTCTCCTAAGCGATTAATAAAAGCTTGTCCTTGTTCCCCTTCTGCGACATTACAACCATATAAAAGAATATCCCCATTGATGCTTAGAGATTCTCCCCACTGTTGCAATTGGTTTTCATAGCTCTCAATATTACCGTTATCTAAGCTGCCATTTCCCAACTGTAAAACAGCTAAATCTCCGTGAGAAAGAATTTGGACGCTATCTAAATTGTCGTAATTAGCTAATACTTCAGTAATTTGCTCGACACCATTGCGGTTGGGGTCTAAGACAACGACTTTTGTCTCTAATTCGACGCTATTAACCAGAGATTGGTAGTCAGCAATATTGCTATCAACAAAAATGACGGAAGAGGGAGCATTCATTATCATCCTATTTGTAGTCCTATTTTCAAGAATTGCTCTAAGAGGTATAAAGACGAGATACGTGTGTTTTTGAACACGATGTAGAGATATTAATAATTTTCAGCAATAGCCATATATATACTCTGTAGCTCAGTCATTTTTTCATTTTGGACATTCTCTTTAACAATTGGGTGACAATTGAGACGGAATGGGTTATCACCGGAGGCATTGAACTTCAATCAAAAGCTTTACCTAAAAAAGAAGTTGGCGATGTTGTCAGCTTGGCCTCAAATCTTTACTATTCCGTAATTTCAGATTTAAACATTGCCTAAAATAAAACCTTTTAGGTAACGTTTTTGTCTTGATTCATACAGAGAGTTTTTACAAAAGCTTACACCTTGTTCAATTTCTCAGGTATTTCCTCTTTGCACCCTGTACTGAGCCAACTGTTTGCTTTCAACTGTCTCAACGGTTTGGGGTTTAATTTGATAAGCAGTACCACGATAAGTAAGTTGGGTAGACATAGATTGATACTTCTGAGTTTTCGTGTTTCCTTACACTCAGACATATCTCTACTCAGTTAGAGGTTATGCAGTGCCTCAAGATTTAGTTTTGAGGAGACGAAACCCGTAAATACCTAGATTAATAACAAATACCAATAGACCCAGGAAGACTTGTATTGTCCGTGTCAGTTCTCCAGGGTAAATAATAGGCAAGATATAGTGTTCGATGAAACTGGTATCATAACCGCTGATGCCACCCTGTTCTCTGAGCCAGTTTTCTAGCGGTGTGAGGGGACAGACCCAACCGAAAAGAGTTAGGAGTACAGCCCAGGTCAAGGCTGGCAGATGGAGAATCGCACAACGAGGATATTTCAATACTAATAATCCTCCTAGGCATACGAATAAGATGAATGCCAAATGGATGAGGACAATAAAATCAGCGGTTATACGATAAATCAAGTCAAAAACTCATAGATGATTGTTATCTACAATATGATGCTATAAATATTAAGCATAAGAAATCTATCACGGCATATCAAAAGAGGAGCCACCATCAGAATTACCGTTGATTTGCCAGAGTCCTTATATAAAAATTATCAATTTACTGTGCCAAATTGGGTAACAATAAAATCTCTATGATTGGGGTACTATCGGGTGAATACTGTTTACTAAATAAATTACTTATTAGTTGATTCACTCAACCAATTTTCTATTCGTAATCTATCAAAATCCTCAAAGTCAGAAATATTATTCGTTACCAAAATCAAATCATTACAAACAGCAATACTGGCAATTTGACCATCAACAAAA
>JBARZE010000028.1:0-59671 GCA_049649525.1 Microcoleaceae cyanobacterium
AGATAGAACCGTTACTTCTCTAATAGAAGAATGGATTGACTCGTTACCCCGCAAAACCCTGCCCGCGATTCATCTCAACACTGATTCAGAGAATACAGTGTGAGCCTTCTCGCGGTTTAAGGTAAAAATTTTGATACACCTCGGCAAGAACTAAAAAAATGATGTATGCTAGAAAACTTAGCATTTCGCATGAGAGTTGCCCATGCATCACTCAATCACCACTGAAACCGTTCATGTTTCCCCTGTAGTCTGTTTGAACATCGCACCGACTCAAGTCTTGCGAGGGACAAATATATCCACTCAAGCCGGATTAGCAATTGCTCGTCTAGCTCAGCGACCCTTAATTGTTGGTGGCGATCGCAGTTTAGGTACAGTCTTGCCTCGGCTGCAACCCGTTCTCGAACAGCATCAATTGAGATGGGAAAGTGCCTCATATCTTCCAGACTGTAGCGAAGCCAGCTTGCAACAGCTAGATACGGCGGTTAAAACTCACAAAGCAGATGTAATTATTGGTGTGGGGGGAGGCAAAGCCCTCGATAGTGCCAAATTACTGGCTTATCAGTGTGATTTACCCATTGTGACCATCCCAACTTCAGCGGCAACTTGTGCAGCTTGGACAGCATTATCTAATGTTTATTCAGATGTCGGGGCATTTATGTATGATGTTACCTTGACTCGTTGTCCAGATACATTAATTTTAGATTATGATTTAATCCAAACAGCTCCTCAACGTACCCTCATTGCAGGCATTGGAGATGCTTTAGCGAAATGGTACGAAGCCTCAGTCAGCAGTGGGCACTCAGAACAAACTCTATTAATTGCGGCAGTCCAACAGGCGCGAGTCCTGCGAGATATTTTATTCCAAAAATCATTAACTGCCCTGCAACATCCCGGCAGTG
This sequence comes from Microcoleaceae cyanobacterium, assembly GCA_049649525.1. Taxonomy (GTDB): domain Bacteria; phylum Cyanobacteriota; class Cyanobacteriia; order Cyanobacteriales; family Microcoleaceae; genus JAAURB01. The sequence goes on from JBARZE010000028.1 coordinate 900, forward strand.
AAACCTGGCGAGAAGTGGTTGATGCAACGGTATTGCTAGCGGGTGTCGTGGGGGGCATCGGAGGGGCACAATGTCGTACGGTGGCGGCCCATGCAGTACACAATGGTTTAACTCAGCTTCGGGCGAGTCACAAGATGCTACATGGTGAAAAGGTGGCTTATGGGATTTTAGTGCAATTGCGTTTAGAAGAAATGATTGCTAATAACAAATTGGCCGCATCAGCTAGACAACAATTGTTAAAATTCTATGGTGATATTGGTTTACCCCGGACTTTGAATCAACTCGGGTTAAAATCCGTTAGTTTAGCAGAACTTCAAGAAGCGGCTGAATTTGCTTGTCAGGAACAATCGGATTTGCATCGTCTTCCGTTTCAGGTGGTTCCCGAACAACTCATTGCTGCTATGGTTTCGACAACTGCACCAGTTGGAGAAGTCAAGGTAAAAAATTAAAACTATTTTTATACAGTATAGACAAATGAATTTGGATTGGATCAACCCAGCAGAACGAGTTAAGGGATTACCACCTTATGTATTTGCCCGTTTGGATGAACTCAAGGTTCGTGCCCGCGAACAGGGATTAGACTTAATTGATTTGGGCATGGGTAATCCAGGAGGGCCAACGCCTCAGCCTGTGGTGGAAGCGGCAAAGCAAGCTATGCAAGACCCGGAAAATCATGGTTATCCACCGTTTGAAGGAACCGGGAATTTTCGCCATGCCATTACTCAATGGTATCATCGTCGCTATGGAGTCACTCTTGATCCTAATAGTGAAGCGTTGCCGTTGTTGGGATCTAAAGAAGGGTTAACCCATTTGGCTTTGGCTTATATTAACCCAGGGGATTTAGTTCTGTCTCCTAATCCAGCCTATCCGGCTCATTTCCGGGGGCCACTGATTGCGGGAGGAGAAGTGTATGAGTTACCTTTAACGGCGCAACAAGATTGGTTGATTGATTTAGCCGCTATCCCAGACTCTGTGGCAGAACGGGCTAAAATGCTGTTTTTCAATTATCCCAGTAATCCGACAGGGGCAACAGCACCCCGTGAATTCTTTGAAGAAATTGTTGCCTTCGCTCATAAATATCAAATTTTACTGGTTCATGATTTGTGTTACGCGGAGTTGGCTTTTGATGGCTATCAACCCACCAGTTTATTAGAAATTCCTGGCGCTAAAGAGATTGGGGTGGAATTTCATACGTTGTCGAAGACTTATAATATGGCGGGGTGGCGTGTAGGATTTGTCGTGGGTAATTCTCAGATTATTCAAGGATTACGGACTTTGAAAACCAATCTAGATTATGGTCTGTTTGCGGCCCTACAAACTGCTGCTGAAACAGCGTTGAATTTACCCGATAGTTATTTAGAAGAAGTACAACAGCGCTATCGTACCCGTCGAGATTTTTTGATTAATGGACTGGCCGAATTGGGTTGGGATATCCCGAAACCAAAGGCGACAATGTATGTTTGGCTTCCTTGTCCACCCGGACTCAATTCAACAGATTTTGCTTTATCACTCCTGCAACAAACCGGGGTTGTCGTGACTCCAGGAAATGCATTTGGGAGTGGTGGGGAAGGTTATGTGCGGATTAGTTTAATCGCAGACTGCGATCGCCTCGCAGAAGCCCTACGTCGTCTCAAAGCTGCTAAGATTTTCTATAAACCGGAGGCTGTAGCTGTTCAAAGCTAAGTTATGAATGATGAGTTAGGCACTCAGTCTACAGTATCTCTCCCAAGTCCCCAAGTCTGCCAACTCTCCCAAGTCCCCAAGTCTGCCTCATCTCCCAAGTCTCCCAACTCTCCCATATCTCCATGTCTCCTGCTTAACCCAATTGCCTAAAAAATACTAAGCTTTAATCATGCCGTCTTCTAGATCTAAAATTCGGTCTGCAACACCTACAATTCGAGGATCGTGGGTGACCATCAAAACGGTTGATCCTTCTTCTTTGGCTAAACGACCCAATAGTGCAATGACATCATGACCACTTTTAGAGTCCAGAGCTGCAGTGGGTTCATCTGCCATAATTAAAGGAGGATGATCGACTAACGCTCGGGCGATCGCCACCCGTTGTTTTTGTCCACCAGATAAATCCCGAGGCAGTAAATTCGCTTTATCCCCCAGCCCTACTTGCTCTAATAACTGTTGAGCTTCTTGACTCGCTCTTTGACCTTTAATTCCCTTAATTCCAAAGGCAATTTCTACATTTTCTTGGGCAGTTAAAGCCGGGAATAAATTAAACCCTTGGAAAATAAAACCAATATTATTTAAACGATATTGAGCCAGACGTTTACGGGACATTTTTGTAATTTCTTGTCCTAATAATAACACTTGTCCGGCTGTTGGAGTGAGTAATCCGGCTAAAATCGAGAGTAGCGTCGTTTTCCCCGACCCACTCGGCCCCATCAACAGTTGGATATCACCCCGTCGCACTTTCAAATCAATGCCTTTAAGCACTTTAAAACTTTGACGGCCTGAGGAGTAAATCATTTCTATCCCAGAAGCTTGGATTGCAGTCAAGTTGCTATGAGTGTGGGTTGGATAATCAGTCACCGGGTTGCTGAGTCATTGGTATACATCACCCAGTTTATTAGAACCTATCATGTTTTGCCGCTAATCGCTGCCGTCTATACCTGAAGAGAGTGTTTTCGCTTCAACATACTGCTATAGTCTTTAACACATTCTCTCTTAATTAAAAAAAATAATATGAGTCATTTAGAACATCACCCTCCTTCCTCTCGACTATTACAGATTTGTGGAGTCTTGGGGTTAGTTGGTTGTGTTGCAGTCTTACTGGCTAATTTAATCGGTACCATTGTCGTTGAACAGCATAATCCTATTAGTGAAACTATTAGTAGTTTAGCCATTACCGAGTACGGTTGGATTATGGATCTTGGCTTAGATATTTTTGCTGTCGGAACTATTGCGGTGGGGTTTGGACTCCACCAATGGCATCTGGGGGGGATCAAGTGGAAAGCAGCGTCTGTCATGCTATTACTCCTGGGAATAGATGTATTTTTGATTGCTGAACATAATCAGTATGCGGGTCGTGAAGGGGTAGGGGCTGCAATTCATATTTATTGTGTGTATGCTTTTTATTTACTATTTGGTGCTGCCGCTCTGCTGTTATCCTTTAGACTCAAAAAAATTAGTCAAAACTGGTTTCGTTTTAGTTTAGGAACATTTGTGGTTTGGATGATTCTCGCTCCTATTTTCTTCCCGTTTCCCACCCGTTGGGATGGGGCTTATGAACGATTTCTAGGGTTGATTGTAGTCGCTTGGATTGGGGCCATCTCGTGGCTGTTAATTCAGCGGGGAGCGGGCAAGCTGGCGACAAGCCGTTAGGTTTGACATCCTCCGTGTTAATCAAGAACTTGGATTGCTGGTTATTAGTTATTAATTGACACGAAAATCACTAACGAATAAATTGGACTTCTGGTGATTAGTAATTAGCAATCTACTAAAAACTAACGACTAACAACTAACGACTAAAAACTGTTGTGATAATTTAAGCTTTAAACACAATAGCGGGATCGACTCGTGTGACTTTTTGAATCGCAAAAATAGCAGATGCGACACACATCACTACTGTAATTCCGAATACACTTAAAGCAGAAATCGGAGTAATTAAAATCAGAATTCCTTGAGTGGCAGAAGCCCAAGTTGCGACCCCAAAACACAAAGCAATTCCCGGCATATAACCCAAAACAGACATCCACAAGGCTTGTTCTAAAATCACACTATAAATCACCCGATCGGGCGCACCCATTGCTTTGAGTGTACCAAACTCTTTCAAGTGGTCTGAGACGGAAGAATAAAGAATTTGACCCACTACAATCATCCCAACTAAAACACCGACTCCTGCGCCTAAACTAAGGACAAACCCAATTCCGGTGCGATCTTTCCAGTAGATCTGTAGCTTATCAGCAATTTCTTCACGAGAATAAGCCTTCGTTGTGGGTAAGGCTTCATCAAGACGTTGTTTTAACTGTTCGATATCTTCACCCGGTGCTGCTTTCACCAGAATATAAGTAATCGGATCGGCCAGTGTGAGGGGTTTGGGGGCAACTCTTCCCCTGCGTCCACCCGGTTGTGTCTCGGGTTCATCAAATACATTAATACAATTAACATCGCCATTTTCTAGTTTGCAACGGGTTTGGGTTGTCAAGGTGGTATTGACATAGGCGTTAGCATTTTTGAGAGAGGTAAACACAAAAATACTATTTGTGATGGCTTGAGTGCCTTGAGTAATGCCGACAACACGGGCTTCTAAACCCGAAATTGTTACCGTATCGCCAATATCATCAACTCTCAAACTGCCGAGGGTACTTTCGTCTACCATAATTCCGTAGGGTTCTTTAAGGGCAGCGAGATCCCCTTTGATAATATTCCACGGTTGAAACAGAACCCCATTCACCGACGAACCAATAATGGTAACCGCCTGAATTTGATTCATGGGATCACGCCAGCGGGCGCTACGGACAATTAAGGGTTCTGCCTGTTGAACCCCAGGCACTTCTTGGGCTTGCTTCATTTGTTCGAGAGAAACGGGCATGGTGAGAACCAGTTGCACCATATCTTCTGAGGCGATCCAAATATCCGCGTGAGCGTTATCGACTAGCAAAGAGGCTGATTTAACAAAACCGTTGAGAATTCCATTCTGAATCGTTACTAAGCTCACTGCAAACATGATTCCTGCTTGGGCTGCAAGGAAACGCGGGATGTCTTCAAATAGGTTTTTTCGTGCAATCGATGCCATAATCGGAGTTTATCCAAGGTTGACTAATATTTGCATCTATTTTAATCGTCATTGGTTACGGGTTATTGATTGCTTGTGATTGATTATCAGTTGAGGGTATGAAGTTGTCAGGATAATCTGCCTGAAGACACGCACATCAAGGTAATCGCTCATACTATAATATTACGATAGAATTTAATTTAAATTTAGCTATTTTAGAGACGGTTTTGTGATGGCAAAAAACATCAAGCTGGAGGCTTTAGATCAACCAACTATTGATCGCGTGATCGAAATGGCATGGGAAGATCGTACCCCCTTTGAAGCTATTGAGACGCAGTTTGGTTTAAAAGAAAAAGAAGTCATTGCGCTCATGCGACGGGATATGAAAGCATCGAGTTTTAAAATGTGGCGCAAGCGGGTCACCTCTCGTAAAACTAAGCATACGATGAAAAGAGATTTTGAAAAGGGTCGGTTTAAGTCAAAAAATCAAAAAACTTAATTGAGTGATCTGATGAAAGGGGAAGAGTAAATCTGAGTGAAATTCCCCTTGCTCCCCACTCAATTAGGATGAAGTTTCATGATTTAATCAGAGTCATCATATTGTTGTTGTTCTACCACTCCCACTAAAGACTGTAAATCAAAATCGCGATCGCGTCCACTCAGACAAATTCCCGCCCCAACAACAGTTAAATCTGCCTTAGAAATAGCGCTATTATGTCGTTGACCATCACGGGTTGTCCATTCAACTGTCCAAAAATCTCCTTGATCTCGAAACTGTTGTAACTCTCCGCCTCCTTGTTTTAAAGCTTTTTTTAAACGGCGTTCATCCAGGTACTGTTGAGAGAATTCTGCTGTATGTTGAATGGCTAAATTATAAACTGTTTTCATCTCTGGAGTCAGTCCAGAAAAGCGTAATTCTTCTAGTCTTTTTAACTGTTTAAAACTATTTTGTAATTGATCGACTATCATCGGATCTGATGCACGATCTATTTCTTCAAACCACCAATTTTTCCCATCCCAACGGGCAACAATTTGATCGAAACGAACGCCTTCTGTGACTAAATGAACGGCCACAGGTTTGACTATTCCGATACGTTGTTTAACATCGGCTTCATTACAAGCATAAGCTAACCAGGTTTGATGTTGTAACTTGGTGGCTAAACGTAAACGAAAAGGTTTAAATTGCGCTAAATATTCAGATATCTCTGGTAATATTGCCTCTTCAACTACCTCAGCGGTTTGATTATTAATCGGCTTAAAAATTCCCCAGCCTTCAAACTTACGGGGTTTTGGTGTAAACGTATAAACTAAACCCGACATTTTTGTTTTAATTTTACCACCTTTTACACAGGGTGCGATAAATTGAGAGGAATGTAATTGTTGTTCGTCGGCTGCAATTTGATTAATTAAATCGTTAATATCTGTCATAGTTAATCTAATTTATTGAGTAATTGAACCTCTATTCGATGCGATTCTATCAGCTAAACGAGTTGTTTCTGGTAACCGATATTGAGTTAAACAATGTAATACATAATGAATCGCTGTTTCTAAACTAATTTTATGACCAATAGAGACATAAATCGGTTTAACATTTGTTCTGGATCTAACCACTGCACCTATGGTTTCTCCTCTGTCTATTAAGGGTTTCCAACTGCCTTTTTGTATGGGTAATTCTTCGTGATTTCCAATATAGCGAGATTTAGCAACACCAATTGTGGAAATATTGGTTAATACTCCTAAATGACAAGCTAAACCAAACCGTTTGGGATGAGCGAATCCTTGACCATCACAAAGAATTAAATCAGGGGTTATTGTTAGTTTATTTAACGCATCTAAGATGACAGGAACTTCTCGAAAAGACAAAAAACCCGGAACATAAGGAAACGTTGTTTTACACTCACTAATCGCATATTCTTGTAATTTTAAATCCGGGAAACTTAATACAACAACTGCTGCTTGAGAGATGATATCATTATAGGAAAATCCGACATCAACCCCAGCTACAAACTGTACAGAATTTAGTTGATCTGTTGTGATTATTTTTGAACATAGTTGTTGTTGAATAATTTTTGCTTCTTCGATTGTTTTGGGCCAATTTCCAGGCAGTTTAATATTCATAATTAATCTTGTAATTTTTGTCTAAAATCTTTCAGTAAGTCTTTAGGTTTAGCAGAAGACAGAATATAACTTGCCAATTGTTCAATATCTAATTTAGGTAAAAACTGACTGCGATTAATTTTTTGATAGCTATCCTCCTGTAAAGAATATAATAAAAACTGACTCTTTTGCCAAAACCAAACTTCAGGAACTTTTAAGCCTTGATATATTTCTAAAGAATTAATTCCACCGCTGGTTATAACCACTTCAATAGCAATATCTGGCACAGATTTTTCTGAATTGATACAATAACATTCATCGGGTTCAATACCTCTAGCGACAGACTGCTGACGAAATGTGGTTGAACCTAAAGGATAAAAGTCAATATCCATTTCCATAAAATAGGTTTCTAGCAATAAAGCAATACGCTTTTTTTTGGCTTCATGACGACGGCTAGGAGACCTAATTTCTAAGGTTTCTTCTAAATACTTGACTCGAAACTCTGGACTATCTTGTAAACTGTTGAGTAATCCTTCATAGATTTTCCAAGTGATATTATTCATAATAAAAATTTGATCGGAATTAATCGCTTGTAAATCTTGATAGTCAATAATTTTTTCTAGTTGATTAAGTCGTTCTGCCAGTTCAAACATCATTTTTATTTAATAATTCTGAAATTGATAGTGATGCCAGTCACAAATCGGTTGATATCCAATTTGATGATAAATATGATTAGCAGTAGGATTGGCTAAATCTGTAAAGAGATAACAATTAGGATAACCGCGATTAAGTAAATGCTGAGTCACTGCTGCAACACTAGAACTCGCATAACCTTTTTGACGATATTGAGGCGGTGTATAGACTAATGAAATATTGCCGCCTACTGTTATATTTCCACTACCAGCAACGATAGAAACAGGCGTTAAATCTTGCCAAATATAAAGACTTTTTTGATTCAAATGAGAGTCTACTAAATGTTCAACGTTTTCTGGATTAGGAATTGCTTCTGTAATAAATGCTTGACACCATTCTAAGAGTAATTCTCTATCTTGTAGCGTTGCTAAGCGTAATTCACCATTTGATTGATTAATCGGATTAACTTGAGTTAAGCAGTGAATTTTTAGCTTATTTTCTAAATAATAAGATTTTTGAGTCAGTTTAGACCATTTTTCAACAAAGGCTTTTGTTTCTGTCGGCAAGCCGCTAACAGTTGGTAATTTTATCTGATTTTGAGATAAGTTTTCTATGATTAATTTTATTGCTTGTAAATCCTGTATTTGCGATAATACTAATCCATAAGGAGGCGTTTGAATGGCGACAGCAATAACAGAATTTTGAGATTTGACAATTAATAAATAAGGCTGAATTGGATAACGTTCAGGATGGTCAATTAAAGTATGGATAATTCTCAATAGTAAATGATGCTTTGCCGCATTTGTAAATAAATACTGTTTAGCTTGGTTATAAAATAGTTGTGGTTTCTCAAATTGATATATTTTCATGATCTAGCTTTTCCCTTCCTGAAACATAAGGCATTAATTGAGCAATATTACGGGCATCGTCAATTCCTCGGTGATGAGTTCCCACTAACGGAATATTAGCTAATTTTAAGGCTTGTGCCATGCCATAACGTCCATTTAAATTTTGATTTTTGCTAAATAGCTTTTTCAGATTAAAATGATAGCAACCGATAGGAAAATTAACGTGATTAAAATCACTATCTTGTTGAAATTGGTGGCGATCATAATCTCCCCAAGATCCCCAACATAAAGGTTTATACACTTTAAACCAAGATTGTAATAAATTGACGGCTTCGGGATAACTAGGAGCAGAATCAACTTGAGTTTGAGAAATAGATGTTAAGCTTGTACAAAACTCGGTTAAAATGGGATAACGAACGGGTTTAACAAAAGTTTGGAACTCACTGATAATTTGTAATGTTTTCATCTCCATCATCACCGCCCCAATTTCAATAATTTCCATTTCTCGGCGCGGAATGCTTTTTTTATTACAACAAGTGGCTTCTAAGTCAATGATTAGGCAATAATCAAGTATACTAATATTCATTGAATTTAATCTAAGTCAAATGAAATAATACTTAAATATTTCGGCGGGACAAAATCAGTTAACCAAACGCCATTATCTGAACAATAAAAAGTATAATCTGCTTGATCCATTGCCATGGCATTCACTTTAAAAATAATAGGCTTACCTTTTCGAGTTCCTACCTGATAAGCTGTAGCAATATCTTTGGATAAATGAACATGATGGCGAGACATTTTTAACAGTCCCTGTTGTTGAATTGACTCGACCAAAGATGCGCCTGTACCATGATATAGTAGACTCGGCGGTATTCTCGGTTCTAACTGTAAATCAACCGTAATACTATGACCTTGGTTGGCACGAATTAGAGTCTGATTATCATTAAAAGAAAATCGCTGTTTATTATTTTGAATGACAACTGCTTCTAGTTCAGTCCGACAAAGAGGAAAGTCACGCTCGCGGCAAGCTGCCAGTAACTTCTCAACTGATACCCAACCACCCGGTTCAAGTTGAAGTCCTAGGCGTTGCGGTTGATGTCGGAGATGATGAGAGAGATACTTACTAATTTTAACTAAGCGAGTGGAATTCATGGCAATTACAAAATTAAACAAGATTTCATTCTTTAGCTACAGGTAGATCCTCAAGAGTTCGCTAAACTAGTACAGGGTAATACTAAAAAAAGTTGAAATTTTTATTGATTAAAGGCGGTTGAAAATGGCTTACGATTATGATTTATTTGTGATAGGCGCGGGTTCAGGGGGACTTGCAGCCTCAAAACGGGCAGCATCCCATGGCGCGAAAGTGGCGATCGCAGAACACGATCTCGTAGGCGGAACTTGCGTCATCCGGGGTTGCGTCCCCAAAAAGTTGATGGTGTATGCGTCTCGGTTTTCTCATTCTTATCAAGAGGCAGTCGGGTATGGTTGGAGTCCGGTCGAACCTAGTTTTGACTGGCAAAAACTGATTAAGGTTGTTAATCAAGAAGTTAAACGATTAAGCCAACTTCATATTAGCTTTTTAGAGAAAAATCAGGTAGAACTGATCGAAGGATATGCCAAATTTATTGATCCCCATACCTTAGAGGTGGGCGATCGCAAAATTACAGCCGATAAAATTATGATCGCCGTGGGTGGACATCCGGTTAAACTCGATGTACCCGGTATTGAACATGGCATTACCTCCCGGCAGATGTTCCACTTAGAACAACAACCACAACGGATGGCAGTTTGGGGAGGCGGATATATTGCGGTGGAATTTGCCGGAATTATGAATGGTTTAGGGACAGAAGTCACCCAAATTATTCGCCGAGATTTGATTTTACGCGGTTTTGAACAAGATCTGCGTAGCAATATTCAAGAAGGAATGAGTAAACACGGGGTAAAATTCTGCACCAACAGTAATATCGAAAAAATTGAGAAAGTAGAATCCGGTTTAAAACTTACTTTAACCGGAGAAAATGACGAACCTTTAATTGTAGATGCCTTACTTTGTGCCACAGGCAGAAAGCCTAATTTATCTGGATTAATGTTAGAAAATGCGGGGGTTGAAACTGAAAAAGGAGCGATTAAAGTTAGTAGTGATAGCCGCACCAATCAATCTCATATTTATGCCATTGGAGACTGTACAGATCGGATTAATTTAACCCCTGTTGCCATTGCTGAAGGTCGGGCTTTTGCTGATACAGAATTTGGTCGCAAACCCACTAATGTCAGCTATCAAAACATTCCGACAGCTGTTTTCTCTGACCCCGAAGCCGCTACGGTGGGTATGACAGAAGAAGAAGCAAGAGAAAAGTATGGTGATAATGTTAAATGCTATTCTGCTCGCTTCAAACCTATGTATCATAGCTTAACTGGAGTCGATGAAAAAGTGACGATCAAACTAATCGTAGAACAAAATACTGATGTGGTTGTTGGGGCGCACATGGTCGGAAAAGATGCCGCTGAATTGATTCAAGGCGTAGCCATCGCGGTCAACATGAAAGCCACTAAAAAAGACTTCGATGATACCATGGGAGTTCACCCCACCAGCGGTGAAGAATTTGTCACCTTGCGTTAATTGATGAGGGAATATATTGTTAGCTTCGAGTTAAATACATTGTTTCTCAAGCTAGCAATTATTTGATTGAGTCGAAAAGATTCATAAACTATAAAAGCATCTCTCTGTGTCCTCTGCGCCTCTGTGGTTCATTATATTTTATCCCTTAAAATGTTTACCTTATTTAAAATAAATACACTAAAAAATAAACTTCGCTGGCTTTTTCTCAGCTTAATTACAATTATAACCATTATTTTCATAAGTCTAAAACCTTCACCTGTTTTCGGACAACAACAAGCCCAAATTGAAGTAGATTTTGCCAACCGTCAAACGGGAATTCATTCAATGAGTGGCTTTTTATATGGTGCAACTGTTGATAACCCTCCAGTTAGTATTATTCAGCCTTTACAACCGAATTTATGGCGGACTTCTTGGTTTAATGCCTACCCTAAATTAACCGGATTAAATGCCCAATTTCAACTCCTACTCAGTGATACTTGGGGGTATGGAAAAGGCAATAGACCTTGGCCCTATCAAGATTATCCCGCTTGGGAAGCCCGCGTCAGAAAATTAGCGCAACAACATAAAGATAAGAAAATAATTTGGGATGTTTGGAATGAGCCGGATTTAAAAGATCCTTTTTGGAATGGTACCCGCAAACAGTTTTTTGAAACCTATAAACGGGCTTATACTGTTTTACGACAAGAGTTAGGGCCGACTGCAATGATTGGGGGGCCAAGTATTACAAAATATGATAAAAATTTTATCACAGAATTTCTAGATTATTGTAAAGATAATAATTTAGAAGTTAATTTCTTATCTTGGCATGAACTGAATGATAATGCGATTAGTGCAATTACGGGTCATATTAATGATGCGAGAAAATCTTATCAACAAAACCCAAAATATAGCAGCTTAAAAATTCAAAAATTATATGTGAATGAAATTATCGGCCCAACGGCTCAATATCGTCCGGCTGAAATTTTAGGCTATCTTTACTACACAGAAAGAGGCAAAGCAGACGGGGCGTGCAAAGCCTGTTGGACTCCGAAAGCAGGCGGAAAAAATAACTGTTTTAATGAAAGTTTGGATGGTTTAGTCGTGCCTGGACAAGCTTCGCCTCGGGCGGGTTGGTGGGTTTATAAAGCTTATGCAGATGGGTTTAATTCTCGTGTTTTTAGCCGTTCCAATAATCCTCAAGTTGTAGCTTTAGCGAGTCAGTCTGATGGTACACAACAGGCACAAATTCTGTTGGGTTATTTTCAACAAAATAATTCACCGGGACGCTCAACTGTGGTTTTAACCTTAAAAAATCTACAACAATTAGGCTATTCTCAACCGGGGCAACCTCTAACCTTTACAATTAAGAGAATTCCTAATTCTGAAGAAAAGGTAATTCAGCAACTTGATACTCTCCGACAAGAACAAATTGCCGTTACAAATGAAACTGTGCGCTTAACTATTCCGAATATTAGACTACATGAGGCTTACCTACTTTCAATTAGTTGATAATTTTTTGACTTAAATTCAATGAATATTAAAAATAATACCCAAACTATTCAATCATCTTATTGGCGCTGGCTGATAGAGTTTCTATTTTCAGATAAAAAGTATGACGGTCAATTTCAAAATCCGGGAAGTGAAAAAGTATTTGATTTTGATGATGTTATTCAGGCAGAAAATACTTTAGAAAAAATAGCGCAAGAAATTACTTATTATCCGGAAGGAGATTTACAGGAATTCTTTGCTATTTTTATTCCGGGTTTAGGTCAAGTTGCCCCAGAATCCTCTAAGCGCAGCCGCCGATATGCAGACCGATTAAATACGGGAATTGCTAATTTAAATAACGCTTCTTTTCTGAAAGAAAAACCGATTTTAAAAACAATTAATCCTTATCTAGATTGGATATATGCAGGAATTCATCGCTTGGGATTATTAAATAGTCCTGTGATTGATAATACCGCTATTCTTATTTTAGATGCCATGAAAAAGCAGCAAGTGATTAATTTTTCAGGTGATAGTCACGGCACAATTTTACTGGGACGAGCTATCCAGAGAGCTAAACGAAAATACATTCATTATTTGGCTAAAGATTTAAAGATTAAAGGCAGAAAAAATCAGCAGCTTAAATGGGAAGAAGAAAGCCGCAAATTTATTAATGTCTTGACCTTTGGAAATGGTTATTCACAATGGATTAAAGGGCCGAGATACATTATGGTTTATATTGAAGGTGATGCTTTACCCGAAAAACTTGGAATTACCCCAGAAAAAACAACTCGTCAAGATATTCTATTTTTAAAATTTCCTCGTCTATTTTCTCCCGGCATTTTTGAAGCTCATAATATGATGTTTACAATTGAACTACTACGCCAAACTTTTCTTAAAAACAACTTAAAAGTGGGGGATTTCCTGGGTTTGCACCATCAACTTTATCACGATTTATTAAAGGTTGCTACTCCTTCTGAGGTGTCCTGGCCAGAGGATATGAAAAACTATACTTGGAACTTGGAAAGTCTTAATTCTCTGTTAAATCCTCAAACCTCAAAGTTAGAAAATTAGTTAAAATTAAAGTATGGGATTCCTGATTAGCGTTTAATCTTTATTGACTTTAATTTGAGTCCACTGCAACAACTCATACTTACTCCCCTGGTTAAATTATTATGAAAGACTTTTTTAAATATACCTTTGCTAGCTTAGTGGGTAATTTATTAGGACTCGTCCTCATCATGACGATGGGTATAGGAGGATTAGTTTTTTTGGCTGTTTCTACAGCTTCAAAAGACACAGGCCCGAAAGTAAAAGATAAGTCAGTCTTGGTTTTTGATCTGTCTTTAAATATCACCGACGCTGACCCCGAATATAGCACGGGTCAACTATTAGAACAAGCAGTCGCTGAGTCTATTCCGAATCAAATTCAACTCAGAACTTTATTAGAGAGTATAGAAGAAGCCAGTGAGGATGATCGTATTGTTGCCTTATATTTAAAAGGAGGAAATAGTGCCTCGGGTAATGGTTTAGCCACTTTAAAAGAAGTCAGAGAAGCCTTAGAACAATTTAAAGAATCTGGTAAACCGATTATTGCTTATGATATTGATTGGACAGAGCAGGAATACTATCTCAGTTCAGTGGCTGATACTGTTGTGATTCATCCCTTAGGTTCATTAGAAATGAATGGGTTAAGCGCTCAAGTGACGTTTCTAACAGGAGCATTAGAAAAGTTTGGCGTGGGGGTACAAGTGACAAGAGTGGGGAAATATAAGTCAGGTGTTGAACCGTTTTTACGCAAAGATTTAAGTCCGGAAAACCGAGAACAAACTCAACAATTATTAAGTGATATTTGGGGAGAATATGTCCGTTCAATTAGTCCGAGTCGAGATTTAACTCCGGCTCAAATTGGGCAAATTGTGAATAATCAAGGTATTTTAATGGCAGAAGTTGCCCAACAACAAAACCTAGTGGATCAAGTGGCTTATTTTGATGAAATTGTGGCTGATTTTAAAGAACTGACTGAAGAATCGGAAGAGGAAGATAAACTCTTTCGCCAGATAAGTATTAAATCTTATGCCAACACATCAGAGGTGGTGAAAGCCAGTCAAGGAGATATTAAAAGTGATAATCAAATTGCCATTGTTTATGCAGAAGGGACTATTGTTGAAGGTCAAGGTGTCAGCGGCCAAATAGGTGGCGATCGCATGGCGAAACAGTTACGAAAAATCCGATTTAATGAAGATGTCAAAGCAGTTGTTTTACGAGTGAATAGTCCAGGCGGCAGCGCTACAGCTTCAGAAATCATTAGCCGAGAAATTGAACTGATTCAAGCACAAGAAAAACCAGTAATTGTTTCTATGGGAAATTTAGCCGCTTCTGGGGGCTATTGGATTGCGGCAGATGCTGATAAAATCTTTGCAGAACCGAATACCATTACGGGTTCAATTGGAGTATTTGGTTTGTTATTTAATGTTCAAGAAATTGGTAATGAAAATGGGATTACTTGGGATAGTGTCAAAACCGGAAAATTTGCTGATTTAACCACGGCTGTTCGTCCTAAAACTCCTGAAGAATTGGCTCAAATTCAGAAGATGGTGGATTTAATTTATCAGCGATTTATCACAAAAGTTGCTGAGTCTCGTGACTTGCCCAAGTCAAAAGTTCAAGAAATTGCTCAAGGACGAGTTTGGTCAGGATTAGATGCTCAAGAAATAGGCTTAGTTGATGAATTAGGCGGGATAGAAGATGCAATCCAAGCAGCGGCTGAAGTAGCGGAATTAGGAAAAGATTGGAAATTAGTCGAATATCCTAAAAGTCGAACTTTAGAAGAACGAATTTTTGAGAATTTATCCGGGACAAAAGTCACAGAATCTTTACCTAAACCCGATCCATTAACTCAGGAATTTCTCAAGCTTCAGAAAGAACTGACGGCTTTACAAGCGATGAATGATTCCCGAGGAATTTACACTCGTTTACCGTTTAATTTTCACATTGATTAAGAAGACAATTGCGGCACAGTTGAATCAGGCATTGATTCAGTCATGTTAGATTGATTATTCAGTAGACTCGCCAACACTTGAACCATATATTTAGGATGGAAAAAAGCGGTGGGCGGTTTCAACATATTAACAACTTCAACAAACGTTTGACACAGCTCGGGGTTATCTTTCATAATTAACATCATTTGACTGAAATAACCCTGATTCAATTGGGTCATCCAATCCGTTTTCCCTCCCTCAGTTGCGGGCCAGCGAATATCTTCTCCTGTTGCCATTAACCAAGGATTTTGAATCACTTTAAACAGTTTTTTCTGGAAAGTTTGAGTTAATTTGGTCTGTTGTTTTTGAGACTGTAAACATTCATCTAAAGTCAACGCTCCTAATGCAGCAGTGGTCATTCCCTGGCCATACACAGGATTAAAGGCACAAACCGCATCTCCAAGCATCACTAACCCTTGGGGCAGTTGAGTGAGTTTCTCATAATGATACAGGCGGTTTTCTGTGCGGCGGTAGGGATGAATAGGAGAAAGGGGTTGAGCATTTTTAATCACATCATAAATCATCCGATGGCGTAAACTCTGGGCAAATTCCAGAAAACCCGCTTCATCTGTTGGTGGATAATCTCGTCCCACACCGCTAAGAGTCACAATCCAACGATTACCTTCAACCGGGTATAATATACCACCCCGTCCTTGATTGGGGGCTAAATTTTCAATTAACAATGCTTTCCAGTCTACCTTCAAATCATCGGGTTGCTGATACCAACGACTGCCATAACCGAGAAAGGCATTAATCACTGTTTCTTCAGGGGCTTCATATCCCAATTGCGTTAACCATTTGGGTACATTGGAGTTGCGTCCGGTGGCATCAACGACTAATTGAGTCTGTAAAGTTTCAGTTTCATCGGTTTTGAGGTGACGAACTTTTACCCCTGTAATTTCACTACAATCTGGGTTAGTGACCAACTCACTGACACTACTTTGATCGATAAATTGAAGTCGATCAAACTGTTGTAAGCGTTGCCGTATTTTTAACTCCAAAAAACAGCGACTACAAGTGTAAGTCACCACATCAGAAACAAAGCGAGGCAGCCAACCTTTAACACTATACACCGGGCATTCTGCCGTCCAGTTCACTTTCGGCCCACCCGCAGCCGCAATATCTGCGATTAAACCCGGAAATAACTGTTCTAAAATCTGCTGTCCCCGAGCCAGTAAAATATGAACCTGAGTCCCCTGAGGTACGCCACGACGCGGTTCAGAAGACTCACGGAGGCGGTCGCGTTCGACAATCGTCACCCGATCAAAATGATTCAGTAAAATACGACCCGCCAGCAGTCCCGCCATACTTGCACCCATGACAACAGCATGGCGACGGTTGCTTGAAGAAGTGGGTAAGGATGTCATTGTCAGATTTCACCTCCAGACAGCTACATTTAAGATTTTAGAATAATTCTCTCATGTTGCCCGTCACTTACATATTGGACGCTGCTGCTACTGTAGGTTCAAACTGTGTGGGTTCTGATGAGAAAGCTTTTTTGCGGAATTTAGCTATGTGATAAAGTTCAACAATTTTTTGAGCTTTATTTTCCCAGGTAAACTCTTGCACTCTTTCTATCGCTTTTTCAGACATTTGTTGTCGCAGATTTTCATTTTCTGCTAATAGCTCAATTTTGTCTGTCAATTCTTGTGTTAAATAATTCCTCGAAATTGGCTCGATTTTAAACCCTGTTTTTTCTGTGACATATTCCCCAATTCCACCATAATTAACTACAATGCTCGGGAGTCCACAAGCCATGGCTTCTAACACCACTGCACCACCAAACTCTCGAATAGAAGGAAAACAAAAAATATCAGCCTGTCTGTAATAATTCAGGGTATCTTTTTGTTCTACCCAACCTGTAAAAGTGACAATCCGATCTAATTTAAAACGCTGAACGGTGCGTTCTAACTGTTGTCTTTCTGAGCCATCACCCACAATGGTTAATTTAACTTTTTCTTTGATAGATGGCTTTAACTGGCTGACTGCTTCTATTAAGATATCGGCACATTTGTAAGGAACCAGTCTACCAACAAACAACAAATTAATCGACTGAGAATCTGATGATTGGGATTTTTTCAACGAACTCATAGATTCTTGCTCGATGCCATTTTCATGAAATAGCCTGACTTGCTCTGGGTGGAGATGGAATAAGTTTTTGAGGTGTTCTAATGTGTAGGTCGATCCCATCAGCACTTGATCTGCTTTTTTGTAAGTCTCAGTGTATCCGGGGAGAATAGCACGACCAATTGCTTTTAAGAAATTAAACGTTGCAGACTCTTGCTTGGCTTTGTCTTTGAAACTATCTGGGAAAGGGATACCGCCATTAACTGGCCCTAAGATAAACGGTGTCTGCTGACAGACTTTAATGACTTTCACCGGATATCGAGGAATCATCGGTGTCATTACATGAACAATATCATAATCTTGATTGAGAATTTTATCTTTGAACTGTTTGTAGGTTTTTCGATTAAATTCCGCATAAAACGGATACATCAAAGTATGGTAAAGCGGCCAGTTTCTTCTTCCAATTGCTAGGAAGTTTCTAATCAGCTTATAATATTTTTTCAGCCAGCTACTTTCGGAGATATAAATGATTTTGCGATCGCTGTGAATGCGAGTTAGATTCTTTTTGTTGCGCTCGTGAGTGACTAAGGTAACCTCAGCAAGCTGACTAATTTCTTGATAGAATTGATATCCCACTAAAGGAACAGATGCCCAGCCGGGATTACATTGCTCAATGATGAGCAAAACTCTCAATTGATTATTCATAATTACGTTTAAATTACTGAGCTTAACTCAGTACGATAGTGCACCAAACACCCCGATGATTGGTTTAGATTTCTTGCAATTATGGCAATAGCTGAATTAATTCAGATCACCTCAGTTCGGTCTTTTTCACTTTCATTCTTGCTCGGCTTCGTCTGATTCAAGACTCTTATAGTTTCCTCTTGACTAGCACCCTTATTATTGAGAAACATTAAGAGCTTGAAGTTACAGTCATTAGACTGACAGTCATATAAATAATGTAGAGAATTGAAGAAAACATTTCCCGATACACCAGAAAATAATTCTCTTTCAACTGCCTAATTTATATTTTATTATACTTCACGCTTAGGAATTATACAACTACTACTTCATAAAAAATAAAGTTCTGCTGATGATATTAATTCTATTAAGCTTAATTTTCTAAGTCTTTATTCTCAAAAGCCAGCAGCACCTATGATCTGAGGTATTATTATTCGGACTTGATTCAACTAGAGTTTATATAGAATACCACTCAGCTTATTAATAATTTATAAAAAGTATGAAAAAAAGCTAAGATAAGTAGATTAATGTATTGGTATTTCTTAATAATTTTTCATCTACCCTCAGCTCGCTTAAAGCCTACCAGAAGCCACGAATGGGGGTTTCTGTCCCGGATTCAGGCGGTTCGCTACCTACTGCTAAACAATCTCCATACAAACGCTGACAAACTTGATTAATTTTGTCCTCACCTGGAAGCTGAGCTTTATAGCCTCGAAATAATGAGCCAGTAATAATGGCTTCGTATTCTTCTTTGGTTAACGGTTCAATCACAACATTATCCAGGGCTAAACCTTGGACTAAACCGATTGCTTTTTGTCCGGCTTCAATAATTAGAGGATTGGGATTTCCTAAGTTATCTTGTCGTCGAAGTTCAACTTCACCTTCTAAGACATTAATTTGACCGACATTATCTAGATTCACGAGCATCACATAAATCGTGCCTTCAACTCCAACGCCAAAGTCTGATAAACACCCGTTGGCAGGACCCGAAGTGACTAGAGACCCTTGCTCAACTTCAATACATTGACCCACAACAACAGATGAATTTTCATCTACACGTCCGGCAGCACCATTATTAAAGACTAACTGGGCGCGTGCTTCTTCGGTACGAACTTCTTGCCCTAATATCGCATCATCGTTTTCCTCGGCAACTTGCTCTTGAATAAATACTCCATTTTCATCGCCTAAAATTTCTAATAGAATTGCTAAGTTAATTTGCGCTGAACTGGGGATGCTAGCAAAGACGATTGCTGCTGCTAAACTAACTCCAATTGACACAGAAGTCAATAAGGGTTGAGAAAAAAGTTTTCTTAACTTTAACTTGTCATTCATCAATATTCTCCAGGTTAAATACGTGCATCACTTTTGAGTTATTTTTTCCAGGTGTGGGGGTAAAAGAAGCAGATTATTTCGATATCTTGTTTCAATTTACGGAAAGTTTCATATATCAGTTTATCCTAAATCTTACAGTCCGCATTTTCTAATTTTTGTTGCTAAGCTTGCCCATAATTTACCTCGTCGTCCCCAACTGGGTAAGTGACCTTGTGGCGCTGTTAAATTGAAGGTGAGCTGACTATAAGGTAACCAAGATTGACTGACAAACCATCCGAGTTTTTCCCCAAATTTTTCATAGTTTTTATCTAGTTTTCTCCAAATTCGACTTTGCAAACTAAAGCTAAACTTTCCTTGACTATATTCTGTCCAAAGTTGATTGAGGGTGCGTAAATCTCGACAAGGGATTTTTTTAATCTCTTCAGTATTAATCTTTCCAGCCGTTTCACAACCTAGAATTCTGAGAATAATATCTGCTGTTTCTTGATCTGCTTCTTGCCATTGAGATGATGATAATAATTCCTGCAAATGGCTGTAGTCAAAACCCACCGCAGAAGACCAAGTAATAATGGGTTGACTTTGTTTAGTGACAATTGGATCGGATTCTAACAGTTTTAACCAATCTTGTACTGATTGTGGTCGTAATTCTGGCTCAATTTTCATCCCAATTAAAATGGCATTATTAATCCGATCGCTCACTTTTGGATTAAGTTCTTGAGGAGACACTAACGAATCAGATTGATATTTGGTTAAATGGCGATCGCGAATAATTGAACTTTCCGGTTTTTGTCCGGTTACTAATGCATATAAAGTGGCAGCTATTCCATAAACATCAGTATAAGCCCCCCGTTGCGATCGCCGATCGTATTGTTCAATGGGTGCAAATCCTTTAGAGACATATTCAGTATGAACTTGGGTTAAATTTTGACTAAAATCTCGCGCAATTCCGAAGTCAATTAACACTGCTTCTGTGCTATTCTGGCGAATCATAATATTGAGCGGTTTTATATCTCGATGTAAAAACCCCTGTTGATGCACATGATCAATAGCTGCGCCAATTTGTTGGATATATTCTAATGCAATAAATTCTGTTAATGCACCTTGTTGTTCTATTTTCTCCCCTAAATTTATTCCTTCAATATATTCAAGTATAGTACACCAATGACCGTCTTCTAATATTAATTCTTCAACTTGTACAATATGAGGATGACAACATTTCGCTAAATAAAGGGCTTCATTGAGAAAATCTTGCTGATGTTTATTAAAGTCTGGCTGACTGCGTCTCTTTTCATTTAAGGTTTTAATTACTACTTTTTTATCAGTAGAAGTTGTCGCTAAATAGGTTATGCCAAACCCACCACGATTTAATTCAGCTTGAACAATGTATTTACCGTTTTGCAGGCGATCGCCTATTTTCCAAATCATCATCTCTATTGGGTTATAATAGTATAATTATCCGTTTTAAACAAAATATGTAACTCTCATCTCTAGTATCAATCTATCTACGATATTATAAAAAACACGTTATACTATAGCATGGTTTTATAACTGTTAATTTATTATAAACAATCTATTAACAATATTGTCAAAATCTTAAATTATGATGAATAATTGGTATCAAGAAGATCTGGCTTATATTCATGATGTAGGATTTAGCGATCATGCGATTAAGGCGACTGCAGGTATTATCGATATTTTGAATCAAAATAATATAAAGGATGGCTTAATTGTCGATTTAGGCTGTGGTAGTGGATTATCCGCACAAGCTTTTATTCATGCTAATTATCAGGTTTTGGGTATTGATATTTCAGAGTCTATGATTGCGATCGCCCGCCAACGAGTTCCGCAAGCAACATTTCAAGTTAATTCACTTTTAAAAGCAGATATTCCTTGTTGTCAAGTTGTTACTTCTATTAGTGAATGTTTAAACTATCTGTTTGATTTAGATAATAATTTTCCAACTTTAAATCAGCTTTTTGATCGAATTTATCAGGCTTTAATTCCTGGGGGTTTATTTATTTTTGATATTTTAGAACCTGAACAACTAGAAACTGAAAAAACTCAAAGTTTTGTTGAAGGTGAAGATTGGATTGTTTTAGTTGAGAAAACAGAAGATAAAATCAAACAGAGATTAACACGTAGAATTATTACATTTCGTCAGCTTGAAGACACTTATCGGCGAAACGAAGAAGTTCATCAAGTGCAGTTATATTCAGCAAATACTCTGGCAGAAGTACTCAATAAAATAGGATTTAAGGTAGAAAGAAAAGATAGTTATAGTCAGTTTAAACTCCGGAAAAATCATTCAGTTATAGTAGCACAAAAATAGTTTTAAAATATTGTTTTCAATTCATATTATAGATTAAATAAAAAAGGAAGCAATTTTGCTTCCCTGTCAAAGTTTAAACAACTTTCGTTTTCGTACTTTCTAACTGAAAGGTTGTCCTAACTTCATTTGCTAGCTTTTCTTCAGAAAAAACGCCAGATATCCGATGAATTACTTGACCATCCTTGAAGAAAAGAAAGGCAGGAATGGCTTCAATATGATATTCACTGGCGAGGGCTTCATAGTCGTCCGCATTCAATTTAGCCACTTTTACTGTGTTGTCAAATTCAGTCGCTAAGTTTTCAATCACGGAATTCATGACCCGACAAGGCCCACACCAAGGTGCCCAAAAATCAACAAGTACAGGATTATCACTATTTAGAACTTCTGCTTCAAAATTGTGATCGGTTAATGTGATATATTTGACTGAATCTGTCATGATCATCTCCTTATGAATGAGTCTAGTTTAGTTTTGAAATCTTTTTGAGGTAGAGATTCCTACTTCAGGTTAAACGTTGACGGAAATTTGTTGCAAGGCGGTAATAATTTCTTCAGGATCTAGACGTTGCGTATAGTCGGGATTAACAAAACTGTGAATAATTCTACCATCAGAGGCAACCACATAAGTTGCGGGAATGGGTAACTCAAAGCTATGGTCACCGTTGTAAGCCGGAATATCAATTCCGAATTCTTGATAGATAGGGTGTAATTTTTCGGGTAAAGTAAATACTAAACCCAACTGCTTAGCAACCTGATTTTTGGCATCGCTGAGAACTTCAAAAGTTAATTTATTTTTCTCTGATGTAGATAGAGAATGATCGGGTGTTTCGGGAGAAATAACCACTAAATTTGCACCCATTTGTTTGATTTTGGGTAAGTATTTCTGCAACGTTCGTAACTCTAAATTACAATAAGGACACCATCCTCCTCGATAAAAAGAAATAACGACAAAACCTTGATCCAATAAAGACTGGATTTTCACCGATTTTTCAACGGCATTGGGTAATGTAAAATCAGGAATGTAATCGTCCACTTTCAAGGCTGATTCAGCAATTTTAGTATTAATTAAATCCTGAGTTGCCCGATCCATCACTGCTTTAATCTCTTCAGGCTGACGTTGGCTTAATTGTTGTCGAAGTTGCTGTAATTCTTGAGTTAAATTCATTACATTACTTGCGTTTTTTTACTGATCGTTCTAAATAAAGAAATAGTATTTTCTTTTACTTGTTGTTCTTACTTTAACAATTCTGGAACGATTAGTCAAATATTAACCCAATTCTAGATGATCTCAACACAGACAAAACGACTAGAACCCGGTCAATCAGGGTGTTTCGCTTGGGGTTAACCCGCAACATCACTCGTAATCCTTGTCAGTTGCAGGTAATCAAACAACCCCGACGTTCTGGGTCTTCGAGGATGGGATTCACGAGAGTGTTAAAATAGTCAATAATTGTTTGTTTTGAGGCAGTTGGGGCTTCTAGACGCTTCACCAATAAGCAACGGCTTCTAAAAATAGTGACCGCTTGTCTTTGAAGGTATGATACAAACTCCTGCGGTTAATCCCCATGTTTTCTACTCAATCCTGCATTGATGTTGCTTCATAGCCCTATTGCCAGAAGGTTTTCATTGCTTTGACTAAAGCCACCTCACGGTCAAATTCCTGATGTCGTGCCATCATGGGAAACTAGGACTCACTCTGAATGGATCGTATCATTTTTAGAACGAAGAGTTAGAAAAAAAGTTCAACAACTGACCCCAAAATCTGTTATGAAAGATACATAAAATAAAATAAAATTGAAATTAGGATCCTCAAGCATGAAGAAAATTGAAGCAATGGTTCGACCTGCTAAATTTAATCAAGTCGTTGGCGCTTTAGTTGAAGCAGGAATTGTTGGCTTAACTGTCTCAAATGTGCGAGGATATGGCCGTCAGAAAGGACAAACAGAAACCTATCGCGGGGTCAAACACAGTATTGAATTTCATCCCAAGTTAAAATTAGAGATTGTAGTCGAAGATGAGATGTGTCAAGCGGTGATGGCGAGATTAGTTGCGACTGCCCAAACGGGTAAAATTGGAGATGGTAAGATATTTATAACTTCTATTGAACGAGTGATTCGGATTCGCACAGGCGAACAAAATATTGAGGCGCTTTAAGCTTTGTCAAACCCCCTCAACAACAATATAAATTTATCTAATTAAAATGATTTTAATTAAAGGTTTAACCCTCGCAATTTCTTTATTCAGTGCCAATTTTCTAGCGATTCCTTCTCAGACTTTAATCTCTCCGTCTGCACACTCTATTTTACTCGCAGAAGTAGAAGAAACAGCGGATTTCCCTATTCCAGAAGATGCGATGAATTATAGTACCAGCCCGTCTGAAGTGGGGGAAGCAGTTAATTTTCAAACAGAACTGGGTTTAACAGAAGCGATTGAATTTTACCGAAATCAATTAATTGAACAAGGATTAACAGAAAGAGAAATTAATACAGCGATTACAAATACGACTTTTAACTTGGTGTTTGAGGGAGCGAAAAATGGCTTAGTGGTTGTCGTTCAAGGGGTAGAATTAGGTAATCTCCGCAATGTCAATATTCGCTTTGAAGACTTAGATTAGTTTTGCCGCAAATTCTGTTACTGTTTGGGTTAAATGATGCATAATTCTTTGCTCATATCGATCGACTACAACAGAATGCACCCGGTAAACATTGATTGAGTTGTACAATCAAGAGTAAAATAATCTCCAGTCACTTTAGGAGATTACCGTTAAAATGCCTCAGGCGGTCGGTGTGATTCAAACCCTCGGCTTTCCGGGTGTACTCGCTGCGGCTGATGCCATGGTGAAAGCCGGACGAGTCACCATAGTTCATTTTGACAAAGCAGAAAGTGGTCAGTTTATGGTTGCCATTCGCGGAGGGGTTTCGGAAGTAAGACCCGCGATGGAAGCTGGAATTAGGGCAGTAGAAGAAACATTCGGAGCTGAACTAATGACTCACTACACCATTCCCAACCCACCGGAAAATCTAGAAGCAATCTTGCCAATTGCTTATACGGAGGAAAGCTTACCATTCCGAGTTTAGTAGAAACATTAACACAGGCAACGGATGAGCTTGTGTTTGAGCTTTACATAACTTGAAGAATTGATCTTGAAGGTCACTGATCTTCCTACAATCAATATAGTCGCAACTATCGCAGAATTCAAATTGCTCAGGAGAGAATTAATGTCACAACAAGCCGTTGGTGTAATTGAAACCAAAGGATTTCCCGGAGTTTTAGCCGCAGCCGATGCTATGGTCAAAGCCGGTCGGGTTACCTTGGTTGGGTATATTCGAGTCGGAAGTGCGCGCTTTACCGTGATCATTCGGGGAGATGTGTCAGAAGTCAAAACCTCTATTGATGCAGGAATTGCAGCCGTTGAGAAAGTGTTCGGGGCGACCTTAGAAACTTGGGTGATTATTCCTCGCCCTCACGAAAACGTTGATGCTGTTCTTCCGATCAATTATACCGAAGCGGTTCAACCTTACCGGGATGCAGTTGAAGGCTTAACATTACCTGGAATTGCTGGGCGCACCAACTAATTTTGCCGGGGAATATTCAAGCTGAGTCTGAGGTTAGAATAGAAGTAGGTTGTAGGAGCCATCACACCGACCTAATATCATAATATTAGCTGTTCTAACCTCGCCCTTGCCGTCATGGCAATCTGATCCTCAGTATTTAAACCATAAATCATTGAGTATATTTGCCAGGTTTTCCAAAAAACAGCTAGGATGTAACAGACTAATTTTAAAGATGTTACGCCCAGGAGGAATGATTGCTGCATGAGTTTGTTGGATAAAATATTTAAGCATCAAAATGAAGGCAGGACCTCATTTGCCCCAGCAGAAGCATTTGCTGCGATCGCTGTTTCTGCCATTGCCTCCGATGGTTTTCTCTCAGATGGGGAACGTCAACGAATTGTTATACTCCTATCAGAGTTACAGTTATTTTCTGGATATTCAGAACGAAAGTTACGGGAATTGCTAGAAAATCTGTTTAACTTGTTATCGGTTAAAGGGATCGATGCACTGGTGGCCGTGGCCCGAGAATCTCTGCCGGCTGAGTTACAAGAATCTGCTTTTAGTGTTGCGATTGATTTATTGCTCGTCGATGGTGTGTTATCTGCTAAAGAAGAAACGTTTCTAACTCATCTGTGGCAAATTATGGATATTTCAGCTCAAACTGCATCCGAAATTTTAGATGCTAAGCTGGAGGAGCATCATCCGGATTATCAAGAACCCTAAAGTGACTGATGGGAATTATTCAAGATATCCTGATAAGCTTGAATCATCATCGTAGCGATCGCCTCCCAACTATAATGTTCTAAAGCATAGGCTTGAGCGTTCAATCCTCGCACCTGACGTTCTGTTGCACTTTGTAGAGCAATCTGAATTAAGTTCGTCATTTCACTCACTTCACCCAGTCCCACCCAACCGGCTTGGGCTTGTTGAACTGCAGGCCAAATTTGCACTCCCTTTGAAATTACCACAGGCACTCCTGCAACCATCGCTTCAGCTACTGCAATGCCAAAATTTTCGTAATAAGACGGCAAAATAAATAAATCTGCACTATCCAATAAAGCGGCTTTTTTCTCTCCTGTGACAAACCCAGTGAGGGTTGTATATTGAGATAACGTTGATTGTTGAATTTGTTGTTGAATCTTTCTTTCGTAACCCGGATCTTGAGGATTTGATCCGGCGAGAATAAACTGAAATTCGATTCCACTCGCGAGTACTTTCTCCAAAGCGGGAATTAAAATATCTAACCCTTTCTTGGGTTCAATACGAGATAAAAACAAAATCCTCGGACATTGCCCAGACTCCGGAGGCGTTGAAGATACAGCAACAGGCGGATCAACCCCAAGCGGCATAACAATATCCTCTGTACTCACCCCAAAGCGTTCAGAGATGCGAGCCTCTTCAGCGCTGGTAAAATGTAGTGCCGCTGCTCCCGCAATATTAGGACGTTCTAATAAATTAGCGTAAATTTGTTTGAGTTGTCGTTTCTTCTTTAAATCTGCGGGATCGAGGGTTCCCAAGGGTCGCAGAATATAAGGCAACTGACGTGACCGTAAAATTGCGGCAGAAATTGAGCTAATTGGGGAAAATAAAGCATGGATATGGGCTAAATCGTAGTCTGTGGCATTTTGCCATAACCAACTCAGCAGATTAGCAGAAAATTTATAGCGTCGAAATGGAGAACAGCGAAAATAACGAACCGTGTAACCATCTTCCTGTACAGGTTGGTTTAAAGGCACCTCCAGAGGCGGCTGAGCGTTATCTCCGTTAGCATCTGTGGTGAGGACGGTAACCTCTACCCCTTGGTTGGCTAAAGCCGCAGACAGACCCCGTACCATTTGACTAGGGCCACCATACACCAGAGAAATTGATGGGATAATTTGTAAGATTCGCATGGTGGAGTAATTGTGGGTTGTCATTAATCATTATTCCCGCATATCTTGATCGAGAATTCACAGATTTATCATTCCCGATAAAAAATCATCCTAGAAATTAATCGGGAAGAATTAAACCCTGACTATTCCTAGAATGATGATTAATTAACTAGGGTGTATTTAAACTCATCAACACTCAATGATCTCAATGAGCGGGATGATTAACCCTGATAAATCTTAAACAACTGGCATAGGCATATCTGGCATAGGCATACCTGGCATATCTGGGACTGGTACACCTGAGAGATCTAATATGACCGTATCACTGAGTTGAGGTGGGGTGGGGAACTCAGGAACCGGTTGGAAACCACCAATGGCAACCGTGACACCTGCAGTCCGCAGCGCATTAATACCATTTCCATCGATGTTAGAAACGACCGGAACTGGAGTCGTATAGAACGGCCCCTCAGCAGAGTCAAGAGCACCATTTAACCCATCAGCACGGACAATAAAGCTGCTGGCCTCTGGGAAGTTTTGAGTCAGCTCAAAGAAGCCGAATAAACCGTTTGCGTCAGTGGCGATCACTTGGTCACCATCGGAGATAGCCTTATCGTTATCAAAGTCAATGAAGATATCGGCCTCCGGAACACCCGGTTCTCCTGGATCAGCTATACCATTACCATTGAAGTCGTTGAAGAAGAAGCCTGTAATCGAGTCTGCAACCGGAATAGGGGGTGACAGAACAGGAGTCACAATCGTAGCGTTGGCAATTGCGCTTCCACCTGGGACGACAAAGACATCCGTTGTACCCGGACGCTCGGTATTGATGATAGGAGAAGTGAATGAGAAAGGAGAAGTGAATAGTACCTCTTCATTAATTCCCAGAATTTCTCCGGTGGGAGCAACGAATTCTACGTTAATCGTCCGACCAAATCCACTTGGATCGTTTTCTGAAACAAACTGTTCAAAAGGATTCTGAGGATCATTAGCTCCCGGAACATTAACATCTAACCCAGAGATGACATAAAATCCGTCATCCCCTGTGGTCGTGCTTTGTCCATCTGCTCTGACTTCAATTCCCGCAACCCCAGGCTCATTAAAGTCAATTAAGCCATCGCCGTTGAGGTCATTAACAACAAAACCATAGACACTATTGGGAATCACCACACCCCCTGGGGTATTAGCACTCAATAGTCCCGGCTCGTCTGGGTCAAAGTCAAATCCGGTTAGCGTACCCGGAAGAACTTCTATAATTGCGGGGTTATCTGTGGTGGCCGCAAAGTCACCCCCTGGAGAAAATCTTAGAACATATAATCCAGGCGCTAGACCAGAAAAGTCATAGAATCCACCTTCGTTACTCGTAACAAGAGGTTCATTACCTTCTCGGCTGCCATCATTATTTGTATCGATATAAATCTCTACCCCCGCCCGAGTCGGTTCTAGGAAGGGATCATAGCGTCCATCCCGATTGAGATCAATAAAAGTTGTCCCAGCAATACTTCCAGTTCCTGTAGGGACGACTGGAGGGGTGGGTGGGGGGGGTGCAGCCACCTGAGTAGAAACGTCAAAAATGACTATTTCACCATCGACTAAGGGCAAAAATACTGGGGTATTTCCAGTCACCGCACCCGGTTGAACCAAAACAACATCCCCAGCGGGAATATCTACAAAACTGAAGACACCATTAATATCAGAGATAGCGGCTTGTTCTATCTCGGGTTCAAACGTACCATTTCCGTTACGGTCTAGGAAAAGGTTAACATTGGCCAGTGGAAGATCTCCAGCGCCGACGTTAAAAATATTATCGAAATCAGCGTCTTGAAAGACGGTTCCTGTAAGTGTAGCTACCATTTAACTCCTCCACCAAAAGTGATGTGCGAAAATGAGTCCAACTGGACAATACGAAGGTAAATTACCTCAATTGTATTGTGACAGATGCACTCAACATTACCTAAGCCAAGTGGACTCAGCCCAACACCGACTTTACCTAATCGTAGGCAACTATATCAGACTTTTTGGAGATCTGGCAACGTGATCGCCCTGAGGAAATCAAAGTCGGGTTGGACTAAAATATCTGGCTTCGATGTCATTGTTGAAACTTGCTGCATCTACTTGAGTTGCAGCCACTCTGACCCAACTCGCCAAGATGGCAGATTCATCCTCACTGATACTCAAGCGCTCAATGAGCAATTAGTATGCATCTTGCAACTCGTGAAAATCAGGAGAGATATAATCTTTCCGCAGTGGCCAACCGACCCAATCTTCCGGCATCAGAATCCGTTTCAGGTTAGGATGACCCTCATACACGATTCCGTACATATCGTAAGATTCCCGTTCTTGAAAATCAGCAGATTTCCAAATCCAAAAAACGGAAGGAACCCTCGGATCGCTGCGGGGGACAAATACCTTGACGCAAACTTCTTCGGGTTGTTCCACATCGTCAGCCACTTTTGCGAGGTGGTAAACACTGATGAGATGTTCTCCTGGACCTTCATCATAAGCAGACTGACACCGCAGATAATTGAACCCATAAGCATACAAAGCGGTTGCGAGGGGAATCAAAAATTGACGATCTACTTTAATAATTTCCACCCCAGAATGATCGGGACCGAGGAATTCATGGGAAAATTCATTTTGGCTTAACCACTGAGAGACAGGGCCTGCTTCAACAATTTGAGTTTCTTCTGCTTCAGCCACTTTGCTCCTCCTTGGTTTGTTCTGCTAGCATTGCCGGGGGAACAGCCATACCAATCGCTTCTGTTAACTGTTTGGGTGGGGTTTGACGAGTTTCGCTCGCCAGATACTCTCCAGTTAAAATGGGTTCAACGGGTTTGAGATTGTGCGATCGCGTATAGTAACGGTGGGTTTGTTGTAAGTTGCCCCGTTCTTGGAATGAATCATTAGAAATCTTCTTACGCAATTTAATGATCGCATCAATAATCGCTTCTGGGCGCGGCGGACAACCGGGAATATAAACATCCACCGGAATTAACTTGTCAACCCCACGCACAGCCGAAGTGGAGTCTACGCTAAACATTCCGCCTGTAATAGTACAAGCGCCCATGGCGATCACATACTTCGGTTCGGGCATCTGTTCATATAAGCGCACCAAAACCGGAGCATACTTCATCGTAATTGTTCCAGCAGTGATGAGTAAATCCGCCTGTCGCGGACTAGAACGAGGGACGAGACCAAATCGATCAAAATCGAACCTTGAACCGATTAAACCTGCAAATTCGATGAAGCAGCAAGCGGTTCCGTAGAGTAAAGGCCACAGACTCGAAAGTCGGGCCCAGTTATAGAGATCGTCAACCGTGGTCAGAATCACATTTTCTGATAGTTCTTGAGTGACTCCGGGTGGACGCTCAATCGGATTGATAATTTTGGCGTTTTCGGGAAATGTACTGGGGTTTTTCATACAATTTTAGTTAATTTACGACCATTCTAAAGCACCTTTTCGCCATGCATAGACCAGTGCCACGACGAGAATCGAAATGAAAACCAGTGCTTCAACAAATGCTAGTAGCCCAAGTTTATGGAAGGCAACCGCCCAGGGATATAGGAAAACAGTTTCCACGTCAAAAATGACGAACACCAGAGCGAACATATAGTACCGGATATTGAATTGAATCCAAGCCCCACCAATCGGTTCGCAACCGGATTCATAAGTGGTTCGTCGAAACCCAGCACGATTCTTGGGTCGGACAACTTTAGAAGCAACCAGTGCCAAAATTGGAACCAGGCTACAGATGATCAGGAAGCCCAGAAAATATTCGTAGCCACTAAGGACAAACACAATAAGTACGAGTGATAGAGTTTTGTAACTGCCAAAAGCGCTCTGCGCCGGCATCGGACTTTAAATCCGGTGTACCGTTGACTTGTGGTTTACATTATAGAGTGATTTGTGATGGGTTATGAGCGATCGCTCCTGCCGGGTCGCGGATCTTCAACCCATGAGGAATAACAAATGACAAATTGATGAGATTCTGTAATATTATGTAATAGATATTTAAGATTTAATCATCAACTGCGGTTAAGCCATGAGTGACCAAGCCACCGAAACCCCAGAAAACCCAGAAAACCCAGAAAACCTAGAGAATCAAGAAATCCTAGAAAACCAAAAAAATTCGGGTTTAAATCAGTACGAATGTAATGCCTGTGGTTATGTTTACGAGCCAAGCAAAGGCAGTTCGTCCGGGAATGTCCCCCCAGGAACAGCTTTTGAAGAAATTCCACAAGGGTGGCGCTGTCCAGTTTGTGCTGCACCCCGAAGTCAATTCAGAGATATCGGTGCTGAAGATGGAGCAAGCGGGTTCAAGGAAAACTTTGGATACGGCCTCGGTGTCAACCGGATGACATCCCAACAGAAAAATTTACTGATTTTTGGTGGACTGATTGTTGGCTTTATCTTTTTCCTCAGTTTGTATGGCTTAAAGTAAAACAGTTTTAATTGAGTTATCACTTATGAATTTGATCAAATTATTCAGGCGGGTCGTCATCATTAGTGCGATGGCGCTATTGTGTACGAGTTGTCAATATCTACCCCTGCTTGAACAAAATCCTTGGGCTGTGGTTCCTGTCGAAGCCAGCGGCAACTTATATGATATTGCTTTTACAGGGGACTCGGATCATGGTTGGATTGTCGGCAGTGAAGCGACTTTGCTCGAAACAACAGATGGCGGGAAAACCTGGGAACCCAGAGAATTAACTTTAGATCAAGACAAAGTTCGGCTCACTTCTGTCAGTTTCTCCGGCTCTGAAGGTTGGGTTGTGGGAGAACCCTCCGTATTGCTGCATACCACCGATGAAGGGAAAAATTGGAACCAGATTACTCTCAGTTCTAAATTACCCGGTGCTCCCTATAATATTGTAGCGATTGGGCCGAATTCAGCCGAAATGGCAACCGATGTCGGAGCCATTTATAAAACAGAAGATGGTGGCCAAAACTGGAAAGCACTGGTGGAAGAAGCGGTGGGCGTGGTTCGTAATATCTCTCGTTCTGAAGATGGCCGTTATATGACCGTTTCAGCCAAAGGTAATTTTTATTCAACTTGGACTCCGGGTGAGACGGCCTGGGAACCTTATAACCGTTATAGTTCCAAACGTCTGGAAAATATCGGCTTTGGTGAAGATGGCCGTTTGTGGATGTTAGGCCGAGGCGGTGAAGTCCGCTTCACAAATCCAGACGACCCGCAAGAGTGGGGCGAAGCAATTAATCCAGAATTTTCTACCAGTTGGGGATTTCTTGATCTGGCTTATCGCACACCGGACGAGATTTGGATCGGTGGCGGTAGTGGCAATTTATTGTGCAGCTTTGATGGTGGAGAAACTTGGTTTAAAGATAAGCAAGTTGAAAATGTACCGGGTAATTTGAACCGAATTGAGTTTATCACCCCCGATAAGGGATTTATCCTCGGTCAAAGAGGTACATTACTGCG
Organism: Microcoleaceae cyanobacterium; assembly: GCA_049649525.1. Lineage (GTDB taxonomy): Bacteria > Cyanobacteriota > Cyanobacteriia > Cyanobacteriales > Microcoleaceae > JAAURB01. Next base: position 33,661 of record JBARZE010000028.1, read on the forward strand.
GTATACGGGAGAGCCATCTACAGCCGCTTAACTCATCAACAAGCCAATTCTAACTCGAAAAAAGAGTTGGCTATCGATTCACTATGAGTCCGCTATCATAGTATATTAAGAAAGATTGAATCTAAGTTTAAAGGAGAACACAATATGGCAGGCGTTACCGGAGAACGTCCTTTTGGGGATATTATTACCAGTGTACGTTATTGGGTGATTCATAGCGTCACAATTCCCGCATTGTTTGTTGCCGGATGGTTATTTGTTAGCACAGGATTGGCTTACGATGCATTTGGAACACCTCGCCCCAATGAGTATTTTACTCAAGAGCGTCAGGAAGTTCCGGTCGTAACCGATCGCTTTGGTAGTAAAGATCAAATTCAAAGATTTGTCGGCGATCAGTAATTTAATTTAGGAGTTTAAAATCATGACATACGGAAGCAATCCAAACGAACCCGTCAGTTATCCAATTTTTACAGTTCGTTGGCTATCTATTCACGCTTTAGCGGTTCCTACTGTATTTTTCCTCGGGGCGATCGCAGCTATGCAGTTTATTCAACGTTAGGAGATATTTAATGGATCGTAACCAAAATTCCAATCGGCAGCCGGTTGAGTTAAACCGAACTTCTCTCTATCTCGGTTTACTGTTGATCTTTGTTTTAGGGATTTTATTCTCCAGTTACTTCTTTAATTAACTGGTGTTTGATTAGCAATGCAGGCAGATTAAATTAAGTTGATTACTGTTTGAAATTACGAGGTGAAATTTGTGTCAGGACAAGCTCGCATTCCATTGTGGTTAGTTGCAACTATCGCCGGAACTGGTGTTCTAGTTGTAGTCGGAATCTTTTTCTACGGATCTTATGTCGGTGTGGGTTCAGCAATGTAAGGTTTCAATGTTTCTATTGAACTGAATTCAACAAAAAATCCCCGGAAGCTCTGATGCAACCGGGGAATATATTATTTAAAATTTTTACTCAAAAAGTAAAAGATTAGCTCATATTTTTTAATTAAAGTACCCCCAAGGGAATTCGAATCCCTGTCGCCTCCGTGAAAGGGAGGTGTCCTAGGCCTCTAGACGATGGGGGCTAGTACTGGGTGATTTAGCAAATTTCATTGCTTCACACCTTTATTATAATAGCGAAAATATGAAATCGTGTCAACCCTTTAAGGGAAATTTTTGCTAAATTCCAACTCAGAGGGGTACACCTCACCCTGCACCCCAAGCGCTGACTTAAGATTTCGCCTTTTTCTTCTGAATTTGATTCACTCCTTGGAGGAACATCGGAACAAATTTTTCCATGAACAACTGAGGATCGCGACTCCAAGCCTTTGTCGCCGCCTCAATCCGAGTAGACTGGACATCGGGAGCAACTATAGTTTCTGGTAAGCGCTCCATCAGATATTGAGGACGCTCCCAAATAGGTAGAGTATTGGCAATATCGAGCAATTTACTCACCCGACGTAACTCTGCCCCAAACGTGATATCCATGCCAAATTCGTAAGCCGCTTGTTCAATGGCCGCATACTTTTGGCGAGCGTGTTCAACTTTTTTGCGATGTTGAGGACTCTTACGCGCCATCTTCGCTAACCCACGAGTTCCCCAACGGACATGACCTGCTTCTTCCGGGAAAATCCGTTCAATGGTTTCACGAATCTTAATATTTTCTTCCGTTTGAGGCGCTTGTTTCAGGGCATAAATATGAGCTGAAAATAACTCACATCCGCGCTTTTCAGTCACATTAATTGCGGCTAAAGCGTTGATCACAAAGTCTTCAAGATTTTGTTTAGGGTCGAATTGCTCTTGGTCTAACAATCGCTCAAATTCATCGATATAAGAAGCACCAGGGGGTTTGCCAAGATCTGCCCCCAATTCATACAATAAGTCGGTTAGCCAGAGTGCGTGACGAGCTTCATCTGAGACATGGCGAGATAAATCCCGTACCAATTCTGGGGGTTTACCATCAAGTTGCTCAATTAGATTGGTTAAATCTTTACAGCTCCGTTGCTCATTGTAACGATAGCGATTGAGGGTCGCGAGGTGAACTTCCCGCTCTTGGATCACGAACGGCATGATATCGCGGGCGCTGAGGGCGTTGCTGAGTTTGCGAGGATAAACAACTGTCATAATGAGTGAGAAGGATTACAGAATCGTTTTATAAAAATTCATCTCAAATTGTAACGCAGTCCTCTCATTTGAGGCATCTGCCTAATCTAGTAGATTGAGATTATTGGGCAGGAGAAAGAATTGCGATCGCCTTTGGGTCAGGGTTCAAAATTGAGAATGTTACATCCCTTGAGTCTCAAATATTTCTTGGATTTCCTCAGAGGAATATCCTGCTGTTTCCAGTTCTTCGATTAACACATCGTGATACACTTCCGGTAAACGCTCTGTCATCACATTATCTTCAATACCGTATCCTAAACTTGTCCAAGTTCCAGATAACAAATCTAAAATCTCTTCAAGTTCCCCATCTTCCAATTTTTGAGCAATATCAATATTCCAAAATTTTTCATCAAGCAACCACTGATAAACCACCCGATCTTGAAATTCGGGTTGAAAACTGTAGCGCTTCCTTGAAACAGACTGCTTCGCTTGAGGATGATACCATCCGGCGATTTGTTCCCAGGTCGGAGTTAAGATTTGATAACGGCCAGCAGCAGTTGTACACTGATCGGTATTGGGGCCTGCAACAATACGGACACATTTATCGGGGTGACGGCTGAGGTCAGATAACATTCGTCCGCCATAAAGAACATGATAGGGTTGGACATAATTGGATTCACTGGCTGATATCGTCCGCATCAGCGCCCGAATATAAGGATTTCCCCCTTCAATCACCAAAGGTGGCCATGAGTCTTGTTCGGCTAATTCTGCCATAATTTCGGCTGCATCAGGATAAAGACGTTCCTGAGCTTCTGGCCAAAACGTGACAATTCCCATCAAAACTAAGGCCGTTAAAACAACCCGTTTGACATTATTTGCCTGCTGTTTAGCTCTTCGTAGCCGAGCTTGTCTGCGTCGGGATAAGTCAGCCGGATAGACCAATACATTCATCCCCTCAGAAGCAATAGAGGGATGGACTGACTGACTCGATACACTTTGGGAACGAAGGTTCGCTTTGTTTCTCCTCACTCGACCCATGAAATTTTAGTTAACACTAGCAAACATTTGCTCGAAGGACTGTTGCGTTGCTTCAGGCTTAGCAACAATCTCAATAATCTTATTACGTGCAGTCGGAATCAACAAGGCTTCAACACAAACTGCCGCCACTTTTGTCCGGGGAATACTGCCATCAAATAACCGATCGGCTGACTGCATGACAATCGGAAATTCGTTCTGATCATTTTTCAAGCCCCCTGGTCTGACGATTGTATAAGTTAAACCGCTATTTTGTATATATTCTTCAGCTTGCTTTTTCCAGACTAAAATCAACCAAAATAGATTTAGGGGATGGAATAACTGGGAAACACAAAGGGACGAAACTAAAACAAATTGTTGAATATTATTCGCTTTGGCAACATTAACCAGATTCTTTGTGCCTTCATAGTCCACTCGATAAGGTAATGTGGGGTCAAAACTGGGGGCAGCTCCTGTGGCACAGATAACGACTGTACTATCTCCAATAGCTGCTTGTAAGCTATCGGGGTTCAATACATCTCCTGTTACAGTTTCAACTTCCGGGGGAAGAGTCTGCTGAGCTTTTTCTAAATCCCGCACCAATGCCCGCACCGCAATTCCTCGTTGAACGAGTTCTTGTACAATTCGAGATCCGGTTTGACCTGTCGCACCTGCTACAAACGCTTTCATTAATCTGTGATTATCCTGATGAATGCACTGAGTATTTAGTTACTGTTATAACTAAAAAAGTTCAGTATATTTATTGTAGCGGTTCGAGTCCATCAGGGGCATTCTGGTATTAAGCAGATCGCACAACAGCTAGGAGAACGCATTATGCAGCAGGATTCGGTTCAACTTCAATCAATTGCTATGTCTCAAGACTTGTTGAACGACTCCCTTAATTTTCAGCCGACACAACAGACCGATAATGCTGCGGTCGAACAGGCAGAGTCCACTTGGTTTCAAGCCCAGTTTGAAGATTGCATGGTCATGTATGCTGATGTTGAGCGCGTAGCAGAGTACTTTGCTAATCATCGGGGTTGGTTTTGTCGTTGTGCTGAACCCATGAAAACCCAACCCCTCGGGGAGAATGCTTATGATATCTTGATTGGTCGTTTCGGTGCATTCGGCTATCAGGTTGAGGCGCGAGTGGGTTTAGAATTAGCACCCCCCGATCGACAGGGGATTTATAAAATTAACACCATTTCTATTCCGGATTATGTTCCTCCCGGATATGTGGTCAATTTTGCAGCCAATATGAATTTGGTTGAGTTATCTGTAGAGGAATTGGGTTCGCAACACAAACTAAAAGCATCTGAGATCCCAACGGCTATTACGGGGGCCAAATGGACGCTTGAATTAGAGGTGGGGGTCAAGTTTCCTCAATTTATTCGTTCGATGTCTCCCTGTTTAATTCAAACCACAGGCGATCGCTTATTACGCAATATTGTCAAGCAGGTGTCTCGTCGTTTAACGTACAAAACTCAATTAGATTTTCATACCACTTATCAGATTCCTTTTCCCAAAATTAAGAATCGTCATCTGCGGTGGAAGTAATCATTTAAAGACTTCATCTTAATCTCGCTATGTGATCGAGGCGGGATTTTTTTTATTTTTAAAGATTAAATATCAAGGGAGATATTTCTGCACCACTGTCCAACCCGTCCAGGAAACAATCGCCAGTCCGATAAATAAGACTAAATTTGTCCGAATATGAACTTCTCGCGCCCAGGCTTTGGGGGGGCTAATTTGAGTCGCACTCCAAGCCGATATCAGCACCAAACTCACCACTGTTAATCCAGCCATAAGGTGAGGGGAGTGGCCTAATGTGCCGTATTGTCCGAGTGTCCCCACAATCCCAATTAACAATAATAGCAAAACTAACGCTACTAAAGTTCCGCCAATTATGTAGTGCAGGGTTCGTAAAATAGGTGGCCGAGATTGATTACTGTTGCGACGATAAAACATCCAACCTCCCGAAATTGCCAGCAATAAATAGGCCAAAATTGACAAGCCCATTGACCAAGCGGCAATTTTCCATAACCAGAGGAAAGAGGGTAGATTCATAACATCCAACGTTTAATACTTAATGTTTGATCCTAATCTTGAGTGACTTGCCAGTCAATCAATTGTTGAGACAATTGTAATTCTAAGTTTGACGAAACGGGTGATGTTGAATGCAGCCCATTCACTATTGCCAGGATAGCGACGATCACGATAGCATGAACGACATAAACAAAGCGCTGAGTTGAAAACTCGATCCGTTGTGATGTTTCTGTGGGTTCTTGGATGATACAACTCGTTTGAGATCTTAAGTATTCAACTTCCGGAGATTGAGTTAAAGGAGTCGGGGAATATACTGACATAAATTAGATAATTCGTTCAGGGGGAATGCAGCTAAAATGAAGCTTTCTATAATTATTATTATTCTTGACGAAGATCGGATTTTATACAAAATTTAATGATAAAATCTTCATTTATTACTAGCTTAAGCTGATCTATTAAGTATCATACCATACAAGCAGAACAGATCAAATGATTACAGATTGAATGAATTCAGCTAATCTCAGAATGAATCCGTTACAATTTTAAAATTAACTTCTATCAATTTATTGGGGTCGTTATCAACTCGGGTCAGGACGATTAAATTTATGATTAAGATTCTTCACCTATCTGATATTCATCTCGGCAGTGGTTTTTCTCATGGACGAACCCACCCGGAAACCGGACAAAATACTCGTTTAGAAGACTTTGTTAAGACATTAAGTCATTGTATTGATTGTGCGATTAATCAGCCTGTAGACTTGGTTTTATTCGGGGGAGATGCCTTTCCTGATGCCACTCCGGCTCCTTATATCAAACAGGCTTTTGCGGCTCAATTTCGGCGCTTGGCTGATGCGGAAATTCCGACTGTATTATTAGTGGGTAACCATGACCAACATTCCCATGGACTTGGGGGAGCCAGTTTAGGGATTTATAGAACTTTAGCAGTTCCTGGATTTATTGTGGGCGATCGCCTCGAAACTCATTGTATTCAAACACGAAATGGCGCAATACAAGTGATTACATTACCTTGGTTAACTCGTTCTGCATTACTGACTAACCCCGAGACAGAAGGTAAAACTTTAGGGGAAATTAATCAACTTTTAATTGAACGGTTGAGGCTAGTTTTAGAAGCACAAATTCGCCAGTTAGATGCAAATTTACCCACTATTTTATTGGGTCATTTGATGGCAGATCAAGCCAGTCTAGGAGCCGAACGATTTTTAGCGGTTGGTAAGGGGTTTACGGTGCCGCTTTCTCTATTGACTCGTCCTCAGTTTGATTATGTTGCTTTGGGTCATGTTCATAAACATCAAAACTTAAATCCGAATAACGATCCGCCTGTGATTTATCCCGGCAGTATCGAACGGGTTGATTTTAGTGAAGAAAAAGAGGATAAAGGATATGTTTTAATCGACATTGAAAAAGGTCAGGTCAATTGGCAATTTTGTCCGTTATCAGTTCGTAAATTTATTACAATTAAGGTCGATTTATCCCAAGAAGAAAACCCTCAAGAAAAGTTATTAAAAACAATTAACAGCAAAAAGATTGAGGATGCAGTTGTGCGTTTAATTTATCAACTTCGTTCTGAGCAACTTGACCTAATTGAAAATAATAGTTTGCATCAAGCTTTAGAAACTGCCCATACTTATAGTATTCAACCGGAATTAGTCAGTCAACTCGCTCGTCCTCGTCTACCTGAATTAGAAGCAGGCAGCGGTATTGCTCCCTTAGACGCTTTAAAAACTTATCTCAAAAGCCGTGATGATCTCCAAGAAATTGAAACGGATATGTTAGAGGCGGCTGAAGCATTACTGGAATCATAAAGTAGCAAATTAACGGTAAAATAAATGATATTCTAATTTTTTGTGGATTATGGATGATGCTCTAAGAGAGTGAATCGAAAACTGTACTTTCAAATTAATAATTGTTCTATTTGAGCTTGAATCTACTATGAAATTTAATTCTAATTTTATTGTTATTGATACGGTAGGACAACCCGTTTTAAAAGAACTGGCAATTGTCGATCGCAAGGGTCAATTAATTTATGAAGCCTACGCTGAAAACCATCCTCAAAATTCAACTATTAGCCCCAAAACAAAGCCATTAAAAGTTATTATTCAAGAGTTTTTAGAAATCGCTCAATCTAAAACAATTATTTGTCATTATGCTCATCATGATATTGATGTGCTACGCAATACATTTCAATCTGTTGGTATTCCTCGTCCACCCTTAACATTTGAATGTAGTTTTAAGCTAGCACAAGACTATTTACCGGAACTAGATAGTCATTCTTTAGATAGTTTAAGTCACCATTTAAAGCTGAATATAAATGGGGAAGTGATGGCAAAAGAGGGGAGTCATCGTGCAAAATCTGATGCTTTATTTACTTATCAACTCTACCGTCATATGATGACAGAGTTTTTAAAAACTAAACTCAAGCAAAATCCTAACCCCTTTGCAACCAGTCGTGTTGATACTCCATTTCAAAATCATGTTGATTATCAAGAACTATTTAAAGACGAGTTTGAACGGTTAAAATCGATCTTAATTGATATTAAAAACGATACCAATCATCAGAGTAAAGGCGCAATTGTCATTGGTGAACCGGGATCGGGAAAAACTCACCTAATGATGCGATTAGCCAAAGATTTATTAACTAGAAATCGCTTACTGTTTATTCGACAACCCAATAATCCTGATACGATATTATTTCATGTTTATAGCCGAATTTTAGAATCTTTAATTCAACCCGTTCCGGAAAGTAACCGAACTCAACTTGAATATTTGTTAGCGAATAGTTTTGCAGAAATAATTAAAAATATAGAAGAATATTCAACCGCTAAAATACTGAAAGATGACAAAATATTAGAAGTCATTCAATCAGATAATCTGAATCTATTTACAGAGTTAGGCAAAGAAGAAACAAAAACAAAACGAGAATATTGGCAACATATCGAAAAACGAGCAACAGACTGGTGGAATAGAACTTTTTCTGCGGCGGGATATGCACCTAAAATCCTCAAAGGCATTATTCGCTTTTGTGGCTATACTGATTTTAATCGTCGTCAAATTATTACCCAGTGGTTGGCGTTAAATGACTTATCTCAAGAAGAGTTAGATAAAGTGAGTTTGGAGAGTTGGGGAGAAGAAAGCAGCCGAGAAGAAATTGCCTTAGCGGCATTAGAAGTATTTAGTAAATTGTCTTTATTGGATGAACCTTTAATTATTATTTTCGATCAATTAGAAGGTTTAGGATTAGCACATAATAACCGATTATTACGCAGCTTTGGAGAAGGGATCAAAGAAATTTTTACTCATGTTCCCAATAGTTTAATTATTTTAAATTTATTTCCCGATCGATGGGAACAATTTAAAGAAGTTTTCGATGGTTCAATTGTTGATCGAGTTTCTCAAACTCAAATTATTTTAAGTAAACCTTCTGCTGAGACATTAAAACAACTCTTGAATATAAAAGCACAAGCAGCAGACGTAACATTAGATGAATTGTTTGAACCGCAAGAGATTCAAGTTATTTTAGAGCAAGCCTCTATTCGTGCAACTTTGAATACAGCAGCAGATTATTATCGTTACAAAATTGATGAAATTGCCTTACCTAAATTCTCACAAAATTCTCAAAAATTCGATCAAAAAAGAAGTAGAGAAACAGATAACCTTGTGCAGTATTTAATAGAAGAAGTCAGTCAACTCAAACAAGTTGTTATTCAAATTACTCAAGCGTTGAATCTAACAGAGACAGAAAATGGGGTGAAAATTGATTTATCGACTATTACTCCTCCAGCGGTGAGTGAGTCGGCAACCAAGCAACAAATTAAAGATTATCTCCAGCAACAACGCCGTCAGTTAGAAGGCAATTATGATCAACCTCAAATTATTACGGAAAGTGATGATTTAGGTAAACTTAGAACGATTTTAGAATCTCTACGGTTAGTTATTGCGCCGCTTGAATTTGATACTTTAACATTAGGATTTCGCCGAGTCCTCCCAGAACATCTCCTCGTCAAAACATCAACTCATCAATTTGTAGTGGGTTTTCTCCATCAAGGCGGAAATCGTTTTTATCATCGGATTAAAAATTTTACCGAATTAATCAATCAAAATCCAGATATTCAATTTAATCTTTGTCGTGAATCTCGGGAAGGATTGACTTTAGGAAAACGCAGTCTAGAATTATTAGAAAACTTTAGAAATTATGAGCAGACTGAATTTATTTTCATGGATAAAGAAGAACGGATTACATTTGAATTAATTTATCAAATGATTATAGATATTCAAAACTATGATCTAGAAGTTACTTTAACAGAGGCGATAGATACTGTTTTATTTGAATATAGAGATTATTGGCTCTTTCAAAAAGTTACTTTATTAACCCTTGCACCTTAGTAGATATTTTGAACGTTTCTAAAAGCCCTTGTAGAATACTCACTGATTAATTTTATCCTAATCAGCAATAATATTATCGTTAAGGTGTTGTCTCAAACAAAACCAATTGGAATAGTAGTGTTGCTCGTGCAAAATATTAAATTAAACTCTAAAAAAATAGAGACATTATCATGAATATCTCTATAATACTTTATTAAAATTAGGCAGAAACTTGTTACAATTGTCTGATTAATCTTACCCTTGCCAAACTAATACTTTAGCTTCATTTTCTGGTAAATCAATTAACACATTGTCATCCCCAGACTCGAGATCATAATCGTTTGTCCATTCATGCCACTTTCCATTCGCTGGGAAATGAGGCACTCGATATCCTGCTAAGAAATTATCTGAAAGATTAGCAATAACAACGACTCGCGATCCTTCATCATTCCAACGAGTATAAGCTATCACTTTTGAGTCTGGATCTTCATGGAAGAAATCAATATTCTCTGTATAAAGCGCATGATTTTCTTTCCGTAAGTTAATTAGACCCGCATAATAATGAAATAAGCCTTTATTTTCATCATTTTTGAGCAAAGTCCAATCAATTTTAGCCGATTCTATTGTTTTGGGTTTATACTCTCCAAATTCTTCTCCCATCCAAATTAAAGGAATACCCATAGCCGTCATTTGTAATACAGCACCTAGTTTAATGCGTTTGAAGGCGGCTTCATCAAAAATTCCGTTATCTGCTAAATCCACAATTAATCGGTTATGGTCATGGTTTCCTAAATAGTTAACCAGATTTGTAGCGCCCATAAAGCCTTGACGCTTACCATCTAAGACATCTTTTAACTCTTCTAGATCAAACTTTTCTCCACATAAATGCGCTTTCATTGTATGGTAAAAACTATCATGCCAACAGCCATCCATCGGCCCATCAAAGTTAGTAATACTGGAGTCTTCGGGAATATATTCTGCTATATTATAAAAAGGCTTACTTCCGGCTGTCTTTTTCGCTTCATTAACAAGCCAATGGAGAAAGTCGTAGTTCTCAATTTGTCGGGTTGCATCATAACGAATGCCATCAATATGATATTCATTAATCCAGAAACGAACCACATCACCCACAAATTCCCAAGCGGGTTTTATATCTAAATTCTCATCATAAAACTCATAGTTAAATTCTGGCCCCCAATTATTGTCTGGGTCTTTTGGCTCATGATGAAACCAGTAATCATGGTCAATTTGCGTGAGGGGACATTCAGATTCAGCATGGTTAAAAATACCATCCATAAACACTCGTATACCTTTGCCGTGGCATTGATCAATTAAACGCTTGAGTCCTTCTGTGGGGCCATAACTCGACTCTGAGGCGAAGAAATAACGAGGATTATAACCCCAACTATGATCTCCCGGAAACTCCTTAAAAGGCATTAACTCAATGGCATTAATTCCGAGTTCACAAAGATAGTCCAGTTTCTCGATAACGTGCTTATAATTACCTCTCTCGTGGGGATCATCTTCTCCCCCTGTAAAATCATTAATATGTAGTTCATAAATGACTAATTCATGATCGGCTGGTAACGATTTATCATCATGTTGCCAAACATAAGTATCAACAATTTTCTCACCCTCTTTAATGCGGACCACACCATTTTGACTATGATTATCTATGTCAGTGGCATAAGGATCTGTAATTGTGACCCATTCATCCCCTTCAAAAAACCAGCTTTTAGAACGAACACGGAACTTATATTGATATACTCCATCTTCTAAGTCAACTAAGGTACGAAAATAACCTTGTTCATTCTTTTCCATGGAGATATCTTCCCAGTCAGAAAAGCATCCGATTAACTTAACATCTTTGTTGTAGGGTGCTAATAATTTAAATTCAACTTTAGCCATTTTTTGGTCTCCTTTTTTATTTTAATAGTAAAAGCTAATCTCAACCTTAAATTAATAGAGATTATAGGACTTATGAATAGGTTTATCCGACTAATTTAAACCCTTATCTAACATTTTTAAAAAATCAATATAAACCAAGCTACAAAATAGATTTTAAAATCACTTTTGAATGAATTTAATTAATTAAAAGCTTGATTTACCTTGCGGTCTCATCGCGGTTTACAAAATAACTCTAACTTTAAGGAGAGGTATCATTTCTTCTTAGAAAGAAGATGGCTATCCCAATGATGAGAAATGCAATTCCCCACCATAGTGAATTACCGGGTAATATTTTGAGTAAAAGAGTGACAATCCCTGAAGTAATTAGAGACGATCCGATTGTGGTGCGATACTTCATCATAACTAATAATTCACCTTGAGGGAAAATTTAAGTATTTTCATTCTGAATCCTTTTATACAGTGTCTAGCTAGGAGCATTTCTGCCTGAGTTAATGTTCTTAAGATTAATGGAAACAATCAATAAAAACTTCCTTCTAAAGACTTATATTGAGTTAAATGAAGCGTTAAGCACCATCACCCCAAGGACAGCGGTCACATCCTAGATGGGCTAGAGAGAAATTGAGGATATTATCGAGAAATATCGCAAATTTTATCAAATATAAGCTTAAGTATTACCTTTTATACAGTATGAGACTTTTGAAAACGATTTGATCAAAAATACTAGCTATATCACTTAAGGTAAATTAAAGCTGGCAGATTGGCATCTATTTTGCTCAAAATTGTCCGATTCTATTAATTAGAACCAGATAAAAAGCGTGGGACAACAATATAGAAAATGGTGTTTAACGCTTGTTAATTTTGTCATGAGGAAACAATTGTTATGACATTTCTTCGAGGAACTGAAAACGCAGATAACCTCACGGGAGGTTCAGCCGACGATCAAATTTTTGGTCGGGAGGGAAATGATACCCTCACGGGTCTAGGCGGTGTTGACATCATCCAAGGCAATGATGGCGATGACCAAATTAATGGCGGAGACGGCAACGACCAATTATTTGGCAATGATGAGAATGATGAAATTTTTGGCGGTAGTGGTGATGATGTCCTCAACGGTGGCGAGGGTGATGATGGTCTTGATGGGGGTGATGGCAATGATACAGTCATTGGGGGTAGCAATACCCGAAGTTCTGGGGGCTTTAGCATCAGTGTCACGACAGAAAATGGAGAGATTCAAACCGCAAATGTGAGTACCAATCAAGTCACAGGTGGTGATACGATGCTGGGGGGGGCGGGTGATGACTTACTCTCGGGTAATAACGGGGCTGACGTGATCGATGCGGGCCCGGACAACGATACTGTTTTGGGAAGTACGGGTGAAGATTTAATTTTCGGCGGCAGTGGCAATGATGAACTGCTGGGTGGTAGTGAAGATGATGCTATCGTCGGTGAAGGAGGAGATGATTTAATTATCGCCGGGACAGGCAACGACTTGGTTGTTGGAGATGATGGAGAGACTGCAGATGGTAACGACGAGATTTTAGCAGGTGATGGTGATGATACGGTTATCGGTGGCGGGGGTAATGATAATATTAGCGGCGGTTTAGGCGATGATATTCTTCAGGGAAATGCAGGGAATGATACCCTGACGGGCAGCAATGGGGATGACGATCTCTCCGCTGGCAGTGGTGAAGATATTCTCAATGGCTTCGGGTCAGGTACACCCGGTCAACGAGATATTCTACGAGGTGGCAGTGATGGTGCGTTAGATACCTTTGTTTTGGGTACTGAAGAAAGTGTATTTTATGCTAACCCCAGCCAGACTCGAGATGATTTTGCGATTATTACTGGTTTTGAAGTCGGGGTTGATACCATCCAACTGGGAAGTGTGGGAGGACAGGTGAGTTACGGTGTGCAAGGTTTAACTTTCTCCGGCGCACCCAGTGCCGCTATTGTGGCAAACGGGCAAGAAATTGTCGGTATTGTAGTGGGCGTGACGGGTTTTGCGGACAACTCTTTTACCCTCGTTTAAACAAGATTCACCACAGAATTAGCTCAGTTTACCTATGAGTTAATTTAACTATTTGTTGCAGATGGCCTTGGTTAGTATTCGCTATTGGTAATTCACTGATTACCAGTTTTGCTCTTTAAAAAACTTATAAATAGGGAAATTATTATCTCATGTCTTCAGAAACTTACTTTCTACAACCTGTTAGTTCTGGATCTAATCCCATTAGTGCAGAAGCCGTCAGCAGCGCTCAGTTTTTTGATTACAGTCAAGCTGCTTCAGACAGCTTAAACTCTGTCGATCTACAAGCTTTAGTGCAAGGAGGTGTGGCGTTTGCAATTTCTAATGCTGATTCTCTTTTTATTAATGACCCAGGCTTTACTAATTTATTTACTGAAGCTCTTGTTGAAGGAATTGACGGGAGTTTTGAAGTCGAAAGCAGCGCAGAAACAGAGGTAGTAGCAACGTTTGAAATTGAGGCGAATCAAACCTTTTCATTTGATTTTATTGCTGATATGAGTTTAGAATCGACTGAAATTGAGAATCCCAATACAGCTTACAGTGAAGCACAGTCTAGGATGGGTTTTTTAATTTTAGACACGTCTGATGTGGATCGACCCGAAATTGTTGATTTTGCAGGAGTCTCTGGTACACTGATTTCTTCTGAAAAAAAAGGGCGTGTTTTCCCCGTTAAAGGCAGCAGAAAGACTAAAATCGCCAGTTATGATACCGACAAAGATATTGATGGTGATAATGGCGAAGATTACGTTAACTTTTTTGCCAGTGGTAGTTATGAACGCAGTTTTAATCAAGATACTCAATTAACAGTTGTTGAAATTAATCGGAGTTCTGCTAAGCTACGAGGTGATAATTCAATTGAGAATTTTGGGGACGATGTTCGATATGGAACAGTTGGGGTCGATCGCCTCAATGGTACTAATAGTGCGGATAAAATTTATGGAAGTCTTGAAGATGATTATATCAATGGTAAAAAAGGGGACGATATCTTAGAAGGCGGGGGTGATGATGACTATATTAAGGGAGGCCAAGGAAATGATAAAATTCATGGCGGATCTGGAGAAGATACCCTCATAGGTGGAAAGGGTAGTGATAGTTTAGTGGGGGGAGAAGATGCAGATTGGTTTGTGTTTAAGCCTAATCATTTACAGAATAATCAAGTCGATGTTATTGTCGATTTTGAAGTCGGTATTGATAAAATAAAAGCCGAAGGTTGGGGGTCAATTGATCCCAATAGTTGGTTTTCTGATGCGATCGCTTCGGGTGATTTTACCAACAGTTCTAATGGTGCGCTTTATAGCTTGAATAACGGCGGACAAATTCTATTTGAAGGAGTCAATTTAGACAGTTTAAATAGTTCCGACTTTGTATTCAGTTAGTCACTCTAGATCTGCTATTGTCCTATAATCCATTTAACTAAAATAGGATTGACTAATTCAGGGGCTTCATCTTGAGGACAATGTCCGACACCTTCGAGGCGAATAAAATCCTTGACAGCCGGATATTCACCATAAACTTGTCCTAATTCTATTGGTTCCCAGGGATCATCTGTTCCCCAAAGCATCAAAGCAGGGCAAGGTAAAATCGGCAGTAAATCTTCTGGTAACGGCCCTTGAGAATATTGTGTAAACGCTACAAAAACATCTACTGCACCGGGATCGCGTGCTGGTTCGAGAAGCATATTAATCAACTCATCACTCACAGTTTCAGGGCGCTTGTAGGCTTGTTTCAGGATATTTCTCAGGGCTTTCGGTTTGGCAATTTGATTAAACATCAACTGACTGAACCATTTGACCCCCAGTAACCGTTGCACCCCACTGACTCCAATTCCTCGATACCACGGTCGTTTTCGTTCATGCAGCAGTCGCAGCGAACAGTTTAACAATGCCACTTCTATCACACTATCCGGATGACTGACTGCGGTTTGCATCGCCACAATACAACCGATAGAATTTCCGACTAAATAAGCTTTTGTTCCCACGACTTCACGGCAAAAGTCCGCAATTTGATCCGCCCAAGTTTCAAACGTATAGGCAATATCCGCACTGGGAAGGGGTTTTGCAGATCCGCCAAAGCCCAATAAGTCAATAGCAAACACGCGACAATGGGTTGATATTGCCGGAATATTCTTGCGCCAATGTCCCCAAGAAGCCCCGAAACCATGAATTAACACCACCGCAGGGCCGCGATCGCCGGACGCAACATAACAGATGGGGTAACCCTTCCACGTCCAGGTTTGAGGGGTAAATTGATGTAGAAATTGTTCGGGTTCTATATTAGGGTTGGGTGAGAGACGGGTCATGATGATGGGAGGATCAAACGATAATAGTTAACTCTATGGAAGATATTTAGTTATTCTAAACGCTGCGCTTCTATTTCGCCATAACTGAGTTTATTTTTACTGAACTCTATCAAAATTTATTGTAATTTTATAATTGTAATACTGTCTAATTATTCCTCAGTAAAAGCTGTATAAAAGGCAAGCTAAATTACTATAATATATAAAAGGAAGGGATCAATAAAAAGCTAAAGTAGGTTTTAAAATGTTAGTTTTTATATATTTTAGAGGAACCGCAATATAACAAGCAATTTTACTTTAATAAAATTATGACTATCTATTTTTACACTAAAAATGATCGATTTGGCGATTTCTCCAATTTCTCACCTCATGGCATCAAAATGAATGAGCTTTGGTGGCCGACTGTCGAACATTATTTTCAAGCTCAGAAATTTACTGATACTGATTATATAGAATTGATTAGAAAGGCTTACACTCCCAAAAGAGCTGCTGAATTGGGACGGAGTAGAAAGCTGCCAATTAAACACAATTGGGGAGAAATAAAAGATAATATTATGTTTGAAGCTGTGTTAAAAAAGTTTCAAACGCATAAAAAACTGGCTCAAATATTAATTGAAACGGGTAATCAAGATATAGTCGAAAATGCTCCCGGTGATTATTATTGGGGTTGTGGTGCAGACGGTTCTGGTTTAAATAAGCTCGGTGAAATATTGGTCAAGGTGCGTGAAATGATTCAACAGTAAGTTAAATTAGTAGTGCTAGTAATAGTAATTGATAAAATACTAACAATATACTGATAAAATTTTAATGATATGAGGTATTATGAATTGGAAGAATTGAAATATCGCGACGATACATTGTTTGTGACAATAGCAACTCTTATTAGAGGCGAACCTGACGGCGGTATTGGTGTTCCATTAATTATTGGGGATCAAAGTAATTGGTATAAAATTGAGTTTCAAGGTGTAACAGATTTCCGATCTCAAGCAGAGCCATGTTTTAATTATCATGGAGAAGAAAGAAGAATATCGGATTATTTATTTGAATGTTTGAATTCAGAATACCTTGAAACGGCTTGTCCATTTGGTGCAGGTGCAGGGCTACATCCGCCAAAGCATTATTATGTTTTCACAGAGTCGGTTGTTATTAATGTTCTTTCATTGTCAGAACCTATTATTACGGCTTTATAATGTATGAGAAATCATTGGATATTAGCACTTACTAATATAATAACCTTATAAAACTTAAGTATTAATTTTAGAACTCTAAAGTTAGAGTGTTTATAAATCTACAATCGATATTGACGATATACTTCAGCCGCCGCCCGATGTAATAATGAATGCCGATAAACCAAGGAATTAATATCATCAGAATAACCCCCGCCAATAATTCCAGCAACGGGATAACCTTGACTAATACAAGTGGTTAAAACTTGCATTTCTCGCCGCCATAACCCAGTATCACTTAACGCCAGTTTCCCTAAACGATCATTAATATGGGGATCAACTCCGGCATCATAAATCACTAAATCGGGTTTAAATTGTGACAATAAATCTGGTAAATGATTCGCTAATATTTGCAGATATTCTTCATCTTCAATTCCCACTTCTAAAGGAACATCTAAATCACTGGTTTGTTTACGGGCGGGAAAATTCGCTTGACAATGCATGGAAAACGTAAAGACATCTTTGTCATCTTGAAAAATAACGGCGGTGGCATCTCCTTGATGCACATCTAAGTCTACAATTAATATGGTTTTAGCCAGTCCTAATTGACGGATGGTACGGGCTGCGATCGCCAAATCATTAAAAATACAAAATCCCGATCCGAAGCTGGGAAAGGCGTGATGAGTCCCTCCAGCGGTATTACAGGCTAAGCCGTGGGAAAGTGCCAATTTAGCGGTTAAAACTGCCCCGCCAACAGCGATACAGGTACGATTTGCTAAGGCTTGACTCCAGGGTAAACCGATGCGGCGTTGGGCTTTGGTATCGAGAGTTCCGTTACAATAGGCTTCAACATAGGCGGCATCATGGACGGACTCTATCCATTCACGGGGGGGAAGTTCGGGGGTATGGACTTGATCCGGTTCAATTACGCCATCGGATAATAACATTTCACACAATAAGCGAAATTTCGGCATCGGAAACCGATGAGTGTCGGGTAAGGCGGCGACATAATTGGGATGATAAACAACAGGCAGATCCATACAAAAGGCAACAATTCAAGTTAAATTAGAGACGAAACAACGGTTAAGGATAGTGATGAATACAGTAACTGTTTGGCAGTATGGCAGCAATAACCCCGATAATGCAACCAACCTCGATACCATTCGTCAATGGTGGGGGAGTTTAAAAGGGCAAGAAATTAATTGGCAACAGCGTCTTATCCCGGCAGATGGTGATTTAAATCGTTTAAATTGGGAAGCACAAAGATTTGATGAAACTTTTGTAATTACGAATTCTGATCTGCGGGGAATTACCTTATTTTATTTTAAGCCCAGTCACCCTCAAGAACGAAGTTTAACACCGAGTAAATTAGAGTTAGATCAGCTGCAACAACAGCTTTATATTTTTCCTCAGTCTCAACCCGAAGTTGTAATTAGGGTGGAATTACCAAAGATTCAATATCAAACAGTTGTGGTTAATCATCCAGAAATTGCGGTGAGTCAAAAGGGTATGATTTTACTGCGGGATGAAGAACAATTAATTGAAGTGAAGATTATGTTAACCCCAGAAGAAATGAAACAACTGAAAGAAAAGTTATAATTTTTTGTTATTCGTTATGTTTTTTGTGTCTTCTGTCCCCTTCTAAAAATAATGAATAACTCTTATGTCTTCATCTCTCCCCCAATTTATTGAGATTAAAATCCGAACTCAAGCAGATAACCCAGCGTTACTGGAAGGGTTAGAGACTTGGTTAAGTTTAGGCTTACTTTCAGATGAACAAGTTAAGCAAATCTCGCAGCAATATTTAAGTCAACGGCTGCCGCAACCCAGGCTTAAAAAAACACCTCAACTCACGAACCCTAAAGCTGTCTCTCAGCCTATTATCCCTGAGTCTCCTCAACTGAATTTTATCAAAAAATTAGCGCAATCTTTTAAAGCGGAATTAAGTGTACGCTGGTTGCTTTTCTTGGGTTTATTTATGGTGGTGGTTTCTTCTGGAGTACTTGCCGCTAGCCAGTGGGAAAAATTCCCCGCTTTAGGACAATATGGGGTTTTATTTGCCTATACCCTTGGCTTTTTTACAGCGAGTTTCTGGGCTAGTCGATCCAGTCAATTACCCTTAACCGCACAAACTCTTCGTTGGGTGACATTGTTGTTAATCCCCCTCAATTTTTGGGCAATTAATAGGTTAGGATTGTTGCAAAACACAATTACTTTTTTAGTTGTTGCGATTGCGATAATAATCTTAACAGGAATTGTCATTCTGTTTAACTCTCTACAACGCCGTTCAAATCCTTTACCGATTATTAATCAACTGATTCTCAGTTATTTACATTTAGGTTGGGGAATTTCCGGTTTTCCTTTGTTAGCAGTTTATATTGGTATTTTTAGCAGTGCAGGAGTGAGTCTCCGGTATCCTTCTCACAATAAAAACCCTACTTTTTTAGCTTATATTATTCCTTTTATTTTCTTGCTGATTCGTGTAATATTAGTTAGTAATATTCCTTGGAAAAATATTATATTTCCAATAGGATTGGGTGGTTATTTATTATATATTCATTCCTCACAACTGTGGCGACGAATAGCTTATAGTATTTTAGGAATTAGCTGGTTACTCTCAGTAGGGAATCATCCTTGGCAAGTCTTCGGAATTACTCTTCTAGTTCTACATCTATTAATTCAGGATTTAAAACAATTTTGGCAACGAAAATATATAATTGCTTCATATTTAGTTGGATTACAAACCTATATTTTAGCAGGACGTTTAATTCCGGATATAGGACGAGAAGCAATCATTAATTCGGCGACACAGTTGACTCAATCTCAAAATCAACTCAGTGCTTTAGTGAGTTTAAGTTGGTTTCCTTATGTCATTTTATGGGTAATGGTTACCGAATGGCTCAATCGCAAATCTCAACCTAAGCTTGCAAAGTTCAGTCAACAGGTCAATTTTGGATTTGGGTGTTTTTTAACACTAATTGCAATTCATAATCCAATTGTGCGATCGCTAAATTTACTCTTGTCTACGATTACATTCGTAATTTTAACACGTCGTCACGCTTCTCGGCTGCGGATTTATCTCACTCATCTTACCGCTTTATTCACTATAGTTAGTTGGGTTGAGTGGCTATTTTCCCCTAGTAGTGCTCAGCAATGGGCCGTTGTATTATTAGGATTGATGCTAGTAGAGTGGAGTTTTTATAGCTGGCGGTTAAAGAAATCTGATTCTACTATTGATTTCCTCCAAAAAGCATTATTAAAAAGTTCAGGTTATCTAGGGTTGGGGCTGGCAGAATTCAGTTATATTTTACTCTTGAATAACTTTGATCTCTATTCACTCGTGAATTGCTCAGATATTCAATGCTTTCAGTTTCCTGATTGGGGTATCACTTGGTTAATCACTCCCCTCACTTTAACAGGAATTGCTTATGTGAATCAAAGTCAAGATGAAGTTGATCATCCGCCTCAGAATCCTTCTATTTTTCAAGAGATTAAATGGAGTAATCTTGCTTGTATTTTATTGCAATTCCTTACAATTGGATTACCCAGAATTCGATTAATCAGTTTAGCGATTTCTACAATTATTCTATTTCTAAATAGCCGCTTAAAACCGACTCTAGAACAAGCAAGTTTAACAGTTGGCTTTGCACTGGCTACCCTTTGGTTTTTCCTGTGGGAAGGAATACCAACCTTATCTCTAACCCATGCATTTGTGATTGTAGCTATTATTCTCAATAGTTTATGGCTATTGCATCATTATTTAATTCACAATGAAACTCCATTCACTCAAAGTTACAGGATGGCGATAAATTACTGGGGAACTATTTTATGTGCAGTTGAACTGATTAGCTTAACCCTTTATACTGCTGCAATTTATAATAAAATTTTGCCGCCATCAACCTCAATTATAATAGCCACTAGCTTAATTTTAATTGCCATTCTTTATCGGGGGTGGACATTAACACAACAACAGACGAATACAGAAGACAATCAGCAGATTAAATTTCCTTTTATTATTATCTATTGCTTTAGTTGGGTATTGGAATTGTTAATGGCTCAAATTTTAAGTTTTACGCCAAGTTCTACGGTGAATTTAGCCATTGCTAATGTGTTAGTTGGACTTCTAACTCAAGGGATTAGCAGTCGTTTAAACCTTCAGATAAAAAATATTCGATTTCCTCATCCTTTGCAGATTATTCCTCTCTGTTATGGTTTATTAGGAATTCTATTCCGAATTAATCACTTTGATCAATTAACCGGACTAATTGGGTTAGGAACTTCTCTTATTTTTGTTGCTGCTGGCTCGCGTCGCCATAATTTTAAACCTTTCGTTTATCTAGGTTTGTTTGGAATTTCGTTATTTACTGGCCAACTTGTTTTATATCAAGTTTCATCTGAACCTTGGTCTCAGCAATATTTGGCAGTGGCTACTGTGGGAACTAGCTTGCTTTATGGCTACCGAATTTTATCTAATCCTTTAATGCATTGGACACAATTATCAGAATCAGAACTCAAAACGATTGCTGATAGTCATTATGCAATAGCAAATGTATTTTGGTTAATCTCTTTGCCTATTTTACCCAATCATTTATTAGGATTGAGTGTAGGAACAGGTGTATTTTTAATTCGATATGCGATTATGCAAGGGCGTGTAACTGAAGATGAAACAGAAGCTGAAACCTGGGTTTATTTCGGGATTTTACAAACATTATATTTCATCTATTTTACTACACCTACTGCATGGATAAATATTCTTTTGTTACCCTGGATGGGAGCAATTATATCAGTGATTGCTTATTTTTTATACTTTTTACCGTGGCAAAGTTGGGGATGGAGCGTGAAGCCTTGGCGACGAGCTGCGGTGATTTTACCCGTTAGTTTAGCCACTGTTAGTTTAGTTTTAGTGCCTCAAACTTATGAAACATACAGTTATATTTCTATCGTAATTACAGTTATATTTTATCTTGCTTTAGCTCGAATCAGTCAAAAAATACGCTTAACTTATTCTGCTTTAGGATTAGCAAATTTAGGGATTTTTAGAGAATTACTATCAACAGAAATTAATCTAGATTTAGTGTGGTGGGTGACTCCGGTGGCGTTATCATGTTTATATATTGCTCAAATTGATCCCAGTTTGAAACAGCCTCAAAAACGCCAACAACGGCACTGGATTCGATGTCTTGCGACTGGATTAATCTGTGGTGCTGCGTTATTTAGCTATCAGTGGACTGGAATCATTCCTGGTATTTTTAGCTTAGTGGCAATTTTTGCGGGTTTAGGATTACGAATTCGTGCTTTCCTGTATATTGGTACTGCCACTTTTTTAATTAATGCTTGCAATCAATTAATTATTCTGAATTCGACATACTCTTTTCTGAAGTGGGTGATTGGCTTTATTGTAGGTTTATGTTTGATTTGGATTGCGGCTAATTTTGAAACTCGGCGAGAACAAATTTTATCTCTACTTCAAGATAAATCAACCGACTTTGAACAATGGGAATAGAAATAAAATAAACCTGTTACAATGCAATGCTTTCTAAGGTGTCCCATTGATTATTTTCAATAATAACCTCTGTTAGCGCATTGAATAATTCCCGACAGCGATTATCGGCTTTTAATGGTAATTCTCCATTGGTTGCTTCTAATCTCATACGGGTTTCTGTTGCGGTTGAAGTCGCTGTTTCAAATACCAACTCTATTTTGACTAACTGAGAAGTTGGTGCGGCACCAATAAATTCACGGGCAAAAATCGAACTCGGGGTTTGATACATTAATTCTAAATTACAAGATTCTAATAAATCTAATAATAACTGCCGTAATTCTTCGAGAGGAAGCGCAATGGCAAAAAAACTGGTGTAGCGTGCCATAAAAAACTCCAGAAATTTAAGGATAAATTCACCTAGCTTGGATTATATCAAAAGAACATTCGTTCCTGTTATGGGACTAACTAAAAATTAATCCGTTTATTCAACTGTTTTTCAGTTTCCCAAGTTCTGTGTAAGATAATAAAAGCTCAATATAGAGTCATTCTGAGAAATTCTCCACCAATCAGTAAAAATTAGCAAAATTAACAGCAATGCAGGGAAAATTGATCGTTTTTGAAGGGGGGGAAGGGGGCGGAAAAACAACACAACTTCAGCGAATTTATCGTTGGCTACAACATCATACCCGCCTCTGTTGTAATACTGTTGTGATGACACGAGAACCGGGGGGAACAGCCCTAGGTCAAGGCTTACGGCATTTACTCCTAAATGTTAATACAACTGAAGCGATTGATAATCGGGCTGAATTGCTGTTATATGCCGCAGATAGGGCGCA
Organism: Microcoleaceae cyanobacterium; assembly: GCA_049649525.1. Classification (GTDB taxonomy): domain Bacteria; phylum Cyanobacteriota; class Cyanobacteriia; order Cyanobacteriales; family Microcoleaceae; genus JAAURB01. Next base: position 56,910 of record JBARZE010000028.1, read on the forward strand.
ACACGTTAATGGGTTTATTAGACCTCATTTGGAAAAAGGAACGCTGATTTTATGCGATCGCTTTACGGATTCTACCATCGCTTATCAGGGATATGGCCGGGGTGAGGATCTTAATTTAATTGATCAACTTAATCAAATTGCCACCACAGGTTTGCAAAGTGATCTAACTTTATGGTTTGATATTGATGTGGCGACAGGACTGGCACGCACCCAAAAACGAGGCGCAAGCGATCGCATTGAACAAGCCACCCAGCAATTCCATCAACGAGTTAGACGTGGTTTTACTCAATTGGCTAAAGATCACCCGGATCGAATTGTCAGTATCGATGCGAGTTTAAAGGTCGATGAAGTCACCCAACACATTCAACAGATTTTAAATCAACGGTTACAGGAATGGGGACTACTGAAAAATGAACCAGTTTAACCAACAATTAAAAGGCATCAATATTTACTTAATTGGAATGATGGGTTGTGGCAAAACCACAGTCGGTCAAGCTTTAGCAAAAGCCTTAAATTATCGATTTCTCGACACCGATCAACTCATTACTCAAGTTGCGGGTCAATCGATTACAGATATTTTTGCACAATCTGGAGTAGCAGAATTTCGTGCAATTGAATCTAAAGTTTTATCTCAGCTTTGTGCATATCAACGTATGGTCGTAGCCACAGGTGGCGGTATTGTTTTAGAAAGGATGAATTGGAGTTATTTGCGTTATGGTTTAATTGTTTGGCTGGATGTTCCTGTTGAACAACTTTATCACCGCTTGAAGGGAGATACTACCCGGCCATTGCTGCAAGAATCCGATCCGTTGGCAACTCTACAAAATATATTTAATCAGCGAAAACACCTTTATCAAACAGCCGATCTTAGAATTGAAGTTGACCCAGCCGATCACTATCAACAGGTAATGCAAAAGATTTTAACAGGAATTCCTACAGTTACGAAATCTCCCGATCAACCATTGACGAAATCACCCGATATCAACCAAAATTAAGAAGTTTTTTACGCAGAGATCAAACCTGAATGGCTTATCGTAATCCCATACCAACAGTTGATATTATTATAGAATTAATCGACCGCCCACATCGTCCTATTGTTTTAATTGAACGACAAAATGAACCCTATGGTTGGGCTATTCCAGGAGGATTTGTAGATTATGGTGAACCCGTAGAAGTCGCAGCCGTGCGGGAAGCCGAGGAAGAAACCTGTTTAGAAGTTGAATTGATTGAACAATTCTATGTTTATTCTGACCCCAATCGAGATCCCCGTCAACATACTTTAAGTATTGTATTTATTGCTACAGCAACGGGTGAACCGAAAGCGGCAGACGATGCTAAAAATATTGCAATTTTTCAACCCTGGCAATTGCCTCAAAATCTATGTTTTGATCACGATCAAATTTTAAAAGATTACCTTCGTTATCGTCATTTTGGCATCCGTCCTCGTTTATAAGTTATTTTTACTTCTTTGGAATTGTAATGATGAATTCTGTTCCTTTTCCTAATTGAGAATAACACTTTAAACTACCACCATGCTTATCTTCAACAATTTGCCGTGAAATAGATAAGCCTAAGCCTGTGCCTTTGCCAACTGCTTTTGTTGTAAATAAATGTTCAAATATTTTCTGTTGTACTTCATCCGTCATTCCTAAGCCATTGTCTTTAATTTTAATTAGAACTTGTTTTTTGTCTTCTGTTAACTCAGTGGTAATCATAATTTGAGGATTTTCGATATTTTGAGTTTCATCAAATACATCTATTGCATTGGCTATTAGGTTCATAAAGACCTGATTGAGTTGTCCTGGAAAACCCCAAATCTGCGGTAAATCACTATAATTTTTAATCACATTAATTTCTGAACGTTTATCATTCGCTTTCAGTCGATGTTTTAGGATCAGTAATGTACTATCAATCCCTTCATGTAGATTAAATTCTACTTTTTGAATGGTATCAGAACGGGAAAAGGTTCGCATTGATGTACTAATATTACGAATCCGTTCAACACCAGTTTTCATTGATGAAATTAATTCGGGTAAATCTTCTAATAGATAGTCTAAATCGATTTCTTCTGCGTGTTCTGCTATTTCTGGATAATATTCTAAACAGTATTTTTTAGACAGATTTAAATGTTCTATTAAATCACTCAAATATTCTTCCGCATGGGTAATATTTCCGCCAATAAACCCAACTGGATTATTAATTTCATGAGCAATTCCTGCCATCATTTCACCCAAAGCAGACATTTTTTCGCTTTGAACCAGTTGTACTTGCGCTTCTTGTAAGTCTGTTAAAGACTGTTCTAACTGTTTAGCATAATCCTGAGATTTTTGATAGAGTTTAGCATTTTCTAATGAAATAGCTGCTTGAGAACAAAGCAATTTTAATACTTCTATTCGCTCCGGGGTAAATGCTCCAATTGTCAAGTTATTCTCTAAATATAAAATTCCTAAAAATTGTCCGCGATTACATAATGGTAAACATAATAAACTTTGAGGTGGCTGTTGTATTAGATAATCATCTGCCGCAAATTTAGTTTGAGTTAAAACATTATCAATATTCAGAGTTTCTAAGTTACGTTTGACGCTATTAATCACACTCAGAGGAACTTCTAAACTCTCTTCTATAGGAATCAATGGTTGATTCACAGAAACTATTTTATCATCAGTTAAGCTATGAGTTGAAATCGCTTCAACAGTGAGTTGTGAATCTTGAGATAACATCAAAACGCCTTTTGTAGCGCCTGCATTTTCTATCATTACCTG
>JBARZE010000029.1:0-57412 GCA_049649525.1 Microcoleaceae cyanobacterium
CTGATGGTGACGAAGGCGCTGGCGATACCATTTTTCCGCCCGAATTGATTAGTAATATTACTGATTTTGGGCAAGTCGAAGAAGATGGTATTGTTACCGCTAGTCTTACTATTGCCGAAGGCGCAACGGTTGCCACATTTGGAGTTGCAGCGTTTGAAGATAATTTTGTCGAGATCGGTGAAACCTATTCGTTTACGTTGCTGGAAAACGACAATTACATCGTTGACCCGACTTCTACCACAATCACTACGACCATCGAGGAATTTATGATACCTACAGTTAGCTTTTTTCCAGAAACTGTGCTTTCCACTGAAGGAGATTTACCTTAAACCGCGAGAAGGCTCACACTGTATTCTCTGAATCAGTGTTGAGATGAATCGCGGGCAGGGTTTTGCGGGGTAACGAGTCAATCCATTCTTCTATTAGAGAAGTAACGGTTCTATCTTCATTAGCAGCATATTCCAATAACTTATACTTTCTTCTATCAGATAACCTAATTCTTAATGAATTATTTTTCATATGTGATAACAATGTTGTTTCATTCATGCTATCATATTGGTAGGTCGAATAACAACGGATAAATAAATGAGAGTATCTTATCAGTACCGATTAAAGCCGAACAAAAAACAACGTGAGATTATTGACAAGACCCTCGATATGTTGCGTCATCAATATAATTATCAACTTGCAGAAAGGTTTAATTGGTACGAGTGGAATAGATGTTCTATTGATAGATGTCCTCTTGTTTGTCATCTTCCGGAATTAAAAGACAGACCTACCAAAGCAAGCCAAGAAAAAGGTTTAGTTCAACTCAAAAAAGACAGACCGTGGTACAAGGAAGTCCATTCTCAAGTACTTCAAACTGTTTCCGATAGAGTTGATAAGGCTTTTGACCGTTGGTTAGCAGGTGACAGTAACGGTAAAAAATCTGGCAGACCAAGATTCAAGGGAGTAGGGCAATACAAAACATTCACTTACAAGCAATTCAAACAACATAACTTTGTAGGAAACAAGATAACGTTGTCAAAGATTGGTACAGTGAAAGTCATTGTACATCGACCTATCCCTGATGGTTTCGTTATCAAAACGGCATCAGTCACCAAGAAAGCTACTGGTTATTATGTGACTTTGAGTCTTGATAATAAAACGGTTCCCACAATTAAACCTGATTTTAATCCCGATAACATTGTTGGTGTTGATGTAGGCTTGATAGATTTTTATGTAGCATCTGATAAAAGCCGGGTGGTAGCTCCTAAATATCTTAGGAAAGCTGAACGTAAACTAAAATCAGCACAACGCAAAGTATCTAGAAGAAAAAAGGGTTCTAATCGTAGAAAAAAAGCTATCAAGAAACTAGGTATCCAACATAAGAAAGTTGCTGATACTAGGAAAGACTTTCATTTCAAGACAGCAAACGGACTACTAAATAAGTACGATGTTGTAGTAGTTGAAAAATTAAATATCAAAGGACTTACTAGAACAAGACTGGCTAAATCAGTAAATGATGCTGGTTGGGGACAATTCATTTCTATACTAAAAAACAAAGCCGTGAATGCTGGTTTGGCAGTAATTGATGTGAATCCAAACGGTACTAGTCAGTCTTGTTCTAGTTGTGGTCATATTGTGAAGAAGTCGCTATCTCAAAGAATACACAATTGTCCGGTATGTCATACCAGTTTGTGCCGTGATTTGAATGCCGCGATAAATATCAAAAAACGAGCCGAGGGGCATCCGGTTCTAGCTCAGTTTATGTCTTCATAGAAGAGTCGCGCTCGTAGCCCACACTATAATCTATGATTTAGTGTGGGAGTATGTCACCTGCATACTGCACAGTACTACCACGCAGCTACTGTTATTGGGATCTAGATCGTTGTAGGGTCTCAATTGGGTAATGGGTAACGGGTGAAGGGTAGCGGGTAACGGGTAACGGGTAATGGGTGAAGGGTAACGGGTAACGGGTAATGGGTGAAGGGTAACGGGTAGCGGGTAACGGGTAATGGGGAACAGGTAAAGGGTGAAGGGTAATGACTAGGGTTCATGATTATAGTCAAAACCCTTGACTCATCATTCATTATTCATCATTCATCACTCATAATTTTCAGGAAAATCTTTATAATAAGGGGTAGTACCCCTCGGAGGTTGAGCCAAATGAGATCAAAAACTGGGTGTAATACTGGTCAGGATTAATAATTTTCCTGAAGTTTCCGGATCGCAGAGGTTCACACTTGAATAATCCAGCTAAGGAGAGGTTGCTTTTGATTTGATCGGCCTTAATTCAACAGCAAGTGTCTTTTGTGAAATTTTCCAACTTTATTGTTTATTTCTGTCGAGGATATCAACTGATGAAAACGCTGATAGTAAAACAACACAGCAACCCAGCTCAGTTTATGAAAGCACCAAAGCCGCCTAAATCTGATAGTCAATGGGGTGTCCAACAGACTAAAATCGTATCTCCCCAAAGAATTAGCTCAAAATTTATCCCCGCCCCTCCCCCCAGGTCAACACCTATCCGGCTCGAGCTTGAAGCCTTAAATCGTTTTGAGACAGTTGAGCATCAATTTCAGCTTTGGGGAATTGCTTTTAAAAATGCAATTGCACTGCAACCTTCTAACCCAGCTTTTATTACTAAAGCAGAGCAAGTTGTATTGATGAGTGGGCCGAGTAGTGGCTATATCGAGATCAACTTTCGACATCCTTTACGATCAATTGAAGCACGGGTGATTAGTTCCCAGCCCGCCGTTTTATCTGCATTTAATTCTGAGGAGCAAGAAATCGCTTCGACTCATACACCTGTCTCAGAGTCTACAGGAGTCATCTCTTCAGTTTTGCCGCCTACTCTACTTCAGATTCATACACCAGAAATTCATAAAGTAACATTTTCGACTTTTGATGGTCAACTGATTATTGATTATTTAAAGGTATATTTCTAAATTTATAATCCTTAAATTTCATATAAATTAGTCCGCTTGTTATTATTCAGCAGTTGTCTTATAACTTTCTACACTGAATAGTAGGCGGATATTTTTAATGGTAATATGAAATAAAAAAAATTATTGAAATGACTGATCCTGATTCAATAACAAGCTGGTACGACCAACTCTCAGAAACTTATACGGCTGAACAAAGGAAAAATTGGTACAGTGAAGCGGCTGTTGCTTATAATCGCGTCAGACCGCGTTATCCAGAAGAGATGATTAATCAGGTATTGGAGCAAATTCAACTACCACCCACGGCAAATATATTAGAGTTAGGATGTGGGCCGGGGATTGCGACAGTAGAGTTTGCTAAAAGAGGCTTTTCTTTAGTTTGTCTCGAACCGAGTCAAGCTGCCAGTCAGTTGGCTCAACAAAACTGTTTGCAATATCCAAATGTCAAAATTATTCAAACAACTTTTGAAGATTGGGAATTACCATCTCAGCAATTTCATGCTGTTTTAGCGGCTACTTCTTTTCATTGGATATCGCCTGAAACTCGTTGTTTAAAAGTAGCTAAAGTTTTAAAAGAAAATGGCTATTTAATTTTATTATGGAATACTCCCCCGCAACCGAGTTACGAAATTCACCAGGAATTGCAACCCGTTTATCAAGTTTATGCCCCTGAATTGGCAGAGTACCAATCTCATAAAACACATCAGCAAAATCTGAATGCAATCGTAAAAACAGTAATAGATTCAGATTTATTCGATAGCTTAGTTCAACAGAGTTGTATCTGTGAAACTTCTTATAATATTGAGGATTATATTGCGCTTTTGAGTACATTATCACCCTATATTAAACTAGAGCATAAGCAGCGAAATTCATTATTTACAAATTTGATAAATATGCTCGAAAAGATTAGCAATAATTACCCTATTTGTTTATCCTATCTCTCTGCATTTCATTTGCTTCATAAAAATTAAAATAGCACTGTTGTTCTTGATCGTTTTGCAACACTCACTCTGCAATAAATGACTAATTCACTTGATATAGGCAAATCACCTAAATATTCGTTAGATTGAAACGAGTAACCTTAAAACTAAGCTAACGACAAAATTTTATTTTTAACACTCTGCTTTTATAATCGAGCAGCAACAATAGATGCAGGTATATTTGTACTCTTTAATTTACAGAATATAATTGAATTGAGATGATGAATCACCCCTTTAATATGCAACATAATTTTAAACAAAGTATATTAACTTTCATGATGGCAGCGATCGCCGTTTTCGGATTATCCGCTTGTTCGACAACTGATCGCACTCCCTCCATTCAAGCCTCAAATACTATAGCCAGCAATTCCATAGATACAGACACTTCCCCCGTAAAAGCGGGTAGTTCTACGAGTACAGTTAATTTATTACAAATTTTGGCAACGGCTTACGAATCTACCAGCGAAATAGGAGAAATTGATATAGATATATTAGAACCGAGTCAGTCCGAAGCTGCAATTGTAGGTGTAGAACAGCAAGTCATTGATGTAGGACTCATTTCTAAAACCTTGAAACCTGAAGAAACGGGTGAAATGTTAAACTTTCGTCCAGTTGCTGAAGATGCCTTGCTAGTGGCAACGCATCCCAGTGTAACGGGAGTCACAAACCTCAACACAGCAGATCTTAGAGGGATTTACAGCGGCACAATTACGAACTGGAAAGAACTCGGAGGGCCAGACGCTCAGATTCTTTTACTCGACCGTCCAGAAGATGAATCTGCTAAACGACTTCTGCGAGAACATTATCTCGGTCAAGATTTACCCAATTCGCCCAACGCGATTATACTTCGCAAAGAAGGTGAATTGATCCAGACCCTACAAAGTACACCTTACAGTATTGGAGCGTTCTCCTTAGCTTATGCCATCTCTCAGGACTTACCCGTTAATCATCTGAGTTTAGATGGCGTTGCACCCACTTCAGAAAACCTAAAAACAGATCGGTATCAGATGGCTCGTACAATTAGCGTGATCTCGAATAAAAATACTTCAGACACAACCCAAGCATTTGTCAATTATATTTTTAGTCCGCTAGGAGTAAATATGATGGAGCAGTCGGGTTTTGTTCCGTTCTCCTCACCCATCGATCCTGAAGAGAAAAAATGAATATCAATTACAATTACGCTCGTTCATCGGTTTCAATCAAGCTGTTATCACCGATCTTGATCGTCTTTCTCAGTCTATGGACGGCTGCGACCTTAGCTTATGGTTGTTTTGCCCGGAATAGCTTACAACGGATAGTTGATCAAGAGACACAAGATCTAGCCATTCTTTTAGAACAGGATTTGCAGCAAAAGCAACGATTACTCAGTCTAACCACCCGATGGCTGAGTGAGGAAGAAGATATTATTCAAGCGGTAATCAGTAGCGATCGCAATGTATTACTTCAGACCATCTTACCTCGGCAAGCCGCCCTCAACCTAGATTTAGTCAGGATTGTTGATGCTGAAAATAAACTGCTGATTTCTTCCCAACAGCGATCGCTAGAGCAGGTAAAATTTCGCAATGCCACCCTTAACGCCTTTACTCAAAGTGGTTTAGAACTCTCTGGGATTCTATTAGCAGAAGATTATTCGACTCCCCCAACTCTAGTCAGTTTCATTTCTGTTAAATCTTTTGAGAGTATTTTAGGAACATTAACAACTGCAATTGCAATTGACGATAAGCTATTGCAGGACATTCGCGGGGATACATCAATGCATCTGATTGCTTTTCAAGGGGGTCGAGTCATGGCTTCTACCTTATCTCTCGATACCTATCCTCTACAGGAGTTTCCGACAGCCGATGGATCACCCACTCAGGTTCAGTTGGCAGACGAAGCATACTTAGTTAAAACAGTCAGGTTTTCTAGTTTAGGGCAAGAGAGTTTAAAGATAGCAGTCCTCAAATCTGCACAAGAAACAGAGCAAGCACAGCGGCAATTGTGGTTCATTGTGGGGGGTTTCGGGCTATTAGGAGGACTCATATTTACGGCAGTGGTGATTGCTGGATTTCGCATGACTCAAAGGCTAAGCCGTCGGATTCAAAATTTGACCCAAGCCACCCAAAACTTAGCTCAAGGTGACTTAAACACGCTGATTTCAGTTGATAGTGAAGACGAAGTGGGGATATTGGCGCAAGAATTTAATACGATGGCACAGCAACTCGATAGCCGAGATCGACAACTCCATCAAAAAATGCAGCAGCTCACCGATACATTAGAGGAATTACATCAGACTCAAGATCAGTTAGTACAGCGGGAAAAAATGGCGGCTTTGGGTCAATTAATTGCCGGAATTGCCCATGAAATTAATAATCCTCTCGGTGCAATTCGAGCCTCAGCCAACAATACCAACAAAGCGTTAACAGAATCTCTTGAGCAACTCCCCTATTTACATCAACGTCTGAATGCTACAGAAATCAATAGCTTTTTTCAACTGATTCATAATGCCCTTCAAAATCAAAAAATACTTTCTTCTTCAGAGGGTCGCAGCCTCAAACGTAAAATAGCAGCCCAACTCCGAGAAAATCATATAGAAAATGCTCGATATATTGCCGATTTATTGGTGGATATGGGGAGTTCTAAAACTATTGATTTGTGGCTGCCTGTATTGCAAAGTCAACATGGACAATGGGCAATTGAGTTTGCTTATAATTTAGCTTCTTCTTTTTCAAATAATCAAATTATTCTCCATGCTGTTGAGCGTTCTTCTAAGACCATTTTTGCGCTGAAAAACTATGCCCGATTCGATCATAGTGGCAAAAAAAAATTGGTGGATATTGTTCAAGGCTTAGAAACCGTATTGGAACTGTATCACAACCAACTTAAACAAAATATTAATTTAATTCAGGACTATCAGGATAATACTCATATTTGGGGATACCCCGACGAACTAATTCAGGTGTGGACAAACTTGATTCACAATGGCATTCAAGCGATGAAATCCGGTGGTACATTAACTATTAGTACTCATTCTCAGGATAATGGTGTTGAGGTTAAAATTACAGACACAGGCGCAGGAATTGAACCGGAAACCCAAGCTAAAATTTTTGATGCCTTTTTCACCACTAAGCCGGTAGGGGAAGGGAGTGGTTTAGGGCTGCATATTTGTAAGCAGATTATTGACAAGCATCAGGGATATATTAAAGTAGACAGTCAGCCTGGATTAACTCAATTTCAAGTTTGGTTGCCGACTGGTTCTGCTTAAACCCTTTAAAGACAAGTTACTTATGTGTGATACAGCAATTTTTTGTGTAGATGATGAACCTTCAATTTTGAAAGTTCTTAAGGAACAACTGCAGCGTTGTTTTGGTAGTAAATATATCTACGAAGTGGCTGAAAGTGCTGAGGAAGCCTGGGATGTAATTGATGAATTAGAACAGGATAATATCAAAGTTTTATTGATTATTTCAGATTGGTTAATGCCGAATGTCAAAGGAGATGAGTTTTTAGCAGAAGTTCATAACCGTTTCCCAGATGTTGTGACGATTATGTTAACTGGACAAGCCGATGAAAGCGCTATTGAACGGGCAAGACAGCAAGCGAACCTTTATGCTTGTGTTCATAAACCTTGGACTGAGGAAGAATTAAAACAAATTATTGGTACTGCTTTGCGTGAATAAACAATTAATTGAACGAGAGCAGAGGGCAGCAGTTCGACAGGCTCACTGACCGGGCAGAGGGCAGCAGTTCGACAGGCTCACTGACCGGGCAGAGGGCAGCAGTTCGACAGGCTCACTGACCGGGCAGAGGGCAGAGGGAATTAGTTTTTCAATTTATTAATGCTTGAAACCAGTAACCTTTGCATTTCATCGACATCACCAATGACTGAGTCTATGTATTCTTTTTTACAAAGTTCAACCTTTAAAGCAATGATTAATTGTGTATCTAATTCTCGTGCTGACCCCAGAGCAATATGTAAGAAATTTATGTATTCAGCTTTTCCTTTCCTTCCATATCCCTCAGCAATATTACTGGCGATAGAAACACTGCATCTTCTGATCTGTGATGTGATTCCGTAAATTTCTGACTTGGGAAAATATTCAGTGAGCTTATAACACCGAACGGCTAAATTGATAGCTTTTTTCCAAATCAACTGTTCTTTGTAGCTCATAGCAGAAGTTGAAAGTAATTATGTTTGAAGTCATCGGTAAGAGAATTATACTATAAATAATATTAGGGCAATTCACTTTTGGTAATAGATGTAATGTGAATTGTCCTGAAAAAGGTAATACATTATTAGCTTTGAAAAAAATAGCTCATTCGCGCAATAATTGGCGGATTTGTTGTATTTTATCTGGATTAACTTCATCCTGAATTTTTTTTAAGAACTTCACAGCTAGCGGTACATCTAACCCTAAATCAAGCATATTTTGTTCTTGAGAAAATACTATTTCTGGTGTTCCCGTTAATACAATTTGTCCTGCATCCATCACAATCACCCAATCCGCCCAAGCTTCAACAAAGTCTAAATTGTGAGTGGCTAAAACGACTGTTGTTCCGGCATTTTGAATCGTTTCTAATGTTTTATGAAAATTACGAACTTGCTGGGGGTCAAGATAAGCGGTTGGTTCATCAAGGAGTAACAATTTAGGCTGTAATACCATAACATCGGCGATTGAAACTCGCTTTTTTTGTCCTAAACTGAGATAATTAATCGGAGCATCCGCTAAATGGATTAAATCAAAATCGAGTAAGGCTTGTTGCACCCGTTGAGTAATTTCTGAGTCAGACAAACCTAAATTACATAATCCATAAGAAATATCTTCAGCGACAGTCGTGGCAACCAATTGTTGTTCTGGATTTTGAAAGACTAACCCGACTTGACACCGTAATTGATTTAAAGCCAATGAATTGTAACGTAACGGTTTTCCGAGCCATTGAATTGTACCTTTTTTGGGGCGATATAATCCATTAGCGAGTCGAAAAAAAGTCGTTTTACCACAACCATTACGACCAATAATAGCACAGCGTTGATGTTGAGGAATACTTAATGTTAAATTTTGAACAGCCGGACGTTGGCTACAAGGATAAATATATTCGACTTTATTAAATGTGAGTAAGTCAAGTTTTGGCGACATAATGCCATCCAATCATAATTAACAACAATAAGCAACCGCCAATCGCTTCAGTCCCATAGCGAATACTCGATTGATAATGACGCACAGATAAAACCCGAAATTCTCCCATAAATCCCCGTGAAGTTAATCCTAAGGCAATTTGACGATAGTTTTCTAAGGTGCGACGCAGAAGCTGGCTAATGATTATTGCAGCGCTACGAATCCCTATTTTAAAGTTACTATAACCCACTCGTGTTTGTTGGGCAATTAATAATTCACTGGCTGTTTCTGTTAATAAAAAAATAAACCGATACATCAGTGTCAACAATTCTGTAATTAAATTAGGGCAACCTAAATTTTGTAAAATCCTAATAATTTCTACAAAGGGAATCGTTAATAAAATAAAGTATACACAAGCTGTTAATGCCATTGAACGGCATAAAATAATACTCACTTGTTCAATCCCTTGATTGCTAATATACAAGAAAATATTACCGATAGTGATACCCCAATAAATATCTGTTTGAATTGATTCTATATGAGATAATTTAGCAATATTCAAAACTAAAGCCGGAACACTCATAAACCAAAAACTAAAAACAATCGTTTGTAATTTTAAATAAATTTGAGCGGGAATTCCGGCATAACAAATAATCCAAACAGCAACCCACAATGCAATTAATAGTTGTATAATGGCTGGAGCAACCCAACTTAAAATAAATAGGGTAATTGCAAATAATAGTTTATGAGTGGGTGGCAAATTTCGCAGGCGGTTAGTGTAAGCCAGAGAATCAATTTGATGGTGCATTTATCACTTGCGGTTATTGCCTTCCTGACGACCTTTATATAAGCCAATGACATAACCGATAATGCCTGCACCGATAGCTGCCTGAGAGACAAATAATAAACTTTCAACTTCTCCGCTAGGAAGTTCTAATATTGGATTAAACCAAGGTTGATAGTTGGGTTGAATTTCACTAATTGCTTCTTTTGCTTCTCCATCTGCGCCGCCGTATTCTCCTTCGATAAAAATCAAGGGTAAAATAGCTAAAGTAATGACTGCTAGAATAATCCAACCATTACCGCGATGAGAAGATTGTGAAGTTTTCGGTTTTGAGTTCATAATTAATATACCAATAATCGTTATTTTTGAAGAGTCATTCAGTCAGAAGTGATGAGATTAAATCGTCTAACAAGGACTGATATTGCATGAGTTGCTGGTTATTAGAAGTAGGGAATAGAGAGAAATCTAAATCTAATAACCCGTAACAATACCCTAAGTATTTTGCAATAGTTTCAACATCCGCAATTCTTCGCTGGCATAAGACTGTAGCCAATTCCAAACTAAGACTGTTAATAAGCCTTCGCTAATGGATAACGGCAATTGAGTCAGGGCAAAAATTCCAGCAAATTTAAGGAATGAAGCAACGATACCGCCCGTTACTGCCGGGAATGCTAAAGCCAATTGAATAGAAGTCATTAAATAAGTGGCTAAACTTCCTAACGTTGCTGCGAGAAAAATCCCTAATTTTTGCTGTCCGACTCCTAAAAATAAGCGATAAATTCCGTATGCCGTCCACGGCCCTACAATTGCCATGGCGAAAGCGTTTGCCCCCAATGTTGTTAAGCCGCCATGGGCCAATAATACTGCCTGAAACACTAAAACCAAACTGCCTAAAACCGTCATCACTCCCGGACTAAACAGGACTGTGCCTAATCCTGTCCCGGTGGGATGGGAACTACTCCCGGTGACTGAGGGGATTTTCAAAGCCGATAATACAAAACTAAACGCCCCTGCCAATGCTAACAATAACTTTAGTTCAGGATTTTTTTGTGTAATGAGGCTGAGAGACTTCACGCCAAAAATGAAAAAAGGTAAAGCCAAAACCCACCAAAAAACCGCCCAACCCATTGGAAGAAATCCTTCCATAATATGCATCGCCTGGGCTGGGGGTGTGGCACCCATCACTAGATAAAAACTGAACCCTGCCATCAAAACAAGGCTGAAAATTCGGTTAACTTTCGACATCTGTACCTCGCAGATTAGTTCATCAAGATTTTCATTGGCGGGCATTCTGGCTTAGAGAGGTCAATTTAGGCTAAACCTTCTCATCACAGTTGCGGGACAGTGTAGGACTCTCACCTAGCTTTCCCCGTTACCTCTAGTCGCTGTTCTCGACGAGAACCAATGAATAAGCAAAATCATTATAGAATGAATTGCTCGATTCTGTTGAATATTAATATTAGTAAAGTTATTTTCAATTTACATAGCCAAACCTGAAGCTATGTTTGAATTCAAAATCAGTATTTTTTAATCAGACAGTTTTGTCTATGCGGATAGCTGCTGAATAAAGTTTTGATGTTCTGTTGTGGCGAGTCCTTGCTGCACGGTTTCAATCACATTAATTAAATCTCCTGATAATAAGGCGGTTGGATTTAACCACAAACCCGGAAAAACCTGACTTTTGATAATTCCCTTTTCATCGGGTTGAAGCCGTGTATATTCCTCATTTTCTAGCTTAAACCAATCCAAAACATTATCCTCAAATCGCCAAACTAAATACTCTTGAACTTGATTTCTGCGATAAACTTGTAGCTTCTGGTTCACATCCATTGAGACGCTACTGGCTGCGATTTCAACAATTAATTCGGGTGCGCCTTCAACATATCCATCCTCACTAATAGTAGACTGTCCGTCTGTTTGTATTCTTAATAGCGCATCGGGTTGTAGTTCGTTATCTAAATCAAGTCTAACAGTACAATTATCCCCCAATTGAAGACCGGGTGTTGATGCTTTGTAAATGAGTAACCAACCCATAACAGAAGCATGGGGTTCTCCATGTTGAGTAATGCGTAAGGGAGATGCCATATACACTATTCCTTCAATCAGTTCTGCTTTTTTAAGTTGTGGCATTGCATGATAACGCCGCTCAAATTCACCCCGAGTCAGTCTATCACCATTCTCTAAGCAGGGAATAGTTAATTTCAAATCAGAATAAGTTCGGCGGATTGAAGGACTTACCATTGTTTTCTCCTATCATTCAAGAATATATGGATTTGTTGAGCTTAAAATATTTGTTTGTTGATAAAATAAAAGCTTAAAATATAATATTATAGCACTAATGAAATCAATAAAAAGTTTATCAGATTGCTCAGTTATTTAAATTAATTATAAAATACGTTAAAAAACTAGAACTCTAGAGAAATTCAATAAATTAAGAAAATAGGGAATTAGAAGCGGCAAATTAATCTGTAGAGACGCTCTGATTAAACGCCTCTACTACTACAATTATTAGGCGATAGGAGTCAATAATACGGCTTGAGAATCATGGAGTTCAAAACAACTTAAATCAGATAATTGATTGTTTTGATCGAGTCCAGGAGAGGCGATCGCAATCTGCCATTTTTCTAAGTCTAATCCGAGTAATTCTCCGAGTTGAATCTTATATGGATCGCCTTCTAAATGAGTCACCATGATAATTTTATCGTTAGGATTTCCCGGATTTTGACGAATTCCATAAAAAATCGTTCTTTCTCCTTCTGTAATCTTGTGGAATTGGTCAGTTTCTTTGAGGTTTAAATTATTGCCTAACCAAGAATGACTTTTACGAAAACGACGTAAACTGAGGTTAAAGTTTGATTGAGCCGAATTAACCGCATCTTGATAGTGAGAAACATTACAAATCTCGTAACAGTCTTCCATAAAAGAAAGAGCAAACTGTTTAAGTTCTGCAATATCCAATTGTTTGAGAAATGCCACCATATCCGGACGGTTTAATTCTTTTAAGGCGGTAATATCACAATATTGTGTATCTTCACCAAAACAGAATTGACAAGCTTTTGCTACTGCTTCTAAATCATAATCTTTTTCAATCATGCTTAGATTTAATGCATGACTAAATTCATGAAGTTGTAGATAAGTTTCAAATCCGAGTGATTTTAATCGAGGAAATGCCCAATCTTGTTGATAAAGTTCGGGGCTAATTTGCCAGTCTAAAAAGCTCACTTCTTCCGAAACCACTTTAACCCCATAACGGTCATCAGTGTTGCGGAAAAACATCCACGGGGCGTGCATTAATGAATTAATAAAATCCATCGGTAACCCCGGACAAAAACCATATACCCATAATATCACCGCAGGGTTATCATAAGCTTTTAGCAAGACTTCCGGTAAAGTTTCGCCGAGATTCCAATTAATTTTATCTTTAATATTGGGATCAATTTGATTCCCCCGCCGTACTGTATCATGATTTGCACATCCGGTAATCCAGCGATCGCCGATTTCCATCACTTGTTGAATTCGTTCCCATTTCTTTTCCCAAAAGCCTTTTAATGCGGGGGTATTATGGGCAAAAATCAACGGCCCCCATTGATAAGAATCCGGTCGTAATTCCACCAAGTGGCGATAGGTTGAACTTTCCTCCCAACCCGGTTCGGGCCAAGGACGACCATCCTCAAAAATGGTAAACATTAACCGTTTGTGTCCGGCAATTTCTTGGACGACATCACTCATCGCCAGCAGATAAAAATCGTCATATTCTACTCGTCCGGAGAGGGGGTTAAAGAAGCGAAAATCTTGCGCCCCATCAATACGAACCCCATCAACACCCGTATCGAGTTTACGCCGTTGCATTTCGAGGAAAGTTGCCCGAACCCCTGGCAATTGGTGGTTTAAATCCAAACCATACATATTTGGCCCAGCCATGAACTGACGGCTAATTAAAAATTCGGCTTGGTTATCGGCATGACCATAAACTAAATCATAAATCAGTTGAATGGGGCCTGCTGAAAAGTTATGCAGTGTGGCAATAAAGTCTACCACTTCATCCGGGCGTAACGTACTCAACATCGCCGGACTAGTCGTACTTGAACCAATAATGGGGACATCATAACCCCAATCTTGAGTATTGGGTTTTTTCAGGCAAATTTGCAGCGTATCGTCTTCTTCTGAGACACAACTAAAGAACTGACTTTTTAGGGTATCTTGCTTTTGGTATTCAATCGTCGGTTCTGTCGGTAATAATTGAATGGCATCGTAACCGACATAATTTTCTTCTGCCGGGGTTAAGGCAACTCCTGCCGCCAGTTTATCGGAAATGCGTTGATAAATTCGGGTTAAACCCGCCAGCGTCCCCTCCTCTGAAGCTGTTCCCACATGAATTTGTAGAATATTATTGGGGGCGGGTAAACGAGGAACTTTACCATCTTCGGAGGCGGCGGTACGTTGCAGATAGTCTAAATCGGCACGGTTTTCCTGTAAGCTATCCATATCATACAGTTCGGCTGGAGCAAAGACCCCATAAGGCAAAGAATAGGGAACACTATCCCGGATAATTTGATCTTTGCCCTGGTTATCTCGATAACGCATCCAGTAAAACGAACCAAACTGATGGCGGTTTCCGGGGCGCATCCCCTCAATGACCCCGATAAAATATTCTCGTTCTTGAGTTAACGCAACTCGTTCCCGCCGAAAGGAAACTGTTTGTTCGGCTGCAGTTGGATCGATGTCTTCGAGGGGGGTTAAGACTTCGAGATAAATATCATTGGGGCGCATCACCTCTTTGGTTAATTTGGGGGTCCAAAAGACCACTGCAGTTAAACCATTGCTACGATAATGAGCACCAAAGCGGCGGGCAAAAGCGCGATCTTTTTCGAGGATAGTCAGGTCAGACTTGTATATTGCCGTAACCCAGTTAATGAGTTCTTGAGTTTGGTCTTCAATTAACCGAATTGAATCTTGAGTTTCAGTAACCACTGTAATTTTTTTGGTGAAGATAAACAGTTTAATTTTTGCGTTAGTGGGTGAGTTGACAATTGCCGCATTCGTTGAGAGACAATTGTTTAAGTTGGCACGCTGATTAGAATTCTTAACGTAGATCCACTCACCTTAACCTTCCATGTTGCCTATTATTATTATCGCTATGATCGCATCTGAGCGTCAGAGGAATGATAAAAAATGTTACAAAAATCACGGATTTTACGTGAAGTAAGATTAAGTTTTGTTAAGCTCTGGGTTGCAAAAATTAACCATTAGCGCTACTCTACTTGACAGAGATTAACTCTCTATATAATTCCAAAGGTAGATGGAAATCATCATAATAATCTTCTCAATTTGGGGTCATAAGATTTGAACCAGGAAACAATTTAGTATTTACGTGAAGTCTTTAGTTTCTGTTGTCTAATGTTAGAAGCGAATCAAACAGAAAATTCTAGAGAATGCTTCATAAACTCGATCATCAGCTTCTCTTTACTGTTATTACAAAAGTGAAATCTATAAACTATGAAATCATCACTGGTTATTCTGTATCATCGGGAACCTTATGACGAAGTTATTGAAAATGGGCAAGTTCATTATCGCCAAAAGAAAAGCCCTAACGGTATTGTTCCGACATTAAAAAGCTTTTTCGCTAACGTTAATAAAGGGACTTGGATTGCGTGGAAACAGATCGAACCGGAACAAAAATCTAGCTTTCCGCTGCGAGTTGAAGTTGAAGGAGATACCAGTAACTATAGCGTTCTACGGATTCCCCTGACAGCAGACCAGGTCAAACATTTCTATCACATCACCTCGAAAGAAGCATTTTGGCCGATTCTACACTCTTTTCCCTGGCATTTTACCTCCGAATCCTCGGACTGGGAAAACTTCCAAGAAATTAACCGTTTATTTGCCGAAGCCGCCTGCGAAGAAGCCGCTGATGATGCTTTAATTTGGGTACACGATTATAACCTATGGCTGGCTCCTAAATACATCCGCGAACTCAAACCCAAAGCGCGTATCGCTTTCTTCCACCACACCCCATTCCCGGCGGTCGATGTATTTAATATTTTGCCTTGGCGGGGGGCAATTGTCGATAGTTTACTCTGTTGCGATATTATTGGTTTCCATATTCCCCGTTATTCCGAAAACTTTATCAACGTGGTGCGGAGTTTACGGGAAGTTGAGGATATTCAAACCGAGATGGTTGAGGGTCACATGACTTCTGTGGGGACGGCTTTAGCCCAGCCCGAAATGACAACTCAGCTTTCCTATAATGGTCAAATTGTCAATATTGATGCCTTTCCAGTCGGCGCAAACCCGCAGTTTTTGCTATCGACCTTGCACAAAGAGGAAAGCCAGAAAAAATTTGCTGAAATTAAGGAACAACTCCAAGGACGTAAATTAATTATCGCTGCTGGCCGGATTGATTATGTGAAAGGAAACCGAGAAATGATCGAAGCCTTCGGTCGTTTACTCGAACGTCAGCCTGATTTACATGGTAAAGTTCACTTTATGGTGGCTTGTGTGACTGCGGCCAAAGGAATGCGAGTGTATGAAACCGCTCAAAATGAGATTGAGCAACTCGCTGGAAGCATTAACGGTAAATTTGGTCGTTTGGACTGGACACCGATTTTATTGTTTACTGAACCCTTGCCGTTATCGGATTTACTTTGTTACTATCGAGCGGCAGACATCTGTTGGACAACGCCCCTGCGAGATGGTCTCAACTTAGTGGCAAAAGAGTATATTATTACCCACGAAGGCAAAGATGGGGTGTTACTGCTGTCTGAGTTTGTCGGGGCAGCCTTAGAATTACCCGAAGCGATTTTAACCAACCCCTATTCTGTCAGACGCATGGATGCGGCCATTGATCAAGCGTTAGTCATGTCCAAAGAAGAGCAACAAGAGCGGATGGCGAAGATGTATAAAACAGTTACAAAATACGATGTTGAGCATTGGGGCGATCGCTTATTTGCCTTATTTCAAGATCTTCAACATGAAACCGTTGCAGAAGCTGCAGCCAGTTCGACTTAGTTTGATTACACTGTCAGTGTAGGGTGTCATGAAGTTATTGGTTATTTAAGGACATTGGTAAAAGAAAGAGGGTGTCGAGCGCGAAAAAAGGGTTAATTGTATCTACTGCTGACCCCGTGCACTTAGATTGCCCTTACGCCTATTCCTCTGAATGACCAGTGACACCGTACAAATAACCAAGCAATATAAATAACTAAATTATGCGTGACTTGCAATCGATTCAAAACACAACCTATGACTTGATTGTGATTGGAGGTGGAATTAATGGGGCTGGAGTGGCGCGAGATGCGGCGTTACGCGGCCTCAAAACGATTTTGATTGAAAAAGGGGATTTTGCCGGAGGAACCTCCAGTTGGTCCACTCGCCTGGTTCACGGTGGGTTACGTTATCTAGAGTATTTTGAATTTCCGTTAGTCCGGGAAGCTTTACGAGAACGAGAAATTTTGTTACGAACGGCCCCCCATTTGGTTACGCCTCTGGTTCTGACTATCCCTATTTACCGCCGCCGCTCCCGTCCCTATTGGAAAATCTGGGCGGGAATGATTTTATATGATTTATTGAGTTTGGATAAAACCCTCCTGCCGCACCGAATGCTACGTTTAAAAGCATTTAGACAGCTTTTTCGCTCGGTTGAACAGGAAGATTTAAAAGGCGGCGCTCAATATTTTGATGGTCAAGTCGCTTATGCTGAACGGTTATGTTTAGAAAATATTTTAGCCGCAGAAGCAGCAGGCGCAACCGTCCTCAATTATACAGAAGTGACTCAACTGCACCGTCAAGGTAGCGTAATTACGAGTTTAACTTGTCGCGATGGGTTCAGCGGTACAGAATTCACCATTCAAGGAAATCCTCAAGTTGTTGTGATTAATACGTCTGGCCCTTGGGTGGATGAAGTCTGTCAACGGGGTACAGAAAATGGCACGCAAACCCCTATTAGTAAAACTCGTAAAATTGGCGGCACAAAAGGCAGTCATATTGTTGTGGACGCATTTCCCGGCGCACCAGAAACCACATTATATGTTGAAGCAAAATCAGACGGTCGTCCATTTTTTATTGTACCTTGGTTGGGGATGTATTTAATTGGAACGACTGATTTACGGTATCAAGGTAATTTAGAGCGAGTTAAAGCCGATGATGATGAAGTGGATTATTTATTAACCGAAACCAACGGCATTATTCCCACGGCTCAACTCTCCCGAAAAAATCTTAAATTTACTTATTCAGGTGTGCGTCCTTTACCTTATCAAGAAGGGAAAAAAGCAGGCAGTATTACCCGTCGTCATATTCTCCATGACCATAGTGCAGAAGGGGTGAAGAATATGATTTCGTTAATTGGGGGTAAGTTAACGACTTATCGTCATGTCGCCGAAGAAATGGTAGATGCGGCTTATAAAAAGCTGGGAAAATCTGCTCCACACTGCCCGACTTTAGATAAACCGTTACCCGGTTGTATTTTACCAAATGACCCGAGGGTGCAACAAGCGGTAACAGAATACCAAGATAGCGTATCTTTTTCAACGATTAATTATCTGTTCTCAATTTATGGTGCGAGAACGGTTGAAGTGTTAGAATTAGCTCGAAAGCATCCTGAATTAGCTGAACCGATTTCTAGTGTAACTCCGGATATTAAAGGTCAGATTCTTTATGCGGTGCAGGCTGAATTTGCTAAAACGTTTGTTGATATTGCTCGTCGTCGAACGGCTTTAGCGATGGTGGGAAACTATGGCTTAGATTTACTGCCTATTTTCGGTGAAGTGCTACAAAAGTATGGAGATTGGACGGCTGAAGATTGCGATCGCGCTACAGCAGATTATACAACTTATATGAAGGAAAATTGTATTCCTGACTTTGAGTTATCTTCCTAATCTCAGTCTCATCAAAAGAGTAGGGTGTGTTTCTCGGACGCACCCCACAGTCTAAAAAAATCAGATGAAACGTCTATTCTTTATCGCCTTACTTCCGCCCGCAGAAATTCAATCAGAAATTACTCAAATTAAACAGTATTTTGCTCAAAATTATGATAGTCGTCACGCTTTAAAGTCGCCACCCCATATTACTTTACAACCTCCCTTTAACTGGTCAACATCAGATTTAAACCTTTTAGAACAATGCTGTGAGTCTTTCGCTGCACAACATCTACCTTTTTCTGTAACGCTTTCAGGTTTTAATGCTTTCCCGCCGCGAGTGATTTATGTTGATGTGGTTAAAACGACAGAATTAATTGCTCTTCAAACCCACTGGGTGACTCATTTAAACAGTCATTTGGAATTACTCAGTAATAATTCAAAAGTCCGCCCATTTACACCCCACATGACTGTGGCTTTGCGAGATTTGAGTCGGAATAACTTTCAAGTAGCGTGGACAGAATTTAAAAATAAACCGCTTCAATTTGAGTTTATTGTTGACCAATTAACGTTACTGGTTCATACTGGAAAGCGTTGGCAAATCCAGCAAGAATTTCGCTTGGGTGATTCTAAGCTAATTTAAGTTATCTTTATATTAGAATCAACAGATAACTAAAGCCGATGTTGAGCTAATTCTCGAATTAAAGGCGTGCGAGAACGAATGTAGACATCAACGGTTTGAGTGTCCTGCAGACAAAGAGGATATTCTGCTTTCAAGCGACCGATTAAGTTCTCAACGAGGGACTCATCGTCTAAGGTAAGCAGAGTACTGGGTTGACTGGTCTCTACTAAAGACCAGAGTTGTCGTAAAATTGAAATATTCATAATGAATGGAAGTTCCTAAGCAAACTTTTCAAAACTTAAGCTTTTCTTTAGGTTTCTACTTCTTCATACTGTACGACACTTTACCCGATTACCACCACAACTGTTTCAAAACTTAATAGTCAGATCTGGGCAAATTTAGGAAAAAGCGCTCTCAATTGAACGCCTTTTCTCAAACTAGGAGATTATACTCAATTATTTCTTAGCATGCAAGCTGTTCTTGTCGAACTTTGTAGTAGGATTTATACCAGTTCACAAAGCTTTCAACTCCCACTTCAAGAGCAGTATCGGGACTAAAACCCACATCGGCCATTAAAGCATCAACATCAGCATAGGTCATTGGCACATCTCCCGGCTGCATCGGACAGAGATTTTTGACTGCTTTTTTACCCAAACAGTCTTCTAAGACTTGAATTAACC
Organism: Microcoleaceae cyanobacterium; assembly: GCA_049649525.1. GTDB lineage: Bacteria > Cyanobacteriota > Cyanobacteriia > Cyanobacteriales > Microcoleaceae > JAAURB01. The sequence goes on from JBARZE010000029.1 coordinate 19,942, forward strand.
GCATCAATTCAACGGGTTTGTTGTTGCCAATGTTATAAATTTTGTAAGGTGAATCATTTACATCGGCTCCAATTGTTTTTGGCTGCTTCGGCAGTAGTCGGACAATGCCTTCAACTACATCATCAACATAAGTAAAATCTCGTCGCATTTTACCGTAATTGAAGACGTTGATGGGTCGTCCTTCTAAAATGGCTTTGGTGAAGATAAACATTGCCATATCAGGCCGTCCCCAAGGGCCGTATACCGTGAAGAATCGTAAACCTGTTGTGGGGATATTGTAGAGATGGCTATAAGTGTGAGCCATCAATTCATTGGCTTTTTTGGTCGCCGCATACAAACTCACGGGATGGTCAACGTTGTCTTCGACGGAGAAAGGAATCTTTTTATTTGCGCCGTATACTGAACTTGAAGAGGCATAAACTAGGTGTTGCACTCCAGCATGGCGACAACCTTCGAGGATATTCATAAACCCAACGAGGTTACTATCAACGTAGGCGTGAGGATTTTGTAGAGAGTAGCGAACCCCTGCTTGAGCGGCTAAGTGTGCTACTATCTCAAAGGATTCTTGGGCAAATAAATTGTCCATCCCGGCTCTATCTGCTAAATCGAGGCGGTAGAAGGTAAAGTTGGGAAAAAGCTTAAGCTGAGACAGTCTATCCTGCTTCAGAGAGACATCATAATAGTCATTCAGGTTATCTAAGCCAATCACTGTATTTCCTTGCTCTAATAGCCTTTTGGAGAGGTGAAATCCAATGAAACCTGCTGCTCCAGTAACTAAAACTTTCACGAAACTTTCTCCCAAAGTATTGATGTTAACTTAATGAATTGCTATAAAGTAAAGTATTCCAGTGAAATTATGAGCTAACCTCAGTTGCCCTCGGTAGAAAGTGAACTCTACACTAAATTTCATTGAAGTCTGCTAAATCTGCATTTCAGCCTTGCTTGCCCAATCACACTGAGATCGCTCGTGTAGTTGTTGAGAACATGATAAAGCGGTTTGACAAGATAGACCTGCTGCATTATGCATGAGCTGGCTATTTGTATTTTGCTTTATCTGCATTCCTTCACCTAAAGTAGGTGGAACTTTTTACAACAGGAATTAAGGCTCTGATCGCGTACTCTTGATAGATAGTAATGATCTGATATGTGCCATCTCCAGATTGTAATTAGCACAAACTACATACCCTGAGATGTTCTCAGTAAAATCACAGTAGAGGTTGGTATAAATGACCTGATGAATTTATCCAACTGCAAGCTCATCCGGGTAAAACATTGAATTGCTGTCTCTGTTAAATCAGTTTTAGTAACGTGTCATCACGCTGAATATCGTTGCTGCTGTTCCCTTCACAATTAACTAACTGAAATAGTAGTAGTGAGGTACATTTTTTAATCTTGCACGCCTGAATAGATCGATTTTCAGCTAGTTAAGACTCGTTTCCGATAAGTAGACTATCATCGTTTTATCCAAACGTTGGATGGCTGACAATCTACTTAATAGATTATACTAGTGAGCTATTGTTCTGGTTGTAACACCCAAACTATGTAAAATTAACTAACTAATTAAATTTATACCACATTCCCTTGAGACAGTGCAACTGATTTTAAAAGTAGGATCAACAAGCGGATTATTTTTAGCTTATCATACCCCCTCCATAATATCCATAACTTTTTGATATCAAGGGCTTGAGAGATTATCTGGAGTGATAAATAATAAGAGATATACTCTGGGGCTGAATGTGTTTTCTCTGAATAAATCTTTCCATAATTCTACTGAAATTTAGCAGATCCGGAACAACTAAGATTTTTGATTGACAAGCTCATCAGCAATCCTGCATATTTAAAGATGATAGCAGTCAGTAGATTAATGGGGTGATGGTCTGTAATTCGTCATAGTTACCCCAATTTCGATTCAATTGAGGTGAGCTGTTGACAAGTGACTTAACATCTTCTTGTTAAAGCTGGCTGATGGGTTGAGTCGAATTATGAGGAGGATTTTCCTGAATATTTTGTCGCTGCGATCGCCTCTTGTCAATTTGGCTAAGCCATTTTCTGAAGCGTTAGATTATTGACGGGATAGGCAAAAGATAATACTTGTGTTTTTCAAAAAATTCCGGCTTTATACTCTCTTTAATAAAAATTAGCTCAATCTAAATAAGTTGAGGTAGAAAATTTCTCTAAAGTGTTATTCATTCCTGTTATCATTCATCAGAAATCCGGACACAAATTTATGGCTTTTTGATATTTTCCCGTTGAGAGATAGGTTTTTCCAATTAATCCTAAAATTATAGAATGATTCACATCACTTTTTTAGCCTGAGTTACTGGAGAAGCAGTAGATCAATTGGGGGGTTCGGTAATAGTAATGGGTATCACAAGAATAGTGGCAGCAACAGACTCAGTTAATGGGAGCATTGCAATCAATCTCGTGAGTCATTATACCTCTATCTATTTCGGGTTAGGAAAAACTTATGCTATGTTGTACTGTTAGCCGCCACCCTTTCAACTTTAAACCCAGCCGAAGTCAATAAATTTAAGGCTGTCTCGCTATTTTCTATCCAGAATTTAGAACCAAATCGCACTAGTTTCTGGCTATCATTTTCTTGAACTAATGCTTCAATTTTTATCACTTTACCCTCTACATTGCCTGAAGACTCTTCTAGGATTCGCTTTAAATGTTCTAATTTTTCTGAATTCTCAATAGTTTGTATAGATAAATTGAGTCTTAAAATAGAATTTAATAACGGTTTAATTTCTGAATTCTGATTAGAAATATTACCCCGATGAATTTGTTCAAGTAGACTTTCGGCTGATTCCATATTCTCTACAATAATTTGTATTTTATCATCTTGTTTATCTATTTTTCCATGAATCGTGACTAACTGATTTTCGATTAACAGCTTCTGAACTTCTTGATAAGTACGAGGAAAAACAATCGCTTCGAGTTGTCCTGATAAGTCTTCTAACTGTAAAAAAGCCATACTATCTCCTTTTTTCGTAATATGGGTTTTAATTGCATTTAACATTGCTAGCACTTTAACTTTTGATTTTGCTTTTTGTTGTTGTAATTCTTGTAGTGTTAAATTATCTTCTACTAAACCTGCAATTACGATAGATTTTAAAGGATGTTCAGACACATAAAATCCGAGTAATTCTTTTTCAAACTTTAATTTTTCTTGAGTAGAATAGTCATTAGTATTATTAGAAGGAACGGGAGCATCTTCATAGCTCTTTTCAGGAGAAGATTCTCCGAGTAAATCAAATAAATTACCTTGACCTATGGCTCGATCTTTTGAGCGTTTCTGCGCCCAGGGAATTAATTTTTCGATATGTTCAAGGGTTTGTTTTCGGTTGGAATTAAGAGTGTCAAACGTCCCGCATTTAGTTAAAGCTTCCAAGGCACGACTATTAACCACTTGTAAATTAACTCGACTACAAAAATCAATTAAATCTTTAAATTCTCCGTCTGTTTCTCGAGCATTAATAATATGAATAATTGCTGCTTCACCGACATTTTTAATTGCAGATAAACCAAATATAATTTGATCGTCCATGGGTAAGAAATTCAGTTCAGATAAATTAATATTGGGTGGCACTACTTCAATATTTAATTCTCGTTGACAAGAATCAATATATTTTTGTACTTTATCAGTATTATCACTATTTTCTGTCAATAAAGCTGCCATGTATTCTATCGGATAATTAGCTTTTAAATAAGCCGTTTGATAGGTAATATAACCATAAGCAGTAGAGTGAGATTTATTAAAGCAATATTCAGCAAATTTCACCATTTGGTCGTATAAATCTTTAGCAATTCTTTGATCGACACCATGCTTTGTTGCACCATCAACAAATGTCGCTTCATGCTTTCTCATTTCTGAAATTTTCTTTTTCCCCATCGCCCGTCGCAGCAGATCTGCTTGACCTAAAGAATAACCCGCTAGATCTTGAGCCATTTTCATGATTTGTTCTTGATAAACCAAAATACCGTAGGTTTCATTTAAAATCGGTTCGAGTAAAGAATGTTGATATTTAATCGGTTCTCGGCCATGTTTTCGATCAATAAATTGTGGAATTAAACCCGCATCTAATGGTCCGGGTCGATACAGTGCTAAAATAGAAGAAATATCCTCAATACTAGAGGGTTTTAACTCTCGGACAATTTGACGCATTCCAGAAGATTCAAGCTGAAAAACCCCTTCTAAATCTCCTCTTGCTAAGAGTTTATAAGTATTATCAATATCTTCTGGTAATTTTTTAATTTTACCTTTCGCTAAAATTTCCATCGCTTTTCGTTCGGCTGCGGGTAAATCATAAGGATCAATTTTTAAATTATTTTTCTTTTCAATATTGTCTAAAGCGCGTTGAATAATCGTTAGGTTTTTGAGTCCTAAAAAGTCCATTTTCAATAATCCAATCGCTTCAATATCTTCCATAAAATATTGAGTAATCACCGCCCCTTCATTATTTCGTTGTAGCGGTACAATTTCATCTAAAGATTCTTTAGAAATTACCACACCGGCGGCATGAACCCCAAACGTTTTATTCGTTCCTTCGATCCGAACCGCCATATCGATCCAGTCACGCACAGAAACGGTGCCGACTTCTTCCCCTAACTCATTTTTAGTCACTACAGTTTCATGATCGTAAGCTGTTTTAAAGTCCGGTGAAGGGGTTTGATCGGAGATCATTACTTTCAGTTTTGCGGGTTTTCCTCGCGCTACAGGGATTAATTTTGCCATTTGATCCGATTTACTATAAGGAATTCCGAGTACCCTCGCCACGTCTTTAAGCACCGCTTTAGAAGTCATGCGGTTAAATGTAATAATTTGAGCGACTTTATCTTCACCGTATTTTTCTGTGACATATTGAATCATGTCATCTCTTCTTTCAATACAAAAATCAGTATCCACATCAGGCATAGATTTTCGTTCAGGATTGAGAAAACGCTCAAATAAAAGCCCATGATGAACCGGATCAATATTGGTAATGCCTAAGGCATAAGCGACTAATGAACCCGCCGCTGATCCGCGTCCAGGGCCGACCGGAATATGATGATCTCGTGCATATTTAATATAATCCCAAACCACTAAAAAATAAGTTGAAAACCCCATCTGTTGCATCATTTTCAACTCATATTCTAAGCGTTCTTTATAAACGGGTTTTATTTCATTTTTACTAATACATTTTAACCGCTGTAATAATCCCTGCCAAGTGACTTCTTCTAAGTAGGTATCGGGTGTATGATCGGGTGGAATCGGGTAATCCGGAATCCGAGGTTCTCCAATAATCCCAATATAAGGCTCTATCTTTTCAGCGACTTCGAGTGTATTTGCAATGGCTTCTGCTATCACTTCATCGGGTAAATGATCTCGAAATAACTGCGCCATTTCTTCAGCAGATTTCAAGTATTCAGTGCCGCTGTAGCGCATTCGTTTTTCATCAGTAATGAGTTTTTGAGTATTAATACAAAGTAGGGCATCATGAGCCTCAACATCGTTACAAGAAATAAAGTGAGAATCATTGGTGGCAATAATTTTAATCCCTAATTCTCGTGATATTTTTAATAATTCTAAATTAACAATTCTATCTTCTCGGGAGCCATGATCTTGAATTTCTAAATAATAATCCTCACCAAATACACCTTTATACCAACTGGCAATTTCTCGCGCTGTATCTAATTTTCTCTGTAAAATGGCTTGAGGAACTTCACCCCCCAAGCAAGCACTGGTTACAATTAACCCTTCGTGATACTGTTCTAATACTTCTTTATTAATACAAGGACGAGCAAAGATGCCTGAGCCTTGAAATCCTTGTAAATGTGAAATTGTTGTTATCTTGACTAAGTTTTTATAGCCTTGTGTATTTTTGGCTAAAGTGACCTGATGATACTTTTTACGACGGCGATCTTTTTTTTCTAAATCGCCATTTACAATATACATTTCATTGCCAATAATTGGCTTAATTCCCCGACTTCTGCACTGTTTAATCAGTTCAATTGCACCATACATCACACCATGATCTGTCACTGCGATCGCGGGCATTCCTAATTCAACTGCACGGCTAATTAATTGCGGGAGTTGAGATGCACCATCAAGTAGACTATAATCACTATGAATATGTAAACCGACAAAAGACATAATTGTTTCCTCAGTGCAGAATGAAATGTTAGAGAATTCTATAGCGACTTTAGCTTATTATATAGCAAGCCCAATCAGAATGATTAATTATAAAAAAGTTAATTGTTGATCTGATAAACTAGCCAATTGAGATAAAATTTAATATTATTTCAAACATTTTTAATTCATTGATACTCACTTCATGATTGATTTTCGTAATATTAATACAGTTTGGGCATCGGTACTTGTCGAAACATTATACCGCTTAGGATTAAAGACAACAATTATTTGTCCGGGTTCTCGTTCTACGCCATTAACGGTTGCTTTTGTTCAACATTATGAGATTGAAACTATCCCTATCTTAGATGAACGTTCAGCCGCTTTCTTTGCCTTAGGGATAGCCAAACGTTCGGGTTTACCCACTGTGTTAGTTTGTACCTCTGGCACAGCAGGGGCTAACTTTTATCCAGCAGTCATTGAAGCGCGGGAAAGTCGTGTTCCTTTAATTATTTTAACCGCAGATCGTCCCCCTGAGTTACGCAATTGTCACGCCGGACAAACGATTGATCAAGTTAAATTATATAGTGATTTTCCGAATTGGTATACCGAATTATCTTTACCATCGATAGATTTAGAATTACTGAACTATCTGCGACAAACATTAATTTATAGTTGGGAAAAATCTCTATTTCCCATCAAAGGTGTGGTTCATCTGAATATTCCTTTTCGCGATCCTTTACATCCCATCGAACAAGCAGAAACCCAAGAAATAAAGAATGATTTTCCTGAACGTTTTTTTGATTTTATTCAATATCAACCGAGTTTTCCGAGTATTTCATCTTTTCAATCTTATTTAAATCAATGGCAAGAAATTGAACGAGGTATTATTATTGCAGGGGTGGCACAACCTCAGAATGCACAGAAATATTGTCAAGTTATCTCGCAATTAGCCCAACAATTAAACTGGCCCGTTTTAGCTGAGGGTTTATCGCCGTTACGGAATTTTTCTGATGATAATTCTTTTCTAATTTCAACTTATGATACCTTTCTAAGAAATATTGAAATTTCTCAAAAATTAATCCCTAAAATTGTGATTCAAATTGGAGATTTACCGACGAGTAAAGTATTAAGAAATTGGCTAAAATCTCTCCAAGTTCAAACTATTATTTTAGATGATAGTTATCAAAATTTAGATGCATTACATTCTAGAACTGTGCATTTACGAATATCAATTGAGCAACTCGGAGAAGTTTTCAAAGATCAAAGTCAAACTAACAAAGTTAATTTAGAATCAGATTATTCTCAGGATTGGTATAACTTAGAACAGCAAACTCAGCAATATATTAATCAAGAAATGAAGCAGATTGATAAATTAATTGAGCCTAAAATTGCTTGGTTATTATCCCAATATTTACCCTCAAAAACGCCTATATTTATTGCGAATAGTATGCCCATTCGAGATCTTGAATCGTTTTGGATGCTAAATTCACATCAAATTCAACCCTATTTTAATCGAGGTGCAAATGGAATTGATGGAACCTTATCCACTGCTTTAGGAATGGCGCAAAATCATCAAAGTAGTGTATTATTAACGGGTGATTTAGCATTACTGCATGATACAAATGGTGGATTAATTCGAGCTAAATTTAAAGGACATTTAACGATTATTTTAATTAATAATAATGGCGGGGGTATCTTTGAAATGCTACCGATTTCTCAGTTTGAACCCCCGTTTGAGGAGTTTTTCGCCACACCTCAACAGATTAATTTTGCAGATTGGTGTCAGACTTATAGAATTGAATATGAATTAATACAGTCTTGGGAACAACTGCAAACACGGATTAGTTATTTACCTAACTCAGGCGTTCGTTTACTAGAAATTAGGACAAATCGGAAAAAAGATACAGCTTGGAGAAAGTTATTTTTTGAACAGTTAAGAAGGAAATTAAACCCCAAAGACACAGAGGTAAATTTTGATTAGTTTATTAGGCGGGTTGAGTTAACAGAGGATCTAATTGCTTTTGGGAGTCGAGTTGATAGAGGTCGTCACAACCGCCGATATGTTGTTGATTAATAAATATTTGAGGTACGCTACGTTTACCGTTGGCGCGTTCTGCCATTGCGTTTCTGGCTTCATTATCTCCATCAATTTTGTACTCGGTGAATTGTACACCTTTCCACCAAAGTAATAATTTGGCGCGGATACAAAAGGGACAAGTTTGCCAAGTATAAATCTCAACATTGGCTTTGATGTTTTCTGGATGCCGCCCTAAGATAGGATTGAGAAAGTCAAACATTGTATTGATTAGAAATAAAAAATAATAAGAGTAAAAGTTAACTGGCTCTTCTCATTAAAGAAACAGCTTTGCTCATGATTTTTAAGTCTTTCAACATTAAATTGTAATAATGAGCCAGGAAAACAACATTCGCAGCAAAGAAACCGACAGTTAACAACAAGCGCAACACTGAACCGACGTTAAATGCTGAAACCATCGTAAAGATTGCAAACACGATGGAACACAAACCAAACCCCGAAGCAAATGAACTGATAATGAGTAAACGAACTTTAGACATTACTACAATAAGTGACCTCAACGAGAATTTGAGTTAAGCTAAACTGTCTGAGTTGAGTGGTTTCTCAATCTCTTCTGAGATTATTCCTGATTTATTGCGATTGTGCAAGCTTTCAGGAAGTAAAAATGGGCCAGTATTAGACATCGCGTGAGCAAAGTTTACTGACCCATAATTCTCAGAAATAATCAACTTACATTTTGTCCAACTGTTGACGCAGCTCATCGAGCTCAGCATCGACATTCCCCTGAGGAGCATCACTGGTTTGAGTCCCTTGCCCTTGGGGTAATTGAGCTTGGTTGGGGCTAGCACCGGATAATTGGGCTTTCATTGCCGCCAATTCATCATCAACATCGCTACCCGCTTCTAAAGCCGCAAATTGACTTTCAAGATCAGATCCCACTAATTCACCAGCAGCTTGAGATCGCGCTTCCATTTGTAGGACTTTTTCTTCCATCCGTTCAAAGGCAGCGCCGGCACCACTGGGGTTAATTCCCCCAATCATACCCTGAAGTTGCTCATTGGCTTTAGCTGCTTGGGCGCGAGCTTTGAGCATATTTTTCTTAGTTTTGGCTTCAGAGATTTTGCTCTCTAGGCTGACTAAGTTGCGCTTCAACGTCTCCACCTGACCCGTCTGTTGATCGAGAGTCGCTTTAATGGTGTTGGCAGTTTCTAGGTAACTTTTCTTCCGTTGTAGCGCTTCACGAGCGAGGTTTTCATCGCCTTTTTGCAGAGCCAATTGAGCGCGAGATTGCCATTGGTTGGCTTGCGACTGATTTTGATTGTATTGCTGCTGAGAGCGTTTTTGAGTGGCAATTGACTGAGCCACAGCTTGACGCAGTTGCACCAAATCTTCGCTCATATCAATGATGGCCTGATCAAGAATTTTTTCAGGGTCTTCAGCCTTGCTGACCATGTCATTGAGGTTGGCTCTCGCTAGGCGGCTGATCCGATCAAATAATCCCATAAGACTATATTTTCCTTTACAACGGTTTAAAAGGGTTACTATGGCAAACTGATTCAATTCACCTGCTGAATATGTTTCAGTTTACCTATGGCAACTGCTATTCATCACATACAATCAGTTTAACGCGACAACAGCGAACTCAGGGGTGAGTTATTTCTTGTTGTTGAGAGTCAGCGATCTGTGATTGATGATTTGTTATCCTGTGTTTCTCCTACAATCACAGTATCTTGTCCTCAACCCATTTCCCAGTCGTTTTTGGCCGTGGGACAAAGCTAAACCAGATTTAGGATGTTATGAGTTGGGTGTATCACCCATCAGTAGAGTAGCAGGTACAGCAATTTCTTGGGTCAATGAAAAGCTAAAAAGAGATAACCTGTTAAAACTTCACTTTTCGATTCATCTTTTTGTATCCGACTAAAAGACTCGCACCAACCGCTATCAGCGCCGACAGGGTTCCTGGTTCATCGACTGAAATTGTACCAGAAGCAGTCACGAATTCAATATTTCCGAGTAGATTTGCATCTTCTCCATTGGCTGGATTTAGAAGGATAGCAGTTTGATTTAAAAAGACTGAATAACTGGGATATTCTCGATTTGTACCTGTTAGCTCATATTGAATTTTATCATCTGAAAAATCAAAGACAATATCATAGGTGTATTCTGCTGGAATACCTTCAACATCTGGCGGTAAAAAATTCTCAATCAGGGGATTAACAGCACGAGCTGCAACTTCTAGTAAAATCTCGTTATCGCCAATTCGCGTGGCTTCTACACTGCTGGTTGGAGTCCCTTTAGCGCTTTGAGAGACTTCAATACCATTTTCAATGAGAAAACCGATAGTCGTCCCTGTTCCTGAAAAGGTGCTGACAAGCGGGTTAGGAGCTTCCGAATCTAAGATAACTTGAGTGAAGAGGCGAGATTGTCCATTCGTTGTGGCTTCTAAGTTAAAATCACGATTATCACCAATAAATTCTGTGAAGAAAGGCGGTAAAACTTCTGCTGCCGGATTAGCAATTCGTGCTGTGGGGATAAAAGCATCAAATCCTAGGGTGAGTTGGGCAGCTTGAGCGGTCGATGGGATAGCTAAAATACCTAAAATAATTCCAATCTTTTTTAGTAATTTCATCAAGCTATTCTCAAGTGTGATTCAAACAAAATAAGGCGATTTTCTTAATATAAATAAAGGAATCTGGATCATCTAGTCAGAACTAAAAATAATTGTATCATGTGCTGGTGAAAAAATATCACAGCGGCAAATCCACGGCACAATTCAGTAATTGTTTAGTTTCTCGGCGGGCTAGTCGTGTTTTACCTGAAGTATCACAGTAAGTCAAATTCTCCTCCGTGTTTCCGGGTGATTTTGGCAAGGGGAAGTAAATTAAAGGGCATTGCGGAATGTATCAAACCGAGTTCCCAACGATTGCAATAAGTGCAATATTGAGATCATTAGTATTATATTACGAAAATAAAGCTTTTAATTTTGTAGCTATATTGATACCTCTGGCTAACTCTCTTTAATAGATTATGTCGCGATCAAAAAAACCAGCATCCAGTGGATTTGGCTGTGCTAGCATCCCTTTTTCCGTGATTATTCTCTTTTTGGGTGGAGGATATTGGCTATTTACACAGCGAAATCATATAGATCTTAGTCGTTTTTTACCGGATAATTTACAAGCTAATATTCCCTTTTTGAGGTCTTCTTCTCCTGAGAAATTATCCCCCACTCAACCCCCTTCTCCACCGCCTCAAAATCATCAACAACAGCAGCCATCAGATGTAGTAGAAACCCCGCCAGAAGCCACAATAACACCCCCTCAAACCGAAAAATCATCCCCCACTCAATCCCCTACTCCACCGCCTCCACAGACTGAACAGAAACCCGAGACAAATATAGCAACAAAAACATCAACCCCAACAACAACATTACCTCAAACTCCTTGGGAGAAAAAGCAGATTAGAGGGATATATTTAAGTCGTTATCAAATCACAAATAATGCTAGTGAAAAAATGATTCGAGAACGAGTCCGTTACTATCAGGCTCAAGGAATTAATACGATTATTCATGGGGTTTGGGGAAATGCTTGTACAATGTACAAAAGTCAGGTGATGCAGGAAATGCTGGGCTATGAAAGCTGCCCGAATCAGTTTCAAGATCAATGGCTTGATTGGTTAATTGATGAAGCACATAAGCAAGGAATGGAAGTTCATGCTTACTTTGAAAAAGGAATTAAAATAGATGAGCAGAGTCCCGCCCTGAATTTAGCAGTTGAGCAAGGTTGGATTGTTCCCGGTGTAGACCGAACTTATCCAGAAGTTGAACATTATGTTCTCGATATTAGTAATCCGGAAGTGGCTAACTTTTTCACTAATATTGTAGTAGAATTTGTTAAAAAATACCCGACAATTGATGCGGTTCAATGGGATGATTATTTAGGGTATCATGCAGAGTTACCCGGTCAAGTTGATCGTACATTAGAATTGACGAAATTTGTACAAAATACAATTAAGGAAATGAAAGCGGCTAATCCTAATGTGAGTTTTGACATTTGTCATCATAACCCCTATTGGGCGAAACGATATTTTGCAGCAGATTGGCAAACTTGGGGAGTCGATAGAGTATTTATTCAAGTGTACGGCGAAGAAAACTTTAATGACGAACTTAAATATGTAGAAGCACACAATGGTATTTCAATTAGTGAGCGACAATTTAACCGTTTAGAGGAATTAATTAAAAACCCAAAAATTGAGAGTATTTTGTTTTTTCCTCTATCTGGAAAACCGAAAGAAATGGCAGGTGAAATTAAACAAATTACAACACAGTTTAACGAGGGATGAAACTATTTCTTTAGTTTTTAGTCGTTAGTTTTTAGTCGATAGTTTGCAACCCGTAACGAATTACTTATTTCAGTTATTAATTTTAAGCCTCTAGTTTGCTACTAGCAGCTAATAACTAGAATTCTTGTTCTATAAAAAGAGAAGAATATCAATGTTCTTCTGGTTTAGGCTTAGGGAGTAACTGTGCTTTCATTGCCGCTAACTCCGCATCGACATCATCTCCGGCTTCTAGAGCATTAAATTGGCTTTCTAAGTCATTATGATCGGCTAATTCCGACAATGCTTCTGAACGAGCTTCAAGTTGCAAGACTTTTTCTTCCATTTTTTCAAACGTATTCCAAGCCCCTTTAGTATTAAGATTTCCGAGCATTTGCTGTAATTGTTCAGCGGCTTTAGCGGATCTGGCACGAGCAATATAAAGATCTTTTTTAGCTTTAGCTTCACTCAGTTTTCCTTCAAGCTGACGCATATTGTGCTTGAGTTGGTCAACGACTTTATGCTGTTGTTCCATTTGAACTTTAATCGTGCCAGCGGTTTCAAGATAAGTTTTCCGCCTCAATAAAGCCTCTCGGGCTAGGCGATCATCCCCTTTTTGCAGCGCCAATTGTGCGCGTCTGTACCATTCTTTTTCATGATTTTCTGCTTGTAGATATTCTCGCTCGGTGCGTTTTTGGGTGGCGATCGCACTGGCTACAGCTTGTCTAATTTCTAATAGATCAGAGTGCATATCTCGCACAGTTTGTTCCAAGATTTTCTCTGGATCTTCAGCTTGGCTAATTAGACTATTAATATTAGCTCGAACCACTTGCCAAATACGGTTTAAGATTCCCATAGATGAATTATGAATGATGAATTATCAATTATGAATTGCGCCCCTACCCCCTCCGGGTTCCCAACAGCGAGTGGGGGGTTAGCCATCTGTGCCATCCACTATTGCCGTGTTTGCTATAGACAATGAGTTATAAAGAAGGCAACAGCTCCGGATACAATCTTGCAACAATCTCTCTCCCTTGTCCCCTTCTGCTCCCTGTCTCCCTCGTCCCCCTTGTTCTCCTTATCCTCCTTATCCTCCTCACTACTCCCAATTATTCAGGGACATCATACTCAACGTTAATCCCTTGAACTCGAAGCTGTTCTGCTAATATACGAGCTGTAGCCGCATCTTCTAGCGCTCCCATTTGGATTTTAGTGCCTGTTTCAAATTCCCGCACATAAGCCTCAGCAACAGCTTCCTGAGCGGTTGTGAGAGAATTAGGATTTTCGTAATCTGTAACGACATAATAATATCCATCTTCCGCCTCAACAGGTTGAGACTGCGATCGCGTTGCTGCACCTGCAGGCGCTTGAGGAGTAGGAGTTTGAACGGGTTGAGGTTGAGGCAAAACGGGGGTCGGAGCCGGAACTAATTCGTTTGTGATATTTCCTAAATCAGGGCCAGTCGGGATGGGTGGAGGAGAAGTTAAATTGTTATTTTGGGCGGGTGTTGTCGGCTGAGTTGTGGGGAGAGTAATGGGAGTGGCGTTAGGATTAATATTACTGAGGGTATCTAAATCTAGCTCAACAAATTCTTCTGTTGCTAAGTTAGGAGATGTAGGTGGAGCGGTTTCGACTGGCTCTTGAATGATTTCGGGGGTATTTTCCGGATCTTCGCCCCCAAACCAACGGCTTAACCCCCAATTTTCTCCTTCACCGGAAGAACTCACCACATATCCTAACGCGGCAAAAGAAATCAAAAATAGTAATAAAGAGCAAATCCCAATAGGAGTAAATAAACTCGCCACTAAGCTGGGTTGTCTTCTTCTGCGACGACGGGGACGATTTTCGTCAATACTTTTAATGAGTTGTTCTGATGACTCGAGATAATCCCCTGAGGCGTTGGTTGTAGAATTAGTATTATTTGGGGTACGAGTGGCTAAAGGAGCTTCACCTTCAACAACCACAGACCCTAAAACAGTTGAAGATTTTGAGCTTTCAGCGGTGGCAGCAAAACTCGATTTTGCCTGAATGTCATTTTGTTCAACGGCTAAGACTTCAGCGGGTTTTTCAGCTTGATCAAGATCGCAGTTGCTAGGATTATTTGGTGTGGTGCGTCGTCGATAACGTCGATACCGATTTAATTCTGTTTCTAGTTGCACATCTAATGACTCTAAAACCGCTCTGAGTTCGGGCTTGAGTTCAGATGAGGCGAATGGAGTGGAGTTAACTTTAGATAATTGATTCATCAAACGGCTCCGAATAAAATTTGATAAAAATAGGATTTTCGTAATAATTGATATTGGAAAATTATAATCCAAGTTCTGCTCTCAATCTTACCGAAAAAATCAGGTTTACTTCCTAACTGCTCAGGAGCTAGTTGAAATACATAGCGCTACGCCCAGGCAACGGGCAATAGGGTATGAATGAATCATGAATCATGAATTATTCCCTGAGCATACCACCTAATTATGAAACGTATTCGTCAAAAGAGATGTGCATTTTGTCAAGAGTTTAAGTCGGTTCTGTATCGGGTTCAATACGACCCGTCTCAGCAGTGGGTGTTTGTCTGTCAAAACTGCTGGAAAACAATTAATCCAGATAACCCCCACTATGTTTACGGAGGTACCTGGAAAGCTCAAAAATAACATGATGTGAGATTATTCACAAAATTGTTTAGGCAAGGTCTCTTTTCTAAATTGACTGAGGCTTTCTGAAGGGTTTTCAACTAAAAAGGGTTCAGATATGGCATCAGACCATAACTGTTTCTCCGCAAAATATTGAAACCGAGCTAGGGCAACAGCTTCATCTGTGGGATCATCTAAAGACGTTTCTAACTGTTTAATCTCGTTACGAATTGCTGTTTGTTGTTGGGAATTGAGCAGTTGAAAAATGACTTGCTCATCTGGAATAAAAGATGAAGTTGTGTATAACCACAAAGTATAAGTGTATCCTGCTTGTAGAGCTTCCCCCGTGTAGCGAGCCGTCTGAGCCTGCTTAGAGACAGTTTGACTCCAAATGAGTGTTTCACCATCGCGATCGCGTAATTCTAGCCGCACAATTGCTCCATTCCACACAAATACAGGCTGATCATTCCACAGCTTAATTCCTGTGTCGATATCCATTGGTGCCAGAGTGCAAAACGACCCCCGAGATCCCCCGTCTCTCGACTCTGGCGGTTCATTATTCAGTAAAACATCATTCAGGGTTTGTTCCCAACTGCGAGATCCCCCGTCTCTTGACTTAGGAGGGGCATTATTTCTCAAGCGAGATCCACCCGGACGACTTTTGGGGGGCGCATTATTCTGAGCTACAACTGATCCGGGTGAGGTGAAAGCCTCAGAGACTGTGATGGAAAGGGATAAAGAAATGAACGCGGTGAATAAAATTGTTAAACGAATCCAGAATAAGTTAATCATAAAACTTCTTCTCCATGAGGGCAAACGTCATATAAGCCCAAATTGTTGCAATTGGAAAAATGATGGGCAGTAGAATATTTCCACTAATATAAAGTTGAAAACTCAGCCATCCATAAATCAGGGTTGCCCCTCCCAGTAAACCCATCCATCTCAAAGGGTGTTTAGCATGTTGCCTCATCATCAAGCTGAGTGCTTTAGCAAATACTGCCACCAGTAAAATCATCCACACATCAGCAATCGGAACCACCAGTCGTCGGTTTAGGTAATGATGAGTCATGTAAGCATGGGCTTCTGCACCCGGAAACACCGAAGGACGTAAATCAAGTGGTATTCGATGTCGCCAATATTTTACCGCTGTTGGTAACAGATAATTATCTTCCCCTTCTTGATCTACACCCGCCTCACCATATCCCCAGGGCGCAATTAAAATAACTGGAGAATTGGATAATAAAGAGTGGGGATCAGAAGACTCCAATAGCTGCCAAGCCGGAAGCAAAGAATACACTCGATCCGGGGGAATAGAATAGTCAATAATGGGTTGTAACCACCATTGGCGTAGTAAATAAGCCCAATTGGTTAAGGGATGTAAGTTAGCCTCAGTAGAAAATAAACTTTGATAACTCTCTCCTGTCGTATCGATCACATGGGCTTTGAGTTGCGATAAAAATGCGGTTGTATTATTCAGTTGAGGCTGAGGGGGTTGATCTGAGATCTGATCATTCATCCAATATCCCAACGCCAGTAAATAGGACAAAGGCAAACGTTGCTCGCTATCGGGCGTTGGAATGGGTAATACACTCATATAATAGGGGGGATCTCCTAATACTCTCATATCCCCGTTTAGACTCCATTCTGGCTGGGCTACTGTATCAATTACATCCCACCACACCCCGGCTTGTTTGAGTTTGCTGGCAAAGATAAACCAGGTTTGATCTTGTTGAATGGCATTATTAACCGCAGTGGCTAAAATTTGATCGTTTTCTCCTTGGTCGTTGGCGGGGCGATCGATTAAATAATCTAAGCCGACAACTTTAGCATCAAATTGATTCAGTTGATTGATAATCTCAGCCAGATACTGTCGATCCATGGGTCTAGGGTCAGATAATCCCACTTTACGAATCGATTCTTCATCAATGGCAATGAGTAAAATCGGTTGGGGTATAGCGGTTTCTAGCTGATGAGTCAGTTGACGATAACGCGCTTGTAAATATACTCTTTGATCGAGGAGCCATTCTTGCGCGGAGAGTTGCCAACTGGTTAATAATAAGGCAGATAGGGCGATCGCTTCTTTTTTCCTGGGGAGAATGGGTTTGATTTTTTGCCAGAGTTGTCCTCGCCAGTCTCCGCTATATTCGGGTAAACGATAGACTGTTGCCCCCGGATAACGACACAAAGAAGGAATCAGAGAAGCACTGGGGTAGGTATATTGCTGTTCAGATTTGAGAGATCGACAAGCTGAAAGTAAGGCATCATGAGCGTCTTGATGTTGGACGAGATACTTTAAAAATCCGATCAGAAATTTCTCTGCTACTTCATTATGGATCGGTTCACGCATGACCGCGACTTGACTCAATCCTAAACTAATTAAGGTATCTGCTAAATCTAAACCTTTGCAAGAATTAAAAATAGCGAATTGTAAGCCATTTTGTATGGCTGTTTTAATTGCTCCTTGTAATTCAGTTAAATATAAAGAAACATTGGGTGCAATAGCCAGTTCTCCACCCAGGCCGTTGGCTTCATTACTATGTCCGGCAAAAAACAGAATATCCCAACCTTGTGGATCGGAAATTTGTTGAGCAATTTCTATTCTTAATTCAGCCGGAGTCCGTCGATCCATCTTGCCTTGCCAGCCGATAATTTTAACTTCAAGTTGTTTAGAAAAAGATTGTAATGCTGTTTTTTCGGCTTGAAAATCTAGCCCTCGATCATCTCCTAATATGGCGAGAACTCTAGCTTTACCGCTTGATTTTGTTGAAAATGGGGAGGGTTCAGGGATATTACGACAAGTGCGGGCGATACGAATTTTGCCTGCGGCGAACCGACTGCCAATTTCCCAAGCTTCCCAGGGTAAACGAGCAATTTCAATCGGATTAGCACAAATTAAGATATCAACTCCTGCATTAGATGAGGTTTCTGCCTGAGAATTCGGCTGCATTTTTGCCATAGCAGCTTGTACAATTGTATCTCGAATTTCGGTCAGTTCTCGCGATCGCAACCAATGATGAAATTCAGATAATAACTGGGTTTCTGCTTTAATTAATTGGGCATACCAATCAATCGGTTTGGATTCCAGTTTTCCCTTTTTCACCACTCGTCCCCGCAGTGCTTGGTTATAAAATCCTAAGTAAATTTGTTGCCAATTTTGATAAAGTGAGTTTAAGGTGTTTGGATAAGCAATCGTCACTCTTAACTGTTGTGCTTGACCCCAAGATAATTCAAAAACACAAACAATTTCTATCTGTTCTATTTGTTCAACTTTTAAATGAAATGTAGAAACCATCGAGTTTATTTAGTGTTCGCGATCGGCTTTAACCAGGCACTAAACGTCCTATTATGACCAATATTAAAGGATTGTATTGATTGAGAACGGGTTTCTCTACAAGTTCTGTGGGAATTTAATGGTTTCCGGGAGATCTTTATATTTCTTGACTATAAAATTAGAGCCAGATCTATTGTCGCTGCGCCACCTATTACCCGCTATTTGATCAATATTAATAATCTATTGATTGATGGGCCGTGGTGTATGCTCAGGGTATAATCAGTCGGATCAACAGGTCGATTTGATGCAACACCTTCAAGTTCAGCCAATGGTGTGATACTCTTGATCCGACTCAATCCATTGATGGAGGAACCAATCGGAGAAGTGGCGATCGCAGCGACAATAGTAATGAGTATGCTGAGAATCAATCTTTCTACGATAACAGCTTGTAGTCCCATCTTCTTCATTCTCCTGAGCTGTGACACTGATTTAAAGGGTACATCGACACATATTTCTATCAGATGCGGACTTATGCAATTTTACTGTTGATCTTCTCGGCGAGGTTGTTAAGTTTTCATAAAGTCACGTTGGCGCGGCTCTGAGGGCTGTGTTGTTAAGATCTAGTATTACATTCTAAAGTTAGGACTTTACTGCACCCCACACCCCATATCCTATACCCCAGTTTATTCTTCACGGGTCAAATGGCTCAACTGCCATAAGGGTTTAACCAAGCTGCCGAGGACAATGCCAAAAACCGCACTTAATGCTAATACCACACCGACCGGGATTTGAATTGATTCAAACACGATAAACTTTAATACAACCAAAGTTGCATTCTGCACCGATATCATGGCAATTACACCAATCCAAATTGCCAGTAAAAGGTTAATCAGTAGCGGTAAGATAATATTCATTGTCATGTCCAAAAGGGATAACTTTTAGTATAATGGAAGAATAATTAATGCAAGATTTATATTTTTCGGAGTTTACAGGTAAAAAGATCGCCGATAGACCTAGAAAAATTCGATAAATTAAGCATGTATAATTACTCTCTATTTTAGGGTGATTGATGAAGTGGTAAAAACCATGGC
Organism: Microcoleaceae cyanobacterium; assembly: GCA_049649525.1. Classification (GTDB taxonomy): domain Bacteria; phylum Cyanobacteriota; class Cyanobacteriia; order Cyanobacteriales; family Microcoleaceae; genus JAAURB01. Next base: position 39,392 of record JBARZE010000029.1, read on the forward strand.
ATCATTCCTGGTATATCGATTGGTTAAAAAGTTTGGCGCTCAGGAAACTGACACCTGTCCCAGCCGCGCAGGTGGGGGCTACTTTCTGCTAGAATAAACCTATTTTTTATATCGTTATTATTGTCATCATCAGCAATAACGAACGATGAATTAGACGAGTTGTGATCATTTCAGCTTGTAGAACAACAGCGCTTGAGCCGATTATGATTGAGTGGTTGTAGTTTTGATCTCAATACCCCAACTACTCCTGAATCATCTAAGGTTGAGTCATCCATTTATCATTCGTTCAGGCTACGATGTGTAAAAATGGGATGAAACGATTCCGGCGATTGACAAGTCAATAATAATAATCAAAGACAGGGTTCATCTTTGAAGTTCTCAAGCAAACGAAATCATAGATTGACGAACTTCTCAAAATTGATAACAGATTACACTAAGTATCAGGCAAAATGAGTGGGTGCAGCTTCAGCAAAATCCAACTCTATTACACTCTTTTTTTGTGAAATTGTATCTTTAATAACCAGGATGCTTCTACATCGCCTCATCATACCCATCACTGCTCAGTTTGGACTGTTACTGCTTGAGATCACACCATGGCAATTGGCTATGGCACAATCGATTGTACCGGCCTCTGATGGCACTCAAACCACTGTTATATTTTATAGTCCCAACCAATTTGATATCCAAGGAGGGACTCGGTCTGGAGAGAATCTATTTCACAGCTTTGAACAGTTTGGCTTAGATGCCAATCAAGTTGCTAATTTTATTTCCAACTCAGAGATTGAAAATATTTTCGGACGAGTTACAGGTGGTAATGCATCCATTATCGATGGTTTAATTCAGGTAACAGGAGGGGCTTCTAATTTATTTCTAATTAATCCGGCGGGTATGATTTTTGGGGCCAATGCTAGCCTCAACGTCCCGGCTGCGTTTACTGCCACTAGCGCCAATGGGATTGGTTTTGGTACATCGTCGTCGGGTTGGTTTAATGCTGCAGGTGAAAATAATTGGTCAGAGTTAGTGGGAAACCCCAACGGATTTCGATTTGACCAAGCAGTTGCGGGAACTTTAATTAACTTGGGTGAATTGGAAGTTAATGCCGGACAAAACCTCAGTTTAATCGGGGGTCGAGTCGTGAGTCGAGGTCGCTTATCTGCGCCGAATGGTCAGTTATGGGTGCAAGCTGTACCCGGAGAAAGTATCATTCGCATGAGTCAAGCCGGACAGTTACTCAGTTTAGATGTACCCTCCTCAACCAGACAAACTGAGGCGCGGGGGGAACCCGATCAATCGGGTTTACAACTCAATCCCATGGAGTTACCCGAACTATTAACCGGAGGACAAACCACGTCCGCCACTGCCGTCATGGTCAATTCTCAAGGGGAACTCATACTGCAAAACAATCAACCCATTCAACCGGGAGATGTAGTGATTACATCAGCGACAAATTCACTCGGTATTGAGGCGGGTAATGTGATTTTGAATGCGGCAGGGACCTTAACCATTGCCCAAACTCAGTTACAAACCACAGGTAATTTAAATCTATTGGCGGGGGATACGGTTCGCATTCGAGATTCACTTGCGGCCACTTCAGCCAATTCACTCTCGTTTTCAGCAATAGTGGGTGGAGATTTAACCATTATTGGTCAACAATCGATTGATATTCTCGCCCTCAATGCTCCCCCCTCAAGCGATGCATCTTTTAATGCCGGAGGAAATTTAACCCTGATTAGTGATGGGATTATTTCCGGTGATAGTCATTTTAATGCGGGGGGTAACTTTAGCTTACTGAATACAACCGGGGAATACGGCACATTCGTTAGCATTCTTGACCCCATTATCCGTTCTAACGGTGATGTCTTCTTTGGGGATTATACCGGGGCTTCCCTCAAAATTGAAGCGGCAGGATTGATTGCTGGGGGAGATATTACCATTACTCAACCTGATACCAGCTTAAACGACACCAACGACCCCGATGCCTCTTTGCTGCGGAGTCAGCCTACTTTAATTCTACGTTCAGGGGTAACAGATTTAAACAACTCAACCCCCTTAGACCAACAAGGTGGCTTCTCTACCAATCCGACTATTTCTCCGACTATTTCTGGTAGTGACATCACAGTGGGTCGGATTTCTACCGCTGGCGGGCCAGTGATTTTAGAGTCAGGCGGGGCGGTTAACATGGGTACACTCATAACCCAAGGGGGAAATCTGACGGCTGAAGCAACAGATAATATCATTGTCACCGGAACGATTGCCAGCGAGGGCGGAGATATTGAGATTAATACGGGTAGTACATTCCAGGTGAATCGTCGTTTCAATGATGTTAATGGTACAGAAGCCAGTATTTCTTCCGCCTCATCATCAGCCGGGGGTCAAGGGGGAAATATTACCATTACTTATGGCAGCGGTGAAGAGAGATTTACGATTGGAGATAATAGTCGTAACGGAACAGCCAGCGCTATTACAGCGGGTTCTAATACTGTACAATCGTTGCAAACGGTTGAAGGGTCATTGATTCAAGACAACATTGCGATCGGTAACCCAAATAATGTCTCGCCTCCGACACCGACTCCCACACCCACTCCCACTCCCACTCCCACTCCCACTCCCATACCGATTCCCACTCCCACACCCACTCCCCCTATTATCATTCCGCCCCTGCCGACTCCACCCACACCGATTCCACCCACACCGACTCCCACACCCACTCCCCCGCCAGACGACAGAGATGATTTGCCGGATGAGAATGATGTCAACCCAATTCGGACTGAACGAATATCTCGTAGCGATTCTGAAACTGATGTGATAACAAATGCTCAACCGCTGAATAATCAGTCGTCATTATCTGTTGATGACACGACCGAACAAATAGAAATTGATCGCGGTAATTCCTCTCAACGACGCTTAACCACATCTGTTGATGAAGAGGGAAATATTTCAGTGGCAGAAGCAGAAGCAGAAGCAGAAGCAGAAGCAGAAGCAGAAGCGGAAGATTCAGGTGATGAAGATACACAAGTGAGTCAATCGGAATCATTAGAAACGACCCAAATTGAAGAGGCACGGGTAGAGGTAGCCGAAGTATTAGATGCTGACCAAGTCGATGATTCTATTACTATAATTGATCAGTTTTTCGATTTTGAGTATAGCGGTTATTTTGGCAGAAATACAGACGAAGAAGCGGAAGTTTCAGTTGAGGATATTCAAGCAACGTTGCTGAATATTGGCGAGCAGCTTAATAGTAAACCCGCTATTGTTTATACCTTTGTTCGGGATAATCAACTGGAGATTTTACTGATCACGGGGGATGGAGAACGAGTTCATAAGACGGTTTCATCCGCCAACCGAGAGCTAGTATCGCGAGTGACTCGTCAGCTTTTCCAAAGTATTTTTACCTCTCGATATCGCCGAATCAGTCGCTATTTACCCCCAGCTCAACAACTTTATCAATGGATTATTAAACCGATTGAAGCAGAACTAGAAGAGGCTGGAATTGATACTCTGTTGTTTGCCATGGATGGAGGGTTGCGTAGTTTACCTCTGGGGGTTTTACATGATGGAGAACAATTTTTAGTTGAAAAATATGACTTGAGTTTGATTCCTAGTTTTAATCTGATTAATACTCGTTATCGTTCTTTGAATGATGCTAAAGTTTTAGCGATGGGGGCCTCAATCTTTGAAGAACAACAACCTTTGCCCGCCGTTCCCATTGAGCTTGAAACAGTCACATCAAAATTAGCCGGAAATTACTTTCTCAATGAAGAATTTACGATTGAAAACTTTGAAAAACAACGCGATGAACAACCTTATCAAATTGTACATTTAGCGACTCACGGGGAATTCCGACCTGGAGAACCGAAGAATTCATATATTCAGTTTTGGGACAGCCGCCTCACTTTAGACCGTTTAGACGAGTGGGGTTGGCGCTGGAATAACCCACCGTTAGATTTACTCGTTCTCAGCGCCTGTCGCAGTGCGTTAGGAGATAAACAAGCTGAACTTGGCTTTGCCGGACTGGCTATTCAAGCCGGGGTTCCGAGTGCGTTGGCTAGTTTATGGTATGTTTCTGACCAAGGATCGTTGGTATTGATGACTCAGTTTTATCATCAACTCCGAACCGCCTCAACTAAGGCGCAAGCCTTAAGACAGGCACAACTGGCTATGATTGGGGGACAAGTCTCAATTCAGTCGGGTCAACTGTTTTATCAATCTGAGGACAATAGCAGTGTCACTTTACCTTCTGATTTGACACAACAAAGTCATCAAGATTTTTCTCATCCCTATTATTGGGCAGGATGGACTATTATTGGCAGTCCTTGGTAAAGGGATATGGGAGTCGGAGGGGGAGACTGGGTGAGGGGGAGGATATGGGAGACGGGGAGATAAACTGTTGCCTACCTCATAATTTATAATTCATCATTCATAATTCATCATAGCTTCCTTAGAAGTTACATTGATATATTGATCGCATAATACTAATGGAAGAAAGGGAACTATCCAAGAAAAGTATTGTAGAAATAAGACGGAGTTAAAATTAATGAAAATTGCCATCATTAATAAGACGCTGGTATAAATCCCAATTTGTCGCCTAGCAGAACCGAGAAAGATTAAACTCATTAAAAATAGCATGGGTAATTTGGCTTTGATTCCGATAAATGCTGGATAACTGACCTGAATTAAAGCATCGAGTGAGGCGGCTTTAATATGACTATCGGGGAGTCGGGTTGCAGAAAACAAGATGGATTTCAAGAATCCTTCGGCATTCCAAAGAATAAATGGTAACGATAAAATGCTCGGAATTAAAGCGATATAAAATAAGGCAGTAATTACTTCTTTGAGTTTATTTCTTTCTGCTAGTTGCCACGCCCAGATTAAATAAAGGGGTAATAAAAATATGGCGACTTGTTTGATGGCGAGAGAACAACCGAAGAGGATAAAAGAGGTAATTGTTTTGCGCGGTAATAATATCAGAGAAAGCAATAATATAAAAATAGCAATAAATTCTATATGGACAATTTTAGTGACATGAACTGTCCAGCGACTAAATAACCAAAAGAAAGATGAAAATAAGCCGAGAAGTAATAGCCGATCTTGATAAAATTGATAATATATTAATAGACCAATACCAATATTAAATGCTAAAAATATCGGTCGCCATAAATTTAACCAGGTAGAATAGTCTCGAAAACCGATCCATTGAGTGATAGCAGAAAGTAAATAAAATAGCGGGAAATAGGTGGCGTATTTATCATTTTCTCTCATATTTCCGGCTAATATTCTGGCATAAGGATTTTCTCCCGCTAGCAGGCGCTTTCCTTCTAACCAAGTATAGTAAATATCATTTCCTCCCGGATCGTATTCCCATAGGTTTAGGATTTTAATATTAACAATGATACCTAAGATCGCAATAATAAAAATAGATAAAATTGCTACTATTTTTCGAGTATTAAAATCTGTCATACAGAATTAACCCTTAATTTTATTGATAAAACATTTTAACTGATTATCGACATTTTGAGTGGTATCAATTGTTGTTAGATAAGGCTGTTCCTCTGGGGTAAAGGCTTCGGCTAATGCTTGTTGTGAGGTGAGTAAGTCTGCTGTGGCATCTGCGATATCGTTTTGACGGTTTTGTAGACGCGATCGCAATATTTCTAAGGGTGCATTACATTCCACAATATGTAAAGATAATTGCTGAGAATTACATAAATTTATTACTTTTTTCCGTAAGTTTATTCTGTCATATTTACCATCTAAAATTACCCAAAATCCTGCTTTTATGAGCAATATTCCCAGTTCTAATAATCGGCTATAAGTCTTCTGTGTCATTTCTGATGTATAAAGTTCATCTCCGCCTTTTTCATGTAAAGAAATACCGCCTAAATGTTTACGAACTGCATCGGTGCGAATTTGAATTGCACCCATGAATTGAGACAATTTTCGGGCTATTGTACTCTTTCCAGATCCCGATAAACCCGACATAATTATCATCCCGCCATGTTGTTGCTGAGTATATTGCCAAGCCAGTTGATAATAATGTTTTGCGTCTTGAATAATTGCTATTTTATCCTCTTCAGAAATAGTCGTATCATCCAACATAATTGAATTTACTTTTGCTCGTACATAAGCTTGACGACTGAGATAAAACGGTAATATTTGCAAGCCTTCCCAGTCTCCTGTGATTTCAATATAAGTATTTAAAAACTGATAACTTAAATCTGTTCTGCCTCTTGCTTCTAAGTCCATTACTAAAAAAGCAACATCGTACATGACATCAACAAAGCGGAATTCTTGATTAAATTCTATTCGGTCAAATAGAGTTATTTTATCTTCAAAGATACAGATATTTTTTAGATGTAAATCTCCATGACATTCTCGAATCCAATGATTGTTAATTCGTTGATTAAATAAAGCTTGACGTTGTTCAAAAAAATGCTGACTAAATTGCTTTGTTTCATCATATTGTTTCTGAGTTTGGGCAATACCAATATATTTTTCTGCTTGTTCAAAATTCTGATTAATACTATGACGTATATTTTCAACTTGACCCAATTTAAGAATATCATCGTTTGTTGGTGCAGCTAAATGAAACTTTGCGACAACTTGCCCTAATTCTTCTATCTGTTGTAATGTAATTTGATTATTTTTAAATCGATTAATTAATAAATCCTCTTGCGGGAACTGACGCATTTTGAGAGCATATTCAACAATATGATTAGAATCATTACCAAAGCTAAATTTATTATTTTGTTGCGTAATAGGTAAAACTTCTAAATACAAATTGGGCGCTAAAGCCTGATTCATCCGTAATTCTTGATTACAGAAATATTGACGTTTTTCTATAGTTGAAAAATCTAGAAAGCCTAAATTAACGGATTTTTTGATTTTATATGCAAAATCACCCGTGAGAAAAATAAACGAAATATGAGTTTGACACAGTTGAATAGGGGTTTTAACTGAATGGGGATAAAATTCTGGTCGTAGCATTTGTTGAACCAGGGTTGGTAACAGTTCTCTCGGATGCAAGCTCCCAGAGCTGCTATTACTTCGTAAATTAGATGTTGTCATGATTAATTGACCTCTCAATGCAATCTGATATTTTTATTATGTCTAAACCCAGAATTTGATATGATCAAATGCGACTCATTGAAACAATTCTCAATTAAATTATCGAATGACAGGAAATACACCCACCTCAAACTCTCGCAACGTCTTCGGCATTGGTAACGCACTGCTTGATATTTTGGCACTTGTAGAGGATGATTTTGTTCAACAGCATAACTTAAATCGGGGCGCAATGACTTTGATGGATGCCCATCAACAAGGCGCTTTACTACAGGAATTAGAAACTGAACCTTTGAAATTGCGCTGTGGGGGGTCTGCGGCTAATACAATGATTGCGATCGCTCAAAGTGGTGGTAGCGGTTACTATGTTGGTAAAGTTAGCGGAGATACTTACGGAGAGTTCTACCGTAAAGACATGGAAGCCGTCGGAATTGGGTATGAGGTAGAAGTGGCGAGCATAGATGGGGAAGCCACCGGAACCTGTTTAGTCCTCACCACCCCAGATGCTGAACGGACTATGTGTACCAATTTAGGGGTGGCGACGACATTATCTGTCACGGATATTAATCTCGATCATTTAAAGCAATGTGAATATAGTTATGTTGAGGGGTATCTTTGGGATGCAGCAGACCCGCGTAAAGCCTGTATTGAGACGATGGAACAGTCCAAACGGCATGGGGTCAAGGTGGCGTTTACGTTCTCTGATGGGTTCTTATTAGACCGCTTTACCGATGATTTTCATCAATTAGTTTCAGACTATTGTGATGTCGTTTTTTGTAATGCTGATGAAGTGCGTCATTTCTTCCAAACCGAAGACTTAGAAGAGTGTAGCCGTAAATTGGGTAATATTGTAGACTTAGCCTTCATTACGAATAGTGAAAAAGGTTGTTTAGTCGTAGAAAATAAGCAAGCGACTCAAGTTCCTGGTTTCCCAGTTGAACCTGTTGATACGGTTGGCGCGGGAGATGCTTTTGCAGGTGGGGTTTTGTATGGACTCACTAACGGTTTAAGCAAAGTTGAAGCGGCGCGTTGGGGTAATTTCCTGGGTTCTGAAATTGTTAAAATTCACGGCCCCCGCTTACCGAAAGCCCCGATTGATCGGTTAAAAAGTGTGATTAAATTTTAAAATGGTCTTATTGTACTGTAGTTATATCTATGGTACATGACCCCCTAATTATCATCGTCAAAATTCCTCGTTATTATTATTTCGGGGAATTCTTTTTTAAAGGCGCAGACGCTATTGATAACGATTTTTCCAAGAATGTATAAGGGTTCAAAACTTTTTTTTGTTGTTTAACATTAACAGATTCAGGAGAAATAAATCCCCTGGAATGGGCATGTTTCAGCCCAAGATTACCGACAGGTTAAAATAGTTTTTTATTATCCTTGAGGCGTATCAAATACTTCGATAAATGTCGGTACGCTTCTTTTATTGAGTTCTAATCTGAGTGAGAACAACAATGTCAATGGACTGAATGCTGAGGGGAGTTATTACGCGCCCCAGGCAGAAACCCAGAAGATATTTAGATAAGTTAGATACAGATTTACCGGATAATTTTATGTAATACAAAGCTTAATTGACTACTATTCCTAATAGAGTCGCTCATGTTAAAATATGTGTTAATGTGATTCTGATGCTTGACAAATCAATAATATTTTGTATTAATAGAATAATTGATATATTTCAGTTAGTTTCGATTAAGATAATTGTTCGTTTCTCCTCTGCATTAAATTTATGACAATTGCTGATATCAGTCACTACGAATATCAAGTGGGTGGAAGTCTAACTGTTGAGGCTCCCAGCTATGTAGAACGACAGGCAGATAGGCAACTTTACCAGGCATTAATGCGGGGAGAGTTTTGCTATATTCTGAACTCGCGGCAGATGGGAAAATCCTCTTTGTTAGCACGAACTAAATATAATTTACAACAAAATGGTTATGTTTGTAGCGCCATAGATTTAACTCGTGTTGGGCGGCAAAATATGACAGCGTTGCAATGGTATAAGGGTGTCACGGGGGAGATTTGGCGGGGGTTTAATTTACTCACGAAAGTTAACTTAAAGACTTGGTGGAAGGAGGAAGGAGATATTTCTCTTCTGCAAAAATTAGGCTATTTTATTGAAGATATTTTGCTCTTCCAGTTTCCCCAAGAAAAAATTATTATATTTGTTGATGAAATCGATAGTATTCTTAATTGTGATTTTTCGGTTGATGACTTTTTTGCATTAATTCGATTTTGCTATAACCAACGAGCAATTAATCCTGAATATCAGCGAATTAGCTTTGCAATTTTTGGCGTTGCTACACCCAGTGATTTAATTCAAGATAAAACCATTACTCCTTTTAATATTGGTCGGGCGATTGATTTAGCAGGCTTTAAACTGAATGAAGTCGAAGTATTAGTGCATGGAATAGAAGATAAAATAGACTGTCCTGATATCGTTCTGGAAGAGATTTTAACTTGGACAGGAGGACAACCATTTTTAACACAAAAGCTTTGTTCATTAATCTCGAATTCAGAAGATAAAATAGTTAATATTATCAGGGGAAAAGAGAGAGAGTTTGTAGAAGATTTAGTTAGAACTGCAATAATTAATCATTGGGAAAATCAAGATGAACCGGAACATTTTAGAACGATTCGCGATCGCATTTTACGCAATCAAAAACAAGCAGGTCGGATACTCGGGATTTATCAGCAAATCTTATTAACTGAAAAGGAGGTGAAGGGTGTACAAACTGATGACTCTCGAGAACAAATTGAATTACAACTCAGCGGTTTAGTCGTTAAACAACAAGGTTTGCTGAAGGTAAGAAACCCAATTTATCGAGAAATTTTTAATCTGCAATGGGTTAAAAAACAACTGGCTGCTTTACGTCCTTATTCTCAGGCATTTGAAGCTTGGATGGTATCGGGTCAACAAGATGATTCTCGCCTGTTACGAGGACAAGCATTAAAAGATACTCAACTTTGGGTTAGAGGTAAAAGTTTAAGTGATTGGGATTATCAATTTTTAGCCGCCAGTGAAGCTTTTGATCGAAAAGAAGTACAAATGGAATTAGAAGCCGCCCGCGCTAAAGCGGTGGAAGCTCAACTGATACAAACTCAAAAAAATGTTAAATTACAACAGCGATTTTTAACCGCAGTTAGTACTGCCTTTGTGGTGGTAATTGGATTAGGAGGAATTACGTTTGGGCAATATCAAAAAGCATTAAAAAATCAACGAATTGCTAACCTTAGTGAAATTCGCGCCTTAATTTCTTCTTCTGATGCGTTGTTTACTTCTCAACAAAATTTAGATGCTTTGGTGGCTGCTATTAAAGCGCGTATTAAATTGCAACAGCTTCGTGGAGTCGATATTGCAACTGTCGCCGAGGTGGATAAAGTATTGCAACAAGCCGTTTATCATTCAGATGAATTTAACCGCTTCTTGGGACATGAAAGTGTGGTTTCAGGGGTAGCTTTTGATCCCAATGGTGAAATTATTGCCACTGCTGCTGCTGATAAAACCGTAAAATTGTGGCAACGGGATGGTACGTTATTGAAAACGTTACCCCACGAGAGTACAGTCCTTAAAGTTCAGTTTAGTCCGAATAGTAAAACTATTGTCACCGCTAGTGCAGATAATACCGTTAAGTTGTGGACGCTTGAAGGTGAGTTGTTACAAACCTTTGACCGACATCAGGCAGCGGTAAGAGATGTAGCGTTTAGCCCAGACGGTGAAACTATTGCGACTGCGAGTGCAGATAATACGGTTAAGTTGTGGACAGTGAATGGTAATTTATTACAAATCCTCGAAAGACATCAGGCAGCGGTAGCCAGTGTAGCGTTTAGTCCTGATAGTAAAACTATTGCTTCTACTGGTCTCGACAATACTATTAAACTTTGGACTCGTGATAAAGACGGGATATATCGCCTCTCTAATACCTTAACGGGTCATAAGGCAGGCATTTTAGATGTTAGCTTTTGCCCAGATAATAATACTCTCGTTTCAGTTAGTGAAGATAATACTGTTAAATTATGGAAACGAGACGGAACCCTGTTAAAAACATTTCAACACCATAATAATGAGGCGACGAGTGTTGCTTTTAGCCCAGATGGTAAGATGATAGCTTCAGGTAGCGAAGATCAAACCATTAAACTTTATACCACCGAAGGCAGGCTACTGAGAGTGTTTGCCGGACATAATGCCGGACTTGAACAAATTACCTTTAGCCCAGATGGTGAAACTATTGCCTCAGCCAGTAAAGATGGTACCGTCAGACTGTGGCAAACAACATCCCCTTTACTGACAAAACTTTATGGTCATCAGGGTAGAGTTTGGGATATTGAGTTTAGTGGCGATAGTCAACGGCTTGCCTCAACGGGGGCTGACCAAACTGTTAAATTATGGACTCGGGATGGAACCCATTTGACTACTTTTGAAGGTCATGATAGTAATGTTCCAGATCTGATATTTAGCCCAGACGGTCAAATTGTTGCTTCAACCAGTGCTGATGGTAAGATCACACTGCGGCAGCCTGACGGTAAAGTGGTACAGCGTTTAGAAGAAGCAACCTCAATGGTGATGAGTGTAGGGTTTAGCCCCAATGGTCAACTGCTGGCCTCTGGTGGTGATGATAATCTAATTCGGCTGTGGCAATTTGACCGGGTGAAAAAGAAGTTTCTGTTTCTAAGAAGCTGGAAAGCCCATGAGGCGAAGGTGTGGAAGGTTGAATTTAGTTCAGATAGCGAGATGATTGTTTCAACCAGCGCAAATGGTACAGTTAAACTTTGGCAACCGGATGGAACTTTACTCCAAACATTAGAGGGTCACAGTAATGCAGTTTGGGATGCGGCAATTAGTCCGGATAGTCAAATGGTTGCCACCGCTAGTTGGGATGCTACGGTTAAACTATGGACTCGTGACGGGACTTTACTCAGAACATTAACCCCAGACAATGTAACGGGTTTTATTGGTGTTGATTTTAGCCCAGACGGTGAGATGGTTGCCGCCGCCACAGATACCCAGACTGCGATGTTATGGAAAACAGACGGAACTTTCCTAACAACCCTATGGGGGAGTTATACCGATCTCGTGTTTAGTCCAGATCGCCAGCTATTGGCCGCTGCGGGTGATGAGCATACCGTTATTTTGTGGAATTTGGAGCAAATTGTCAATCTAGATTTATTAGAATATGGTTGCAATTGGGTAAAAGATTATCTACGGACAAATGCAGTAGATAGTACAGAACGTAATTTGTGTCAGGAAATTGAGTGATATATTCATTAACCTGTTACAAATAATACTCTAAATTTTTCCTAGGATTTTCTTCTTTTTTTGCAGAAAGGTTACCGGATATTTTGGCGATACGCCCAAGGGCCGGCTGCGCGATCGCGTTTTATTGTTTGATTTTTATTTAATATTTATTAATGAAAAATAATAACTTTATGAGTTGACAAAAATATCGGATTATGCATGGTTAATAACATTGAGAAGAAAGATGTTAACTTTATGTATTTTCTTCTGCCGAGCAAAGTGAGAGACTATATTTATTCCTGAATCAGTGAACTCAGGCAATTCTACTCTAAACTAAGCGTTCTAATTGAGTTGACTATGATGATATGTTTCAAGGTAAATTATGATAGACAGAATTATGGAATGTGGTGTAACTGAAAAGCTCTAAAACGTAAATGCATACGCTTACAGAAAGCGTATCCGCCCCAATTTATCCACCGACACAGATTAAAATATTCTCTTTGACATCTTTTTACCTGAAAAGTGAACTTTGCATCTAGGTTATGATGAAGAGTTGGGAGTGTACTGATTTTAATGAAACAATACATTGCTTAAACTTGTAAGTCAGTTACATCCTATTAAATGAGTTTAAAACTATTAGCGATTAGCATCTATCGTTATTATTTAAATCTGTTCTGTGGTTCAAAATAATGAGTTTTTATCATTCTTAAAAATCCTGAAAAATAAAGAAAAAAATTATGAAAGAAATTGAACAAATAAATCCTAAAAACACCTCAAAAACACCCCAAAACACATCAATATATAATGTTCCTACTTTTTACTCTTTCCTAAAAGTGATTGAGTATTTACTATTAGCAGCAGTTATCGCCTCTTTTATATTACTTTTTGCATTAAATGATACACAAAAAACTGTTATCTATCTAGCCGTATTCTTTGCCAGCTTTTTGTTTTTCTTTATTCTCAATAAACAATTATGGTCTGATTTTAAAATGAATTTGAATCGCTCAGAAATTATCATGAAATCTGAGATTCAAAGCTCTATGTTAGAGACGGCTGAAGGTTCGGCAAAAAATATTATTTCAACTGCTATCACCCGAGCTTTGACATATTGCCAGGAATTGATCGATGACTACAAAAACACTCGGAGAAATTCTCGAAATATTTACTATATCTCCCAAATTTCTACCATTATTTTATCCGGTGTTACCCCTATTTTAGTTGTGGTAGAGCGGCTAGATTCGGGTCCTGTTTGGTTTAAATGGTTGCCTGTCTTTTTTCCAGCAACAGCAGCTATTATTTCTAGTATTGTGACTTCTTTCCCCTTCCAAGAAAATTGGATTGAAGCCAACAAAACGGTAGAATTATTAGAAGCAGAACAAGAAAAATTTGTTTTGGGAATTAGTCAAGCCTATCGTTGCTACGATGTCACTGATAGGGCTCAACGCCAGACTAAAGCCAAGAAAGCGATTGAAAACTTTATTACTCAGGTGAATAACATTCATCTCAAACAAATCCAAGAATTGGCAGTAGAGAAAGTCGAAGCCGAAGTTACAGCACAGAAAAATACTTAGATCTAGAGTAGAGTAAAAATACTAATGCTTAGCCCTGGTTTAAAACTAGGGCGATATAGCAGTATATTGTACAGTTAAACTCTGGCAATTAGATAGCACCACATCTCTAAGTTATAAATACCCCATACACTCACTGCTACAATTTACCGTGTCACCCGTTGCCACAGGCGCTGAATTTCTCGAATTTCTCCATTGTCGGGACTGGGTTGAATGGTGACAGCCGGATTGACTTCTACTCCGGGGATATTTTGACTCCAAGGACTACCGGGTATTGAAGTTAAATCTAAGTTATTTTGAACCGGACGAAAGCCATATTGAACAAATACTTTTTGTTGTTGAGGTTGAGTGATGAAATTAATAAATTGACGGGCAGATGCGGCTGTACCTGTATCAATATTTCGACGTACAATAGTAGCCGTTGCGACAGTTTCAAGGGTTGGATTTAAGTAATAAATTTGATAAGGTTGACGTTGATTAATAGCAGACTGTTGCCAACGTTCTAAGGCTATACTTTCATACACTGTAGCCACATCCGCATCATTGGGGCCGCGAGTAATGAATTCTTGTAGTAAAATATCCGTTGAACGAGGTGGTAAATAAACCGATTGTTTCACGGTTTGAAATAATGATTCTACATTAGGATTATTCAGATTATTATTACCCACTTTTGATTTTGTCCATAAATCTAATGTCAGTTGACCACTATTAGAACGAGTTGGATCGCTCATAATAAAATCAAAGCTACCCCAATTGTTTTGACTGCCTATTTCACCCCAATTTTTAGCTTGCATTGCTTGTTCTATTTTATTCCAAGAAAAACGCCCATTCGGAAATAAGATATTACCCCGTTCTGGCCATGCAATTCCTACTAGAAACGTTTTGGCGTTCGCGTAGCGTGGGCTTGCCCGTATCGCCTTTGGAGATTGATAAAAAGCTTCACTATTATTTTGACTTTGCCAACGTTGATTTAGTTCATCTAAAAATTATGTACTGGCGGGAATAACAACAGTGGGTTTAAAGTCATTTTTATCATCAATATAGTTATTTACTATATCTTGATAACCTTGAAACTTCAGTTCTAAATTAATATTAGGATGCTGTTGTTCAAATTGAGTTTATAGCTGTTTTAACGGTTCTGCAAGTTCAGTCCCGCTGACGACAATCACCGTTTTTTCTAATCCGGGAATAGGCGCATAAGCTAGGATGAAAGTAGCCAGGGCGAGTAGTGTTGAAACTACTATTATATTCTGCTGTTTATATTTTTTAGAATTAGTATTACTGTTTATAGTGAGTTGATTTTTGAATCCTATATTGAGATAATCAGTTGGTTAAAAACTATTTTCTACTAATTTTTCAGCTATTGATTAGTAGAAGTTTAATAAAATATAGGCTTATATAATTTAAGAGAATTTAATTTATTTTTGTGGTGTAAATTGCTGTCTATCATCATCAAACCAAGATATGTTGCATAGGTAAACTCATTTCTCTTCTTACCTTGACGCTCCTAAAACTTTACTTCGATAAATTTGAGGTTTTATATTTATTTTATAGTAATGTAAATTTTAATCATGATCTAAATTGGGTGATAAACCATAAATATATTGCTGTTCTAATTGATGTATGACATAATCTTGTTTTAAACTTTCACAGTTTAAATAACTACATCTATCTGTAGTAATCAATATCAGTGGCGTTGCAAGAAACGCTAAAACTGAGTATTGAATTATTTTGTTGTTAGCTATCATCTCATTTATCTCTTATTCTCTAATTTTTTAGAGTCATGAATTTTGAAGTTAAAATATCAATATGAACAAAACGAATAGGAATTTGAGGACTATTATTATCGAGTTCTTGATGAGTTTGGGCTGTAACTAATGCTGTATATAAATTTCCTTAATTTACACTTTATGCTAATTCTGTTGAAGTCATAAACACCATTAAACTATTCGCCAGTAACGGTGCATCGGTGACTTCTGGAATATAGTTTTGTTTGGGAAAGAGTTGTTCAACCTGGCTTCTCAGTTGAGTTAAATAAATCTCACCATCAACGGAAATTAAACTCGGTAATTCAGGTGCATCAGGGGACAATGTACCGCGTTGAAGTTGTCGAGTATATGAAATAGTTTCTGAGACAATATCACCACTACCTTTGGCTTCACAACTGAGATAAAAACGCTCTCCACTGTTTAATTTTGGTTGCTGTTGATTTAGCTTTTCGGCGGCTTGCTGACAGAATTGTTCAAGGACACTACCGACTAAAAACTTAACTTCAAAACCCGGTTGTGAACCAGAATTATTATCAGTTATACAAGCAGTCAATAGTAAGGTAGATAAAACAGTTACTAATTTATTCAAACGCTTCATGGTTAATGTATTTCCTCGTTAATCACCCAATATCCACAATTTCGCCAATACTGTTTTAGTCAGAGTTGTTCTAACTGGGTTTTATATCCATTTTTTTTGCATGAAGATCTATCCTAATTGTTGATATGGACTGAACTATAATTGCAGTCATTCGTTCAATTAGCATGAAAAAATATAGCCGTGATGAAGTTAAACTTCACCCAGTTTTAGGGTTAATATTCCACTTATCGTTATCAATTCTATTAATACTCAGATCGGGGTCGATTCCCACTGACTCTAATTACCGAATATTCTGGTTTGAATGAATTAAGTTAATCTATTCATAGATACTTTTTCCGGCATGACTATTCAAAGCTACAGAGATGAATAATAGGATTTCGGAATATTTTTGATTTATCACTTGTGGCGGCTAATTAGTATCCCCTCTCATTCTCTTCAGCAAGAGGGTTAACGGGCGTTGGGGCAATGAGTCGAAAAGCTAGTTCTTGCATGCCTATTTCCCAATTTGAAGCGGTTGCTGATACAGTCGATGTCAGCACGTTGGGATTTAAGCAAGTCAAAGAAACTGTAACTTAAAACAGGGTCCTCAGTAGACCCTGCAAGAAATTTTCTAAGTAATAGGGATGCAAACCTTTCAATGCAATAAGATTTTGGGATTAGTTTATGCAGCAGTTGTTGTTTGATGTCTAGTGATTTCGATATTGTCAATTTTTGCTTTTAATACTTTGAGATCTGCATCAACATAACGTAGTTCGGTGATGGGGTCATAAGCTTCCCACTCTTGGGCGACTTCCTCATCGTACCAAATAAACCAGTCTCGATAGAGTTCCCCTTCATTAATATCCGGACAAAGGGACAACCAATCATCCGCACCAAAATCATCAACCGTTTGGGAAACGAGATTTAACCACGCTAGGGTTAAGCTGTCTTCTGAATTCTGGGATAAGTCCATCTCAATTACAAAACTCGGCATTTGAGAAGATTTCATTTGTTCTTGTGTCATTGGTAACACCCTTACACAACACTTTCAATTTACAGAAAGCTGCCTAAGCCTTGCTACTAGAAATGTGACAGTTGCTGTAGTGTGACACCCCTCATCCGTAAAAAAGGTAACGTGAGATAGTTTTGGATGATATTTTGGCGCTGCAATTGTAAACAATCAGACGAAGGTAATTTGCGCCCAAAAATATTACGATCTTTAAAGTTTTATTGCCAAGAGACACAACCCGCGCAAACACTGACCTAAATTGGTGGAATATATACGATAATCCAGCTTTAGAACTGGCTTTTTAATTGACCCTTCGCTGTAGGTTTACAGCAAGACTAGCGATCCTTTAGGAGAGGTTATTCAATGTCTCATTCAGTCAAAATTTACGATACTTGCATTGGTTGTACCCAATGTGTCCGGGCTTGTCCGACAGATGTTTTAGAAATGGTACCTTGGGATGGCTGTAAAGCTGGCCAAATTGCTGCTTCTCCCCGTACTGAGGACTGTGTGGGTTGCAAGCGCTGTGAAACGGCTTGCCCGACAGACTTTTTAAGCATCCGGGTCTACCTGGGTGCAGAAACGACTCGCAGTATGGGTCTAGCTTATTAACATCCCGACAATTAGGGCAAGTCATCCCTATTTTTCTGTTTTTACAGTCTTTGAGAGGAAGCTTATGGCTTTCTCTTTTTTTTGGGACAGCGCGGGCGTGGGGTGTGGGAGATATGGGAGAGGGAGATATGGGAGACGGGGAGAGGGGGAGACGGGGAGAGGGGGAGATATGGGAGACGGGGAGAGGG
>JBARZE010000030.1:0-14889 GCA_049649525.1 Microcoleaceae cyanobacterium
ACTTCCACGGGCGCACCGACCGCAGAAGGATTTGAAGATTTTATTGATTTTTGGGCTTGTGCTTAATGCTAAACCTAATCTACCAGTCGCGTCACCATTACAATTTCGAGGGTGATATTTGTCTCGACGTACTGAGGTAAGGGAAGCCAATCCCGTAAGATATATATGCACTTTACTACAACGCCGTATTATAGCAGATTCTATTGGCATCCGCTAAACCCTTCCCAAAATTCATCCCATCTGTAAAACTGAGGGTCTTCTTTTGTCAGAAAGATAAAGTTCTTCCGGACACATTAAAACTATCTCGGTAAGGTTCCCGAACGAGGTGCTTTAGGAATTTGAATCAGAGGTTGATCCACACTAATACTAACCGCTTCCGGGTTAACAATGGGAATAACAGGTTCATGTAAAGCAATTCTGAGGGGTTCTGTCTCTCGATGTTGACTCAGTTGCTGTTTCAAGCCCCATTGAGACCCTCCGGGCAACCCAGCCGAAATTGCAGCGATGATCACAGCGGTTAAAGCCGCCCCACTCAGAACAACGGTTCGCTGGGTTTTACGTTGAGATTGCTTGATAATTTGCTCGCTCAGTTGTTGGGGTGCGATCGCAAGCTTTGGAATCGGCATAGAACGCCACTCGGAGCGAATTTGTAGCCATTGAAAATACATCGCCTTAAACTGAGGATCATTCACCATCCATTCCTCAACTAAGCGACGTTCTGCGGGAGTGACCTCTCCATCTAAATAAGCGCTTAATAGCTCATATTGTTGAGACTGAAACTGATTTTGATCCACGGATAGCTCTCTATTACAATGGATGATTGAATGGTTTTGAAATGGATCTAGATTACTCATCACTGACCCTGATTGACTATAATTTGAGGGCTTCTTAACAGTTTTTGCTCGATAGTAGATGCAATTTAGTTAAGTCTAATTTCACTTAATTGAATTTTCAAAACAATCTTTTTAAATGATTTTAGTCATTAAGATAATTTTTTAATTGAGATTGTAATCTCTGACGCGCCCGAGCAATTCTTGACTTCACTGTACCGAGAGAAACCCCCGTAATTTCTGCAATTTCTTCATAAGCTAAGCCTTCAATTTCTCGCAACACAATTGTCACCCGAAAAGCTTCAGGTAAATCAGTGATAGCTTCTTTGAGTTGATCATAAAATTCTCGGGTATTGAGATTCTCATCAGGCCCCGGAACATCGGCTGGAATTTCCCAGTCCATTTCACTATCATCACGGCTGCGAGGCGCGTCCAAAGACAACGGGGGTCGAGTTCGTTTACGCTTTCGCAGTTCATCGTAGAATAAGTTGGTCGCAATTCGACTCAGCCATCCTCGAAATTTATTAGGTGCTTGTAAACGCTTAATATTGCGATAGACACGAATCCAAACTTCTTGAGCGAGATCGGCGCGATCTTGCCAGTCAGGGGCTAAGTGGTATAACACCTTCTCCACATGGGATTGGTATCGACGCAACAGTTCGCTGAAAGCCGCCCTATCGGGACACAGTCCCGCTTGACATCGGACGATGAGTTCATCATTAGATAACTTCTCCGGGGGGATCGAGGAATCGGGATGAACAGTTTCTGTTGTAGACCAAGAGACGGAAGCAGATTGACTCATGAATGAAATCGGGTGGGTCATATCTAATACTTAGTGTTGACGGTGTTGACTGATTGATAGTTCCCTCAAGGTCTAAATCTGATCGAGATTGAGACATCTCGAGTATTTTATTCGATTTATCAATTTAATTTTCAACCACACTGATGACGATTTTACCGACGCTTCGTCCGGTTTCACTGTGTCGGTGGGCTTGACTCACTTCAGATAAGGGATAAATGGTGTCAACAATGACTTGAATTTTACCCGCCTCTATCCATTCTCTGAGCGCCTCTAAATCCCGGCGGTTAGGCTGTACTAAAATGAATTTTGCTTTTTGAGTGGAAAATAAAAATGTTTGGGCAACTGCGGCTAAATTATCCAGGCTGGGAAGGGTTGAAATATAAATTCCATTAGGTTGTAGAACTTTTTGACAATTGTAAAAGGACTGTTTGCCGACTGCATCAAAGATGATATCGTATTGAGTAGTTTGCTCAGTAAAATCCACCTGAGTATAGTCGATTACAATATCTGCCCCTAATTGTTTGACTCGTTCCAAATTCGCCGTGCTGCATACCCCTGTAACTGTTGTTTGTAAAACTTTAGCAATTTGTATGGCAAAGCTACCCACTCCCCCAGAAGCCCCATTCACCAGGACTTTTTGCCCCGATTTTATTTTGCCTGCATCGAGTAATGCTTGTAATGCGGTGAGTCCGGCCAGGGGAATCGCTGCTGCTTGGTGATGGGATAAATTACCGGGTTTGAGGGCTGTTGTGGCTGCTGGAATGGCAGCATATTCAGCATAAGCGCCCCCAACTAAGGGGTTGAGAAATGTATACACCTCGTCTCCGGCAAGAAATCCTGTCACTTTTTCTCCGACTGCAACCACAACCCCGGAAATATCGCATCCTAGTGGTTTTGGAAAGTTAAACCCAGACAACAGTTGAAGCTGTCCGGAGCGGATTTTCCAATCAACCGGATTAACACTGCTAGCGTGAACTTTAACGAGTAGTTGATTCGGTTGAATCTGAGGATCAGCTATATCCTGATATCGTAAAACATCAGCCGAGCCATATTGATTGAAAATCACTGCTTTCATGGTTAAATCTGAGGATCAGTTAGTTATATTTTAGTAAGTTTTTTTGTCAAAAATTATCTGAATTATTGATGATGTATAATTATTTTAATGATAGATTAAAAACCGGACTTTTAGTTGAAAAATCATTGAAGAAGATATTAGGTTGTAGGTGGCGCGGTTTTAGGTGAACCCTACTCCGGCTTTAAAAACCATCGCCTGCCTCCGGCACGCAACAAAGCGCTTCAATTGAGCTGAGATTCTACCCCAATCAATTGTCGATACCGCTCGTGACGGTGGGGAAATCAACCCAATTGCTCAAACATAATGTTACGTTCTCCAAAGCGAAGATACCGAGCTACCGAGCCACCATAGAGCGTGCGCGAGGATAAAATTGATCCAGTCAGAGGAATTATTTTTCAGCAATACTGGATACACTGTCAGACAGACAACCCGCCTTTTTAGGTCAATAAAAAAAATTTGATGACCACTTCCATATTTTAGTAAAAATCAATAAAAAATTATTCATTTGTTATCATAAAAATATACAAAGAGTAATGGGAATCAATCTATTAATCTACCCGTCATCAGTATTATATCAAATTTGATCGGATTTAATTTTGAGCATGAAGAATCGATCAAAACAAAAGTGGTATCACTTCATGCATTTCTATTACTCAAAACCCTTTATAATCAAGACTATATCGTTGAAATTAATCAAGTTGGGTGAATGTTTATGGACTACAAACAAGAATTAATTACAACAATTCATGATTTTGGTTGTGATTTAGAGCTATTGGAAGCTCGACTCACCCAACTGAGTGAAACAGTACCGACAGCCGTACTCATTCCCGCTTTGTACGAGGAGCTAGAACGGCCCGCACTCACCCACATTCGAGATCAACTCGCTTTGTGCGAATTTGTTAACAATGTAGTCGTAGCAGTCAATGCTCAAACTCAAGAACAATATGCTAAAGCTGTAGAATTTTTTAGTGTCTTACCACAGCCCACGTTTGTCATTTGGGAAAATGGTTCTAGAGTGACTCAGCTACTCGAAAAACTGAGAACCAAAGGCTTAGATTTACTTCGTTTTAAAGGGAAAGGTCAGGGGGTTTGGATTGGTTTGGGGATTGCTTCATTGCAAGCAGAGGCGATCGCCTTACATGATGCTGATATTATCACTTATAACAAATCTTATCCACTCAAACTTTTATTTCCTTTAGTTGAAAAAGATCTCGGTATTGCATTCAACAAAGCCTATTATGCTCGTATTGGCGGTGAGCCTGAGCGTTTTCATGGCCGAGTCATGCGTTTGTTTGTCACACCGTTATTGTCAGCACTAACAGATTTATTCGGATATCAAAACTATCTGCGCTATCTCAGTGCTTACCGTTATCCTCTTTCTGGAGAGTTTGCCTTAACCAATGACTTAGCGCTGAATACTCGCATTCCCGGAAATTGGGGCTTAGAAATTGGTTTATTGGGAGAAGTGTATCGTAATGTCGCAGAAAAGCGCATTGCTCAAATTGATTTAGGCGTATTCGACCACAAGCATCAACCCATTGGTCAATCGAGTAATGAAGGGTTACGGAAAATGTGTCGAGATATTTTTCGTTCTGTTCTACGGACTTTAACAGAAACTGAGAGCGTTGTCATCAGCATGGAACATATTCATGCATTACGCATTAAGTTTCGTCGCGAAGCCCAAGACTTTAGCCGCCAGTACTTTGTCGATGCACGGTTTAATAACCTGAATTATGACCGTCATCAAGAAGAGGTAATTGTTGAAGTATTTGAACAAGTCATTGCCGAAGCGGGTCAACTGTTTTTTGAAAATCCAGCAGGTGCTCAAATTCCAGACTGGACAAGGGCTTTAGCTGCAATGCCAGCATTGAGAGAACAGCTCAGAGAAGCCACTAAACGAGACATGACAGAGGCGAGGAGTTATTCTGCGCGAAAGCAACAGTCGGATATAGTCCAAACAGAAACTATCACCCCAGACTCCCAAGCTTCAATGATTTCAGTGTTATGAATTATGAGTTATGAACATTGAACATTGAGCATTGAGCATTGAGCATTGAACAGCCAACTGATAAATGATAAATGATAAATGCTAAATGAATGATAAATACTAAATGATGAATGGGATTTATGATTATAGCCCGTGGATTTTCAATTCTTACTCATTACTCCCGTACTTTGGTTACATGTAACGTCACGACAGACTCATCACTCATCACTTCATACTCCTGTGAGGGATAAATTAAGGAATGGCAATTCTAATTTTGTCGATGAAATCAAGACTTACCCATTTTCAATCCGGCTTCAAAAGCCCTTTTTAGAGACTCACTGAGTCTTGAATGAGAATATTTGATATTTAAAGATTGTGTAAATATTTTGCGATTAAAAATCAAAATTCAGTAAAAATCGCTAGAAAAGATTGATGTAAATTTTATTTTCCGATATGCTAGATATTACGGAGAAAACAGCTCAATCTATCACATCAACATCAGTAATTTTAACCAATATCCTGATATTGATTCATCTCAATGTAAATCCGTAGTAACCCCAAGGCAAGAATAGAATGATCGATTCGATCGCATTTTGATCGCTTTAGCATCTCCCATGAGTTGTTTCATCCAGTTTAGCGGAGGTTATCACAGGGCATGAATGTCCTAGAAAATCGAATTCATTTTATTTCTGGACTGCCGCGTTCAGGTTCAACACTTCTCGCTGCAATTCTGCGACAAAATCCTCGTTTTTATGGAGCAATGACATCTCCTGTCGGAGGATTAGTTAATCGGATGTTAGAAGCGATGAGTGAAGATAATGAATTCTCTATATTCTTATCTCCGGAGCAAAAGAAGAATATCCTTTTAAGCTTATTTTCAGCTTACTACCAAACACAAATTGAGCCGGACTCAGTATTATTTGACACCAATCGTTTATGGTGTAGTAAACTTTCTCTGATTCATCAATTATTCCCAGATGCTAAAATCATCTGTTGTGTCCGCAATATTGCCTGGATAATGGACTCACTCGAACGATTAGTCAGGCAGAATGCGTATGAGGTTTCTCGTCTATTTAATAATAGAAATGAGACCGCTACCGTGTATAGCCGCACAGAAGCTTTAAGCCAAGGAAATCGTTTAGTTGGATTTGCTTACAATGCCTTAAAAGAAGCATTTTATAGTGAATATGCCTACAAATTACTATTGATAGACTACGAATTGCTCACAACAGGACCTGCTCAAACTTTATCCTTAATCTATCAGTTTATTGAAGAAAAACCCTTTGAGCATAACTTTGAGCAAGTTCAGTATGAAGAACCCGCGTTTGACCAAAAGCTAAGAACAAAAGGGCTACATCAAGTGCATCGAAAAGTTGAGTTTAAGCCAAGAAAAACAATCTTACCTCCTGATTTATTTGAGCGATTTAGTCAATTATCATTTTGGACAACAACAACTGAGAGTTTAGCTCATGTTATTTGTGTTCAGCGATGAAGCAGATTTTACATAAAAGTCTAATACAGTGAATTTAAAGTGCTAATTTTTAGGGAACAAAATTCGTAATTATGAGTCATCATTAGTAGTTAAAACGGAATTTTACTGGGTACATATTTTTAGATAATTTGAAATATTATCAATTCCGAAAAATCATACACTTTCACTTCAGTGAATCTCTTGAAATGTAGTTTTATATCAAGTTTGTTCTGAATAATAACAGCTAGAATAGTGAATAAGAAGTTGAGTGAATCACTTATTTTCAAAATTTGTTTCTAGCAAAAATTGAGATCGACTACAGCGATACAGCTTTTCTTAGGGTTATCTTGCATCTGCTTCTTATTATCAAATCGCCCACCCTTACTAATTGATAGTCAGAAAGCTATGAGTCATCAACTAATTATCATCGATTCTAAAATTGCTCATTACAACGCATTAATTCAAGGAATTGATCCTGATGCTAAAGTGATTATTTTAGAGCCTAATTACGACGGTATCGATCAAATTACCAAAATTCTCACCAGTCAGGCTCCTATTCAAGCCTTGCACATTGTGGCTCATGGCCAAGATGGTACCCTGAAACTGGGTCAAACCACCCTCAATTCCGATACCATTGAAACCTACGCCCCTATTCTAGAACAATGGGCCACAGGCTTAACAGACAATAGCGATATTTTGCTATACGGTTGTAATGTCGCTCAAACCCCAGATGGTAAAGCCTTTGTGCTGCGTTTGAGTGAATTAACCGGAGCCAATGTAGCAGCCGCTGTCGGTCGAGTCGGTAACGCCCAACTGGGGGGCAGTTGGAATTTAAACTTCAGAATGGGGTTAGTCCGGACTCCCCTGGCTTTTTCTCCACAAGTGCGAGACGCTTATGCTGGAGTTTTCGCCACATTTGAAGTTAACCAAACCACCGATGATGGCACGGGCAATACAGCAGGAAGCTTAAGTTGGGCAATTAAACAGGCTAACCAAACTGACGGGGATGATATTGTCAGCTTCAGCAATAACGTCAGACTTAACTTGGCGGGTGAGCTGAAACGGATGCAGTCTTTAATTGATAGTAATATTATCATTGAAGGCAATAACTTTACCGTTAGCGGTGATAACAATAATGATGGTGTTATTGATACCAACGGTGAAGACCGTCCTATTTTCTTCGTTAAGTCGGGAGAGGTTACCTTCCAAAACCTAACCATAGATGGCGGGGTTGCCAAAGGCGGAAACAGTAACTTGGGTGGCGGTGGCGCTGGACTCGGGGGGGGCTTATTCCTCTATTCTGGGGATGTTACGGTTGATAATGTCACCTTTAGTAATAACCGCGCTATTGGGGGAGATGCCAACAGTGGTGGTGGTGAAGGCGGCGGCGGTTTTGGTGGTGATGGGTTTGACTATGGGGGTGGGGGTTTATTCGCTAGTAGTCCCAATGGTTATGAGGGGGGTTATGGCGGCAATGGCAACTACGGCGGCGGTAACGGGGGTTTTGGCGGCGGCGGTGATGATGGCGGTGGAAATGGCGGCTTCGGCGGCGGTGGCGGCAGTAATGATAACGGTCTTGGCGGTTTCGGCGGCTTCGGTGGGGGCGGCGGTTTCGGCTCAACCCAAGGCGGAAATGGGGGTTATGGGGGCGGCGGCGGTGGTGGTGGCACTCAAGGGGGTTTCGGCGGCTTCGGTGCTGGTAATGGCGTACAAAATGGCGGTGGTGGTGGTGCTGGCTTTGGCGGTGCAGTTTTTGTGCGCGAAGGCAACTTAACAGTTAACGATAGCGCTTTTAACAATAACTCAGCCGCAAACGGTAATGGTCGTAGTGGGGGTGGCCCAGGTCGAGGTATAGGCGGCGGGATCTTTGCCATGGTCACCGATGATGATACCAATGGAGTCACAAATACAGTGACTTTAAGCAATACCACTTTTACGGGTAATACTTCCGATAGTAGTACTGTCGATGATAATGAAGCTGATAACGATATTTTTGGGGTAAATATTACTATCAATGATACTGCTAACCCAGTATTAGCGAATCTAGACCCAGTTAATTTCACAGAAGCCACTGTTAATGCAGCTCCTCAAGTCATTGATATGGATGTTATCCTAACGGATAATACTGCTAATTATGGTGGCGGTCAAATTACTGTTAGTTACAGTAGTGGCGGTTTAACTGAAGATATTCTCGCTATTCGTAACCAAGGCAATGGCGGCGGTGAAATAGGCTTGAATGGGACTACAGTTTTATATCAAGGGACTGAAATTGGTACTATTATCGACAATGGTTTAGCAGGTAGCGATCTTAATGTCGTCTTCAATGCTAATGCTACTCCACAAGCCGTTGAGCGTCTCATTGAGAATATCACTTATCAGAACGTTTCTAATAATCCTACTGCCTCTCGGACTGTTTCTATTACCATAGACAATGGTCAAGGGGGAAGCGTTACTCAAACGGCAGATATTACGGTGACAGCAGTTAACGAAGCACCCACTTTTATTGAAACCGTTAGCCTATACGATAACCTCTCTGTTCTACCCGATGCTGCTAATGCGGTTACTGGTGGTACTACACAACTCGCATTTATTGATCGCGACGAACTTCTTCCGCCTTCTTTCACCAGTAACGTTAATCGATCTGCTGATGATGGTATCACCACATTACTCGATACTACTGCTAATAACAATATTTACGCGGGTTACAGCAACTATGATGTTAGCAGTATCAACTTTTTGACTGGGGAAATAACCTTAGAACCAGTTGATCCTAACTTTCCCACACTTGACCGTAACGCCGGATACAGCATTAATTTCTCAGCTCAGGTAACTTCTGAAAATAATGACGGTAGCGATCGCAATAGTGATGGACTCCCAGATCGGGCTGGGTTTAGTATTATTGCTGTCGATAGTAGTGGTACAAAAGCGATAGAACTTGGGTTTGATAGCGATCGCATTTTTACCCTAGCTGATGGTACCACACAAACAGACCCTGCTGCTGAACCCGAAGGTAACGATCCTAATACGTTCAACCGTACTTTATTTACTCAAGCCGAAAGTACTGCTTTTAATACTACTGCAGGTTTAGTCAACTACAGCCTAGATGTCTTCGGTGAAGGTTATACTTTATCTGCGGATGGACAGCCCATTTTAACCGGAACTTTACGAGATTATACAGCTTTTACTCCACCTTTAGGCGCTCCGAGTCCCTACACCCTCGAGAATGGTATATTTCTAGGGGATGACACACCCTCTTCTCAAGCGTCTGTATCGTTGGGTACAATTTCCCTAACTCAAACCGCTGCAATGGATAGTTTTTCCTTCGATGCGATCGCAGAAGATGCAGCCAACGGCACTATTATCGGTCAAGTCACCGCTGTTGATCGTGATGGGGATAACTTAGAATACAACATTACAGCCGGAAATGGTGCAGGTATTTTCGGTATCGATCAAGAAGGGAGAATTACTGTTGCAGACAGCAGCATTTTAGACTTTGAAACCAACAATAATCATACTTTAATCGTTCAAGCTTCTGATAACAGTTTAGATGCAACCACAACAGTTTCATTTGGTGTCACCGATGTTAATGAGGCACCCAGTTTTACCAGTAATGCTGTTACAACCATTACAGAAGGCAGTCTCTACACCTACAACATCCAAACTATTGATCCAGATACAGGAGATACTCTTAAAATTGATAGTGCAATATTACCCGATTGGTTAAGTTTAACCGATAACGGAGATGGTACTGCTACCTTAAACGGTACACCCACTAGCAATAATATTGGAAATAATACTGTTGAATTAGGAGTAACAGATGTAGCTGGCTTATCTGCAACTCAAAGCTTTGCGATCGCAGTTGATGCTGCTACATTGACACCCACACCCACTCCAGGCGGCGAAACACCCATTCCAACACCCACTCCCGGCGGTGAAACACCCATTCCCACTCCAACTCCAGGTGAAACTCCAACTCCAGGTTTAACCCCAACTCCAGGTGGTGAAACTCCAACTCCAGGCGTAACTCCCACTCCAGGTGAAACCCCAACTCCAGGTTTAACCCCAACTCCAGGTTTAACTCCCACTCCAGGTGAAACCCCAACTCCAGGTTTAACTCCAACTCCAGGTTTAACTCCAACTCCCGGTTTAACTCCCACACCTACGCCTACGCCCACTCCCACACCTACACCTACACCTACGCCGACACCCACTCCCACACCCACTCCTACTCCCACACCTACACCTACTCCAGGTGTAACGCCCACTCCGACTCCCCCAGGTGGAAATGGTGGTAATACCTCTATCTACGATCCAACAGCATTTATTACTGCGATCGCATTTCAAAACCCTATCCCCAATTCTCCAGTCGAAGTTAGCGTTGAGGGGACTGATGGGGCTGATGCTATTACACTCAGCAATACAATAGAAACCTTTGGCTTAGGAGGTAACGACAATATTATTGCCACATTCGATAATAACTGGATTAATGGAAATCAGGGAGATGATTATATTGAGGCAGAAGCCGGAGACGATACGCTTTATGGTGGTAAGGATAATGATGGCATTCTAGCCGGGGCTGGCAATGATGTTGTATTTGGTGATAAAGCCCAGGATACGATCAATGGTGAAGCTGGAAATGATTTGCTATTCGGTAATACAGAAGATGATCTCATTAATGGTAGTGAGGGTAATGACAGTGTTTATGGCGGCAAAAATAACGACCAAATTTTAGGAGGTATTGGAGAGGATCTGATTTATGGAGACTTAGGCGATGATAAATTAGAAGGCAATGATGGCAACGATCAAGTGTTGGGAGGTGAAGGTGAGGATACTCTCTCGGGTAATAACGGCAATGATACCCTTGATGGCGGTGATGGCAACGATCTCCTAGATGGCAACGTGGGTAATGATGTATTAATTGGGGGTGCAGGAGATGATACCCTTGATGGTGGCGAAGGTAACGACAGCCTCATCGGTGGCGCAGGTGATGACTGGCTGGTAGGGGCGGCAGGAAATGATACTTTAACCGGGGGTGAGGGCAGCGATCGCTTCTTCCTGATGGCAGGGTCTGGCTCAGATATTATCACAGACTTTGAAGATGGGGTAGATTTCCTTGTATTAGATAATGGTTTAGTCTTTAGCGATCTCAGTATCACTCAGACACAAAACGCTACTGTTATTGAAGTAGGAGACGAATTACTGGTGACAATTAATGGCATTGTGGATATTACTACCAGTGATATCGTTTAAGTTTTCTATTTCAACCACAATATTAGGGAGAGGTATTTACTGCCTCTCTTTTTTAATTGTATAGACTGAATTGTATATAATATCATGTCCGGTTGATTGTTATACGAAGACATTACAGATCATATCTTGACACAGGTTACCCGGTTTTGTATCCTGATTTATTCAATAGGCATAATCGAAGGCAAAGTTAAAAACGCAAATATAATACCTAATCAATAGAAATATTTCTTTCCAAAGTTAGATTAATTTTAGCTTCTATTCAGGCATGGTAGAAACTATGCTATTGATTATGAGGATATATAAATTTGAGAAAATATTGACTCTATCTGATCGGGGTTACGTTAATCATTTGACGAACAATTCTCTAATCTCATCAAATTATATCCAATAAATTTATTATTAAAAATAATATTATGTCTCAGTCTTCTCCTGGCTCAACACCTTCTAAAACACAGTTTGCAAAAACATTAAAAGTTCTAGGTCGAATTAGCTTTTGGATACAGCTTGTCCTCGGAATTGCTGCTAGTATTACATTATTATTGGTAACAATTAGTCGGAATAATAGTGCAGGAACTAATAATCCTTGGATTGGACTCGGTTTATTCTTAGCAATTTCATCTATCATTGTTTTAGGATTTCGAGTTTATTGGGCTTGGCGCTATACTCGAGTTGCAAAGCAATTACAAGGGGATATCCCCAAGAAAAATATAAGCAAAACAAAAGTTATTGATATCCTAAAACTCGGCTTAATTGCTAGTTTAATCGGATTATTATTAGCTTTTTTCGCCGCAGAAATTACCACTGTTACTGTTTTAACGAAAGCCTTATCTCAACCCCAAGGCGTTGCTGTTTATCAGCCAGAAAATACAGTGCGATCGCTTGATTTATTTCTAATTCTGGCTGATGTCAATTTAATCGGCGCTCATCTCTTAGGCAGTATTAATTCATTGGGTTTATCTAATTGGTTGGATTAGTCAATTATTCATAATTAATGAAAATTAGTAATTACAATATTAAGTAAATATTTGCTGTAATTAAAAATATTGATTGTAATATTTATCTATAAAGTTACTATTAAATGGACAATAGCAATACACTACATAGCTTAAATATTTCATCTCTTGTTAGGATATTTGATATTTTTGCATTATAAACAATGAGTTTGAGTTGACAATGCTAGAGTTAAAACATTGAAGTAAAACTTGCTACTACAACTAAACGCACAGGTGTTATCATTAAGTTATTCCTATAATTATATTGGAAAGATGAACCAGCTGATCGCAATTCCGCAAGCCTCTGAAGAACTAATCGATTTTATCGCATCAGGAGCAACACCGAGCGCAAATTATTTCTTTTCAAGCGTCTCAAACTATTAAAGAAAGAGTTGCAGATTTAATCGAGCGAGAAAAAATAACAGGCTAATCAACAGAAGAAAAATCTGAGTTAAAACAGTTTTTACAACTGGAACATTTGATGAGATTAATCAAAGCCAGAGCATACCAAATATCTTGATCAACCGTAATTTTTTTTGAGATTGAACGTATTTTTTGAATTCTAAACTTTTATGATTATAAACTATGAACACAATTGAAATTTTTCAAGAATCTGAACTAAATTATTCCACAGCGTATCGAGCAATTTGTGGAGAAAAACAAGCGATTGGTCGCTCTCCTGGTCAAGCCTTAGATGAGTTAGAACAACAACTCAACCCATTAGAAACAAATACACTAATTATTGTTCAGAGATTTTTGCCGGATCGCTTTTTTCCTCAGCCTCAACACCATAAATTACAACAATTAATGAATAAATATCACGAAAGTAAAGATAATCAAAAAGACTTATCAAATGAAGAACAGAATGAATTAGAAGCTCTGGCTGAAGCTGAGTTAGCCGCCGCAAATGAACGAGCAAAGGAGTTTTTAAACAAAATTAACAATCAACAATCCTAATCTGATGAACCCTAAATATCCATTTGTTGCTGCTAGGGCTAAACATCAGTGTGAATATTGTTATGCGCCAGAAGTTATTTTTAATCTTGCTTTTGAAGTTGAGCATATTATTCCTCTTGCTAAAGGAGGGGCAAATGATCTACAAAACTTAGCATTAGCCTGTCGAATTTGTAATCTTCGTAAGTCTGACTTTATCGATAGCATTGATACCGTAACTCAAGAACAAGTTCGCTTATTTAACCCTCGTCTTGATACTTGGCAAGAACATTTTGTGTTTAATCGAGAGAGTTGTCAAATTCAGGGGAGAACTCCGATTGGTCGTGCTACAGTAGAACGATTACGCATGAATACTCCTGAACAAATTACTGCTAGGTCGCTGTGGGTGGCTTTAGGAATTTTTGGAAATGAGTAAACCTAATGGAGTTTGTGATTTGCATCAATAACCAACATTATCCGGCTTCCTTAGAAGTTCGGAAAATCTATCAAGTGATTTCCGATCATTCTGCTAATCTACATAATATGATTCGAGTCATTGATGAATCTGGAGAAGATTATTTGTATCCCAAAAACAACTTTATGGCTGTTGAGCTTTCTGAAGCTATTATAGAAGCGATCGCAACGATTAACTAATTGATTCAGATTGAGCGACTGTGCGCTAAGTGTTATAAAATTGCATAACTTCCCCAACACCCGAGATATATTGGAGTAAGTAGTTCTAGCGGTGAGGAAATCAGATTCATGCGTCTCCCCAAACAGTGGCTATCTATTCTCAGCGTTAACAGTATCTTTCTCTTCAACTTGGGTTTTCCCCTGTTAACCCTACCTACAACCCTTGATCGTGGGGAAGTTATACGGCTAACGCCACGCTCCGCGATCGCCCAAACTGACCCCAATGCAGAAGCAGAAAGATTATTGCAGCAAGGGTTTGAACTTTGGCAGCAAGGGACGGCAGAATCTAAAAAGCAAGCAATTGTCGTTTGGGAAAAGGCACTACAACTTTATCAACAAGCAGGAAATTTAGAAAAACAAGCTGTTAGTTTGTTTGGGTTGGGTAGAATCTACTCAGATTTGGGAAACAAACAAACCGCCCTCGACTTCTACAATCAAGCTCTTCCTTTATGGCGACAGGTGGGGGATAAAGCGGGGGAAGAGGTCACTCTCAACAATATTGCCGCTGTCTACAATGATTTGGGAAACAAACAAACCGCCCTCGAATACCTCAACCAATCCCTTCCTTTAACACAACAGGTGGGGGATAAAGCGGGGGAAGCCAACACTCTCGCCAGTATTGGCGCTGTCTACAATGATTTGGGAGACAAACAAACCGCACTTGAATACTATAAGCAATCTCTTCCTTTAAGGCGAGAAGTGGGGGATAAGGCAGGGGAAGCGACTACTCTCAACAGTATTGGCGCTGTCTACCATGCTTTGGGAGACTCTCAAACCGCCCTCGACTTCTACAATCAATCCCTTCGTTTAAGGCGAGAAGTGGGGGATAAGGCAGGGGAAGCGACTACTCTCAACA
>JBARZE010000031.1:0-14908 GCA_049649525.1 Microcoleaceae cyanobacterium
ATTTAACTGCCGAACGTTTTCTACCCAATCCCTTCAACAATACAGGTAAACGCTTGTATAAAACCGGAGATTTAGTTCGATATCTCAGTGATGGCAATATGGAATATTTAGGACGGTTAGATAATCAGGTTAAACTGCGAGGATTTCGGATAGAGTTAGGAGAAATAGAAGCGAGATTAAGAGAACATTCCCAAGTCAAACAAGCAGTAGTCAGTATTAGTTCACAGGGTGAAGAAAAGCGTTTAGTTGCTTATATTGTATCTGATGAAAAATCGGAGTTAAATGAAAGCCAACTGCGCCAATTTGTAGCCGAAAAGTTGCCAAGTTATATGATTCCTTCTGCTTGGATGAGGTTAGATGCTTTGCCGCTGACTCCGAATGGAAAGATTGATAGAAATGCGCTTCCTAAACCCGAACAAATTCGCCCCGAGTTGGAAGCCGCTTATGTGATGCCAAAGACTGAAATTGAAAAAACAATTGCTCAGATTTGGCAAAAAGCTCTTAACTTAGAAAAAATTGGCATTAACGATAACTTTTTTGATTTAGGTGGACATTCTCTGCTGGTGGTGAAGGTTCATAGCCAATTAAGAACAGCATTTTCATCGGATATTCCTTTAGTAGAAATGTTTCGTTATCCGACAATTAATGCTTTAGCTAATTATTTTAGTCATTCTAGATTAGAATCTTCATCAAGTCATCAGCTTGAGGCTCGAACCGAACAGCTTACAGTTGGTAAAAAAAGGTTATCTCAACTTCGTAAACGAAAAGCTTTTAAAGATAAAAATTAAAATAAATAATCTTTAAAATTAGAACAATTTTACTATTTAATCATCACAATGGAAAACTCACAAATGACGACTCAATATAACGGTTTAGAAATTGCAATTATAGGAATGGCAGGTCGCTTTCCCGATGCTCAAAACTTAGAACAATTTTGGGATAATTTGAAAAATGGAGTTGAATCTATTTATGTTTATCAAGATGAAGAATTAATAGAACTTGGAATTGATCGGGATATTATTAATCATCCTCAGTATGTTAAAGCTGGGGCAAAATTAGATAATATCGACTTATTTGATGCCGAATTTTTTGGGTTTAATCCTAAAGAAGCAGAACTTCTCGATCCTCAACATCGCTTGTTCTTAGAAGTGAGTTGGGAAGCTTTAGAAAATGCGGGTTATGACTCCGAAAAATATTCGGGAACAATTGGCGTTTATGGCGGGGCGGGAATGAATGGTTATTTATTTAATCTTTATACTAACCCTAAAATTAGAAATTCCGTCAGTAATTATCAGCTTTTCTTAGCCAGTGATAAAGATTTCCTCACAACACGAGTATCCTACAAATTGAACCTTTCCGGGCCAAGTGTTGACATTCAAACAGCCTGCTCAACTTCATTAGTTGCTGTTCATTTAGCCAGTCAAAGCTTGTTAAGTGGAGATTGTGATATCGCCTTAGCGGGAGGAGTTGCTCTGTCGAAACAAGCAGGTTATTTGTATCAGGAAGAAGGCATTTATTCTCCAGACGGACATTGCCGAACATTTGATGCAGAAGCTCAAGGAACAGTCGGAGGAAATGGTGTCGGAATAGTTGTGTTAAAACGATTAGAAGATGCTCTAAGTGCGGGAGATTCAATTCAGGCAATTATTAAAGGATCAGCTATTAACAATGATGGTGCTTTTAAAGTGAGTTATACGGCTCCGCGAATTGATACTCAGGCACAAGTAATTCGAGCGGCTCAAGTCACAGCAGAAGTAGAGCCAGAAACAATTAGCTACATCGAAGCGCATGGCACAGGAACAACATTAGGTGATCCGATAGAAATTACGGCATTAACTCAAGCTTTTCGTGCGGGTACTAAGAAGAAAAATTTCTGTGCGATCGCTTCTGTTAAACCCAATATTGGACACTTAGATGCAGCAGCCGGAATCGCCGGTTTAATCAAAACAGTTCTAGCTCTCAAACATCAAAAAATACCGCCTTTACTCCATTTTAAAAAATCGAACGAGCAAATCAATTTTGAGGAGAGTCCTTTTTATGTTAATACGACTTTATCAGACTGGAAAACGAATCATTCTCCTCGACGAGCAGGTGTCAGTTCTTTTGGAATTGGCGGAACTAATGCTCATGTAATCTTAGAAGAAGCCCCAATAGTTCAATCCTCTAGTGCTTCTCGTTCTTGGCAATTGTTACTGCTTTCAGCTAAAACAAACACCGCTTTAGAAACAGCAACAAAAAATTTAGCAACTTATTTAAAGCAAAATTCAGACTTGAACTTAGCTGATATCGCTTATACATTAAAAGTGGGTCGTCGGACATTTAACCATCGTCGTATGATGGTTTGTCAAACGCTTGAAAATGGCATAAAAACCCTAGAAAATTTAGAACCAGAACAAGTTTTTACTCAATTCCAAGAACCGAGTCGTCATTCTGTTATCTTCATGTTTCCAGGGCAAGGATCACAGTATGTAAACATGGGCTTGGAACTCTATCAATCTGAGCTGGTCTTTCAAGAAACTGTTGATTATTGCTGTGAAATGCTTAAGCCTAATCTGGGTTTAGATTTACGGGATATTCTTTATCAAAAACAATCTGAAAGTAATGATGCTATTAACGAAACGCTTTATGCTCAACCTGCTATTTTTGTGATTGAATATGCCCTAGCTAAACTGTTGATGTCATGGGGAATTCATCCCGAAGCAATGATAGGTCATAGTATTGGTGAATATGTAGCAGCTTGTCTGGCGGGTGTTTTCTCTTTAGAAGATGCACTATTCCTAATTGCAAATCGAGGAAAATTGATGCAGCAACAACCTCCTGGTGCAATGATTTCTGTTGCTTTATCGAGTGAAGATGTGCAACCATTGCTGAGTTCAGAAATGGCAATTGCAGCCAGTAATGCTCCTCAACTCTCTGTATTATCGGGTTCAATCGTAGCCATTGATAACTTACAAAATCAGTTAGAAAATCAGGGGATTACTTATCGGCGACTGCACACGTCTCATGCATTTCATTCGGCGATGATGGACTCAGCTCAAACGTCATTTATTGAAATTGTTAAAGGCATTTCGTTGAATCCTCCTCAAATTCCTTGGATTTCTAATGTCACCGGAACTTGGATTACTTCACAACAGGCAACCGATCCGAATTATTGGGCAAAACATCTGCGTCAAGCGGTTCTTTTTTCATCAGGAATTGCAGAATTAGTTCAAGATAAAAACCGTATCTTTTTAGAAGTAGGGCCAGGAAGAACCTTAAGTTCTCTGACGAAGCAGCAATCAGATTTAAGTCAACAGCCTGTACTTTCTTCAATGCGACATCCTCAACAAAATCAATCTGATATAGCTGTTTTACTCACGACTTTAGGTAAGCTTTGGTTAGCGGGAGTTAAGATTGATTGGTCAGAATTTTATAGTCATGAATCCCGTCATCGCTTACCGTTACCGACTTATCCTTTTGAACGCAAAAAATATTGGGTTGAACCGTCATCTGAACCTCTACAGCAGTTTAATAAAAAAACAGATTTAGCAGATTGGTTTTATGTTCCGACTTGGGAAAGAATGCTGTTACCAAATACGGTTGATTTCAACGATTTAAGTCAACTCAAAACAAGCTGGTTGATTTTTACAGATTCTCGTGGAGTAGGGACAGAAATTGCTCAAAAACTGACAAATGCAGGTCAAGAAGTTATTACTGTTAGTATCGGAGAAACTTTTGATGAAGTAGGTTATCGAACATTTGAAATTAATCCTCAGCAAAAGCAAGATTATCAAGCTTTGATGGAAGATTTAAACTTACGAGAATTTCATCCGGATTATATCGTTTATCTCTGGGGAATAGAAGATGATCAATCCACTTCAAAGTTTGAAAACACTCAAAATAAAGACTTTTATAGCTTACTATTCTTAACTCAATTCATTGCTAATAACTCCACTAATTCTTTACAAATATTTGTGGTGACCAGTCCAATCTATCCTGTCATTGGTACAGAAGAAATTAATCCAGAGAAAGCAACAGTTTTAGGGCTATGTTTGGGTATTGGACAAGAATATCCTCACACCACTTGTCGTCATCTTGATGTCATGCTTCCCACTTCCAAAGATCATTATAAAAAGTTGAGTGAACGCTTACTAGCAGAATTCTTAGATGAACCAACCGAATTAACCATTGCTTATCGAGACTCTTATCGCTGGAAACGAACATATAAACCTATTCGTATTGATGCCAAGCAAGATAAAAATATACAGTTACGAGAAAATGGAGTATATTTAATTGTTGGTGATTTCGAGTCAGGAATTGGCGAAATTTTAGCTCAATATTTAGATCGGGCAGTTCAAGCAAAACTGATTATAGTCAGTCCAGATAGTATTCCAGATAGCTTAGAGAGATTCAGTTCAGATTGTTTAAAATTCCAAACCGATATTACAAATGAAGGCGAGATGCAAGCCATTATAGATCAGATATATGAACAGTTTGGTGAACTTCACGGAGTTATCTATTCAACACCAATGAGTAGTGAAAACTCTATGGATTTACTGCAACAAATGAAGCCAGAAAAATGTGAAGATAACTTCAGAGAACAACTGCAAGGACTGTATGTATTAGAAAAGTTGATCCGAAATAAACCACTTGATTTTTATCTGCTTCAATCTTCACTCTCATCGATTATCGGCGGGATGGGTTTAGCGGCTTATTCTGCTGCAAATCAGGTGATTGATGCTGTTGCGAATTATCAAAATTATCGCAATCTTTCCGAGCAAATTCCGACTTCATGGTATAGTGTAAATTGGGATGCGATAGCTTCAAAAAATCCACAGCAAAAAGTCACAGGATTAGGTGAAAATTTAGCAGAGTTTACCTTGAAACCTGATGAAGTTTGGAATGCTTGTCAGCGGATAT
Organism: Microcoleaceae cyanobacterium; assembly: GCA_049649525.1. Lineage (GTDB taxonomy): Bacteria > Cyanobacteriota > Cyanobacteriia > Cyanobacteriales > Microcoleaceae > JAAURB01. The sequence continues at coordinate 4,900 of JBARZE010000031.1, forward strand.
TATCATTGCCATCCCCCACTCAAGTAATTGTTTCCAAGGGAGATTTATCTACTCGTATTCAGCAATGGGTTAAGGTCAAACCGTTGTCAGAGGAGACAGATAATCTCGACCCCACTCAGCCCCAGTCATCGACCTCGGGTCACACTCGCCCCAACTTATCTCAAGAATATGTTGCCCCTGGCAATGAAATGGAACAAACTATTGCTATAATTTTGCAAGAAGTTCTAGGAATCGAGGAAGTTGGAGTCAATGACAACTTCTTTGAGCTTGGGGGACACTCTCTACTGGCGATTCAGGCGATTTCCCGCCTGCGAGAAGCATTTGAGGTGGAGTTACCGCTGCGAAATCTATTGTTTGAAACCCCGACAGTAGCGGGAATTGCGACAGTGATTGCTCAAAATCAACCCCAACCCGATGAATTGCAAGAGATGGCCGAACTCCTGGCGGAAGTCAAAAACCTCTCTCCTGACGAAGTCCAGCACTATCTAGATACAAACGAGTAATCTTTAAATTGATCGCTAAAAACTGACACATAATGAAGAATCAATCTCAAGAAATATTTAAAGAAATTGCGAATTTGTCTCCAGAGCAACGAAAGCTGTTTGAGCGACGACTTCAGCAGAAAGGGTTAAAGCGACCTCAAGTGCAGGCTATTCCTCCCCGGCAGACCTCTGACTCGTTGGCTTTGTCTTTTGCTCAACAACGTCTCTGGTTCATTCAGCAGCTTGACCCCAATAATAGTTCATATAATGTCCCCAGTGCCTTACGTCTGCGGGGGCGGCTGAATGTGGCGGTATTAGAAAAAACCCTCAATGAAATTGTTCGGCGACATGAGACGCTGCGAACGACTTTTGCAACCAACGCTGACAAACAACCAATTCAGATTATTTCACCCTTTCAAGCCTTTTCGCTACCCGTTATTGACCTGACTCAGCTAACAACAACTCAGATAGAAATAGAACGGATTATTAGAGAAGTTACCCAACAACATTTTGATCTAAGTTATCCTTTATTAAGATTGACTTTGTTGCAGTTGGATAAAACAGAATTTATCCTATCAATGATTACTCATCATATTATATCAGATCGGTGGTCAATCGGGGTATTTCTGCGAGAAATGGGTATTTTATACAAAGCTTTTATTGAAAATAAAGACTCCCCTTTAACAGAATTACCGATTCAATATGCAGATTGGGCTATTTGGCAACGTCAAAGACTTCAGGGAGAAGTTTTAGAAACCCAGGTTAATTATTGGCAGCAGCAACTAGGGGATGAATTACCAATTTTAGAACTGCCGCTTGATTATCAAAGACCTGCAATTTCAACTGATAAAGGTGAGCATTATCCGATGGCGCTCTCTAAATCTTTATCGGATTTATTAAAAGCATTAGCCGCGAAAGAAGGTGTCACGTTATTTACATTATTATTAACAGCTTTTAAAGTTTTACTTCATCGTTATACGCAACAAAATGATATCATTATCGGTACAGATATAGCGAATCGCGATCGCTCCGAACTAGAGGGTTTAATTGGACTGTTAGTAAATACCTTAGTTCTGCGAACAAATCTTTCTGAAAATCCTTCCTTTCGTGAAGTTTTAAATCGCGTTCGAGAAGTTACCTTAGCCGCCTACGCGCATCAAGATTTACCCTTTGAAAAGCTGGTTGAAGTGCTAAACCCAGAACGCAATCTCAGCCAAATCATGCCGCTTTTTCAAGTTAAGTTTGATCTACAATTAGCAACAGTAAAACCTTTAGAATTATCAGGACTGACGATAGAACGTTTACCCTTAGAAAATAAAACCGTTAAATATGAATTACGTTTCAATCTTCAGGAGACTGAACAGGGTATAAGCGGACAAGTTGAATATAATACTGATTTATTTAAAGAATCAACAATTGCTCGTTTAGTTGAACATTTTAAAACTTTACTTTTCAGTATTGTTGATAATCCAGAACAGCAATTATCCGAGTTATCACTCCTCTCAGAAACAGAAAAAAATACCCTTTTATATGAATGGAATAATACTTCAATAAATTCTTTAAAAGAAAATCAATGTATTCATCAGTTATTTGAACAGCAGGTTAAACGAGAACCGAATGCGACCGCATTAATTCATAACCAAAATATTCTTACTTATCAAGAACTCAATCAACAAGCTAATCAACTGGCTCATTATTTACAACAATTAGGAATCAAACCAGAAGATAAAGTCGGAATTTGTGTTGATCGTTCTATGGAGATGGTTATTGCCATTCTAGGCACTTTAAAGGCGGGTGCTGCTTATGTTCCTCTCGATCCTACTTATCCCCTAGAACGTCTATCTTTCATTCTAGAAGATGCTCAAGTTTCAGTATTAATTAGTCAGTCTAATATTTCTATAAAAACAGAAGCAATAACCTCTCGAATTAATATAGATAAAGACTGGAATAAAATCACTCAAGAAAGCTTAGAAAATCCCACATCTCCACTTACAAAAAATAACCTAGCCTATGTAATTTATACATCCGGTTCAACAGGTAAACCGAAAGGGGTTGCGATTGAACATCGTAGTACAATAGAGTTAATTCATTGGGCTAAAGAAGTGTTTAGTCATGAAAGTCTCGCAGGTGTTCTTGCCTCAACTTCAATCTGTTTTGACTTATCAATATTTGAACTTTTTGTTCCGCTGAGTTTAGGAGGAAAAATAATATTAGCTGAAAATGCTTTAGAGTTACCTAATTTAGCAGCGAGAGATCAAGTAACCTTAATCAATACAGTTCCCAGTGCCATCGCTCATCTGCTTCAAATTAAGGGAATCCCTTCCTCTGTTTGTACCGTTAATTTAGCAGGGGAAGCATTACAAAATCGCCTTATTCAACAACTAGAAAAACAGAAAAATATTAAACAAATTTACAATTTATACGGCCCCTCTGAGGACACAACTTATTCAACTTATGCTGAAGTTAAAAGCAGTTCTACGTTATCCGTTCCCATTGGTCAACCCATTAATAATACTCAAGCTTATGTATTAGATCAATATTTACAACCTCTTCCTATTGGAGTGAAGGGAGAACTTTATTTAGGTGGAGAAGGACTTGCCAGAGGTTATTTAAACCGACCTAAATTAACGGCTGAAAAGTTTATTTCAAATCCATTTACAGACAATTCATATCAACAACTGAATCGGCTTTATAAAACCGGAGATAAGGCACGCTATCAACCAGATGGACAGTTAGAATTTTTAGGACGGATCGATCATCAGGTAAAAATAAGAGGTTATCGCATTGAAATTGGAGAAATTGAAGCGGTTTTAAGTCAATATCCGGCTTTAATTGAATGTGTCGTGACGGTGCGAGAAGATGAACCCAACAATAAACGTTTGGTGGCTTATATTGTCTTTTTATTAGAAGATGAACAATCCAATTTAAATCACCTACGACGCTTCTTAGAACAAAAGTTACCCAGCTACATGATACCCACGACTTTCGTCAAATTGGACGCTTTACCTCGTCTTCCCAATGGAAAAATCAATAGAAAATCTCTACCCATTCCTGATGCATTCCGACCCGAATTAACCGTTGCATATCTTGAACCTCGAACTGAATTAGAAAAAACAATCGCTCAAATTTGGCAAAAAGAACTTAATGTTCAGTCAGTCGGAATTCATGATAACTTCTTTGAATTAGGCGGACATTCTTTGTTAGGGATTAAAGTTGTTGCGGAAGTGAGTGAAGCGATAGGCGTACAAATTCCACTGCGTTTACTATTTGAAAAACCCACAATATTCGGATTAGCAGAACAGATTAAAACTCAAAATGAAGCGATTTCTGTCTCCCCTTTACCTCAAATTATTCCCAATCCCAGAGAACGGGATCAACCCTTCCCGCTTACAGATATTCAGCAAGCCTATTTAATGGGTCGTAGTGAAGCTTTTGAGTTAGGAAATATTGCGACTCATGGTTATCGTGAAATCGAAATAGTTGGCTTGAAAGTTGAACAAGTCGAACAAGCATTACAACGGTTAATAGAACATCACGATATGCTGCGAGTGATTGTTCAAACAGATGGAGAACAGCAAATATTAAGAGAAGTTCCGCCCTATAAAATACAAGTTGTAGACTTGCAGAGAGAAAGTCCTGAGCGTATTATAACAACATTAGGAGAAATGCGCGATCGCCTCTCTCACCAAATTGTAAGCACAGATCGCTGGCCATTATTTGAAATTCAAGCCGCTTTATTAGAAGAGAATAAAATAAGATTTTTTGTAAGTTTTGATGTGTTAATTGGTGATGCTTGGAGTCTACAAATAATCGGACGTGAACTCGCAAAACTGATTCAAAATCCCGAGCATTTATTACCCTCTTTCTCTCTCTCTTTCCGAGATTATGTGATAGCTGAAAATGCTTGGCGTGACTCCGAACTTTATCATCGTTCTCGCGACTATTGGCAGAAGCGTCTGCTTAACTTACCTGCTTCTCCTGAACTTCCCCTTCAGCAAAATTTAGCCACTATAAAAAACCCTCGATTTGTACGTCGTACAGGACAGTTAGAACCTCAAACTTGGCAACGTATCAAACAAAAAGCCGCTCAAATTGGGATGACTCATTCTGGCGTTTTACTAGCTGCTTTTGCCGAAATTTTAACAACATGGAGTAAAAATTCAAGATTTACCCTCAATTTAACTCTGTTTAATCGTTTGCCTGTACATCCAGAAGTTAATCAGATTATTGGTGATTTTACCTCATCTCTCTTATTAGCAATAGATAATAGCGAACAAAATAACTTTGAAACTCGTGCTAAAAACATTCAAGCACAACTTTGGGAAGATTTAGATCATCGTTATGTGAGTGGGGTAGAAGTTTTGCGAGATTTAGCTCGAATTCAAGGGCGAGTTTCGGGAGCTTTAATGCCTGTTGTATTTACCAGCACTATCACTCAAAATACTCCAAAAAATACTCCTAGAAACTGGCAAACTGAAGTTGTTTATAGCCTCAGTCAAACCTCTCAAGTTTATTTCGATCATCAAGTGTCTGAAGTCGATGGTGCTTTAGTCTTTAATTGGGATACCATTGATGAACTTTTCCCCTCTGGATTATTAGATGAAATGTTTGCCGCTTACTCTAATTTTTTAGAGCGTCTAGCTAATGAAAATGAACTCTGGAACCAGACTCAGCCACAATTATTACCTGCATCACAACTTAAAAAAATTACAGAAATTAATGCAACTGAAACAGATTTTAAATATCAAAATACATTACTGCACACTTTGTTTTTTGATCAAGTCTCTATAAACTTAGAGAACATTGCTGTTATTAGCGGAGAACATCAACTCACTTATCAAGAATTAAATAATCGCGCTCTGAGTTTAGCGAACCAACTTCAAAAACTAGGTGTTCGTCCCAATCAATTAGTTGCTATTGTAATGGAAAAAGGTTGGGAACAAATTGTTGCAGTTTTGGGAATATTAGCAGCGGGTGCAGCTTATGTTCCGATCGATCCTCAATTGCCCAAAGAACGACAATTACACCTATTAAAAGAAACAGAAGCACAACAAATTCTCACACATTCCGAGTTAATTAAATATTTAGAGTTGCCTGAAAATCTTACAAAAATTTGTGTCGATACTCTTGAAATCAATTCAGAAACCCCTCATCACTTAGCTCTAAAAAATCAGAATTACCCTCAAGATTTAGCCTACATTATCTATACATCAGGTTCCACAGGTTTACCCAAAGGAGTGATGATTAATCATCAAGGTGCAGTTAATACAATTCTTGATATTAATCAGCGTTTTAATATTAGCTCAAATGACAGAATATTAGCGCTATCTGCTTTAAACTTTGATCTTTCCGTCTATGATGTTTTTGGAACATTAGCAGCCGGAGCAACTATTGTAATTCCAGATTATAAAGCTACTAAAGATCCAGCCCATTGGGTAGAATTAATTGAACAACAAAAGATTACCGTTTGGAATTCAGTTCCAGCATTAATGCAAATGTTGTTAGACTATTTAGATTCTAATCAAGAAATTAAAAATTCCTTACGTTTAGTATTACTGAGTGGAGATTGGCTGCCTTTAGATTTACCAAACCGGATTAGAAATAGACTGAATATAAATACAGAAATAATCAGTTTAGGAGGTGCTACAGAAGCTTCTATTTGGTCGATTCTTTATCCGATTGAAACGATTAATCCCAACTGGAAAAGTATTCCCTATGGTCGTCCAATGGCGAATCAACGTTTTTATGTTTTTAACAAAGCTTTAGAGCCTTCTCCAATGTGGGTAACTGGACAACTTTATATCGGTGGAATTGGACTAGCTCAAGGTTACTGGCGAAATTCTGAAAAAACAAATCAAAGTTTTATTGTTCACCCTCAAACTCAAGAAAGATTGTATAAAACTGGGGATTTAGGACGATACTTACCCGATGGAAATATTGAATTTTTAGGTCGAGAAGACTTTCAAGTTAAAATTAATGGATACCGGATTGAATTAGGAGAAATTGAATCAACTTTAAAACAACATTCAGCTATTCAAGAAGCCATAGTAACAACGACAGGAGAAACAGTAAATAATCAACAACTGGTTGCTTATATTCTTCCTAAAGAACAGCCAAATTTATCAGGTGTTAATCAGATTGAATTCAAACTACAACAACCTGGACTACGCAGCAAAGAAGCAACGCAACCGAGTATCGAGTTACCAAAACCTCAACTCAACGAAGCATTAACTCAAGCCTATTTACAACGTCAGAGTTATCGAAAATTCCTTGAACAGCCGATATCTTTACAAGAGTTTAGTCAGTTTATAAGCTGCTTAATGCAAATTAAGTTTGAAAACTCACCCTTACCTAAATATCGATATGGTTCAGCCGGAAGTCTCTATCCCGTACAAACCTATTGTTATTTCAAGCCTAATTCTAGTTCGGAAATAACCCCAGGAATTTATTACTATCATCCTGCCGAACACCGTTTAATTTTAATTCAGGAAAACTCAGAAATCGATAGCCAGATATACGGTATCAATCAATCCATTTTTGAACAAGCTACTTTCGCTCTCTTTTTAATAGGTAATTTTAATGCAATTACTCCTATTTATGGTGATAAATCAAAAGAATTTTGCTTATTAGAAGCAGGTTATATGAGTCAACTATTAATGGAAACTGCACCAAAACATGAAATTGGTCTTTGTCCTATTGGTACTTTAGACTTTGAAAGTATCGAAGAATTGTTTAATCTCGAACCCAATCAAATTTTATTACATAGCTTTGTCGGTGGTTCTATTGATGCGGCTTGGACAAAGCAATGGTTATCTCCTGAAACGCCTCAAAAAACCGAGTCAATTGTAGAAAAATTGCGGGAGTTTTTACGTCAGAAATTACCTGAATATATGATTCCTCAAAACTACATGATTTTAGACCAACTTCCCCTCACAGCAAACGGAAAAATAGACCGTAAAGGCTTACCAAAATTTAATAATATTCTGGCTCAAACTCAAGCTGAATATATTGCTCCTCAAACAGAGTTACAGAAGAAAATTGTGGAAATATGGCAAAAAGCACTTAACCTAGAAAAAATAGGAATTAAAGACAACTTCTTTAATTTAGGTGGCAATTCTCTCTTAGCCACTCAAGTTCTTTCTCAAATGCGTCAAACCTTGCAGATAGAGATTTCAATTCGTCGCTTTTTTGAAACACCAACAATTGCTGATTTAGAATTAGATATTAAGCAAAATAATCATAAAGAGTCTCAAACTGAGGACATAAAAATAGAGCGGGTTGACCGTGATTCTGTACAACAAAACTTAGATAATATCGACCAAATATCTGAACAAGAACTAGATAATTTACTCGCGCAAATGTTAGAGGAGGAAAACTCATGACTCAAACACCATCTAATTTTTCCAAACTTTCGCAAGAACAAAAGCGAGAACTTCTCAAGAAATTGATGAAGAAAAAGGCGAACAAGCCTCAATATTTTCCTCTTTCATTTGCTCAAAAGCGACTTTGGTTTCTAGATAAACTACAACCCGGAAGTTCCGTCTACAACCTTCCTGCTGCTTTGCGTTTAAAGGGTGTACTCAATCTTGATGCTTTAGAAAAAAGTATTAACGAAATTATTAAACGACATGAGATATTACGAACAAGTTTTACAGAAAGTCAAGGTGAAGTTGTTCAAAGTGTTTATCCAGTTTTGAATCTAAATCTTCCTGTGATAGATTTGCAGAAAATTCCTGTATCTCAACGTGAAATACAAGTTAAAAACCTGATTAAACAAGAAGCTTCAGAACCCTTTGAGTTAAATCAAATTCCTTTATTTAGAGCAAAACTATTAAAGCTTTCCTCAGATGAATTTGTCTTGCTTTTTACCCTGCATCATATAATCTCTGATTACTGGTCAATGCGGGTATTAATTCAAGAACTAGCCGCCATTTATCAAGTTTTATCTCAGGGTAAAAGTGAAAATTTATCTTTACCTGAACTCAATATTCAATATGTAGATTATGCCGTTTGGCAGAAGAAATGGCTACAAAGTGAAGAGCGTTCAACTCAACTGGCCTACTGGAAAAAACAATTAGGAAATAATCCTCCAATACTTCAACTCCCCACAGATTATCCCCGACCGGCAGCGCAAACTTATAGAGGTAATACTCAATCTTTTTATCTATCTCATCAACATTCTGAAGCTCTCAAAAATTTAGCTCGTCAGGAAGATGTTACCTTATTTATGCTATTACTGGCAGCATTGAAAACGTTACTTTATCGCTATACTCAACAAGAAGATATTGTAGTCGGTTCAACAGTTGCTAATCGGAATCGTCCGGAACTTAAAAATCTGATGGGTTTACTGGTTAATAACTTAGTATTCAGAACTAAAATATCAGCAAATCAAACCTTTCAAAATTTTATTAAACAAGTCCGTGAAGTCACTTTAGAAGCTTATCAACATCAAGATTTACCCTTTGAATATTTGGTAGAGGAATTGCAACCTGAACGCAACTTAAGCCATAATCCTCTATTTCAAGTGATGTTTATTCTTCACAACACTCCCACACAAACCTTTCAACTTCCTGATTTAACTTTAGATTATATTAATCCTGAAAATAAAACCGCTCGATTTGATTTGAGCTTAGATATGTATGAAACTCCGTCCGGACTGACCGGAGTATTTGAGTACAATACAGATTTATTCAAGGCTGAAACCATTAGCCGAATCATTACGCACTTTCAAATCTTATTAGAAGAAATCCTTCTAAATTCTCAACAGAAAGTATCTCAACTCTCGTTATTAGCAGAAATAGAAAAAAATCAACTGTTAGTTGAATGGAATCAAACCCAACAAACCTTTGAAAAACTAACAATAATTCATCAACTAATAGAAACTCAAGCTCAACAAACTCCTGATGCAATTGCCGTTATCGACACCCATCAACAACTCACCTATCACCAACTCAATAAAACCGCAAATCAACTAGCTCATTACCTGCAAAAACAAGGCATTCAACCCTCACAAACTATCGGCATTTGTTTAGAACGTTCTAGCTCAATTCTCATCACACTTCTCGCTATATTAAAAGTCTGCGCCACATACATCCCCCTAGACCCAAGCTATCCCTTAGACCGTCTTCAATTCATCACAAAAGATGCTCAAATTTCATATATTATCACTCAAACTTCCCTCAATCATCTACAACTCCCCGTCAAAAATACACTGAACTTAGAACAACATTGGTCAGAAATTACTCAACAACCATCAGACAACCTTTCCATCAATATTCCACTCGAAAACCTAGCTTATATTATCTATACATCCGGTTCGACAGGTCAACCTAAAGGCGTACAAATCTCTCACCTAGCTTTAAGTAACTTTATCTTAGCAATTAATCAAACACTATCATTAACAGCATCAGACCGTTTACTCTCAGTTACTAGCCTCTCATTTGACATCGCCGCCTTAGAACTTTATCTACCCCTAACTATCGGTGCTAGTGTGATAATAGCATCCACAGAAACCATCACAGACAGCC
>JBARZE010000032.1:0-65013 GCA_049649525.1 Microcoleaceae cyanobacterium
CGTAAATATAGTAATTAGAATTTAGAAGGGGTGCATCGCCATGCGCCTGTACAGAGAATTAATAATCTGAAATTACGATAAAATAGAGTAGTCATAAAAGTAATAAATCCATAAAAAAAGATAGATAAATATTGAGATTACACTCTTTACTATTACCCTTTACCCGTTACTCACCTAACAAAACCTCCACCCACTGACCCGGTACAAATTGCTGAACACCATTAGCCACAACCTGTTCACCCGGTTGCAGTAGTCCCCGCACTAAAGACCGCTCGCCTTCTGTATGCAATACTTCTACTGTGCGCCGTTCTAATTGCTTCGTCCTAGGCGGTATATCGGTTGAGTTTTCCACCGCAACCAAGGCATAACAAGCCCATAAACCCCGTTCTCCTCGAATTAAAGCGCTTGTCGGTAACCAAAACCCCTCTGTAGACTGAATGCGGGTCAGTTGCAAACGCCCTATTGTACCCGGTGCAACTATTTGGGGAAGTAATAAAATCACAGTACGAGTACGAGTAGCAGAATCTACTTCCGGTAAAATCGAAATGAGTCCGGCTGAATAAACTTCTCCCCCCACTTCAACCGGATATTGACGGCCTATCCTCAAATCTGATAGCGCTTCAGCAGGAACACCCACACGCACCTCCGGCTGTCTGCCTTCTACTAACCGTACAACCTGTTGACCTGCTGAAACCACCGTTCCTTCATCAATATAACGACGGGAAATTTGACCCGAAAAAGGAGCAGATAATAAACTTTTTTCGAGTAAAATCTCTAATTCACTAATCTGAGATTCTATTTGACGAACTTGTGCTTGCTGAGCCTGAATTTGCTCTATCCGAGTTCCTGCTAACAATTCATCTAACTGACTTCGCACCTGCTGAACTTGTGCCTGTTGAGCCTGAATTTGCTCTATCCGAGTTCCGGTTTGTAACTCTGTCAAATTACTCTCAGCTTCGTTAATTCTGGCTAAAAGGGAGTCCTCTGTCGTAATAGTTTGATCTAAGTCTTCCCGAGAAATAGCCCCTTCAGCATACAGATCTCGACGACGTTGAGTTTGTAACTGTGCTAATTCCAACTGTTGCTGTAAATCTTCTAACCGTGAACCTGCCGCATCAATATTTTCAGTTCGTGGCCCTGCTTGTAATTCCCGTAATCTCGCTTGTTCTTGGGTCAGTCTAGACCGAGTGGCTGCAATGGTTTCCTGGCGTGGCCCATTTTGCAGCTCTGTTAACGTGGCGATCGCCTGATCTTTCTGGGCAATTAATCCTTGGCGCTGGGCTTGGAGTTGACGAGTATCTAAGCGTGCCATTACCTCACCTTGATTGACTTGCTGGCCTTGATCAACACTCAGCGATCGCAGTAACCCGGACTGTTCAAAGCTTAATTCACTCGTCCGTTGGGCTTCTACTATTCCCGTATAGGCACGGGCAACTGAATAGGAATTCACAGTTTCTACCGTAATAGTTTCTACCGGGAGAATAGTTGGTAAATTTTGTTGCGGTTTGGCTGTATCGGGTTGTGATCTCAAACTATTACGATATACAAGGGGTATTCCTCCCAGTCCAACGGCAAGCAAAATTCCCGCTACAACAACTCGCTGCCAACGCTTCGGTTTGGGTGAGGATTGAACTTCGATATCTTCAAATGCAGTTTCCTCCTCTGGCTGGGTAGAACGGTCTGAGATATCTTCAGGTGAGGATTTTGTCAAGGCTTGGGATAAATCTCGATCTGTTGTCTCCCATTCCATAGAAGGGCTAGTTGATGCTTGCTCTGCTGATTGAGAATTATCCTGTTGCGGTGTACTCATAAGTTTGGAGCCGTTAGTGAAATAGCGCTGATCGATTCAATGCTAAAATTAAAACAATCGTTTGATTTAATTGAAACAGACGTTTGAAATAATTGCAATATTCTGCTTTGATGAAGATATGCCCGTCCATAGTAGGGGCGCATTGCATGCGCCCCAAAACCCGAAATCCTAACCCCAATGAATTCTGTTCCTTCCAGCGATCCGAAAATTGATACTAAAATCCAAATTCTTGATGCAGCAGAGCGTCAATTTGCTCTACTCGGCTATGCTGGCACATCATTACGAGCCGTCACACGAGATGCCAATGTGAATTTAGCCGCAGTTCATTATCATTTCGGCTCAAAAGAGGAACTATTTAAAGCCGCAGTCCGACGAGTCGCAGAACCCATTGTCAACGAACAAGTGCGGCGTTTGGACGGGCTTGAGCAGCGCAATAGCCCTTTTTCTATGGCTGATGTCATCCGCGCTTATGTTGCGCCGTCGTTAGAAATGCTCCATTCAGCAGAGCCATCTTGCTTTGTTCATGCTCAATTCATGGGTCAATGTCGGATTGAACCCCATCCCATTCAACAACTGGCAAGCGCTGAATTTAGTTTAAGTCACGAACGTTTTCTCAGTGCTTTGCAGCAGATGCTACCCCATCAGTCTGAGCAAGAATTATCTTGGAAATTAGATTTAGTTGTGGCAATGTTAGTGCGGGTTTTAACTCAAATTGAAAACTCTCAACTTTTATTAGAAGACAACACACGGCAAATTGATCGTCTGACTGAGCGTTTAGTGCTGTTCATTACTAGCGGAATTAGTGCATGAGGTTTCTATAGAACCCAGTCACTGTTTCAAAAGTGTTTTTAGTTTGATCAATCATCGGCCCATCTTAATATCATCAGTAATTGTGATTAAATCATTGACAAATCAACAAAATTTACATAAGATTAAGTATTGTCATAAAATAACTAGATTTTAGTTTTCCATTGCACAGCTGATTTGAGTCTGACTCTTTGTGGGTGAAAGTTGCCCCCAAGGTAGGTTTGAGTAGATTCAGGATAGTGCTAATTGCAGGAAACTCATAGAAAATCCAGTTCAAATAGAGAACGTTTAATCCCAAAACTGTTTGGTTTGCCAAAAACTGGCAGAATTAGGTTAAGCTTATCCTCAGTGGAAAAAAGGATACTGAGTAGAGATCTGCTCAAGTCCTGATGACATCTGGAAAAACTGAGTTCCATCTCAGTTCAGCAGTTTAAACCCACAAATAGCCTGAAATATTCCGGACAACAGCAGGTTTTTAATCTGTTAAATAGTAGGAAATAATTTTTAGCTGTCAGAGGTTCATTAAAAGCGCTGCTAACAGTGTCAATAATATCCAAAAAGTTGACGGATTCAATGTGTAAAGCGTAAATCCGGCTATATTGTAATGCTTAGAAAAGAGAGGCTAGTTTAAGTGTCTGTAGGAATCCTCGGCACAAAACTTGGCATGACTCAAGTCTTTGAGTCAGAGACTGGAAAAGCGATTCCAGTTACGGTTGTCCAAGCTGGGCCATGTACAATTACCCAAATCAAAACCGATTCGACGGACGGTTATAGCGCCCTTCAACTCGGTTATGGAGAAGTCAAAGACAAAACCCGTAAACTGAATACTAAAAAAAACCCAGGTCGAGAGGTGAATAAGTATCTCAGTTGTGCTGAGCAAGGTCACTTCACGAAATCTGGGGGAACCTTGTTGCGCCACCTACAGGAATATCGCACCGATGACACTAGCACTTTCGAGCTAGGTCAACAACTCAAAGCTGATATTTTTGAACCCGGTCAACTGGTCGATGTAACCGGAACCAGTATGGGACGGGGTTTTGCGGGATTTCAAAAACGGCATAACTTCCGCCGGGGGCCGATGTCACACGGTTCTAAGAACCACCGTCAACCCGGTTCAATTGGCCCCGGAACCACTCCCGGTCGGGTCTATCCCGGTAAAAAGATGGCAGGACGCTATGGCGGTAAACAAATTACTACTCGCAAATTAACTGTCGTGCGGATAGATAACGAAAGAAACCTGCTTTTAATTAAAGGCGCTGTCCCAGGTAAACCCGGTAGTTTAATCAGTATTGCCCCGGCCAACATCGTGGGTAGTAAATAAAAACTAAAAGGGAAAAAATATGGTTGAGTGTACTGTTAAAAATTGGCAAGGAGAAGAGGCAGGGCAAACCTCCTTTGAGCTAAAAGTTGCCAAAGAAGAAAATGCGGCTCATATTCTCCATCGCGCCATTGTGCGACAGATGAACAATGCCCGCCAAGGAAATGCCAGCACTAAAACCCGCTCAGAAGTACGTGGGGGTGGTCGTAAGCCCTGGCGACAAAAAGGAACGGGTCGGGCGCGGGCTGGTTCAATTCGTTCACCGTTATGGCGCGGTGGTGGTATAATCTTTGGTCCGCAACCCAGAGATTATGGCACAAAGATGAATCGCAAGGAACGGCGCTTAGCCCTGCGAACCGCTTTCCAAAGTCGAGCTGAAGAGATGGTTGTAGTTGAGGAATTTGTCGATCAGTTTCCTGCGCCCAAAACTAAAGAATTAATGGGAGCCATTGATCGTTGGGGAATTGATCCCACTCAGAAAATTCTGTTGATTTTACCGGAAAAACAGCAAAACGTTTATCTCTCCGGTCGCAACATTCCCACCCTGAGAATTTGTGTGGCTGATAGTATCAATGTTTACGATTTGCTGGCAGCCGATCGCGTCATTACAACTGCCGCTGCGATCGCCAAAATAGAGGAGATTTACAGTGACTAAATACAACGAACGGGATCTCGCAGATCTGATCAAGCGCCCTATCGTCACCGAGAAAGCCACCATCCAGATGGAACTGAATCAGTTTACATTTGATGTCGATCTCAAAGCGACTAAGCCCCTGATTAAGCAAGCGATTGAACAGTTGTTTACCGTCAAAGTCAAGAGTGTCAATACCCATAACCCTCCTAGAAAACGCCGTAGGGTGGGTCGATATGTGGGGTTTAAGTCTCGTTATAAACGGGCAATTGTCACCTTAGAAGACGGAGAACCGTTGCGGAAAATTCTTTTCCCAGAAGTCTAAAAACGGTTGCACACCATTGTATGAAGAGGGAAAACTATGGGAATACGTTCTTATCGCCCTATGACCCCTGGCACTCGCCAGTTATCGACCTCCAACTTTTCCGAAATTACCCGCTCCGAACCAGAGCGCTCCTTGACGACTCACAAACATCGTCACAAAGGACGGAATAATCGAGGTGTGATTACCTGTCGCCACCGGGGAGGGGGACACAAAAAACTCTATCGGATCGTTGATTTTAAACGGGATAAACATAATGTTCCGGCTAAAGTCGCGGAGATTGAATACGATCCCAATCGGAACGCACGCATTGCCCTGTTGCATTATATCGATGGGGAAAAGCGTTATATTTTGCATCCAGCCGGGTTACAAGTGGGAAGCTTAATCACCGCTGGTCCTGATGCACCGATTGAAGTGGGTAACGCCTTACCGTTGATGAAAATCCCGCTGGGAACGGCGATTCATAACGTGGAATTACTTCCCGGTAAAGGAGGACAGATCGTCCGTGCCGCCGGAGCCATCGCCCAAATTATGGCAAAAGAAGGTAAGTATGTCACGCTGAAATTGCCCTCCGGGGAACAACGTAAAGTTCCGGCCAACTGTTACGCCACCATTGGACAAGTGGGTAATGCTGATATCCGTAATACCAGCGTCGGAAAAGCAGGCCGTAACCGTTGGAAAGGAAAACGACCCACAGTCCGGGGAAGTGTGATGAACCCCTGCGATCACCCCCACGGCGGTGGTGAAGGACGCGCGCCGATTGGTCATACAGGGCCGATGACACCTTGGGGTAAACCTGCCTTGGGTGCGAAAACTCGGAATAAGAAAAAACGCAGTACCGCTTTAATTGTGCGTCGTCGCCGTAAATCCTCCAAACGCGGAAAAGGCGGTCGTCAAAGTTAGAGGAGTATGACTCTAATGTCTTTGGGGTAAGCGATCGATAACAATTCATGTGCAGTTGGAACTAAAACTATGCCTCGTTCACTAAAAAAAGGCCCATTTGTTGCCGACAAATTACTAAAAAAAATTGAAACCTTAAATGCCAATGGCAGAAAAGAGGTGATCAAGACTTGGTCACGGGCTTCAACAGTTGTGCCTCAAATGATAGGCCATACACTGGCAGTTCATAATGGCCGTCAGCACGTTCCTGTATTTGTCTCAGAGCAAATGGTGGGTCATAAACTCGGGGAATTTGCTCCGACCCGAACCTTTAGAGGTCATGCCAAGAGCGATAAAAAAATACGTCGGTAGAAGATCATGGCAGTAGATAACACAGAAAAAGTCAGCGCGATCGCTCGCTATATTCGGATGTCTCCCCACAAAGTACGACGAGTCCTGGATCAAATTCGGGGTCGTTCCTATCGGGAGGCGTTGATCATCCTTGAGTTTATGCCCTATCGGGCTTGTCAACCTGTACTCAAGGTGCTGCGTTCAGCGGTTGCCAATGCCGAACACAATCAAGGTCTCGATCCAGCTAGCCTCATTGTTTCCGAAGCTTACGCGGATCAAGGCCCCAGTTTACGACGGTATCGACCTCGAGCGCAAGGTCGTGCCTATCAAATTCGTAAACCGACTTGTCATATTACAGTTGCAGTTACACCAGTGAGCGAGTAATCGCCTCATGGGTTGTAATGGAGTCCACCGTAATCAAACAGATTTCAAAAGTGAACAGTTAACAGATATTATCCTCAAACTGTTATGGGACAAAAAATACATCCAGTTGGTTTTCGCCTTGGAATTACTCAGGAACATAAATCTCGCTGGTTTGCTGATGCGAGACAGTATCCGGAATTGCTCCAGGAAGACCATCAAATCCGCGAATATATTCGCAAAAACCTCAGTAACGCCGGCATTTCTGATGTCCGGATCGAACGCAAAGCTGACCAAATTGACCTAGAAGTGTTTACTGCACGTCCTGGGGTGGTTGTCGGTCGCGGCGGCAGTGGGATTGAGGCGCTTCGAGTCGGTTTACAGAAAGAGCTGGGAAATCAACGACAAATCCGCATTAATGTGGTAGAAGTTGCCCGAGTTGATGCCGATGCCACCTTAATTGGGGAATACATCGCTCAACAACTGGAAAAACGGGTCTCTTTCCGACGGGTAGTGCGTCAAGCTATTACTCGCGCCCAAAAAGCCGGAGTTGAAGGCATCAAGATTCAAGTCAGTGGTCGGTTAAACGGTGCAGAAATTGCCCGGACTGAGTGGACTCGCGAAGGTCGCGTGCCATTGCATACCTTGCGGGCTGATATTGATTATGCCTACTGCACAGCATTAACGATTTACGGAATTTTGGGGATCAAAGTTTGGATCTTTAAAGGAGAAATTATTCCCGGACAGGAAGAAACCGCTCCTGCTAACGCCAATCAACCCAGACGTAATCGACAACCTCGTCGTCAGAAATATGATGATCGTTCTAACGAAGGGTAATCAAAGATTGCATATCTATCCCTAACTAAAAACCAGTCATGTTAAGCCCGAGAAGAACAAAATTTCGTAAGCAACAGCGAGGACGGATGCGAGGTATGGCCAGCCGAGGCAATACCATTAATTTTGGAGACTATGCCCTCCAAGCATTAGAACCTTGCTGGATTACCTCACGCCAAATCGAAGCAGCTCGTCGAGCCATGACCCGTTATATTCGACGCGGCGGTAAAATTTGGATTCGGATTTTCCCAGACAAACCCGTTACCATGCGAGCAGCAGAAACCCGGATGGGTTCAGGGAAAGGGAATCCAGAATTCTGGGTGGCTGTGGTTAAACCGGGTCGCATCATGTTTGAGTTAACCGGGGTGCCTGAATCTGTTGCTCGTGAAGCCATGCGTTTAGCAGACTCCAAGCTACCGATCAAAACTAAGTTTATTACCCGTCCACAACCACCGGCTGAAGAGTAAAGGAATTGACAATTATGGCACTGCCAAAAATCAAAGAAGCAAGAGACTTAAGTGAGGATAACTTGTCTCAAGAGATTCTAGAAACCAAAAAAAAATTGGCAAACCTGCGTTTACTCCAAGCCACAGGGCGCTTAGAAAAAACCCACGAGTTTAAACACGCTCGTCATTGGTTAGCCCAGTTGCTGACCGTGGAAGGGGAACGTCAGCGGCAAACTGAAACCCCCCCTAACACGTCGGTTGTGGCCGAAGAGTAAAGAGTAAGGCAGAGTCAACACACTTTCAGTCATTACTGAAACTATTTTTTAAGACTCAGCAATGGATTGAATTCAATAGATTATGTAGTGTGAACCTATTAAAACTATGGCAATCAAAGAACGAGTCGGCCTCGTCATTAGTAACAAAATGAATAAAACGGTGGTTGTGGCCATCGAGAACCGTTCTCCTCATCCTAAATACGGCAAAATTGTCGTTAAAACAAAGCATTACAAAGCTCATGATGAGGAAAACAAATGTAATGAAGGAGACCGAGTCAGAATTAAAGAAACTCGCCCCCTGAGTAAAACCAAGTGCTGGAATGTTGTGGAAATTATCAGTACTCGCGCCATCTAGGGTGAACTCTCAATCATTTGTACAAATCCAGGGCGAAATTTTTGATTAAAATTTCCCACTCATTCAAACCATCCACCCACCATGATTCAACAGGAAAGTTTACTAAATGTCGCCGATAACAGCGGAGCACGAAAATTAATGTGCATCCGGGTGTTAGGGGGCGGTAACCGTCGCTACGGCGGTATTGGCGATGAAATTATCGCTGTCGTTAAAGATGCCATTCCCAATATGGCCGTCAAAAAATCAGACGTGGTTCGAGCTGTAATTGTTCGGACTCGCCATAGCTTACGTCGCGATAGTGGCATGAGTATCCGGTTTGATGATAACGCCGCCGTGATCATTAACCCAGATGGCAACCCTCGAGGCACTCGTGTTTTCGGTCCAGTCGCACGGGAACTACGGGAGAGAAGCTATATGAAAATTGTTTCCCTCGCACCGGAGGTACTCTAATGGTGAAACGCAAAAACCAAACTCCCCTGCATCGTTTAAAAATGCACGTCAAAACTGGGGATACTGTTCAAGTGATTACGGGGCGTGACAAGGGAAAAGTAGGGGAAATTCTTAAAACCTTACCCCGACTGAGTAAAGTGGTGGTTCGAGATGTGAATGTTCGTACCAAACACGTTAAACCTCAACAAGAAGGAGAATCAGGACGTATCATCACGTTTGAAGCGCCGATTGATAGTTCTAATGTCATGCTTTATTCCCAAAAGGAAAAAGTCGCCAGTCGGATCTCTTATACCTTTACAGAAGATGGTCGTAAGGTGCGAATGCTGAAAAAAACTGGGGAAATTATAGACTAATTCACAGTTTTAATTTTATTGCTACCGGAGCAACAGTTATTTCAGCGCGCAAGTGTAAAACACATCTATTGTTAACTTTCCCTGACCCAGCCCAGGGATGATTCAGACCCAAAAACAGCTATGGTATCTCCACTGAAAACACGATACGAAGATGAAATTGTTCCGAAACTGATGGAACAGTTTAAATATGACAATATTCATCAAGTTCCTAAACTAGTTAAAGTGACTCTCAATCGCGGTTTAGGAGAGGCTTCACAGAATGCGAAAGCTTTAGAATCCTCTATTCAAGAAATGGCTA
Source organism: Microcoleaceae cyanobacterium (assembly GCA_049649525.1). GTDB lineage: Bacteria > Cyanobacteriota > Cyanobacteriia > Cyanobacteriales > Microcoleaceae > JAAURB01. The sequence goes on from JBARZE010000032.1 coordinate 9,490, forward strand.
CAATTACTGGGCAAAAACCAGTGGTTACCCGCGCCAAAAAGGCGATTGCTGGATTTAAAATCCGTAAAGGGATGCCAGTTGGGGTCATGGTTACCCTTCGTTCTGAACGGATGTATGCCTTTGTCAATCGCTTAATTAATCTGGCACTGCCTCGAATTCGAGATTTTCGTGGTATCAGTCCCAAAAGCTTCGATGGGCGAGGTAACTATTGCTTAGGGGTTCGCGAACAGTTGATTTTCCCAGAAATCGATTACGACAGTATCGATCAAATTCGGGGTTTAGATATTTCTATCGTGACTTCAGCCCAGAATGACGAAGAAGGACGTGCCTTACTCAAAGAAATGGGCATGCCCTTCCGGGAGAAATAAGGCACTATCAATATTTAGGCAACTATGGCAACAAACGACACCATTGCAGATATGCTGACGCGCATCCGCAACTCTTGTATGGCGCGGCATCAAACGACAGATATTCCAGCGACCCGTATGACTCGTAGTATTGCTCGCGTCCTGAGAGACGAAGGCTTTATTGACAATGTCGAAGAAAGCGGCGAAGGAATTGGCCAAAAACTGGTACTGTCATTAAAGTACAATTCTAAAACTCGTAGACCTATCATCAAAACCTTGAAACGGGTCAGCCGTCCGGGATTACGAGTCTATAAAAACCGCAAAGAACTCCCTCGGGTTCTCGGTGGAATTGGCATTGCGATTATTTCCACTTCTCACGGCGTGATGACTGACCGTGAAGCCCGTCGTCAAGGGATTGGTGGCGAAGTTCTCTGCTACATCTGGTAGTGAGTGCGGGACTGTTTTATTCACCCTTAACAACATCAGAAAATATCATGTCTAGAATTGGTAAACAGCCTATTGCGATTCCAGCTAAAGTCACTATCACCATTGACGCTCAGACTGTAACGGTTAAAGGCCCTAAAGGAGAACTCTCACGCGAACTCCCCCCCGAAGCGGTGATTGCTCAAGAAGAAGACACTATTACCGTAAAGCGCCGAGATGAAAGCCGCAAGGCAAAGCAACGTCATGGCTTATGTCGTTCCCTGATTGCCAATATGGTCGAAGGGGTTTCTCAAGGATTTGAGCGACGCTTAGAGATTCAAGGGGTAGGGTATCGGGCGCAAGTTCAAGGTCGAAACTTGATCTTAAACGTGGGATACAGTAAACCCGTTGAAATTAAACCCCCCGAAGGCATTACCTTAGCGGTGGAAAACAACACTAACGTGATTGTTAGTGGCACAAATAAAGAAGTCGTGGGTAATACCGCCGCTACCATCCGCGCAGTTCGTCCTCCTGAGCCTTATAAAGGTAAAGGAATTCGTTATGCCGGAGAACAAATTAGACGAAAAGCTGGTAAATCTGGGAAGAAATAAACTATGAAAAAAACTCGCACTGAATCCCGTTTACGGCGACATCGGCGTGTTCGTCGTAAAGCAGAAGGCAGCACGGAGCGCCCTCGTTTGTGTGTATTTCGCTCTCATAAGCACATCTACGTGCAAGTCATTGATGATACGAAACAACACACTTTGGCTGCCGCCTCTACATTAGACCCAGAAATTCGAGAACAATTAGAATCTGGTGGAAACCGCGATGCCTCAACTAAAGTAGGCCAACTCATCGCTCAACGCGCTCTGGCTCTGGGAGTTGAAAAAGTTGTGTTTGACCGAGGCGGTTATCTCTATCATGGTCGAGTCCAAGCTCTAGCTGATGCGGCCCGAGAAGCCGGACTCGACTTCTAAAACGTTTTGATTTCCACAGCAGAAATGAGATAAGTCCATCGATTGGAATGTCGTACCATTCTGCTGTCAGTCCCGCCCGCATTCTCTCAATTCACTCTTGATATATAGATTAAGATGGCAGAACAACAACAACGCCGAAAAAAAGGTAATCGCACCAAAGAAAAGGACACTGAATGGCAAGAACGGGTCGTTCAAATTCGCCGGGTCACAAAAGTGGTTAAGGGGGGTAAAAAACTCAGTTTCCGCGCCATTGTGATTGTAGGCAATGAACGCGGTCAAGTCGGTGTCGGTGTCGGAAAAGCCGCTGATGTTATTGGTGCGGTTAAAAAAGGTGTCGCCGATGGTCGCAAAAATGTGATTAGCGTCCCTTTAACCAAAGCTAATTCAATTCCCCATCCCGTTAATGGAATCGGAGGCGGCGCAAATGTTATGGTTCGTCCCGCATCTCCCGGTACAGGTGTAATTGCTGGGGGAGCTGTGCGAACTGTACTCGAACTGGCTGGGGTTCAGAATATTTTGGCCAAACAGCTCGGTTCTAGTAACCCCCTCAACAACGCCCGCGCTACTGTTGACGCTCTTTCAAGTCTTCGCACCTTCTCTGAGGTGTCCAAGGAACGCGGATTACCCGTCGATCATCTGTTTAGTTGATATTACTCAATTTACTGTATTAACGATTTTGTTATGAGATTACAAGATGCTGTTCCAAAAGCAGGCTCTCGCCAACGCAAACGGCGTTTAGGTCGTGGGATTTCAGCCGGACAAGGAGCCAGTTGTGGTAAAGGCATGCGAGGACAAAAATCTCGCTCCGGTGGTGGGACTCGGCCTGGATTTGAAGGAGGACAAAACCCCCTTTATCGCCGATTGCCTAAATTAAAAGGCTTCCCTCTGGTTAACCGTAAACGTTACACTACCATTAATGTAGGAAAGCTCGCCACCCTTGACCCAAATACAACTGTGACGATTGCATCTTTGATGGAAGCTGGTATTCTCAATAGTAGTAGCGGGCCACTCAAAGTATTAGGAGATGGTGAACTCAATGTTGCCATCAACGTACAAGCGGCTGGATTTACCAAAACCGCTCAATCTAAAATAGAAGCCGCAGGTGGCAGTTGTGAAGTGGTCGATGGCAGCAGTCCTAGTACAGATACTGATGCTAATTAGGACACTTGATGGCGGTCGCGCCTAAAACTGTTTAAACGAGGTTGTCTTTTATGGTTGTTAGTCGAGATAAAGCACCAACGGCTCAAGAAACCTTCATGCAAATGGCACAAGCAGCCGGTTTGCGGGGTCGTATCCTCATAACCATTGGTTTGCTCGTGTTAGTGCGTTTAGGGGTTTTCTTGCCTATTCCGGGTATCGATCGTGCGGCGTTTGCCGCTAATGTGCAAAATAGTCCCGTGATTGGTTTGCTGGACTTATTCTCTGGGGGTGGACTCTCTGCCCTGGGGATTTTTGCGTTAGGGATTATTCCCTTTATTAATGCCTCCATTATTATGCAATTGATGACGGCAGCCTTGCCGAGTCTAGAAGATTTGCAGAAAAATGAAGGAGAAGCCGGACGACGTAAAATTTCTCAAATTACCCGTTATGTCGCCCTCGGTTGGGCATTGCTTCAAAGTGTGGGGATTGCCATCTGGGTGACCCCATTTGCTAAAACACCGGGGGTTTTCTTCACGGTTGAAGTGATTTTAGCTTTGGCCGCCGGATCGATGTTTGTCATGTGGGTCTCTGAGTTGATTACTGAGCGGGGAATTGGCAACGGTGCATCCTTGCTGATTTTTGTCAATATTGTGGCGGTGTTACCCAGCTCATTAGGGAATACCATTGAACTGGCTCAAAGTGGCGATCGCGCAATTGTCGGCCGAGTGATTCTTTTATTACTGATCTTCCTTGCAATGATTGTTGGGATTGTTTTTGTCCAAGAAGGAACTCGTCGAATTCCGATTTTATCCGCTCGTCGTCAGGTGGGCCGGAAACTGTATCGAGAAAAAACCAGCTATTTACCGCTGCGGTTGAATCAGGGGGGAGTGATGCCGATTATTTTTGCATCGGCTGTACTAATTTTACCTGCTTCTCTGTCTCAATTCACCAATAATCCGACATTAATACGAATTTCAACTTACTTGAGTCCAAACGGGCCGACACCTTGGCTGTATGCCCTATTTTATCTGGTGTTGATTCTGTTTTTCAGTTATTTCTACGCTTCCCTGATTATGAACCCGGTGGATATGTCCCAAAACTTGAAAAAGATGGGGGCAAGTATTCCGGGAATTCGTCCAGGACGGGCAACTAGCGAATATATTGAACGAGTGTTAAATCGGCTGACCTTCCTGGGTGCAATATTCCTGGGGTTAGTGGCTATTATTCCCACGGTGGTTGAAAGTGCTACACGAGTTCCCACTTTTCGCGGATTTGGTGCAACTTCGCTGTTAATTCTGGTAGGGGTTGCGATCGAAACCGCCAAACAGGTACAAACCTACGTGATCTCTCAACGGTACGAAGGAATGGTGAAATAGTTCTATGCGATTTATTTTTATCGGCCCACCTGGTGCAGGCAAAGGAACTCAAGCCATACGTGTGGCCGAGATGCTTCAAATTCCCCATATTTCAACCGGGGATATTTTAAGGCAGCATGTGTCTGAGCAAACTTCTTTAGGGCAACAAGCTAAAGTCTACATGGATCGGGGCGAATTAGTCCCGGATCAATTGATTTTAGACATGGTACAGTACCGCTTAGAACAAGCCGATACGAGTCGGGGTTGGATTCTCGATGGGTTTCCTCGCAATGTCCCCCAAGCTATTTTTGTTGAAAAACTCTTATCCTCCACATCAACTGAGGGAGCTTTAAAGGTGATCAACTTAGATGCTCCCGATGATGAAGTGGTTAAACGGTTACTGGCTCGGGGTCGTCGTGATGATACAGAAGATACGATTCGTCGCCGTCTGCAAGTTTATCGCGAACAGACTACCCCTTTAATTGAGTTTTATAACAGCCGTCAGCAGCTTTGTCAAATTGACGGTAGCTTGTCGATGGATGAAGTGACAACTCAGTTAAAACAGGCTGTTGCCGCCGTTTAACCCCTGTCGATCATCGGTAAGATTTTTTTGATGAGCATCCTTTGGGATGAATTCGAGATCAAATTAGGCTTCTAAGCTTTATCTAATAACTTGACAAAAGTCAAGCCATTCGGTGCAAAATTTTGATAAAATATGTTAAGAAATTCGCAGCGAATTTCTATTGTTTCATGGTGTTTGATACCTGAACTTAATTCGGTAAAAAATATCAGAGCAAACCTTTGTTGAATTGAGGAAACAACCGCTTGTCTAAACAAGATCTAATTGAAATGGAAGGAACCGTGACTGAGTCTCTTCCTAATGCGATGTTTCGGGTAGATCTCGATAATGGATTTAATGTTCTTGCCCATATATCGGGTAAGATTCGTCGAAACTATATCAAGATTTTGCCAGGAGATCGGGTCAAAGTGGAATTAACTCCTTATGATCTGACTAAGGGCCGAATTACTTATCGGCTCAAGAAAAAATAGCTCTATATAAAATATCTTCTCCGCTGGTGAATTTCAGAAGGATAAGAAAAATAAAAAGGCTCAGACAATGATATAATAATAAATTTGTTGTAGTGTTGTCTTAATATCATCGCATGAAAGTACGAGCATCAGTGCGGAAAATGTGTGAAAAGTGTCGAGTCATCCGCCGACGAGGTCGCGTGATGGTCATCTGCGATAACCCCAAGCATAAACAGCGTCAAGGTTGAAATCAGACTCGTTATTGGATGATTTGCTGGGGTAAGTGAGATAGATGAATCATAACACGCTTCTCTATGGCCTTTCCCAGCCCTTCTCTCCAGTATCGACATCGACAAACATCATTTTTATGACACCTTTTTTTAGGTGGTCAATCATTAAAATCTAATCGCTTTGGGCAGCATCAGGCTGTTGAAAAAATAGTTAGATTTTCTACAGTTGACTCAACTGTAGTTCGTAACTCTGTCAAGAGTTCAGTCGTGAACATTTAGGGAGTACAAACAGGTATGGCACGGATCTCCGGAATCGATCTTCCCCGGAACAAACGGGTTGAGATTGGTCTGACCTATATTTATGGCGTTGGACTGACTCGCTCTCAAGAAATCTTAGGAAAAACAGGGGTTAACCCAGATACTCGGGTAAAAGACTTGAGTGATTCGGATGTAGCTGCATTACGTTCAGCAATTCAAGAGTATCAAGTAGAAGGAGACCTCAGACGCTGGGAAGCAATGAACATCAAGCGTTTGATGGATATTGGAACCTATCGTGGTCGTCGTCATCGCATGGGTTTACCCGTCCGTGGTCAGCGGACTCGAACCAATGCTCGGACTCGACGTGGTGTCCGTCGGACTGTAGCAGGCAAGAAAAAAGCCGCTGCTAAGAAATAAGCAACTGAAGTCCTCAGTTTCATCTATTGACGAAATCCCTCTGTTTGATTTCAGATTCAACTGCACGATTAATTCATCTAAGTCTACAAAATTATGGCGCGACAAACCAAAAAATCAGGAGCAAAAAAGCAGAAACGTAATGTTCCAAACGGCTTAGCCTACATTCAGTCTACTTTCAACAATACCATTGTGACAATTACCGATCCTAATGGTGAAGTGATCTCTTGGTCTTCGGCTGGGGCAACAGGTTTTAAAGGCGCAAAAAAAGGAACTCCATTTGCGGCACAAACAGCGGCAGAAGCTGCAGGTCGTCGTGCTAGCGATCAAGGAATGCGTCAAATCGAAGTGATGGTGAGTGGCCCTGGGGCAGGTCGAGAGACTGCTATTCGGGCACTTCAGGGTGCTGGATTAGAAATCACCCTAATTCGAGACATTACCCCCATTCCTCACAATGGCTGCCGTCCTCCAAAACGTCGTCGAGTGTAAATATTATTGAACTAAATACTCAGCAAACAAAAAAAAGCTGATGAAAGTTAAAAATGAAGGCGTTCACATTTTTCGCGGTTCATTTTAAAGAAAGGGTTACACTTTGGGGTTGAAAGGAGAAGGGAGGTCAAACTTGGTGGCGCAGTTTAAAATTGAGTGTATTGAGTCTAGTACAGATGCCAATAAAAGTCAGTACGGTAAATTTGTTCTAGAGCCGTTAGGCCGTGGTCAGGGTACAACAGTTGGTAATGCCCTTAGACGGGTTTTGCTCTCTAACTTAGAAGGAGCATCAATTACCGCTGTTAGAATTGCTGGCGTAAACCATGAATTTGCCACTATAGAAGGAGTTCGAGAAGATGTTTTAGAAATTTTGCTGAATCTAAAAGATGTGGTACTGAAAAGTTACTCACCTCAAAAGCAAATTGGGCGTTTACTGGTTCAAGGCCCAGCTACAGTAACAGCAGGAGACTTTGATGTCCCATCTGAAGCGGAAATTGTAGATAAAAGTCAATATATCGCTACCCTGTCCCCTGGGTCAACTCTAGAAATGGAGGTTCAAGTCGAACAAGGGATTGGGTATAAGGCAGTAAACCGAAACCGAGATGAGGCAACGGCTGTAGACTTTCTGCAAATCGATGCAGTTTTTATGCCAGTTCGTAAAGTCAATTATGTGGTCGAGGATGCTCGGGTAGGAGGATCTCTCGAACAAGATCGACTGATTATGGAAATTTGGACTAACGGTAGTGTTACGCCTCAAGACGCTCTCTCTCAGGCAGCTACATTGTTAGTGGATCTCTTTGCACCATTGCAAGACATCACTCCAGAAACGATGAAGAGCGATCAAACAGATGATGTTGATCCCACCAGTCAAATTCCCATTGAAGAGTTGCATCTTTCTGTGCGAGCTTATAACTGTCTCAAGCGAGCCCAAATTAACTCTGTTGCCGATTTACGGGATTATACTCAAGAAGACTTGCTAGAAATCAAAAACTTTGGCCAAAAATCGGCTGAAGAAGTGATTGAAGCTCTACAGAAGCGCCTGGGTATTACATTGCCCCTAGAGCGGGCTGCTAAAACCTAAAATAGGTCAACATCTAAATATTTTTCTCAAAATCATCTGCCAAAATTTTGGGGAATTGAAACGGTTGAAATGTTTAGAACAACTCAATCCTTAGATTGATCCCTCCCACAAGATCGCCAGACCAACGCTGGGAAAAAGTTACTTAAAATTATCTACTAAGACTGAATTATGCGTCATCGTTGTCGAACACCTCAACTAGGAAAACCCGCTGACCAGCGAAAAGCACTGTTGCGATCGCTGACAACAGAATTGATTCGTCATGGTCGAATTACCACGACTAAAGTTCGGGCCAAAGCAGTTCGATCCCAAGCGGAAAAAATGATTACTCTTGCCAAAGACGGCTCCTTAAGCGCTCGTCGGGCGGCAATGGGATATATCTACGACAAACAACTGGTTCATGCTCTATTTGAAGGAGCAAAAGACCGCTATGCTGCTCGTAATGGGGGTTACACTCGGATTATCCGGACTATCCGTCGTCGGGGAGATAATGCAGAAATGGCAATTATTGAATTGGTTTAATCTGATCGCAGATTAACTCTTCAGTTCCCCAATACCTCAAATGACTCAAACTGCAACTCCCCGTGGCCCGATAGAACCGGGTAGCCAGACCGACTCCCAACGCATTGCCCTGATCATTCAATATCAGGGGACACGCTTTCACGGTTGGCAGCGTCAACCTAATGGACGCACCGTACAGGAAGACTTAGAAACCGCGATCGCTTCTTTTCTAAATCATCCCGTTACTGTCGAGGGTGCAGGTCGGACTGATGCTGGGGTTCATGCAGCGGCTCAAGTGGCTCATTTTGAAGCGCCTTGTCATATTCCCGACTATCGTTGGGCTTCAATTCTTAATGGCCGACTGGCAGATGATGTTTTGATTCGGGGATCGGCTACTGTCCCAAATGACTGGCATGCCCGCTTTTCTGCCATCTGGCGACGTTATCGTTATACCCTGTATACCGACGCTTGTCCCAATCTGTTTATTGCGCCTTATAGTTGGCATTATTACCATCATCCTTTAGATGAGTCGTTAATGCAGGCGGCTTTAGATCCGTTAGTGGGGAATCATCATCTGGCTGCTTTTCAACGGGCCGGGTCTTCTCGCCCCCACGCTTGGGTCGAAGTTCAGCAAGTGCAATGTCAACGACTTGGGCCGTTTATTCAAATTGAAGTACAAGCCAGTGGCTTTCTGTACGGCATGATGCGGCTATTAATGGGACTATTAATACAGGTGGGAACAAAAAAGCTATCGCTGTCTAGCTTTAAAGAGATCTGGGTCAACCAACGACGAGAAGTGGTCAAATATTCAGCCCCCGCTAAAGGGTTATGCCTATTACGGGTGGGTTATCCAGAGTTTCCTTTTCCACCGCATTTGTGGTTCGATACGTTTCCCCATTTTGTGATGGATCAGGCCCATTGTTGAAATTCAGGAAAAATAAATTATGATGACCAAAACCTATTTACCAACCGCAGATACCGTAGAACAAAAGTGGTATGTTGTCGATGCAGCAAACCAACGTCTAGGACGTTTATCAACTGAAATTGCTCGGATTTTACGCGGTAAAAACAAACCCACTTATACCCCTCATATCGATACGGGTGACTTTGTAATTGTGCTGAATGCGGACAAAGTAGAAGTGACGGGTAGAAAACGCAGTCAAAAACTGTATCGTCGCCACTCCGGTAGACCGGGGGGGATGAAAACAGAAACCTTCGACCAACTTCAAGAGCGTATCCCCGAACGGATTATTGAGCAAGCGGTTAAAGGGATGTTACCGAAAAATGCTCTCGGTCGGCAACTGTTTAGAAAATTAAAAGTCTATGCAGGATCCGATCATCCCCATGCCGCTCAACTCCCTGAAACTTTAACCATTGATACCAATACAACAGGAGGTAACTAATTATGCAAGCCACTGATAATGGTCAAGTCGTTTATTGGGGTACTGGCCGTCGTAAATCTGCCATCGCCCGCGTCCGTCTGGTTCCCGGAAATGGAAGTGTGACTATTAATAATCGAGACGGAGAAAATTATCTGCAATATAATCAGAGTTATCTGTCCACCACAAAAGCTCCTCTCGAGATTTTAGGCTTAGAGGGTGATTACGATATTCTGGTTAATGTTAAAGGCGGTGGCATCACTGGACAAGCCGAGGCCATTCGTTTAGGTGTTGCTCGGGCATTATGTGAATTGAGTCCGGATAATCGGCCGCCCTTGAAAACTGAAGGCTATCTCACTCGCGATCCCCGTGCTAAAGAACGGAAAAAGTACGGTTTACGCAAAGCTCGTAAAGCCCCTCAATTCTCAAAACGATAAACTTGCAATATTGGGAAGTTTGATCTGAAGTTCATTCGCTTCCCAATCCATTCATCTTAATCGTTAAAATAAAATTACAGTTAATTCATAGGAGTTGTTTAAAGTTATGCCGAAATCAGATATTCATCCAGAATGGTATCCAGAAGCCGAGGTCTATTGTAACGGCGAATTAGTGATGAAAGTGGGTTCAACTCAACCGACTTTACAAGTTGACGTATGGTCAGGAAATCATCCTTTTTATACCGGGACTCAAAAGATTATTGATACAGAAGGTCGGGTTGAACGCTTCTTGCGGAAATATGGCATGATGAGCGAAGATCAAGAGACTGAGTCCGAGAAATAGCAGCGTTGTCATTTGTCCGTCGTTGGTTGTCGGTCGTCTATTTGACAGGCAACTAACCCATTAAATTTAAACCCAATTCTGGTTAATCTAAATTGTGACTTTTTTCAATCACAACTAACCAGATATTTTCGATTCTTACTTGCGATTTTAATGACAACTAACCACTGACAAAGGACAACACAGTCATGGCTGAAACCTATTTACTCGAAAAACTCAAGTCTGTTGAACAAACTTTTAATGAGTTAACAATGCGTTTGGCTGATCCCGATACAGCCAGAAATCCTGATGAATTTCAAAATATTGCCAAAGCTAGAGCTTCTCTGGAAGAAACCGTTAATACTTATCAACAATGGAAAACCGCGACTGAAGAATTCACCGGGGCAAAACAAATTCTCCGAGAGGCGGGAAATGATTCTGAACTTAAGGAAATAGCATCTCTTGAAGTCGAAGAGTTAGAAACTCAAATAGAGCAACTCGAAACTCGCCTCAAAGTTTTGTTGTTACCCAGCGATCCGAATGATGATAAGAATATCATGTTGGAAATACGAGCGGGAACTGGAGGAGATGAAGCCAGTATTTGGGCCGGGGATTTGGTCAGAATGTATTCTCGCTATGCTGAGGGTCAGAATTGGCGGGTGAAAATGCTGAGTGAATCTTTAGCAGATATGGGCGGCTTCAAAGAAGCGATCCTAGAAATACAAGGGGATCGGGTTTATAGTAAACTCAAGTTTGAAGCGGGGGTTCACCGGGTACAAAGAGTACCACTCACTGAAGCAGGCGGACGAGTTCATACCTCAACCGCAACGGTGGCAATTATGCCCGAAGTCGATGATGTCGAGATCGAGATTGATCCTAAAGATATTGAGATGAGTACAGCCCGATCGGGTGGTGCGGGTGGACAAAACGTTAACAAGGTGGAAACGGCGGCTGATTTGTTCCACAAACCCACAGGAATTCGGATTTTTTGTACCGAAGAACGCAGTCAATTGCAAAACCGAGAACGAGCCATGCAAATTTTGCGGGCCAAGTTATATGAAATGAAGCTGCGGGAACAAAAAGAAGCCGTTACATCTATGCGGCGGTCTCAAGTGGGAACCGGATCGCGTTCAGAAAAAATTCGCACTTACAATTATAAAGATAACCGCGTTACCGATCACCGTTTAGGTCATAATTTCTCTTTAAACCCAGCATTAGAAGGGGATATCGAAGATATGATCCAAGCTTGTGTGGTTCAAGATCAACAAGAACGGTTAGTGGAGTTAGCAGAATCTACAGCCAGCTCCACAACCGTTTAAAATTATCTCTATACTGTTGAATAGAGATCTAACTAATTATCGCCAAAACTCGGCTGATTTATTGTTCTTTATTCTTCTCACAATATCACCCAAAATCACCATGTTTGGTACGTTTCAACAAAGTAGTTTACGCATTGAAGTAGAGGCTCCCCAAAGCCGTATCCGGGAGAGTTTACTGTATCCGAGTCAGATGCAAAAATGGTTATGGCCGCAGCAGTTTTCCTCTGGACTTCCCGAACAGTTTCAAACCGGAATCACCTTTAAAAGCACCCTAGGGCCGATTATCATCGATCATTATGTCGATCGGGCTGAACCCAACTGTTTACGGTTACTCTTGAGTCAAGGTATTGATGGGTTTCATGAATGGTATTGGGGCGAGGGTTGGGTACAATCTCGCATTGAAGGGATATCTTTACTGCCGCTGAATTTAGGTCAAACTGCGACATTGTTGCGGTTACGAACTCATCTCAATACTCAATCTCAGCCTCAACAGCCAGACCCATTAACTTAGGCGATCAGTAAATTGTCTTACCTCAAATTGAGAGTTTGATAATTAAAGCTTAACTGTTAAGGATAACAAGATTGAAAATTTATATATTTGTCAAGTTTTGGTAACATTGTAAAGAAATATAAGTAGTTAGAATGGTACGAATTTACTAGGGGTTGACAGTTCCCTATCGGTTTTGTATGATAATAAATAGAGAGTATAATTGAGTGTAGCTGTGCCTACGAACTCAAATTAGAGTAGGTATTCTCTTCAAACTCTGATGATATCGTAGCAACTCTGACGATGAGACTCAGCAATACTCAGTTGAAAGCTGTAGAGAAAACACATATATTAAACAGCTTACTGTGAGACGGACTTGACAGAATAAAGAAAATATGCATTATCTCCAGCAAAGGGTAATCATATTGAAAATACTCATACTGATTTATTGATCTATCCCTGCCTGGTAAAAGATATTATTTTCTGAGGTATTACATTTAGCCGATCTCGCTCCATCCCAATCCTTTCTTCAAAGTTAGGTAGATCAATACCATTACATACTTCATTGAGTACTTGTCTTAAAATTCGAGCTTCCTCACATGAAAAATTACATTTGATCTCATTGGTTAGTGTATCTTTTTTATTAGAATTGTCTGGTAGGAAGCGGGAGATAGACTCATCAACTTGATGAAATGCATTTTTGAAAACCTTCAACTCGCCAACTAAAATTCTAAATGAAATCTGTGAGTTAGAGGTAATAATTAGTCTCATCAGAGTAAATCTTATTGTATGATAATAACCATATATTTATATGTATTTAAATAATCGCTTGCACTGATTGATGGCTTCAAAACTCATCAGTCAATAGATTAGACATCTAAAATTATACAGATCTCTCATCTTAGTCCCATGAATTAGTCAGAGTCTTAAGATCGCCCTAACTTCCGTGACGAAAAATATTTGGCGTTAGCCAACCCGTCAATTATAATCGGCAATTGAACGTCAGAAGTTACTAAAAATACTTCGGCAAAAAATTAATACTCAATCAAGGAAAACTATGTCAGATTGGCAGGTGATTAGCGGGGGAATTACTGCCCCAAGAGGCTTTCGTGCATCTGGAATTAAAGCGGGATTAAAACCATCCGGCGCACCAGATTTAGCCTTGATTTTATCTGATGTCGAAGCGATCGCAGCCGGAGTCTTTACCACCTCTCAAGTGCGGGCGGCTTGTGTGGATTATTGTCGTCAACGTTTACAAGCCAAACCCAGCATTAAGGCAATTTTGTGTAATGCCGGACAAGCCAACGCTGCCACAGGAGAACAAGGTTGGGCGGATGCGGTTGATAGCGCCGAAGCTTTAGGTAAAGCCTTAAACGTCGATCCAAAGATGATTTTACTCGCTTCAACGGGAGTCATCGGCAAACGAATTAAAATGGATGCCCTCAAAGCCGCTATCCCAGAATTAGTCACTCAAGCCTCAGAAAATGGCGGTGAAGCCGCAGCAAAAGCCATTATCACAACAGATTTAGTCCCCAAGTCTATTGCTTTAGAAACCACATTTGGCGATCGCCCTGTGCGTATCGGCGGCATTTCCAAAGGATCGGGAATGATTCATCCCAATATGGCGACAATGCTGGCTTTCGTCACCTGTGATGCAGCAGTCTCTCCTCCCCTGTGGCAAGAGATGTTAACTCGCGCTGCAAATCGTAGTTTCAATCAAATTACCGTTGATGGCGATACCAGTACAAATGATAGTTTAATTGCCCTAGCTAATGGTCAATCTCGTACCCCTGCCATTACCAAAAGTAGCCCAGAAGCCCAGAAGCTAGAAGCGATGCTAACGGCTGTGTGTGAACATTTAGCCAAAGCAATTGCCCGCGATGGAGAAGGGGCAACCTGTTTAATTGAAGTCCAAGTTGAGGGGGCTGCCAATGAAGCCGCAGCCCGTCAAATTGCGAAAACCATTGTTGGGTCATCTTTAGTTAAATCTGCTGTTTTCGGACACGATCCCAACTGGGGACGCATTGCGGCTGCCGCTGGACGGGCAGGAGTCCGATTTGATCAAGAGAATTTACAGATAAAATTGGGGGACTTTTTAATGTTAGAGAAAGGTCAACCGAAACAATACGATCAAGCCGCTGCTAGCAATTATCTCAAACAAGCGACTCTTGGAGAATATTTAAAAGAAGATACGGTATTAATTTCTGTCAAAATTGGGGATGGACCCGGCATTGGAAAAGCTTGGGGATGTGACCTCAGCTATGATTATGTGAAAATCAACGCCGAATACACCACCTAAAACCCCATACACAGGGGCGCAACGCTTGTGCCCTGTCTGTCAAACAGTTATCCCAAAATATCATTACAGAAATCTAAGAAATGGACAAAGAATAAATGATATTGTAATTTGGAGAACTTCTAAAGCTTAGCTAAAATTTCGCCGGATTCCCCTGAAAGCCTCCTTAAGATAGAGGGCAACGCTCAAATTTTTCATTCATCCTAAAATATCAGACATTGATTTTTTTAGGTTTAAACGTGCCCATTAATAAGGAGGCGACAACGCTATGGTACAGACGCAGCTTGGGCAAACGACTCCAGACCCTTTAGATCAAGGGGTTTATCTTGATCGAGATTGCACGACCTTATCCCGCCATGTGCTAGAGCAACTCCACAGCTTTTCTCCAGATGCTCAAGATCTTAGTTCATTAATGAACCGTATTGGTTTAGCCGGAAAACTGATTGCCCGTCGTTTGAGTCGGGCCGGGTTAGTGGATGATGCTTTGGGGTTTACGGGAAATGTAAATGTCCAAGGGGAAGAAGTGAAGAAGATGGATATTTATGCCAATTCGGTATTTATTTCTGTCTTTAAACAAAGTGGCTTAGTCTGTCGCCTTGCTTCTGAGGAGATGGAAAAACCCTACTATATTCCGGAAAACTGTCCTCTCGGGCGATATACCCTGCTGTATGACCCGATAGATGGTTCTTCTAACTTAGATACTAACCTCAATGTCGGCTCAATTTTCTCTATTCATCAACAAGAAGGTAATGATGAAGATGGCACAGCTAGTGATTTATTAACCCACAGTGGACGCAAACAGTTAGCGGCGGGTTATGTGCTGTATGGCCCTAGCACAATGTTAGTATATTCCATCGGTACAGGCGTTCATTCCTTCACCCTCGATCCCAGTTTAGGTGAATTTATTCTAGCCGATGAGAATATTACCATCCCGAAACATGGCCCTGTTTATAGTGTCAATGAAGGGAACTTTTGGCAATGGGATGAGTCTATCCGAGATTATATCCGTTATGTTCATCGCCATGAAGGGTATACTGCCCGCTACAGTGGGGCGTTAGTAGGGGATTTACACCGGATTTTATATCAAGGTGGGGTATTTCTTTATCCGGGGACTGTGAAAAACCCAGAAGGTAAATTAAGACTATTATATGAGTCTGCCCCTATGGCCTATTTAATTGAACAAGCAGGGGGAAGGGCAACCACAGGCAGCGAGGAAATTCTCGATGTTATTCCGGACAAACTACATCAACGCACTCCTTTGTTTATTGGGAGTAAAGAAGATGTCGCTTTAGTTGAATCTTTTATTCACGAAGGAATGCGTCGCAAAGAACAAGAGTAAAGTTTATTATTGGTCATTAGTTTGGGTTATTTTTCAAACAAGTTTTGCATGATAAACGTGGACGTAATCTGTGCAGATGCAAAACTGTAATTGGCGTAACGCGCACCCATGACATCAGTCATAAATACGTCGTAACAAATCACGAATCACGAACAAATCAGGAGTAAAAAACATGACAACGAATCATTTATTAGAAATTAAAGACTTTGGTCAAAGTATCTGGATGGATAATCTCAGCCGAGATTTGATCGAATCTGGCGATCTTAAAAATATGACGACTGAAAAAGGGATTCGGGGAATTACCTCAAATCCGGCTATTTTTGAGAAGGCTATCAAAGGAAATGCGATTTATGATGGTGATATTCAAAAAGGGATTGAAGCGGGTAAATCTGTGATGGAGATTTACGAATCTCTGGTGTTTGATGATATTCGCAATGCTTGTGATGTCCTGAAACCGATTTATGAACAAACTGAGGGTTTGGATGGATATGTCAGTATTGAAGTTCCGCCAAATATTGCTAATAATACTGAACAAACAGTTCAAGAAGCAAAGCGTTACTACGAAGCAATTGGTCGGGAAAATGTAATGATTAAAATTCCCGGAACAACCGAGGGATTACCTGCTGTAGAACAAGTGATTGCAGCCGGAATCAATGTTAATGTAACGTTACTCTTTGCAGTAGATAGCTACATTAATACATTTTGGGCTTACATCAAAGGACTAGAAGCAAGAGTTAAAGAAGGGAAAGATATCAATAAGATTGCATCTGTTGCCAGTTTCTTCTTAAGTCGAATTGATAGTAAAATAGATGATATGATTGATGCCAAATTAAATGGTGTCACGGATATGAATCGCAAGGCAAAATTGGAAGCAGTCAAAGGAAAAGTAGCCATTGCTAACGCTAAAATTGCCTATCAAGAATATAAGAAAATTATTTCTAGCGATCGCTGGAAAGCATTATCGGCTAAAGGGGCAAACGTTCAACGCTTACTCTGGGCTAGTACCAGTACAAAAAACCCAGACTATAGTGATGTAATGTATGTCGATGAATTAATCGGGCCGAACACAGTTAACACTTTGCCCCCCAATACAATCGAAGCTTGCGCCGATCATTGTGATGTGGATAATCGAGTTGAGACAAATGTCGATGAAGCTTATCAATTGATTGAAAACTTGAAAGATCCTGAAATAATGGTTGATCTCGATCAAGTGATGGATGAACTCTTAACAGAAGGAATTGATAAATTTGTTAAACCTTTTACGAGCTTAATGAATTCATTAGAAGAAAAAGTTCAAAAGCTTTCACCCGTTAGTTAATCATCCCGTCGGGGCGCATTGCAGGGGTTCAATCATCCCAATCATTGTATGCGCCCAATCATCCCAATCATTGTATACGCTTTATCTTCTTAATAATTAGAAACGCTCTATAATCTCAATCATTGGATTAAAAAATAGGCGTTTTTTCATTAATCAAATAGGATAATTTATGGTTGCACTCTTAGATAATCCCTTACGGGTTGGCCTCCAACAAGACCGAGTACCTGAACCACAAATCTTAGTCATTTTTGGTGCATCTGGAGACTTAACTCAACGCAAACTCGTTCCAGCATTGTATCAAATGCGCTTAGAACGGAAACTGCCATCAGAATTAACCATTGTGGGGGTAGCGCGGCGAGACTGGAGTCACGACTATTTCCGGGAACAAATGAAGATAGGCGTTGAAGAGTTTGGCGGCGGTTTGCAATCGGAAGACAGTTGGCAAAATTTCGCTGAAGGGTTATTTTATTGTTCAGGAAATATCGATCATTCAGAAAGCTATCAAAAACTAAAAGCCTTTCTCCAAGAACTAGATGAAAAACGGGGAACTCGCGGAAACCGGGTATTTTATCTCTCTGTTGCACCACGTTTCTTTGCCGAAGCCATCCAACAGTTAGGCGGTGCCGGAATGTTGCCCGACCCGAAAAAACAACGCTTAGTAATTGAAAAACCCTTTGGTCGGGACTTAGGAACAGCTCAGCAGTTAAACCGGGTAGTGCGAGAAGTCTGTTCTGAAGAGCAAGTTTATCGAATTGACCATTATCTCGGTAAAGAAACCGTGCAAAACTTAATGGTCTTTCGCTTTGCTAATGCTATTTTTGAACCCCTTTGGAACCGCCAATTTGTAGACCATGTGCAAATTACAGTCGCCGAAACCGTCGGTTTAGAAGGACGCGCGGGTTATTACGAAACCTCTGGGGCGTTGCGGGATATGGTGCAAAATCACCTCATGCAACTGTTTTCCCTAACAGCAATGGAACCCCCCAACTCCCTCGATGCTGATAGTATTCGTAACGAAAAAGTTAAGGCGCTTCAAGCTGCCCGTTTAGCCGATACCAATAACTTAGAACTGTCTGCGGTTCGCGGTCAATATATCCCCGGTTGGATGAAAGGTGAACAAGTGCCGGGGTATCGGGATGAAGAAGGGGCCAGTCCAGAATCTACCACCCCCACTTACGCCGCGCTAAAATTATATGTAGATAACTGGCGCTGGAAAGGGGTACCGTTTTATCTGCGTACCGGGAAACGGATGCCGAAAAAAGTGAGTGAAATTGCCATTCAATTCAAAGATGTGCCTCACTTAATGTTTCAGTCGGCCAGTAAACAAGCCAACCCCAACGTCCTAGCGATGCGAATTCAGCCCAATGAAGGGATTTCTATGCGGTTTGAGGTAAAAATGCCGGGAAGTTCCCTACGCAGCCGATCTGTAGATATGGATTTCCGCTACGATACCGCTTTTGGTAAACCGAATACAGATGCTTATGCTCGTCTTCTGATTGACTGTATGTTAGGCGACCAAACCCTCTTTACCCGAGACGACGAAGTAGAGGCCTCTTGGCGAGTGCTGACACCCTTGCTTGAAGTTTGGGATGCCCCAGCCCCGGCAGATTCTATTCCTTTGTATGAAGCGGGAACTTGGGAACCAGTCGAAGCGGAACTTCTAATTAACCGTGATGGCCGTCGTTGGCGACGATTATAACGATATCGTATTTCGTTGGGGAAGAATTCTACTTTGGGTAGTGGTGAAGTGGGCGGTAGAGAAAAATTCAACCCTACTCCCTACTCCCTACCCCCTCAAATGATAAACAACGAATGACAAATAACTAACCATGAATACTCCACTTGTTGCATTACAAAAACCAAAGGATATTTCCCTCAGTGAGATAGAAGCCGAGTTAAATGAGATTTGGCTGACTCAAAACACAGGAGGCGGAAAAACAGCCACAGTGGCAAGTCGGGCGGCAACCTTTAGTATGGTAGTCTATGAACCCGAAGAAATTCAGCAATCCTTAGCCGGATTATCATTCTATAAACAAGCCATTGATGGCATTATTGGTATTAATACCCGTGATGCTATTCGAGATGCTCAAAAAGCCTATGGTTTACCGATTACAGGACGAGTAGACTCAGAAACTTTTAGTGTATTACGAGAGGAATTCGCTAAGCTCCCCGATGAGCGCAAAGACATCTCTAATATCGATACTCGTGGGTTTAGCATTAGTGAAGTGATTGCGGCTCAAAATCCCTGTCGAATTATCACATTATCTCCCACACTGGGAGAAGATACAGGAGTAACGGCTCAGGTTTCTGCTTACTGTCCTATTCAAAGAAAGAGTGAAGAAAGTCTACTTTGTGCTGAATATATTACCTTAAAAGGAACAAAAGAAGCCTTAGAACGAGTCGGCGATATTGTCACTTCTTTAATGATTCCCGACTTACCGAAGTTTGTCTGGTGGAAAGCGACACCCAACCCAGAACAACACCTGTTTAAGCAGCTTTCTGAGGTGAGTAATTGCTTAATTGTTGATTCTTGCTATTTCAGTGACCCTGAGTCAGAATTACTGAAAATGCAGGATTTAATTGAACAAGAAACTTACATTGCTGACCTCAATTGGCACAGGCTTTCTCCTTGGCAAGAATTAGCTGCTGCCGCTTATGATCCTCCCGAACGTCGGCAAGCTATTACGGAAGTGGATAATGTTGCGATTGATTATGAAAAAGGTAATGTTGCCCAAGCGTTGATGTATTTGGGTTGGTTAGCCAGTCGTTTGCAATGGAATCCGGTTTCTTTCACTGAAGAAGGGGGGGATTACGACTTAAAATATGTTAAGTTTGTCGGGCCGAATGAGCAAGAAATTATCGCAGAATTAGCCGCAATTCCTACAGCAGATATGGGGGAAGTTCCCGGTGATTTAGTCGGTTTACGGTTGACTTCTAACTGTAATCCAGATGCTAATTGTTGTACTATTTTATGTTCTAAAACAACGGGTTGTATGCGGATGGAATCTGGGGGAAGTGCTCAATCTTGCCGCACTGAAGAAGTTCCAACAGCCCCAGACCAAAAAGCTGAGTCTTTGATGGCTCAACAATTACAGCGTTGGGGTCGTGATTTATTGTACGAAGAAAGTTTAGCTGTGACGGCTCAAATTCTTAAACTCCGATAAAGTTTGTGGGTGTATTAATAAATGATAATGCACCCTTTTTTTATATTTTGATGATCGTTAATTTTACCTAGAGCAATGAAGATAGATTAGTGATGTATTCATGATTAGTATTTTATAAAATTATCAAAATTTTATAGACAATAAAAAACCCTCAAAAACCCAAGTGATTAAATCCGTATTGTTACCCCCTTTTTGAAGTTCATAAGTCGGGCTGAAAAATAACAGTGCAACCTGCTATAGATTAGTGATTTATTCATGATTAATAGTTTAGAAAATTATCAAAAATTTATAGACAATAAAAATCCATCAAAAACTCAAGTGATTAAATCCGTATTGTTACCCCCTTTTTGAAGTTCATAAGTCGGGCTGAAAAATAACAGTTTAAACTGAGTTTCGAGTCCGATAAAACAAGAGAAGATAAAGGGGGAATTGAAGGATTTATCAGAATTTATACTGAATCTTAAAACAAACTTAATCTCATCTAAGAAAAGGCGATCATATCTTGACAAATATAAAATATTATTTTAAAAACAGATAGGGAAGATTAATAGAGTTTGATCGACAGCCAACTCAGAGATTGATCAAGGCCGTAAATTTATTAAACCTGATATTGAACCGATTTCCCAGAGCTGGAGTCTATACAAGTAAGAAAGATTAATTTTCTTTGAAATCAACAGAAGAAAAATGATGAAAAAAATATTAGCAATACGCTTAACAACACGCTGTGCGATCGCCACCCTAATGTTGGCTACAGGTTCAATTCTTCCCGTGCAAGCGGTGAGTTTTCCATCTAGAAATACTTCTATTAACAACACTGGCACAATTGAGTCGGAAGGAATTCTACGGGCTGATAGACTAGATGAAGAATTTGATGACTATCGCCGCAGTCGTCATGTGCAACTTGAGCGTCAACTGCGCCAAGAATTGAGTCAACAAAAATATCGTTATATGTCGCAACAGGAAAAAGAGCGAGCCATGAGACAAGCTCATGATAACCTCGATGACCAACTCGATAGACAAGAAAAAGCTTGGCGTAGAGAATACGAAAACCGTCAAGATCGTTATGATAACCGTTACGATGAGGGTTACAACAATCGCTATGATCGTTATGATCGTTTCGATAGCCGCTATGATGATCCTCAAAATCCTTATGGCCTGCAACAGCTACGCTATCGTGATAATCGTAGTCGCTACAATGAGCGTTATAATGACCGCTGGCAAAGATAATCGCGTGAAATTTGGGCGCATATCATGTCAGTGCGGACAATGCGCCCCCACCGCTGTTTATATTAAACTTTGTAGTTCCCCAAAATTATTAATTTTTCCGGCTTTAACTGAGAGAATCTGAGTATGCTTCAGCCATTGCGTATTAAAAGCGCCTAGGTGAGTGGTAGTAATTAAGGTCTGAAAGCGGTCTTCTATCGCCTCTAATAGTTGATTTTGACGATTTAGATCTAATTCAGCCAAAACATCATCCAACAGCAATAAGGGTGGTTCTTGCACCACTTGTTCAATTAATTCTAATTCGGCTAACTTCAAAGCCAATACCAATGTTCGCTGCTGCCCCGAAGAACCATATTGACGAGCGGGGGTTTGATTAATTGTAAACACAACATCATCTCGATGTGGCCCGACTAAGGATATTCCTTGATGTTGTTCGGGCTTCGCCTTTGTGGTAATCTGCTCTAAAAAGGCTTGCTGAACCTGTTGTGAGGTATAAGTGGAGACGGGCTGAGCGTCTGCAAAACGAATATTAGGTAAATAAGAAACCGATAACGCTTCTGTTTGCCGACTAATGGCTTGATGCCAAGCTGTTGCCAAGGGGGCTAAGCGCTCTAAAACGCGATCGCGCCGTCTAATTACTCGCGCACCTGTTACCGCTAATTGAGCATCCCAGAGGGCTAACTCAGAATTAGAAATTGGGGTTAATTCTTCTAGATGGCTTTGAGACTTTCCTCGTTTCAGTAAAGCATTTCGTTGGCGTAATACTTTATTGTATTGTTGCAGAATATAAGCATAAATCGGTTCAAGCTGCACCAATAAACGATCTAACCAATTACGCCGTTGTTCCGGGCCGCCGCGCACGAGATCTAAATCTAAACTAGAAAATTGTACAACATTGAGAACACCCAAAAAATCCAGGTGTCGTCGCAGAGGTTCATTATTGAGAGAAACGGTTCGTCTTCCTTGATAAGGAAGGGTAAGGGATAAATTAGAATTGCCTAATACCCGCTCGACTGTGGCGTTAATTTGGGCGATTTTTTGTCCCTCTAAAACTAGATCGCGATCGCGGTTAACTCGATGACTTTTAAGAGTTGATAGCAATTCTACCGCTTCTAATACATTTGATTTTCCCTGAGCATTATCCCCCACCAAAATAGTTTTTGCTGCCTCAAACCTAATTTTCTGGTTTGTATAGTTACGAAACTGTTGAAGCTGTAACGTTCTCAAGTACATAGAACAACCAGGGCAGACAGCATTAGAAGATGGTTAACAGTTGGTCTCAAACAAAAAAATGACTAAAAAGTACCTTGCACAGTTTAACGTGAAAGCTGCCATAAGATAGATGATCTAGGGATAATTTGTCAAGTAAAGTAAAGATAATAGAAAATCCAAATTTACGAAGGTTGAATACTATCATTTTGTATCCAAATTCGGTAAATTAATTTTATGGCAACTATCGTTATGCAAATCGAGCAAATCACAGTTTATCTCAATAGTGAGAATTCTCAACACAGACTTAAAGCTTTAACAGAACTTAGACATTACGATACTCAGGTGGCAGTCCCTTTATTAATTAGTTGTCTACAAGATCCAGAATTTTTGGTGCGTTCATTTGTGGCAATGGGACTGGGGAATAAAAAATCTCCTGAGTCATATGAGGCTTTAGTTGAACTCCTCAACAATGATCGAGACCATAACGTCCGAGCCGAAGCGGCTAATGCCCTCTCAAAATATGGAGAAGTCGCTATTGCCTGCCTAGTAGAAGCTTTTCGTCGGGATGATAGTTGGTTAGTGCGTCGTAGTATTCTTGCTCCGTTAATGGATATGCCTTATCCGGATGCTCTCTACCAAGTCTGTTTGTGTGGACTAACTGGAGAAGATCAGATGGTTCGAGAAGCCGCTGTTAGTGCATTAGGAATTTTAGCAGGTTCTGAAAAACACGATCAGGCTTTACAGCAGTTATTGGCTTTAGTTGCAAGTGAAAGTTGGCACATTCGGGCAAGAGTTGCGCGGGCATTGAAACAATTTGAAGATGCATCAGCTAAAGCCGCACTAAAGTATTTATCTAAAGATGATGATCATCAAGTTCTGGGTGCTGTACTTGAGAATTGATCTGATCTGGCTTTGAACTGCTAATATAGCCTCTCCTGATTCTGCAAGGCTATTTTATTTTAAACAATTTTAGATTCAATTTAAGTCACTAATTTACACTGGGGAGACGAAATAAGCTCTTGGATTATCGGTGAATTATACATGATATTTCTCCCGGCAGAATCAGTATAATTATTGGTGATAATAAACAACTATATAGACAGTCTATAGATGATTTTTATCTATTTACTTCAATCATTCACTAAAAGATAATGATTAAATAATGAGTATAAGTTGCAATATATGTAATTTTTGAGCAAAAAAATACTGCTTTAATTTTGAATAATAATGAATATTTTTAACTGGATTAAATCTGTTCAAATGGATGCATTTATCTGGTAAATATATGAATAAAATCATCTAAATTTAATTGTGATATTTCATGTTTTATTCTGATTTAAAATAACTACAGCCATTCCAAATAATTAATCGATCAAAGATTTAAAAACAAATAATATGAAATATTTAAATATTGGCGCGCATTTGATTCAGGAGAAACATCCCCCCTGTATCCCCCTTTTTGAAGGGGGAGTTGAGAGAAATCTTGATCTATAGCAGAACTTTTCATATTTCATATAAAAATACTAAAAATATTACCCAGTTTCCAATTGTCAAGGTAGTTGTTAAAAATTATCTCAACTGAATTGCTATATATCTAGAATTATCCGAAAAGTACTAAGCTGTCACGTATTTAATTTTGGGGTTGAGACAGATGGGGAAATGGGGGGAGAGGGTGATGGGGAGAGGGCTTAACAGTTTGTTCAATCACATCAAGAGATTCAATTTAGATGCGTACTAGCTTAATAACCTAAAAAAAATTGCGCTGTAGTTTTGTGGGTAGCAAACTATATTATTGCGGCGAGTGAGTAGACGTGTTTAAGCTATAAGACTGTCGATCGTAGGGATCAAAACATAACCGCTAATATTTTAGTCCCCCGAAGACATTGGCAGACAGAAAATGCAGTTGGAGGAAAACATCAGCCTTTGAAGTATCAACAATTGATATCATACTGTTGAGCTATCAACTGTTGAGATGGAAATCGGGTATTATGCTAAAAAATATCCGTGTGTTCATGGGCCCAGAGGATATCAAAAATAAATCACTAACTTGTATCGATTTCTACGAAATTAAACAGCAGAATCAGTTACTATTAATCGAATTATGATTTAGTATTGGATATCAATGCGTCTAGAGCAGTTGCAGTCTTTTCTATATATTGCTGAAACCGGAAGTTTCCAGCAAGCTGCTCGTCAATGTGGTGTGACTCAATCAACCATTAGCCGACAAATACAAGCCCTCGAAACTGAACTAGGTTTATCCCTATTTCATCGTTCTAGCCAAGCCAAATTAACCGTTGGAGGAGAGCGTTTATGGCCTTATGCGCGTAAAATCTGTCAAACTTGGCAAAATGCTCAAGCAGAACTCGACGATCTCTTGTCTGGGAAGCAGCCCGAACTTTGTGTCGCAGCAGTCCACTCGGTGTGTTCTAGCTATTTACCCCCAGTATTGCAGCGATTTTGTCAGGTTTATCCAGACACTCAATTACGGGTTACATCTTTGGGAAGCGATCGCGCCTTAAAAGTATTGAAAGATGGTTTAGTTGATATTGCAATTGTGATGAATAATCCGGCTTTGACATCGAGCAATGAACTAATGGTAGATGTATTATACACTGAACCGATTGAAGTGTTAATGGCGCAGGATCATCCCCTCAGTCGTTATTCTCAAATCCCATGGGCAGAACTGATTCGTTACCCACAAGTTGTGTTTAAAGAAGGTTATGGTATGCGACGGTTGCTGCAGGATCAATTTGATCTTGCAGATGTTTCTCTCAAAGCAGCGTTAGAATTAAATACTCTCGACGCATTTCGGGGAGTGGTTCGACAGGGAGAACTGATTGCGTTATTGCCTCACTCGGCTTTAACAGAAGCACAAAGCGATCCAACATTAACCATTCGAGCGCTTGCCCCATTTAACCCTGTTTCAAAGCCAAATTTATCCCCCTCTAATCAACTAAAGCGATCTTCTACTTTTACCCGAGAGGTTGCGATCGTTACAACTCGAGATCGGATAAACATCCCACCCATTGAGTATTTTTGGCAACTGGTTCATCAGTATATTCGGCCTGAATTAGATGTTGACTTCAAAGCCACAGGCGGCACACGATTAATCAGCTAACTGTCAAGTTCAGCAAACTCAATCATTTAAATAGATTAAATCCCATAAAACATATATTAGCAGCTATGAGTAATCGATTTCGGGAACTTCTCAAGAAAATTGGTAGCGGCCCTCACACAGGGCAAAATTTAAATCGTAATGATGCAGCAGAAGCCATGAGAATGATACTGCAACAAGAAGCAACTCCGGCCCAAATAGGCGCTTTTCTAATTGCTCATCGGATTAAACGGCCGACCGGGGAAGAATTGGCGGGAATGCTAGATACTTACGACGAACTTGGCCCTCATTTAACTGCCCCTCCCACTCCCACAATTGTACTCGGCTGCCCCTATGATGGTCGTTCCAGAACCGCTCCCATTAGCCCTCTGAGCGCCCTAATTTTAGCCACAGAAGGGATTTCAGTAATTTTACATGGGGGGGGACGAATGCCCACCAAAGAAGGGATACCGCTGAGTGAAATCTGGCAAAATTTAGGTGTATCTTGGCATCAACTCACCCTTGAACAAACTCAACAGGTTTTGAATGTAACGGGTATCGGCTTTGTTCATCTCTCGACTCATTTTCCCATTGCCGAGACTTTAGTTTCTTATCGACGAGAAATTGGTAAGCGTCCTCCTCTATCTATGATGGAGTTAATTTGGTCACCTTGTAAAGGAATGGTCACCATTGCTGCGGGATATGTTCATCCGCCAACAGAAGCAAGGTTTCAAGAAGCGTTTCAGTGCCGAGGCACTACTAATTTCATGACGATCAAAGGTCTAGAAGGCAGTTGTGATTTACCCCGCGATCGCACTTGTATCATTGGAGTCCATCAACCTTATTTTATCCCTAACCAAACAACGAATGGTCTAGAACGGTTACTCTTGCATCCTGTAGATTATGGTTTAGCAGGTGCAGAAATTCCCTTAACTTCAACATCAGAATTAATCAGTCAAATTCAAGCTGTATTGGCAGGTGAAGAGAATGAAATGATGAAAGCCGCTATTTGGAATGGGGGATTTTATTTGTGGCGAATGGGAGTTTGTTCAGAATTGAGTACAGGCTTGTTAAAGGCTAAAAAGTTATTAGTCAGCGGGAAAGTAGCCCAGAAACTGCAAGAACTATCTCAACTGACTCAAGAACTAACAAACCAGTTCCAAGAAATTCGTTAATCTCGCGGAGATCATTGCACAACAAGCCTGGTATTCTCCACCCAGTTGTCCGTTTTCCGGCTTCTATCCAAAAGTCAAACCGCTAAATTTCACCCGCTTTAAAGATTAACTGAGGAAACTCAGGATAGTCAATATCGGCTATTTCAGTATAGTTTTCTCCAAAAAAATTAATCTCTACTCTGACTCCTGTAACGACTGCATCATCGTAGGTAAAAGATCCATCGAATGTTTTTCCAGCCAGCCAACCCTCAGTCACAACCAGGGTAACATCGTAGGTGACAGAGACTGCCTGAACTGGACACACCTGAACAACACCGAGGGTGAGTGCCACAGTAGAAAAAGCTGCAATATGCTGTTACTTGAACCGAATAGCAATAAAGTTGTAAATGCGGAACCCGGGACTTGAACCCGGAAGTCCTTGCGAACACTAGAACCTGAATCTAGCGCGTCTACCAATTCCGCCAGTTCCGCTAAGCATTTTAATTGCACAAGACCTTATTATATCTCGCATAATCGCGGATGTCAATCATTCTGAGGAGAGAAAGTCAGGAGTAATGAGTAATAAGTCAGAAGTTATGATTCAAGTGTTTCTCAAAACTCCTTATCCTCCTGCATCTCTTCTTCACTCATCTACCGTATTTCTAAATTTGAGCAGCACATAAAGCAGCACCAATTAACCCAACTTTAGAATTGAGTACCACATAAACTGGTACTTTCTCAATCATCGGACGGATGCGTCCCTTCGCATTAAAAGCATTAAGAAACAATCCATTTTTGATTAACTCTAAGTTCTTGGTCACAATGCCCCCAGCGACATATAATCCACCATAAGGTAATAACTTTAAAGCCAAATTACCCGCTTCTGTGCCGTAAGCTTCAATAAACAGCTTCATGGTTTGTTCACACAGATAGTCATGATTATCACTGGCTGCTTTGGATACTGCTGCTGATAAATCAACCGTTTTATGATCTGTACCTAATTCCTGTTTCCAAGTATTAAAAACCTGACTCATTTCAGTGGTTTCTCTGTCGGGATAGCGGTTACGTATAAATTGATAAATCGCAGCAATTCCCATTCCTGAAACAATCCGTTCCACAGAAACCCGCTCCAGATTTTGTAGTTCTTTAACATAGTTTAATAGTTGAAATTCGACTTCCGAACCGGGAGCAAAATCTACGTGTCCTCCTTCACTCGGCAACACGCGATAACCTAAATTCGTCGGAATTACAAATCCTTCTCCTAAGCCTGTTCCTGCACCAATAACTGCGATAGGAGCGAGGGTGTTTTTTTCCCCATTCTGGAGGGTATAAACATCATCATCCGTCAGTCCTGTCACCCCATAACCAATGGCTGCAAAGTCATTAATTAGAGTCACTACAGGAATTTTAAGCTCTCGTTTTAATACGGCAGTATCGATGAACCAACTCAAATTAGTTAGTTCACAAGTGGTATTATTCACAACAGGCCCAGCGATGCCAAAGCAAGCTTTTTCTGGCTGGTATTTTGCTCCTAATACAGATTCCGCTTCAGACATAAACTGCAATACAATGGGTACTAAATCAGTATATTTCTGACTAGGATAAGTCTCTTCATGTAATGATGTTAATTGAGGTAGACTACCGGAAGACTCTGTCGATTCAGCTTTGAGCAACTGTAAAATGGTTTTGGTGCCGCCAATATCCCCGGCCAGTAATATTGTCATTGTAGATTAACTCCTAATTTTGACTGCTAAAGATTAAAATTTTAATCGGCTAATTTTTATAGATATCATTGCTGAGGATATCATTTATTTCTTCCAGTTTTGCTCAGCTTTTTGCCAAACATAACTCGCAACGGTTTCTATTTCCTCAGTTGTTAATCGATCTGCATAAGCAGACATATTGCCTTTTCCGTGAGTGACAATTTGAGAAATATCAGAAATTGACTCAAATCCATTCCGTTTAAGCGCTTTTTTCTTCAACGTTTTACCCCACCGAAGAATATTACCACCATTGGCATGACAACCTGCACATTGCATTTCAAAAATCTTCGCACCTTCATTTATATTGACCGCCAGTGAGGTAGAGTTAATAGGAATTATCGTTAAGAGCAATGTGAATATTAGTGCAAAAATAAGAGAATAACGATTAACTGAATTAAACATAAATGTGATTATTTTAAAATTTGATTAAGCTGATAGAATATGATAAATGAAACAAACTCACTCCTCATTTAACATTTGAGCGAATATCATCAAAATAGAATTAACAGAGGCATTCTATCAAAACATCCCTGCGAACTCCATTAATTCAAACAACTTTTAATTATATCGGAATATTGCAATCTAATTGAATCGCCGATATAAAGATTAATAGCCTAACTCTTATAGGTCTTTCCAATTTATAGATCTAGAGACTGACAAAATCTTGTGACAAGCTGAGATTACTCGCATCAACGCCTTGGACAATACCAACCCGTTCATTTTGACCCGAAGTCGTGAGGAAAACTCCTGCCCCAACCCCTGCCTCCGATAATGTCAGGTTTGAGGCGGTTGTAGCTATCTCCAATATCAATAGTGATTAAGTCGGTTTATAATGGATTGAAATCAGTGATAATGGCATAATCACGGTTTCCAGATGCAGTGTAGTAGGTCGTAGAAAAATCACCCATATAGAAGAAATCTGCCCCTGCACCCCCAGTTAAGGTATCAATTTCACCTGCACCCGGATTTAAACCAATAATATTAACACCAATAATTACATCATCTCCTAAATCACCGGAAACCAAATCATTGCCTGCATCTCCTGCAACGATATCAGGATCTTGACCCCCAAATATACTGTCATTGCCTTCATTTCCATACACAAAGTCTGCACCTAAGTTACCGAAAAGGAGATCGTTACCACTTGTGGCACTACTAATATCTAAATCACCCAATATAAAGTCATCACCTTGCCCGCCAAATAGAATGTAGATCTACTTACTTTAATTCGGTGTCTAAAAATTGAGAATGAATTTCAGATATTATTTGATTGGCTACAGCGTTGTTATACTCTCACATTTGAAAAGAAGGAATGCAGGGATCAACCATAAACCCGATCTCATTTGATTGACATGAGCTTAACAGCTAGCATTCACAGAACGCAATAGGATTTATGAGTGACAATAATTAAATCAATGATTGAGATCACAGCTTAGTTATGTTTTGAATCACTAAATATTAAAATTAATATATTTTTGTTTAATATCATTAATAATACTTATTGAATGTCATAGAAATTGAATCAATACTTTGATATTATATAAATTAATTTAAAACAACGTTTAAAAAAATCAGTTTATTATGCAGCCCCCCATTCAACTGCTTCAATTTGCGCTGAGCGATATGTATGCACAGGCTAACTCTACAGGTTATGTCACACTAGCCGATCGCTATGGACTACTAGCAGCGATTTTAGATGAATCTCTAACGGAAGAAGAAAGACGTTCAGTAAATCGATTATTACGAGCAATTAATCGGGGAAGAATAAAAGTAGTAGATAAAGTTTCTACAGTTCAAGTTTAACCAAATAAATTTAAAAATTGGGGCAGCTTCCTTGAGTGCCGTCTGGTAAAGTTGCTCCACAAAAATTAGCACCTTCGAGTTTTGCACGATTTAAATTAGCGTTGGATAAATTAGATCCGGTTAATTGAGCTTGTTCTAAAAATGCTCGATACAAATCAGCCCAAGAAAAATCGGCTTGACTTAAATTAGCTTTTCTTAAAGTGGTACTATGAAGTTTAGCATCTTGTAAATCAGCACCAGAAAGATCTGCTTCAATTAAATTGGCAGAACTTAAATCAGCTCCTCGTAATTTGGCTCCTCGTAAATTAGCTTTTTGTAAATTAGCACCCAATAAATTAGCACCATTTAACTCAGCTTGTTCTAAATTAGCTTCACTCAAATCACATTGTTGACATTGTTTTGTTGTTATTAATCGTCTTAGATCAGCTTGTAATTCTGCATGAACAGAGATAGCTGTACTGGAACAGAGAATCAGCCCGATAATAGCTGCGTTGATGGATTTCATAGGATCTCATCTATATTCATTCTCTTTGATCGTAACTCAATAACATTAGTTTGAGAACTATATCAGCACCGAAAGCTTAACAATAAATACGAATACAATATTTTTTACGAAGATCTGAGTTGACTCGAGCTTCTTTAGTCGTCAAATCAGCTTATCAACTCAATCAAGTTAGTAAGTTAATAGATAGATAAAATTTGTAAAATATAAAAAGTAGTTAAGGCAATACTTCGCTATTCATAACCCATATTAGCTTATTCAAAACTCTATTTCAGCCAGTTGAGTTAGAGCCGTTAAATAAAGTAAAAAACACAACATAGTTAAGCAGGGTATCAACTTCAATAATGGATAACTTACCAAAATATAGAGAGCTAAAATGAAATAGTTTTCAAGATTTAATTAAGCCAGCTTATTAGATAACAATTTACATTTATTAAAATGTTGAGGAATTGACTAAATTGGTATCAGGTGGGTATCATCGAGACTGTACTCGGGTTAACCTAATACCACCTGAACCTTAAAAACTAAATCCCATAGGTTTTATGCTGATGGGCGGTACTGGATTTGAACCAGTGACCTTCTGCTTGTAAGGCAGACACTCTACCGCTGAGTTAACCGCCCAAATTTCGGTGCTGATTAGTAATTATAGCAGAAAACTGTAAAATGGGAACACTTATTACTAAAATTTTTAGGACGAACCCGCAAACCCGCTCATGCCCTCAAGTCGAACCCATGATCGCAT
Source organism: Microcoleaceae cyanobacterium (assembly GCA_049649525.1). Taxonomy (GTDB): domain Bacteria; phylum Cyanobacteriota; class Cyanobacteriia; order Cyanobacteriales; family Microcoleaceae; genus JAAURB01. Next base: position 41,283 of record JBARZE010000032.1, read on the forward strand.
TACGTTGTGGAGCTTACCTGTGGTTGCGAGTTTAACCTACGGGCAGACTCGTGATAGTCATCTGACGTTACTTGTAACCGGAACTTTTCTCTTCAGTGGCTTGATGTTTGGCCCTGATTTAGATATTTACTCCCACCAGTTTCTCCGTTGGGGATGGTTAAGGTGGCTTTGGCTTCCGTATCAAAAAAGTTTGCGGCATCGTTGTTTTTTGTCCCACGGCCCTTTTATCGGTACAGCAATACGTTTACTGTATTTGAGCAGTTGGTTAATTGTATTTTGCCTGACTGGATATATACTTTTTGGGCGGTTGTGGCAAATTGAGCTGAATTTAGAAACAGAAGTTAAAGGGGCTTTAATTGGATTAGCAAATAATTTTCGAGAATGGCTAGCTATTTATATTGGCTTAGAATTAGGAGCGATGAGTCACTATTTAGCTGACTGGCTGAGTTCTCAATATAAGCAACTCCGAAAAAAAGGTTGGATAAATATATCCCTTGAAATCAAAACACCTCGTCAGAAATCACACAACGTTTCAGGTAAGTCTCAAGTAAAAAAGCGAAGTAAAAAAACTTAAGATTTTTAACTAATTTTTCACCCAGTAAAAAAGCCCCTCAATTGTTATTGAGAGGCAAGGGAAGCGAATTAAAAATTGAATAGATTTATCCCATCGACTCTAAAACTGCTTCTTCTTTCGTGTTTGTATGACGCTGTGGAGTTTCACGATTAAACTGGAGGTGAACTGAGCGCGTTTGTTCGCCGTCAACGGCAACTGCCATAATTGGACAATCAATCATTCCATCTGGGAAAGACATTTGAAAGCGGAATGTACCATCTTGATTAAGTTTTACGGGTCGTCCAGCAATTGTAACTTTTGCATCGGGTTCTGTTGCACCGTAAACAATGAGTTCAGCATCTGCAACTAACCAGAACTTCCGAGGACGAATAGGAGGAATAGATGCTGCCATCCCTACGCCGGACATGCCTGTTCCAGATGCCATCCAGCCTAACGCTGCACCCGACATATTTAAACCTGCCCCTGAGGTAGTCATACCCATTCCGGAAGTAGTTAAACCCATACCCGAAGTGGTACGACTCATACCCATTCCCGATGTGGTTAAGCCCATACCCGAAGCTGTACGACTCATACCCATACCCGAGGTGGTTAAACCCATACCCGAAGTGGTACGACTCATACCCACGCCGGAGGTAGTCAGTCCCATTCCCGAAGTAGTTAAGCCTACACCTGAAGTGGTTAAGCCCATTCCCGAAGTAGTTAAGCCCATACCCGAAGCGGTACGACTCATACCCATTCCCGATGTGGTTAAGCCCATACCCGAAGTAGTCATACCCATACCCGAAGTAGTCATACCCATACCCGAAGTAGTCAAGCCTACACCTGAAGTGGTTAAGCCCATTCCCGAGGTGGTTAAGCCCATGCCTGAAGTGGTCATACCCATGCCTGAAGTGGTCATACCCATGCCGGAGGTAGTTAAACCCATTCCCGAAGTGGTACGACTCATACCCACGCCGGAGGTAGTCAGTCCCATTCCCGAGGTAGTTAAGCCTACACCTGAAGTGGTTAGTCCCATTCCTGAGGTAGTTAAACCCATTCCCGAAGCGGTACGACTCATACCCATTCCCGATGTGGTTAAGCCCATACCCGAAGTAGTCAAGCCCATACCCGAAGCGGTACGACTCATACCCACGCCGGAGGTAGTCAGTCCCATTCCCGAAGTGGTTAAACCCATTCCCGAAGTAGTTAAGCCTACACCTGAAGTGGTTAAGCCCATTCCTGAAGCGGTACGACTCATACCCATACCCGAAGTAGTTAAGCCTACACCCGAGGTGGTTAAACCCATTCCCGAAGCGGTACGACTCATACCCATACCCGAAGTGGTTAAACCCATTCCCGAAGTAGTCAAGCCTACACCTGAAGTGGTTAGTCCCATACCCGAAGCTGTACCACTCATACCCATGCCCGAAGTAGTTAAACCCATTCCCGAAGTAGTTAAGCCTACACCTGAAGTAGTCAGTCCCATACCCGAGGTAGTCAAGCCTACACCTGAAGTGGTCATACCCATGCCGGAGGTAGTTAAACCCATGCCCGAAGTAGTCAGTCCCATTCCCGAAGTAGTCAAGCCTACACCTGAAGTGGTTAGTCCCATTCCCGAAGCTGTACGACTCATCCCCATTCCCGAGGTAGTTAAACCCATGCCCGAGGTAGTCATACCCATTCCTGAGGTAGTCATACCCATACCGGAAGTAGTCAAGCCTACACCTGAAGTAGTCAGTCCCATACCGGAAGTAGTCAAGCCTACACCTGAAGTGGTTAGTCCCATACCCGAAGCTGTACGACTCATACCCATTCCCGATGTGGTTAAGCCCATACCCGAAGTAGTCATACCCATACCCGAAGTAGTCAAGCCTACACCTGAAGTGGTTAGTCCCATACCCGAAGCTGTACCACTCATACCCATTCCAGAAGTAGTCATACCCATACCAGAAGCGGTACGACTCATACCCATGCCGGAAGTGGTTAAGCCCATACCTGAGGTAGTTGCGATCTGATTGATTCCTGATGCCCACCTACCGACACCAGAGGGAAAAATATAAGAACTTAGGGACTCTTCTGGTAGATGATGCATTGAACCAAACAAAGAACCTGCAAGTCTGTTGGCTTCTGCATCTTCAGATAAACCAAAAATTTCTCGGTAAAGTTGGTCTTCTGTTTCATGGGCTGCCTCACTGCCAGGAGGAACTAATTCTGCAAATTGTTGTCCTTCTAACGCTTCGTCCCAAGCAACAGTAATGTATTGATCTTCTATCCACTCAGAGGGGTAAATGGGAGGAATACGAACGGCTGTAGAACGTGCCAGGATTAACCAGCGACCATCAGCACAACGATAACCAATTTCTATCACGTAGTCGCGATCGCTAACTGGAATGGGAACATACCATTCTCTGGCTAATTCATCGCAGGGATACTCTTGAATACTGTGAGGAGTTTGATATTCCAGTTTGACATTGGTTACGTCATAGATTCTCAAAGCAAGCTGTTGTCCGCCTAAACGACGAAGTTCTTCTTTATAAACACTCGCAACATCCCAATATGCATAAGCCCATTCTGGGTCTCTGGGCATTAAGACAATTTGACTTTCACTATAACCCGTAGGTAACTCAGCAATTCCTTCATCGACAGATGAGAGTAATTCACTCATCATCTCTTCCTGACCGATGGAAAACTTTGCGGCTTCTACTTCCTCCTGTGCCTGCAGGGGGCGAGTTGGGTTAGACTCTGTAGCTTGTTGGCGTTGAATTTCTTTGACAGTCGCTAGCAGTTGAGATTTTCTCATTCGGCTGTAACGAGAGACTCCATATTTACTCGCTATCTTACGAAGCTGTCTTAATGTCATTTCCTCTAACGGAGAACTGGGTGTGGCCATGATCTATTACATCTCCATTTACTACTATAAATAAATAATTGATATCTAGAATTTTTTTGGGATCGTGGGGATCGCTCAATTACTCTACAATATGGCAAAAAACATCTTGAATAGTCAAGGGGAAAATCCAATTATTTTGAGTATTTATACGCATCTATTAGGCTTACGGGGATCAAACTGTTATGGTTTCATGACATAAACAACAATTGGGGATCAAATTTTGGAGTGTCCGTCAGTTTCAGGTGATTGTGAGGCTTACTTGTTACCGAAGTTTGTAGATTAATAAAGCTGTATTATTTTCTGTCGTGATTTTTCAAGGGAGACGCTTCAGAATTGAACCTTGATACTTAATCTCAGGAGTTGCTATCTGCACATCTGAATGAGAAAAAGTTACAATTCTCAATGGAGAAATATCAACGCCCCAACAGCAATAATGGAAACCCTACAAACTCAACTCTATGAAGTTGCCCAATTCGCCAATAACTTGGTTCAAACTCAACTGACTCATCTCAGTTGGGTCAGTATTGGGGTGATTTTTGCAGCGGGGTTACTCACCAGCCTGACTCCCTGTATGTTATCAATGCTGCCCATTACTATTGGTTATATCGGCGGTTATGAGACTCAAAGCCGTTGGCAAGCCGCGACTCAGTCCAGTTGGTTTGCTTTGGGACTTGCCACCACCTTAGCCGGATTAGGCATTGCCGCGACTCTGTTGGGACGAGTGTATGGACAAGTCGGAATTGGTTTACCCATTATTGTGAGTCTGGTTGCCATTGTCATGGGGTTAAATTTACTCGAAGCCTTACCAATTCCTTTACCATCCTTCGATACAATGGGATGGATTCCTAAAAATTTACCCGCCGGAATTCGGTCTTATGTTTTAGGGTTAACCTTCGGTTTAGTTGCCTCTCCCTGTAGTACACCTGTACTCGCCACATTACTCGCTTGGGTTTCGACGACCGGAGATTTAGTCTTAGGCGGGATATTACTTCTTTCTTATGCAGCGGGTTATGTGACTCCACTGATTCTGGCTGGGACATTTACGGCAACCATTAAAAAGTTACTCGCTTTGCGACAATGGTCTAGTTGGATTACGCCAGTCAGTGGTGCATTACTCGTCGGATTTGGGGTTTTTTCGTTATTATTTCGTTTAGTTCCGATCGTATAATTTATGACTTCAAAAAATATATTACTCTCTAAACTATCAACTTGGGGACAAATTCCCCAGACATTTTTCAAAAAAGAACTTTTACCCTTACTCGCCGATTTAAGATTAGCGATTATTTTACTCTTGCTGATTGCAGTATTTAGTATCTCAGGGACTGTAATTGAACAAGGTCAATCTCTAGAATTTTATCGCAGCAATTATCCAGAAAGTCCTGCTCTTTTTGGCTTTCTAACTTGGAAAGTTATTATCTTAATCGGACTGGATAAAGTTTATCAAACTTGGTGGTTTTTATCTTTATTAATTCTATTTGGTTCTAGTCTAACCGCTTGTACTTTTACCCGACAACTTCCCACCTTAAAATCAGCCCGTCGTTGGCAATATTATCAGAAACCTCAACAATTTAAAAACCTGGCACTCAGTACAGAATTAGACGCTAATTCATTAGATGCCCTCCAACAAGTTTTGAAAAAACGCTATTTTCGTGTGTTTCCAGCAGGTGATAAATTATATGCCCGTCGAGGAATTATTGGACGAATTGGGCCGATTGTAGTTCATGCCAGTATGTTAATTATTCTGGCTGGATCTATCATCGGATCAATGACAGGATTTATGGCACAAGAAATGGTGCCGAGTGGTGCAACTTTTAAAGTTCAACACATCTTTAATGCGGGAAGATTTGCAGCGTCTCAAATTCCTCAAGATTGGTCAGTGAAAGTGAATCGATTTTGGATTGATTATACACCTGATGGCGTAATTGATCAATTTTATTCTGATTTATCTGTATTAAATAATCAAGGAGAAGAAGTAGACCGTAAAACTATTCATGTTAATGAACCTTTACGATATGATGGTGTCACTTTTTATCAGGCAGATTGGGGAATTGCAGGTATTAGAGTTCGGGTTAATAATAGTCCGGCTTTCCTATTACCAATGGCGCAGTTAGACACTAACGGACAGGGTAGAATTTGGGGAACTTGGATCCCGACTAAAACAGATTTAAGTGAAGGAGTATCTGTCCTGGTTAAAGACTTACAAGGCACTGCATTTGTTTATAATGAAGCCGGAGAATTAATTACCACCACTCGGGAAGGAAAAGGAAGTAAAATTAACGAGACTGTTACACTTTATGTGGATCAATTAGTGGGTAGTACAGGATTACAAATTAAATCCGATCCGGGTATTCCAGTTGTCTATTTAGGGTTTGGATTGTTAATGATTAGTGTGATGATGAGTTATGTTTCTCACTCTCAGGTTTGGGCGCTGAAGTCTGGCGATCGCCTCTATTTGGGTGCAAAAACTAATCGGGCGAAAGTTGCATTTGAACGTGAAATTTTAACTATTATTGACAAAGTTGAATCTTAATCATCTCTCTATTTTTGCGGTAAGTCTGTCGAATCATGTTCATTTTTTAATGGAATTTGACTCACTTTAATAGATCGTTTTGCTAGCCTTTTTCGCCATCGTCGAATTAATCGAGTCCCAAGAAAATAGGTGACGATCGCACTAATTATTCCAACGACAAAACATCCCAGTAATAATGTTAAAGCAAACTCTCCACCGAGTTCGGAAATAGTATCCCAAGATAGCAAACTTTCTTGCTCAATAGAAAGGGCTTCAGCACCCAACAACCAATGACCGACGTGATAATTAAACAGAAGAATTGGAATATAAGTTAATGGGTTACTGACCCAAGTCCCTGCTGCTGCCAGAAATTTATGGCCCCGCATCAGAATTGCGATCGCCACCCCTAAGACAGTTTGCAAGCCAAAAAAAGGAAAACATCCGGCAAAAACACCCGCTGCTAAACCTCTAGCGAGATATTCCGGCTTGCCGCGCATCTTCACAATTCGTAGATAAGCTGAGTGTAGCCATCGCCATCTAAGAGGTTTTTTAGCTTTAGATTTCGGTGCAGCGGCTACCGTATGTTGTTGGGGTAAGCGAGTCAACCGTCGCACTAAAACAGTCTCCTTATTTATACTCATTTTATTTTAATCTTATTTTAGTGTTTTCTGAATTGACTTTTAAACAAGCGTTGGGTATCTTATCCCAAAGGAAGAGATCATCTTCTATTATTCAACCTGTTTTGTCACAACTCATGGAATATTGATTAAATAGTATTTACTTTACCTATAATAATTTGGCTTATATCTTAACGCAAAAGCTTTAATGAATCTTCTGCACTAAGACTGATTATGACGGATAATATTTATCAACGAATTTGGCATAACGATGAAAACCAATTATCTGTAAGCGGGCGCAAGCGCTCAGGAGAGTGGGAAAACGGCAAAAGGTTTATATTTTACTCAATGAACAAGTCAGAGCCAGTGGAAAACGTCAAATTTATTTAGCCGCTTAACCGTTATTTGAGCGAGTGAATGAAGAAAAACTTTTTGATTCTAATCGCACTGATAATAGTTTTATTAAGCTCTTAGACAATGATGCAGTTCATTTTTTAGATGAAGATTTTATAGACGAGATAGAAGCACAATCTTAAACCCTATTTTTTGTATCTTATCTTACAGACTAAACCGCTACAAATTGCTTTAGAATATCTTAATCAAAATTTAGGTGAATCATTTTCAGAAGATCAGTTTTTCCGAAACCTCAAACGAATTTGGTTTGAACTCTATACTAATCATTATCGTGGAAAATCTATTCATTTTTGTCCTAGGTTTGAACATATTTTTGTAGGAAAAGCTAAATATAATGTAAGATTTGATAGCAAGAAAGAAAATTTAGGTTAAATTTCGGGTTATCATTCCTGGGTTAAGTTTTATCTAGATGAAAAAAGTCAGCGGGTTAACTTTTTAGGTTATAAGTATGATTTGAATGGAGAAGCTGGACAACAAAATCCAAATGTTGTAATTTTATAAATGCTACAAACCATTACGGATATGACGGGTAATATTGTGGCAGAAGTCTTTAAGAAAAAAGGCGGTTTCTTTGTTAGCCCGAGTCCAAGATTTTAAATTGCCATAGCAACGGTTGTTTATTATGAAAGTATATATGGCAGAATTAGAGACAAACAAAATACAACTATTAATGATGCAAATTATGATTTAGTATTGTATCGTAGTACTAATCCTAATGGCAGCCGAGGTGAATTTATTCGCTCATTTTTACCCATCTTTATCGGTGAATAAAAAGTAAAATAACCGCCGATGGCTCGTCCTATTGTTGTTCTAATTGCTAATATACTAAGTAATAATAGTGTAATTCGGATTGTTGCAGCTTTACCAAATCCAGAAGGAATAGATCGGGGTGCAGAATGGGTTGAATTACAAAATAGTACGAATGAAAGTATTGATATAACGGATGGGAATTGCGAGATAAATTAAACCGTCCGGAAGTCTTAAATGGAGTCATTTAACCTCAAGAAACTCAACGATTTATCATTAGTCGTTTGGGTGCAAATACCATGCAAATGACGAACCGTTCCGGATGAATTTCATTGTATAATTTAAATACAGAAAAAGTTGCGGCTGTACAATATAATCAAGCGCGTCCTAGAACAATATTGCAATTTTAGACATTATTCAATTAACAGATAAATAGTATGAAAAAAATATCTATTATTATTAACAATAAAAATAAGCTTCAGCCCGAGAATTGCAGAGACGCTTAATTCAACGTCTCTACTCTGATAAAACTATTCGATTTAAACTAGAGATGAACTCATAACATTGGCAGTTTTCCCTTGATAAACTTGTTCAACAACTTTAGCTAAACGTTCCATTGCGGTCGCTATTTCTTCATCTTTTGCCGTTAAACTGATGCGAAGACATTGTTGTTTATGAGGCCAATCTGTTTGTAAACCGGGGAAAAATGAACTTCCCGGCACTACAATCACTCCGACTTGTTTTAGTTGCTGATACAATTCCCAGTCAGTAATTGGTAAATCTTTAAACCAAACCCAAGCAAAAATTGCCCCTTCTCCGCGATGAAGAAACCATGGTAAATTTTTCGGCATAGCTTGATCTAAAGCGGTTTCTAAGACAGTAAACTTGTGTTGATAATAGGGACGAATCACCTCAACAGAAACATCGCCCAAGGCCCCAGAACCAATGGCGCGGGCAGCAATTGCTTGTCCATAACGAGCCGAATGAATGCATAAATTGGTTTGAAATGCTTCTAATATTTGAATGATGTTTTCATTGGCGATCGCAATCCCTAAACGTTCTCCCGGTAACCCCGCTTTTGATAAACTTAAACAATGAACAATATTATCGCCTAAAATCGGTTCCATTTCCGTAAAGTTCAAAGCAGGAAAAGGCGGCGCGTAAGCCGAGTCAATAAATACAGGAACATTTTCAGCCGCCGCCAAACTCGTAATTTGATTCACCTCAGCCGCCGTTAAAACATTACCACAAGGGTTAGAAGGACGAGAGAAAATCACACAACCCGTTGTTTGATCTATGGATAATTCTTCAAAATTAGGATGATATTTGAAACGGTGGTTGGCTTCATCTGTGTCTAATTGCGGTTGATAAGACACGACTGCTTCAGGATATAAACTCACCCCACCGTAGCCCGTATAATCAGGACTGAGAGGTAAGACAATCTTTTTCAACTCTCCAGTTGCTGTATATCCCCCAAACGCATTCGCCCCATAAAAATAAATCGACTGACTACCGGGAGTGATTAAAACATTTCGATGGCTAATATTCCAACCATAGCGAGAATTAAAATCCTCAACAATAACATCAATCAAAGGCTGATACCCTTGTGAAGAACCATACCGACTGACAACTTCCCCATATTCTGGACTTGAGAGTAGTTCTGCTGTACAATCTCGCCATAGTGCCTCAACTTCAGGTAAAATAACGGGGTTTCCCGCACTCAAATTAATGAAATCTTGACACGCACCCGATTTCAACGTTTCTATAATATCTTTCATGATTGCCCGTACCCCAGTAAGACGGGACATGCGATCGCCAAATTGACTTAAAGTAGGATTCATAGGATGACTGATTCACTAATTATTATTTGATTTGATATATCCTAAACCACTGTTTACCTTGGTTAGTGAGGGGAAGGGACAGTTATTGGTTTGATGCAGACAGTTAGTGAATGTACCCAAGCGAGCGATTGCCTGCTATCCTATGCTAAGTCAACAACATAATCGGTGAATTGGCAACATTAGATTAACCGCAACATGAATCTTAAATCTCGTCTATTTCACAGCGTTTTAGGGCTAACTTTGGCTTTATCAATTCCCTTGAGTCAACCTCTGTTAACCAGCGCCCAGGAAGGTGGAAATTACGAAAAACGACTGTTTGATGCAGCTTTAGGCTTTACTTTGTATTTTGAAGGGGGATTTAGTAATCATCCGGCGGACAAAGGCGGTAGAACTTATCGCGGCGTTTTGCAAACGGAGTATAATGCTTATCGTGCTCGACGCGGCTTACCCCCGTTGGATGTGGCGCAAATGTCTGATGCAGAATTATTAGAAATTTATCAAGGATATTGGGATAATAGCAAGGCGGCTGTGATGCATCCGGCCTTATCAATTGTGATGTTTGATACAGCGGTTAATTTTGGTATCCAAAACTCAATTACGTTTCTGCAACAGGCGTTAGGATTGCCCCAAACCGGTATTTTTGATAGTGCTACCTGGGACGCTTTACAACAGGGAAACAATCAGTTTACGGCTTTACAAGTGGTGAATGAGCGCATTCTTTATCGTTACAAACGAGTGCAAGAAGATCCCAGTCAAATGGCATTTTTTCACGGCTGGATCAGTCGAGATTATAGTTTGTGGGGTTATGTGGAAAAGATTAAAAATTAACTTTGTTACAACACAGTAGGTAGTAGAGGGGGAGACTTGGGAGATTTCGGAGACTGGGAGACTGGGAGACTGGGGAGACTGGGAGACTGGGGAGACTGGGAGAGTTGGAGAGTTGGAGAGTTGGAGAGGGGGAGACTTGGGAGACTGGGGAGACTGGGGAGACTTGGAGACTTGGAGACTGGGAGATAAGGAGACTTGGGAGACTTGGGAGAGATACTTTTCTCTATTCCCCGTTCCCCGCTTGCCCTGAGCGCAGTCGTAAGGGTTCCCTATTCTAATCATTCATCATTCATCACTCATCATTCATCATTTAGACTATGAAGCCTGTTGTTTTCTATGATTTTGATGGAACAATTACAGTAGAAGAAACTTTTGTGGCAATGTTAAAGCAGTTTACCCCGGAGGTGACAGCCGAAATTATACCACAGTTATATGATCGAACGATTACTTTAAGGGAAGGAGTAAAAATCATGTTAGAGTCTATTCCTTATCATCGTTATTCAGAAATTATTGAATTTTATCGCCCGCAACCTATACGCCCCGGTTTAGTTGAATTAATTGATTTTCTTGATAGCCGAAATATTCCTTTTTTGGTGGTTTCGGGTGGAATTAGGCTGATGGTTGAAATGGTTTTAGGAACATTAGTAAATCGTGTTGCTGGGATGTATGCCGTTGATATTAATGCGACAGGTAACTATTGGAAAGTTCAGTCAGAGTTTGTTCGCGGTTGGCGTAGCCTTGCGGTCTTCTGTAGCGTGCCGTTAGGTGTAAGTAGGAACAGAATTAATTGCAAAAGTTAAGGTAATAGATTTGTATCCAACAGATGAACAAATTGCGATTGGAGACTCAGTCAATGATTTAAATATGGCACTGACTGCACCGATTGTATTTGCTCGTGAGCGCGATCGCAAAGTATTTAGATGAACAAGATAAAACTTATCTTCCGTGGCAAGATTTTTATCAGATCCGAGATTATTTAGCACAGTATTGGCAGATTAAGTATTAAAAAGAATAATAAACATCAATAACTAAAACCATTATTTTATATTTTTTGTTATATAATATTTTTTATAGGCAGATTTTTTTTGAATTAGGGTGGTAATTAATATGGCTAAATTCACACGAATTTTATCAATTGATGGGGGCGGTTTAAGAGGGTTAATTCCGGCCCAAATTTTAACCTATGTTGAACAACAACTACAAGAAAAAACCGGAAATCCAGATGCTAGAATAGCGGATTATTTTGATTTATTTGCAGGTACAAGTGCGGGCGGTATTTCATCCTGTTTGTATTTAGCACCCGATCCCAAAGCAGGAAATAGACCCAAATATCAAGCCGAAAATGTCGTTAATTTCTTCTTGCGAGAAGGACATCGTGTTTTTTATAAAAATTTATTGCATACCATCAAAAACTTAGGGGGATTTATAAATGAAAAATATTCTCATTATGAATTCCAGCAATTATCCAGTGATTTTTTAGGAGACTTAAAACTCAGCGAATTATTAAAACCTTGTTTGATTACAGCTTACGATATTGAAAACCGTAGAACCCACTTTTTTACCCAACATGATGCCCAAATGCATCAGAAACAAAATTTTTTAGTCAGAGATGTTTTAAGAGCAACTTCAGCCGCCCCGACATTCTTTGAAGTGGCTCAAATTATCTCTTTTAGTAACGAAACCTATCATTTAGTCGATGGCGGTGTATTTGCAAATAATCCAGCCCTTTGTGCCTATTCAGAAGTCCGGAATAAATTTAATCGTACCTCTGGAATTGAAATGAACCGAGAAAAAAGCCCAACTGCAAAAGAGATGGTAATATTATCATTGGGTACAGGAGATGTGAAAAAAGGATACCCCTATAAAATTGCTAAAGACTGGGGAAATATTAGTTGGTTAATTCCCTTGTTTGATATCATTATGACCGGAGTTGCAGAAACTGTTGATTATCAGATAAGACAAATTTATGATGCAGTTGAACGTCCGCAGCAATACCTCAGAATTAATCCAATTTTACCACTCAAAGGCTTTTTACCTATTGATGATGCCTCGGCTCAAAATTTAGCAGCCATTCAGCAATTAGGCAAACAGCAGACATTAGAACATAAAAAATCTTTAGATGATTTTATTGATTTGCTATTGCTGTAAATTGATTGATTGCCACTAAAAAAGCAGGAATGATGCATCCTGCAAAAGATAAGATAATATATCAAAAATTAAAGGTTGTTTTTATCGAGAAGAACGTTGAGAATAGCGTTGATTTTGTTGATTGTACATCGCCACCAATACCCGACCCGGATCGACCCACTGACCGTCATATTTCAGCCCCCAATGAAGATGAGGGCCTGTTGTACGCCCCGTCATGCCCACTCTAGCAATTCGGGTTCCCGCCTCCACCATTTGGCCTTCTCGCAGCAGTATTCCGCCTCGACGGTCCATAAAATATCGTCCTTGATTATCTTTGGAAACTTGCCCCTGAACATGACAATAAATATGAGTCCAGCGGCCGGAGTCAATGGCAATTCCAGTCCCACAGCGGCCATCTTCCCAAACTTCAACCACTTTACCTGCCCACCAGTTACGAATGTAGCTTCCTTGGGGGGCAGCGAGATCTAAACCGTAATGAAATCCACTCGAACGGTAACCAAAAGGGGAAGTGTATTGCTGAAAATCTTCGACCGGAAACGAAGCACCTGACCAGTCTAACGCCGATGCAACAGAAGTGTGTTCAGACTCGTATGCTTGAACAAGTCGTTGTACACCACCCAACGAAGTGAGAGTAAAGCTAATGAGCCCTGCTAATAACAAAATCTTTTTCGATTGTATCAAGCGCTGGGCAACCTGTAGTGGTTGTTTCATCTTAATCAAGGAAAAGTAGTTCTATAGATCAAAACAGGGAATGAGTCAGGCACTGAGGCAGAAATATTTTCTTAACCTAACTAACACAGCATTCTAGCTTCAATAGCGTAGCATGAATTGTTTAACCCTGTATGGCACGAAAATTAGCCGACAAGGTTTGATGGTTGCGGATATTGTGTTTAAGTTGAACGATCAGCAGTTTGGGATTAATGTATCCAAACTATGAGTTTTAATGCCATAATTTGGTATTCAACCCCATCCCCACAATCTCAGTACAAATGTTCTTTGATATTTTTCCTTTTAGATTTTCTTTAGATGCCACAACAATTGCAGGGGCTGCTTTGTGGTCATTAGCATTGTATTGGGGTTTTTCACCCGTGACGGACTGGTTAATGGAACAACTCACCCGTTGGTTTGACTTTGCCGAGCGATCGCTTTACACTTCTGACAAAGAATACGAACGCACCCGTAAAGCCCGTGAAGCGCAAAATTCATTTTATGCCTCTTTATTCAGTATTGTGCCGTTTTTATTAATTGGGGCTTTATGCAATTGGGGTGTAGAAGCAGGACTCGGTCGCAGTTGGGCAGTCAGTATGGGAATGATTGCTTGTATTAGTTTAGGGATTTATGAATTAGGACGACGAGATAGTCAAGAACGGGGTTAGTTTGAAGTTATGAGACTTGGAGACTTGGAAGACTTGGAAGACTTGGAGACTTGGAAGACTTGGAAGACTTGGAGACTTGGAGACTTGGAGACTTGGAGACTTGGAGACTTGGAGACTTGGAGACTTGGAGACTTGGAGACTTGGAGAAATTTAAAATTATCTACTTGCAAGATTGCCTACTTGCCTCATTCATAATTCATCACTCATAACTCATAATTCCCTTTAACCTTCAATCAGTCCCTGTACTTTTTCGAGTTCGTAGCTTAAATACTTACCCCATTTGGCTGCCAATGTAATTTCAGTGAACGGAACTTTAATCGGAGTCCTGGCATCTTCAAGTTGAAATTCTAATTCAATTTCTCCCCCTTTCTCCGGCGGATCATCTATATCGACTGATTTTTTATCTACCAATAACCAGATAGACTGAACCTCCTGTAACGAAAAGGTTTCTATATCCACTGGCCCTTGACGACTCGGTTTTCCCCAAGTTAATTCATCCTGTTTATATCCCAAGACGGCTAGAATATCATACTTCGCTTTCTCAAATCCTAACTCCCAAGTTTGGTAAGCTTGGACTTTTTGATATTCATTCCAACCTGCCCAGGCAAGCCAAAAGAAAATAAATAATAATGGTAACCAAAGCAAACCTCGTTCCATTGCTGCCCCTGTTGATTTAAATGTTTCAGATCCCAACTTACCAGTATGCCCGATACAATGGGATCACTGACGGGGCGATTTATCCATTTTTGGATAATAACCCTCCCATCGCACTCCTGAAGAACTATGAAACGATTTTTTTTACTGTGCTTGTTCTTAGTCGGGTTAGGTTGGGCCGTATCAAACTTCTCCGGCTTAGCTACCCAAGGCACATACGATTCAATTGTACTAGACTTTCGAGAAACATTAGGGACAGAAAAGATTAACGATCAAGTGGCTGCGATCGCTCAAAAATATCAAGTTGTTCCGACTCTTAATAGTGAATTTTCAGGGCAAGATCATATTTACATTGTTCGTGGCGATCAAAAACTGCTAAAATCTCTGAAAAAATCTTGGGGTAAAAGTACAGAATCGATTGAACCCAATTATTTGTACTCAACTAATGATAACTGGGATTGTTTCAAAGGCGTTGCTTATGACGTTCCAGGTGTTACTCCCAACGATCCTTTTTACGGGCAACAGTGGAATTTCCGCAGCATTAACATAGAAAAAGCGTGGGAAAATACTAAAGGTGAAGGCATTACTGTTGCGGTGATTGATACCGGGGTCAGCGTAGTACCGGATTTGAAAGAAACCGAATTTGTCGCCGGATACAATTTCGTTAATGATACAGTCGATGCAGTCGATGATAATGGTCACGGGACTCATGTAGCCGGAACTATTGCTCAATCGACTAATAATAATTATGGCGTAGCTGGCATCGCAAATCAAGCGAAAATCATGCCATTAAAAGTTCTCGGCGGTAGTGGTGGCGGTACGGTTTCTGATATTGCCGAAGCGATTAAATTTGCCGCTGATAATGGCGCAGATGTGGTTAACCTCAGTTTAGGTGGCGCGGGTGAAAGTCATTTAATGAAAGAAGCCATTGACTATGCCACAGATAAAGGCGTTGTGGTCGTCGCTGCTGCGGGTAACTCCGGTCAAAATTCCGCAGGTTATCCAGCCCGTTATCCCCATGTCGTGGGTGTTTCTGCCCTCGATACCACCGGAAACAAAACCCCCTATTCTAATTTTGGCGCTGGAGTGGATATTGCCGCACCGGGTGGACTAACGGAAGGAGAAAATCTCGCGGGTGGAATTTTACAAGAAACCGTCGATCCGGAAAATGGCGGATATACATTTGCCGCGTTTCAAGGTACCAGTATGGCATCGCCTCACGTAGCTGGGGTTGCTGCACTGATTAAAGCATCCGGCGTAACTGAACCACAAGAGATTGTTAAAATCCTGAAAGAATCTGCCCGTCAAGTCCAAGATGATCCCTTAAATCATTATGGCGCGGGTCAACTTGATGCTGGAGCAGCAGTACAACTCGCCTTACGCGGTCAAATTACCTTCCGAGACTTCTTTGGCTGGTTACGCGATAACGGCTATCTTAATCCTCGTTTCTGGATAGATGGTGGCGCGGTTGCCCTCTTACCCAAAGTAGCGATGGTATTAGGAGCTTATCTATTAGCCTTCTTCTTACGCAACTATTTCCCCTTTATGTGGGGCGGTTGGTTAAACGCAGGGTTAATTGCAGGCAGCAGCGGTTTATTCTTCCTGCGAGGTTTGTATGTATTTGATTTACCTCAATGGCCAATGCGGATGATGGGGAGTTCCATTCCGGAATTAGGAAATACAATCGCAGGTAATAGCCTCTTAAACCCGATCTTTGCCAGTGTATTGATTCCGGGACTATTAATTGTACTATTACTCGGACATCAACAATGGAAATGGCTCGCCATTGGTACAACCCTTGGAGTCGCGAGTTGTTTAGCCGTCAGTGCTGTTGTTTCCCCGGCTGTATGGGGCTTAGGCTGTAATTTCCTGGCTCAAGGCTTTTTGGGGGTCAATGCTCTGTTATGTTTGGGACTCGGCTATTTAGCCCTGAAAGCATCAACTCAAACAGCTTAGATCCTAACTATTTATAACTGAGTTTCTTGTCGGGTGTGTCGATTGATGCGCCCTTTTTATTGTATCTTCATCAAAATATCCTCAAGCTTTACAAAAGCCTCTTATTTTCAACAGATGCGATCGCATACGGTTGATATTAAATCCTGATTAATACTCTTCTTTAAAATTAGAGATTTAATACAATCATGTTGAATATTACCAATTCCGTTAAAGGTTTAGCATTAACGGCTTCTACTGTGGTACTGAGTTTGGGGATAGTCGGCACCACATCAGCACAAGCTAGTAATAATGTATTTTGGGATATAGAATTTTTAGATCAATCAGGTGTTGTGGTTGGTAATGGTGAATTTTCCTACGATCTAAGCACAACAACATTGATCACAGCAGATATAGAATCTCCGTTAGTACCTCCTGGAGGTTTTGAAGTCCAAACCGCTTTAGAAGTCGAGTCATTTAGTATATTCGGGCAAGAAGTTAGGAGTTTTTCCACTGCTACTTGGTGGTTTGAAAGTGAGTTCGATATAGGTCAACAATTCCGAAATAGAGATGGTGAGTTTAGTGTAGAGTTCGGTTCCTGGGTTTTTTTAGATAACCCGAGATTTGGAGAAAGTATCCTGCGTATGAATAATTTTGAACTGATTTCTGAGACTCTAGCAGGGGGAAACTGGAATGCAGGGGCATTTAATTTTCCCAACCTCTTTGGAGGGGGTGAATGGACAGCAACCTTACAATCACAATCCGTTCCTGAACCTACAGCTACACTGAGTTTATTAGCATTTTCTGCCCTTGGTGTCGCTTCAATGCTTAAACGCAAAAATTAATAAACTTGAAATCTTCTAGCGTGCAATATTAGGGGGTATAGGACGTAGTAAAGTGTCTTAACCATAGAACCTAACGCTATACCCATAACCCCTAAACAATATGCACGATCCTTGACAACTAACAACTACAGATCAGTAAATAATGGAAGATCTGTAAATCTGTAGAAAGGAGTAAATCCGATAATGGGTCGCGCTACCAAAGCTGTACTTGCCTATTCTGGCGGTGTGGATACATCTGTATGTATTCCCTATCTCAAAAATGAATATGGAGTCGAAGAAGTTATTACTTTAGCGGCTGACTTAGGACAAGGGGACGAACTCGGGCCAATTAAACAAAAGGCTCTAGACTCCGGGGCGAGTGAATCTCTCGTGATGGATGTCCAAGAAGAATTTGTCCGTGACTATGCTTTTCCAGCTATTGCCGCCAATGCTTTATATGAAAATCGTTATCCGCTTTCGACGGCTTTAGCTCGTCCATTAATTGCTAAAATTTTAGTCGAAGCCGCTGAGAAATACGGGGCAGATGCGATCGCCCACGGTTGTACAGGTAAAGGGAACGATCAAGTCCGGTTTGATGTTGCGATCGCTGCCCTTAATCCTAACTTAAAAATCTTAACGCCAGCGCGAGAATGGGGTATGAGTCGGTCTGAAGCAATTGCTTATGGAGAAAAACACGGGATTGAATTTGCCGTGAAAAAGTCTTCTCCCTATAGTATTGACCGCAACTTATTGGGCATGGCGGTTGAAGCGGGACATTTAGAAGATCCTTGGACAGAACCTTTAGAAGAAATTTATCTGTTAACAAAATCGATTGAAGAAGCCCCCAACGAACCAGAATATGTTGAAATTGGATTTGAACAAGGTATTCCGGTCAGTTTAAATGGGGAAACCCTCGGTGGTGTAGAATTAATTCGTCGCCTGAATCAAATGGCTGGGACTCACGGTATAGGCCGTCTTGATATGATGGAAAACCGTCTAGTTGGGATTAAATCGAGAGAGATTTATGAATGTCCCGCTATGTTAGTCTTAATTAATGCTCATCGGGACTTAGAAAGTTTAGTGCTAACAGCCGATGTGACTCGTTACAAGCGCGGCATGGAAGAAACCTATACCCAACTGGTTTATAATGGTTTGTGGTTTAGTCCCCTCAAAGAAGCAGTTGATGCCTTTATTGCTAAAACTCAAGAACGGGTTAACGGTACAGTCCGAGTTAAGCTATTTAAAGGCAATATTGTGATTGTGGGTCGCAAATCTAACAATTCTCTCTACAGCTTTGATCTGGCGACTTATGGCGCAGAAGATGAATTCGATCACAAAGCCGCTGAAGGATTTATTTATGTTTGGGGTTTACCCACCCGTATTTGGTCTGAAAAAATGAGAAGTTAAAAGTTGGATGATTCTATGGAGACGTTACATGTAACGTCTCTACAAGATTAAAACTAACCAACATCGTGGCGTTTCAGATGCCATTGCCAAGCATGAGCAATAATATCTTTAATATCGGGATATTCTGGGTTCCAACCTAATATTTTCTTGGCTTTTTCACCACTCCCCACTAAACTCGGGGGATCTCCGGGGCGGCGATCGCATTCAATCGCTTTGATCTCTCGTCCGGTAACTTCGCGGGCAGCTTCAATCACTTCTTTGACTGAAAACCCATTACCATTACCTAAATTAAACTTATCAGTTTTACCGCCATCAAGCAAATATTCTAAGCCTAAAACATGAGCACTCGCTAAGTCAGAAACATGAATATAATCTCGAATACAGGTACCGTCAGGAGTGGGGTAATCTGTACCAAAAATTGAGATAGTATCTCGTTTACCCAAGGCGGTATATAATGTTAGAGGAATTAAATGTGTTTCAGGATTATGATCTTCTCCCAGTTCTCCACTGGGATCGGCTCCTGCTGCATTAAAATAACGGAAGCGCACAGAACGAAAATCGTAAGCCTGGTCAAAATCAGCTAAGATATGTTCTACCATCAACTTAGTCATCCCATAAGGATTAATCGGATTTTGGGGATGATCTTCTGGAATGGGGACGGTCTCCGGTACACCATAAGTGGCGCAAGTGGAAGAAAAGACAAATTTCTTAATTCCCGCTGCATTCATCGCTTCAAGTAGTGTCAGGGTTCCCACTACATTATTACGATAATATTTATCAGGCTGACTAACAGACTCCCCCACATAAGCATAAGCCGCAAAATGCATGACGGCATCAATTTTACGCTCGGCAAACAACTGATCTAATAATGCTCGATCATTGGTATCCCCGACTATTAATTCCGTTTTCAGAACATTCTCTGCAATCTCCGGGTGACCATAGACGAGATTATCTAAAATAACAACTTCATAACCCGAACTCTTGAGGGCTTTAACCGCATGGGAACCAATATAACCGGCTCCCCCTGTAACGAGAACAGTTGCTTTTGTTTCAGACATATTGAATAATCTGTTAGGGTTGGGCAAGCCAATTATTCTTCTGTTGGTTGAGCCGAAACATTCACAGCCTGAACATCGATTGTTCCGGGTGGCGTTAAGCGATGAAAATGACCCTGTTCAACTTTAAGCGGCTCACCACAACTTGGACATTGGCACTGGGTTTGATTCAATGCTGTGAATTCATTTTGACAGACCGGACAGAGGTCTTGAATTAAATTACGATTTAACCACCACCGCAAGCCCATCACTACAATTATAGGAGCAAACAGCAATATGCCAAGAAAAATCAGAACCGATTTCACCAGCCAGCCCAAACCGACTGAAGCCAGTAACCCAATAACGGCAATGATGAGCAACCAATTACTGAGACGGGCTAAATTAATTTGAAGTTTGGGTTGTCCCTGGTTCACAATCTTTTCCTCGACAAGCGTTAAACAATAAATTGAGTCTTTCTCTATTCTCTTTTATGATACAACTTCAGCTCATAGCAGATCTTTGAGTTGAGTTCGGAATGCCGCCCGTCCAAATTTAGCCAGAGTTTGTTGCCTCAACCATTCTCCCTGACAACGCCCGTCTGTACCTCGCAACATTTCAATACAGGCGCTCGCCACGGCTTCTGGATCTCGGTGAGGGACTTGCCAGCCTAATTTACCATCTTGAACCGGGTCAGCCGAGCCGTCTGCGTCTCCTGACAGCACGGGAATACCACTTGCCATCGCTTCGAGGTACACAATACCAAATCCTTCCTGAGAGGGCATCACATACCCATCTGCAACCCGATAATGTTCGACCAATTCCTCAGTCGGAACAAACCCAGCAAAGATCACTTGTTCAGATACTTCTAAATTTGCCGCTAATTGTGCTAAACGAGGCTGGTCATCTCCTCGGCCAATAACTAAATACTTGACATCGGGAAACACTTGTGTAATTTTCGGTAAGGCTCGGATCGTGACATCGACTCCTTTATAAATATCTCCAGACCATAAACGAGCGACGGTCATTAACACTTTAGCATCCGCTAAACCATAGCGTTCGACGAGATGAGAGGGTTTAGCACCGGGTGTAAAGCGATCGCCATCCACCATACAAGGAATCATTTTAAACTGATTGGGGTCAAGTTGATTGCTCAGACAGGCTTGATCTCGGCTATATCGGCTAATAGTCCAAATTTGGTCGGCTTGTTGTAAAGCTTTGCGATATTTTGAGGGTAAAGGTTCCCAAACTTCTTTACCGTAAGTTAGAACCGTATAAGGAATACCAAACGGTTGACACAGGGTTTGCACCAATGGCGCTAAATTAATATGACCACAAAATACCCGTGAGGGTCGATGGGTGATTAAATGATTGAGTAAACTAACCGCCAGTTTGAAACGCCCTAAACTAGGAGAGCGGGAGTTATAATAATGAAACGCCATCTGAGCTGAGCGATCATAAGGATTAACACATTCAGGGCTATCTCGCAGCAAAAACACATCGCTATGCATATTAGCAGTCGCTACATTGATATATGCATCGAAAATATCTTTCACATAAGATTGAATACCGCCTTCACAGGAAAAAATTTCCAGGAAGCACCACAAAAAGCGAGTTTCTGGCAATTGACTCTGGTTTAATGTCATAGTTCCCCCTACAAGACGAATGGCTTTATGTCATTACACCCAATTTTTGACAATAAGTTGTCAGATCAAACTCTATTATTCTAGCTATAACACTGATTCAGAGGGTAGGCAATAGCAGTCTGATCTGAACTTAATTTCGCTTACCCTCAATCAACTGTAGCCTTTCATGTTAAAAGTGAGTGATTTCTCTCTATTGAAGATACGAATAACTCCACGTGATAGAAAACCACGAGGCGTGTTACTAAGCCAAATTACAGTTAACCTGAAAATCACCCCAAATTCAACGACTATAGAATTAATTTGAAGCGGATACAATCATATTAGAAGCAATTTGTTCTAAATCTGCTTGTGTACCATTTTTCAAGACAACTCTATACAAAGCATTTTGATATTTAAATTCTATATATGCTGTACAGTAAGCGCCACATCCGTTATAGAAAACCCCTTCTATATTATTAGCTAAAGTCACTTTTTTGTATTCACTTCTAGGGCTTAAATCCGGCTCAATCGGTTGAAACTCACCATTTTTTTCGACTTCAATATGCCCCAGATAACAAGCCGTTGCACCTTGACAGTCAGGAACAGCCCAAAATTCAACAGAGTAACCATTTGATGTGGTTTCAGAGTTGAAATATATCGGCTCAAGCTCAAATGGTAATTGATTGGGTAATAATATCGGAACGGATGTTTCTGTCGTTAATTGTGATTTTATATCACTGATTGAAACTTCTACATCTGCTGAGACAGGCTTAGATTGTGTTGTGATTATAGGAATCATTACTACCCCAGTAATCAATAGGGCAGTCAAACCGGAGAAGAGAGGAAGAACTACTTTTTTCATGATGAATGTAAAACGCTTACTTTATTCTAACAATTAATTTTTCAATGTCATTAGTCATCCTGACTCAGTTTAGTTATACTATTTATTGATAGAGATAAATATCTATTTTTTTTAATGTTATCCAGGAATATTATATGATTCTCAAAGTTAAAAAGATGCCACCTTATCATTCTATCAATCACAACGATAGATTTATTAGCAAACCTATAATTAGATAGGAATGATGAGCCGTTATGATAAAATTAGATAAATTTAGATTGAGAATATTCAGTGGTTGCAATTTCCGACAATATCTAAACTATTTCATAAAAAATAACCTATGCTAAGGCTACTCAAAATATTTTGGAATTGGCTAAAATATTTGTTTTTAAAAACTCCTAACCCCACTATTACACCGCCGCCTGAACCCAATGATACTGAATATGAAAATATATTGATGGGGCTATTAGAAGAAGTAGCACAAGGGAGAAGTTGGGGAGAATTACAAGGATATTTAATTGATCAAAAAGTGAATAAGGATAAAT
Source organism: Microcoleaceae cyanobacterium (assembly GCA_049649525.1). GTDB lineage: Bacteria > Cyanobacteriota > Cyanobacteriia > Cyanobacteriales > Microcoleaceae > JAAURB01. Next base: position 64,065 of record JBARZE010000032.1, read on the forward strand.
TAGCACAATGGCTACAACAACTTGGTCAAAAATGGTTAAAACAGCCGGAATTGCATCAAGAATTAGCAAAACGCTTAATATTATTGGCAGAAGTGGTAACGCTCGAGTTAAAAGAAGTGGCAAAACAGTTAGGAGAAAATTTACTAATAAATAGAAGTTGACAACAATTATAATAAAATGATGCAAGAAAATACAATTTATCGGAATCGGAAGATGATAGTAATTCCAGTTTAGTTATCAATGATAAACAGGCAAAACAGTTAAGAGAAGATTTACCAAAAGATAGAATTTTACAACAATTATAATAAAATGATGCAAGAAAATACAATTTATCGGAATCGGAAGATGATAGTAATTCCAGTTTATTTATCAATAATGAAGATAATGAATTAGATAGTTTAGTTGAAATCAATCCTTTACTGCTGCAAGGAGAAGAATATTTAGTTTCAGGTGAATATCAATTAGCGTACGAATCTTTTCAACAATTAATTGAAATAAAACATAGTCATTATAAAATATGGTATTTTTTAGGTTTATATCTCTATTATTTAAAGCGTTACTCAGAATCAATTGATAGTCTTAATCAGAGTTTATGTCTCAACCCTAACTCTATTCAAGCTTTGAGTCAACGCGGTTTAGCTTATCAAGCAATTAATCAATTGGAAGCTGCGAAAACTGATTTTGAACAAACGATTAAACTTCAGCCTCAAAATGCAGAATATTGGTATAATCAAGGCAATATACTTTATCATTTAAGACAAGATGAAGCCGTGATTAATTCTTACAATAAAGCTTTAGAATTAAAACCAAATGATAACTCAGCTTGGTAAGCTAAGATGCATTTAAACTGCATATCAGTCATGCGATCGCTGCCATCACCGCCAATCGGGGTATAAAGTAACAGGTTGCATAGTAACGGGTAGGATTTATGATGATAAGCAAACCACTC
>JBARZE010000033.1:0-3666 GCA_049649525.1 Microcoleaceae cyanobacterium
TGTAAGCGCCTTCAACTCTGCCTGAAATTAGCAAGGCTCTGAGTCGAGCAGTTGAGATGTTTAAAATTTTGGCTGCTTCTGTTGTACCGACTATCATTGAACTCAAAGGGTAACGTAATAGTTTGGACAAAATATATATAGAGGGTTTTAAGCCTCATTCATTCCTTTAACTTTAGCATTGTATTGACCGATTGACTCAACTCAGATGCGATCGTCGGGTCATTTGTTACTGCTTAGGGCGTTATTGGTAGGAAATCACAGGTCTACCAGTATGAGCTCAATCCCAGTAAATCACTATTGCAACCGCGCTATGTGCCATCATAAAGAACTAATGACTAACAACCAATAACAAACCACTCAATTTATGAGCCGCACCTATAATGCAGTCGGAATTAACCTCAAAGCAATTCCTTTAGGGGAATCTGACCGTTTGCTCACTATCTTGACGCGGGAGCAAGGATTAATTCGAGCGGTTGCACCGGGAGCTAGAAAACCTCGCTCAAAATTAAGGGGAAACAGTGGATTATTTTTGGTCAATCAATTATTGATTGCTAAAGGGCGATCGCTTGATAAAATTACTCAAGCTGAAACCATAAAATCTTATAGTAAACTCAGTCAAAATTTAGGAAAATTAGCCGCGAGCCAATATTTAGCCGAATTAGTGCTTGCAATTGCTTTAACAGAGCAGCCTCAAGAAGAATTATTTTTATTATTAAATGAACATTTAAATCGGCTAGAACAATTACAAAATACCTCAGAATCTCAAACTTGTCTATTAGTTATTACGGGTTTGGTTCATGGTATTTTTCATTTGTTAGCATTAGCCGGAGTTGCACCTCAAGTTCAGTTTTGTAACTTAACTCAACGACTGATAGAGCCAAATTTTTATCAATTGAAATGGCAAGTCGGATTCAGTATTACATCTGGGGGAATTGTGAGTTTATCAAATTGGCATCAACACCAGGCAAAAACAGCAAAAGCGGCAAAAGTGGCTGAAAGATCGCAAGACTATACAGTTGAGACAGTAGAAGATTCTGAAGTAAAAATAGACTTTCGTTTGACTCCAACTCAGCTTGCGACTCTGCAAAAACTGGCTCAACCTCAAATGATTGATTTACTCGCTCCGATAGCCGTTTCCAATTCGGCAAAAAACGTCACAGTTGAACTTTCAGATTTACTATTTATTGAACAGTTACTGCGACGATATACAGAATATCATTTGGGACGAAAAATACGTTCAGCTCCCCTGATAGAAACCTATACCCAACAAGAACAAGGTGCAAAATCTGACGAAAGGAATAATTTAAGCTGAAAATTTCAGATTAGTATAGGTTTGCACTCAATTTGCGATAAAATAAATAAGATAAATAAAAATAAATCAATAAATATTCCGAAACGTTCAAGCCATGCGTCAGGGTAGTATTACCTAGCTTTTGACTCCCTACCCGCTTTGCTCCCGGCAGTAGACTGAATCTGAAAACATCTAAGCGTACATGCATTGGCTGGTGTGAAACTGATTTTAGCTGCGAAAATTTTAATAACTTCAAATTAATTTAGTATGCGATCGCTCAACTCCGAAAAATCGTCTGTTCCCTCACATTCACCCCAGACTCAGAATCATTCCCCCGTCGAGCCTGTTAACCCGCAAGAAGTGCAGGATCTTTCGGGCGATCGTGCCAACGATCAACCTCCTGATGCTGAATTGTCAAATGATCAAGATGCAAGTGACTCCCAAAAACGTGGATTTTGGCCAGTGCTAAAAAATCGTAATTTTCTAGCGTTGTGGAGTGGACAAGTCTTTTCCCAACTCGCCGATAAAATTTATTTGGTATTGATGATTGCGATTATCTCCAGTCAATTTCAACAAGCCAATCAAAGTATCAGTGGTTGGGTATCAGCCATTATGATCGCCTTTACCGTGCCTGCTATTCTATTTGGGGCAGGAGCAGGGGTTTATGTAGATCGGTGGCCAAAAAAAGCAGTTTTAGTGCTAACTAACCTGTTTAGAGGGGGTTTTGTGCTTCTGCTGCCGTTCTTGTTGTGGCTATCCCAGGGAATTAATATCGGTCAATTACCCCTCGGATTTTACATGATGTTAGGAGTAACATTTTTAATCTCAACTTTAACGCAGTTTTTTGCTCCGGCTGAACAGGCAACCATTCCCCTAATTGTAAAACGTCACCACCTGCTATCAGCAAATTCTCTCTACACCACCACAATGATGGCATCAGTGATCGTCGGATTTGCCGTCGGAGATCCCCTCTTAAATTGGGCCGATACTACAATTGAACAGATTGGCTTCACACTTCCGATTGGCGGTAAAGAATTAATGGTAGGAAGTGGTTATGCGATCGCCGGGTTAATTTTAATGTTGATGAAAACGGGGGAAACACCTAAAAATACTGAAACAGAACCGCCTCATATTTTAGAAGATATTAAAGAAGGAATTAACTATCTCAACAATAATCATCGAGTTCGTAATGCTCTTATTCAACTGATTATTTTATTCTCCATTTTTGCCGCTTTATCCGTTTTAGCCGTTCGTTTAGCCGAAATCATCCCCACTTTAAAAGCGTCTCAATTTGGCTTTTTACTGGCAGCGGCGGGGATTGGGATGGCGATTGGAGGCGGTGTTTTAGGACAAGCAGGACATAAAATTTCTCATATTCAACTGGCGTTAATTGGTTCGATTGGGATTGCCCTGAGTTTAACAGGGTTAGCTTTTTTCGCTCAACAATTAGCATCAGCTTTAGGCTTAATTGCTTTACTGGGGGTTTTTGCCGCTATTGTAGGAATTCCGATGCAAACCACTATTCAAGCTGACACTCCAGAAGCAATGCGTGGTAAGGTGTTTGGACTTCAAAATAACGCTATTAATATTGCCCTGAGTTTACCCCTGGCTTTGGCGGGTATTGCCGAAACCTATTTTGGTTTACCTAAAGTATTCCTGGGTTTAGCCGCTTTATCTGTTTTAGGCGGAATTTTATCTTGGTATATTTCTCGCCGAGAATTGAATTAATAGAGAGATGTATTGTAATCTATAGCTGTTAAGTATTGATTCTTTAACTTCTTTGGCGCTCTTTCAACCTCAACCTAAAGTTATATAGCAAAAAGCACCTAATCAACCCATACTTCTTTATCGTGGTATGGCTGAATCTACTGATAAAGAAAACAGGATTTATGGTCAATGCTTAATTCATATGCATTGGCATCCTTACCCTAATATTACTGTCAAAATAATTTGTGATAGAAACGCTATAAGAGATGACCAAAAATTAGGTAGTGCTGAATTTATTTTAATTGACTTAGACCCTCAAGCTAATGTCAAATTGTATCTGTCCAATAGCATCACTTCTAGAAATATAAAAAAATAATTTTTCGGGTTTTTGCAAGAAAATGGATACAACACTTCTATTATTTTGGTGCATTCTGCTTTAGAAAAAATAGCAGGGACATATATTAAGAGTAATAATTATTTAAGTCTTGATGTATTTAACAAATTAACTTTTGATGATAAGACTAAATTGTTGATGGGAATTCTTGGTAAGCTAAGATGCATTTAAACTGCATATCAGTCATGCGATCGCTGCCATCACCGCCAATCGGGGTATAAAGTAACAGGTTGCATAGTAACGGGTAGGATTTATGATGATAAGCAAACCACTC
>JBARZE010000034.1:0-259553 GCA_049649525.1 Microcoleaceae cyanobacterium
AGCTATTGAATTTTGCCGGAAATTGGTGAATTGTAGAATCTATTAATATTTGAAATATTTTAACCACAAATACACAAAGGACAAAAAGAAGAAGTTATGAGTTTTTTAATCAGTATTAAACATTTGACTCACGACTCCTAATTCATTTTTTAAATTACGCATTGCCATATCGTAAGATTGTTTTTGAGTTTGCAAAAGACGAGCTGACTGGACTTTCTGGATCATAGATGTTAGATGAAGTATTTCTTCTGTGGTTAAGCTATCTTTTCTCTGTTCAAATGCTGCAATTTCAGATTCTAAAATCTCGATTAATTTTGCGACGAGATGATATTGGCCCCGATCTAGATTACTATTAGATGTCATATTTAATCTTGAACTATTATCATAAAACTACAAATCGATCGTATCCAAAGTATAAATGATAGCCCATCTATTGATAGAAAAATTTATATTTCAATTGAGTCAACACCGATTTATTAAAAAGAAATCAGATTAATAGATGGAAATGCTATAGTTTTTAACAGATTTACCGGGTTAAATAATCTACTGATGATTGCGACAAATTATTCTATAGTTTAATTGCCCGTTATAGTTTTGGCAAACCACATGAATTATGAGCGAGCATAACGCAAACGAGATAACATTGAGGGTGGTTTTAGTCGGTTAACCACCTCGTCTAATGGCAATACACGAAATTCATTGTGCCATACATTGGCTTGATAAACTTTTCGTTCAGTGATATCAAGCGCGGTTAACCACCCACTTTTGGGATGATAAACGCCTGTATCAATTCCCAGCCACCCTTGGCCCTGAACCAAGGTTCCCGGTTCAATTCCATCAAATGTAAAAGTAATGGTATGACCAATAATAATTAATTTGTCTGAAAAGTAGGGTCGAGAAATATTATGAAAATTTCTTCTGATCCAACACAATTCAGCAGGGGTTTGTTTTGCTAAAGGAATATCCGGCGCAACGCCAGCATGGACTAGCCATAAATCACCTAAATCTAGATAAGTAGGCAGCGATCGCATCCACTCTAGATGATCTTGAGGCATGATCTGAGCATCTTGATAGGAAGTAATGGTTGTATGTCCGCCGCTATACAGCCAAGCTTGCCATGCTTGCGGATTTTGTCCTTGTTTGGGCAACGCACTCAGCATTAATTGCTCATGATTCCCCATTAAACAACGATACGGACTATTTTTGACAAATTCCACTACTTGAGCACTTTTGGGGCCACGGTCAATTAAGTCCCCCAAAAAGTAAACTTCATCTTCTGCACCGGGACTAAGATGTTCTAGTAAGGCCATCATGCCATCATAATGACCGTGTACATCACCAATAATCATGCGTCGTTTAGGCATGGTTGTAATTTTCAGTATTTACAGGGTTGTATTGAACTTTTCTTCATCGACTGAGGGCATTGAGAAAATTTTGGAGTCCTGCTAATAACCCCTTCTGTCTAGGTCGTTTTTGAGGGGATGAAGCAGAAGTTTCCGTTGTTGGGGTCGCCTGGATTAAGATTTGGTCGAGGGTATCTCCGACTGGTTTTATGGGTTCTTGGGCGATACACTGATAGTTTCCATCTGTTTCTAACCACACTTCCCACACCGACGGATAACAACGAATTAGTGCTGCACCATCTAAAGGCTGAAGATAATAACAAGATTCGATCTTGCTGATAAAGCGTTCACGCAATTGACGAGCTGCGTAGCCTATTCCTATGATAGCAACATCTTCTAGGCGAGGATTAAGCAAGATCACAGGCCGATCGCCTGCAATGTGAGATAATTGTTCTACCTGAGCGACTTCTACCGGAGACGGAGACACCACCAAAAAGAGTTGATCTTCTGGATCGATACGATTCTCGACGGTTGAGCGAGTTGTACCAATATCAGTCACGTTGTAGCTTGTTTCTCCCCAATCTCGTTTGGCCAAAGCGGCTGACCCTGCATCGGGGAACAGTACTTTGAGTTGAGTTCCCTCGGCTTCAAGGACAGGGATAAATTGCTGGGCGATGGACTGGGCTTGTAGGCCAATTTCTGGAAAGACTAGCTCAACCTGTAGGAGTTTATAACCATCGTTGATTGCTGCAGTCGTGGCTAGTTTGGCTTGTTCGACAGCCTGATCTATCGAGGTCGGCAGTTGAGTCATTCAAAGGGTTTCCTTATAGTGGTTTGAATCAAAGCGTATATTATACTCAGTATTGTATCTTAGATAAAGCTTTCATGTTGTCTGAATTCAGAAGCGAGCCGATTGAATATATAGGTTAATATTTAATGGGTTTTATAGATTGTTTTATAGTTCTTTTCAATTTAAACCCACTCATAAGGATATGTTTTTCGTTCTTTTTTGAAAAAATGAGTTAAGTTTTACTACTGTTTTTTTAAATTTGCCTGATTTTTTAACTAATGTAAATTTAGTATTTATCAAAAATAACTCAATAGATATCGATCGCTTATATATCACAAATGATAAAACAAACTGATGGTTTTGAGATCAATTATTGGAGATGAAACTAGATTTTTGTCTTGACTTGGGGCAATGCCGCTCCGAAATTTTGCAGTAATATTAAGTTAGAGAAAACCGAAAAACTACATTCGACGCGAATTGTGGCTTAGAATGAGGACTGATCACTCAACATCGCCCTGCTAAAATGTCCACCGTGGGGAATTTTGGAAATATGCTTGTCTGTCCCCAATGTCAGTTTGCTAACCCCAACTCTAATAAGTTTTGCCAACAGTGTGGCACATCGTTAACGCAGACATTCTGTCCAGACTGCGGTACCGCAGTAGGGCTGAATATTCTAAACTGTCCCAACTGTGGTGCATTGACGGGAAGGCTTTGGCAAGCGATTGTATTGAGTTATTCTCAAGAGACCACCGTTATTGAAGACTCTCTCAGCGGGGTCAGCGCCTCAACCCCTGACTCAGTAGAATCGACTTCAGACGCGATCGATCACTCTTGTCCGGCAGCCGACGAAATCACCGAAACAAAAGTAGAATCATTCTCCAATACTGAGGTTAAAAATGACTCAGATGTTTGGATGTCTTACACCTTCAACAGCAGTGAAGTTCCGGTGAATAATTCTGTTGGGGGGGTTACAGAAACATTAACGGGCGAAAATACCTTAGAATATCCAGAATCCTTAGAATTGGGCGCTAAAGCAGAAGGGAGTTATTTAGATCCTCAACACCGTTATCAGTTAATTGAACCCTTACCGACTTTAACCGCAAACGAAACCGTCATGGTTTCTGTACTAGACTGTCAACCGTTGGAAGTTTCACCCATTCAAGCATTACAAACCTCTGCCACAACCAGGGAGGAGATCAAAATGGATGCATTTATTATTCCAGTTGCCCAAGCTTATTTTGCCTTACACGCTCAATTTAGCCAATCTTTCCCGCAATTACAAGATGCTTGGGAACAACCCCCCCATACCGTCATTTTGCTCGAAAATTATACTCATTTCCCCTCACTCTCAGAAACCCTTAAACAGCCTCAAACCACTGCTGAACAAATTATTCAATGGTTACAGCAAATGACTGGGTTGTGGGAAATTTTAACGCCGTGGCAATGTCGCACAAGTCTTCTCGAACCCGCAAACTTACGTATTCAACCCACCACACCACCAACGCTTTGTGTGCAGCGTCTGTATCCAGAACCGCGAGAGGCTGATTTAGCTTTAACAGAATTAGGACAAGCTTGGAAACGCCTATTTCAAGAGTCCGGGCGAACTTTATTCGGTTCTATTACAGAATTATTGCAGCAACTGACGGGAGGTGAAATTGAGACCCTCGAACAACTCCAGCAAGGACTCGCAACCGCCCGGAAAGAGTTACAACCCCCTGTGGCTGAAACGTCGGGTGTGACCCAGCTACAGATAGGTACAGATACAAATGAAAATATTGATCAAACTTTGGCCCCGACTGTTCCTAAACGAATTCCTCTTAAACAATTAGAAGCGGTCGGAAGGTCTGATGTTGGGGGAGAGCGTCAACGCAATGAGGATGCGTTTGGCATTCAAACTTTGTCAAATTATCAACAAACACTTTCAGGCGAAAGCCTCGATGTCAAGGGGTTATATGTTCTTTGTGACGGTATGGGAGGACACGCCGGGGGAGATGTTGCCAGCCAGCTTGCGGTAGATACTCTCAGACAATATTTTCATAGTGAATGGGTCGGAGAATTGCCCACGACTGAAATGATAACAGAAGCGATTGAGCATACTAATCATATTATTTATGATCTCAATCAACAAGATGTTCGTTCTGGGGTCGGACGAATGGGAACCACTCTAGTGATGGCAGTAATGGCGGATAACCAGATTGCAATTGCTCATGTTGGCGATAGTCGGTTATATCGTCTGACTCGTCAATTCGGGTTAGAACAGTTAACAGTAGACCATGAAGTCGGACAACGCGCTATTCAACAAGGTATTGACCCCCAAAGCGCTTATGCTAGTCCAGATGCGTATCAACTGACTCAGGCACTCGGCCCGCGTGACGAGTCTTATCTACAGCCAGATATTCAGTTTTTAGAGGTTCATGAAGATACCTTATTTATTTTGGCTTCGGATGGTTTAACCGATAATGATTTATTAGAAACTCATCAATCTACTCATCTCGACCCGTTATTGCAACCGTCTAATCATTTAAGTGAGGGGGTACAATCATTAATTGATTTAGCCAATCAATATAATGGTCATGATAATATTACAGTCGTTTTAATTCGTGCTTATGTCGCTGCAGCCAATTAAAATTGTTTTATAGTAACGAGCGCTGGTGTGTTTACAGATTTCAGTAACGAATCATCACAAATATCTTTATTTTACAGTACTTTCGGCTCCCTAACACCTAACATCTAATACCTAACACCGGAGCGATCGCGCAAGCGTGCCGTCAAGCGTAAGGGCTATATGATCTGATTAACTACCATTGTAAATAACGATATTCTAAATTTTCTGCTTCTATTGCAATAGAGGCGATATAATGATCGTCCACATTTAATGGAAGTATTGACCAATTTGATAAGAGTTTTTTCGGAGAATTTACACTAAATAATTGCATTGTTTTTAAGGAGATTTCAATTTGTTCTAAACCGATTAATCCTTCTCCTGTTGCTTTTAAGTAAGCTTCTTTTGCGGTCCACAGTTGAAAAAATAGATACTGTTGTTCTGGCTCAGGAAAGGCCGTTAATTGTAGATATTCATAGTCGCTAAAAAAACGTTTCGCTAAGGATAAAGCTTCTATTTCGCGAATATATTCTAAATCAATACCCACTCGATCATTCAAAGTAATTGCATAAATGGCTTTCTGATAAGAATGAGACAGATTAAATTGAATCGGTTGTGTAAAACTCGTATTTGATAAAGCAGGCTTTCCTTTATCGCTATAACTAAACTTTAATTGTTGGGGGGTTAGGTTCAAATATTGTCCTAAAAGTGTTCGTAAAATTCCCCGCCCTGCAATATACTGATTTCGATCTCGATCAAAGCGAAATCGTTCTGCTCGCTGCTGTTCGTCGGTGGATAAAGTTAACTGAAATTGAGCTAATTGTTGAGCTGATAGATCTAAATCTGCTTGCCATATATCAACTTGGTTCGGGGATAATTTTAATTGATTTGGAGGCGGTAACCAAATGGAATTCACAAGCTCAGTGATTGATTGTATATTATTTATGGGAGTAAGAAATAGTTAACCCATACTATAATCGTTTCTTACCCCCTATTGTCAGCGTTACCGACGAACTTCTGAAGGTAACTGAGGCAATGGGTGAGAATTGGGAGTTAAAGTAGGTTGTTGGGGGGCTTCAGAGAAAGGTTGAATTATATCAATGGGTTCGTCAGTCTCTACCGTTAAGTCTGCACCATTAATAATAGCGCCGAGTAAACGGGGACGATATTTATTCGTATCTTCTTCTTCATCTTCTTCGGTCAATTGATCGGTTAATTCTCCCATTAAACCAGATAATGTATAAGTCGGACGAGCTACCATTACCATTCCGTCTGTATAAGGTTCAAGGGTTAACGCATCGTTACTCGAACTTAATGAAGGCGCATCAATAATGACGAGATCAAACCGATAGCGAACTTCTTTTAACAAACGTTGAATTTCACTCGATTCTAACACAGTAGATCCTTGACGAATTAGCCCCGGACTAGGAATAACGTATAAATTCTCTACATCTGGGACGAGGCGAATACATTCATTGAGATCGCTATAATACTGTAATGGTTCGACTGCTGCATACGGATCTGGGGCTAAGTTCAAGGCTTCGACTTGTGAAGGCGATCGCAAATCTGCTTCAATCAGTAAGGTGCGCTTTCCGCTACGGGCAGTGGCAATAGCTAAATTATAAGCACTGAGGGTTTTTCCTTCTTCACTACCGGCGCTGGTCAATAATATCACTCTCGGTGGACGCTCGCCGACTCGTCGTAAATTACTTCTGACTTTTTCATAGTAGCTGAGGTAAGGCGAATGGGGTTTGAGTAATAATGGTAACTGTTGCGGGTTTTCTTCGAGCATTGCCAAACTGGGTAAAATGCCCAAAATTGGAACTTCTCGCTCTTGAAATGCGCCGCGAATTTCTTCCCAAGTATAAAACTTACCACTCAGCAAGCCCAACACAAAGATAATAACTGCACCCCCTAATACGCCGGCTAAGCCGCCTCCAGCTAAAATCAGCGCCATACTTAGGGCTTCTGGTATTTCGACATCTGCAGCATAGGCAGGCTGTGCCACCCGCAAACTACTGACTGTTTCTAATTCTGCTGCTTGAGCATCAATTAACTGAGCTTGAATTTTATCATAGAGTGTTTTTTTGTAAAGAACTTGTTGTTGTAATCGTTGTTTTTCCAGTTGCTTGTTGGGAATTGAAGCGTATTCTTGTCTTAAGTTTTGCCCAATTTCTCGGGTATTTATTAATTGTTGTGCTAAAGATTCTCGTTGAGTCTTTAATACCATTAAATTCTGAGTTAATTGTAACCGCGCTGGGTCAAGAGATGAGTCTACTCGAATTGATCCTGCATCTCGCAACGGTGCGGCTATTCCATCTCCGCCTAATACTTCAGAAGCCCGTTCTTGCAGTTGTTGTGAAGCTGTTTGTTGCTGTTTAATTAATGCCGCGACTTGAGGATGTTGGTCGCGATAATCTTTTCGTAATAGTTCGAGTTGGCCTTCAATTTGATGTAATTGCGCTCGTAATTGAGCAATAATTGGATCGGCTGTTAACGCTTGGGCAACATAAGCTTGTTGGGTACTCATACCCAATTGAGATTCTAAGCTATTAATTTGAGCTTTTGTGGTTTCTAGCTGAATCACTAATTGTTCTTGAGCTTGTTCATTTTGAATAATTGCAGTGGGTAATGCGCCACTTTCAACTGCGAGTAATGTTGCGCCTTCTCGTTTATCATAAGCTTCTAATTTCTGTTCTGCTGCCCGCAAATCCGCTTCTGCTGGCCCTAAGCGCTCCTTAGAGGTTTCAATAATTTTGCGTAATTGTTCTGAATTAATCAGACGGCTTTGCTCAATCATTTCGTCCATTAATAGAGAAACCATTTCTGTTGCCCGCTCTCGATTTGGATCAACATAAGAAATATTAAAAATAGGGTTTTCTTCTTCTAAAAAAACATTTAAATTATCTCTAAACTCTTTTATCGGAACATTAAATTGATCGAGAACTGATTCAACCACCCGATTTTGGAGCAGCATACCCGGTGTTAGTTGTTGTCCGCGTTCTCGAATACTTTGACTTGTTTCAGAAAATAGAACCGGAGGATTTTGATAGGTTAATTTTCCTCTGGCTTTGAAGGGAGGAGCTTCTGGCGGTTCTAAGAACATCGCAACCGTTCCTGAAACGCCAAGCGCTAAAATAAATGTTGCTAGTCCTGCCAGTTTATAGTTATCGAAAGCAATCAGATAGCGTTTAACAATGGGTAAAGTCATAGTTTCTATTCTCAAATAAATATTGAACGCAAACAGCACAAAACAATAAACCAGAATAGCAAGAAAAAATAATGATCTAAAAACTTGAGTGATTTGCTATTCCAATAATTTTGTTAATCTCATTCTCCTCACCACCGCAAAATCAATTATTATTATTATTATTATTATTATTATTATTGTTATCATTTGTTGGCTCAAAAAGGGATTCGGCTGCATCAGAAATTTGTTGGAAAAAGAGTAAAAACCCGAGAATATCTCGGAAAGGTTGAGTAAATGTATTTAAAACATAGGCAATTTGAGTTACTAAGTTTCGATCAATTACCACAACATCATTGTTTTGTAGTAGCAAATTATTCTCTGGATCGCCTTCAAGGGCTTCTCGACCATTTAATTTATAAGTCACCGCCCGTCCTAAATCGGGATCAAACCGAATTAAAGTAATTTCATCCAGTTTTGCCAACTGCAAAGGTACGTTACTGAGAACATCGACAAATCGACTCCCATTGGGTAAGGCAACTGCACCAATTGCCCCGGCGGCGTTACTGAGAATTCGGACTGTAATTTGTTGACTGACTAAGGTAGATTTCGCCACTAGATCTCGATCATAACGCGCCAAATCGGCTGTACTCAATTTGGGTACAATCACAGAATCACCATTGGCTAGAGACACGTCAGGGATGGCTGTGGCTTCTTTGAGGGGGGTATACAAATCAACCGTTTCCTGAAGAATTCGACCATCAATTGTTTGACGACAAATAATAATTTGGCGTAAGTCAGCCGTTAAAGTTGACCCCCCCGCCGCAATTAAGGCACTGGAGACGCGACCTGTTCCGGCAGGCAAGGCATAATATCCGGGTTGCGAGACTTCCCCAACCACCGTAATTTCAACCGGGGTGGGATTAGCCGCTAAACTATAAGTTTCGATAATATCTCGTTCTGGCCCTTGGGATACTAACACTTCTTGGGCGGGAACAACAATTACATCATCATCCTCTAAGCGAAAATCGGGCGGCGTTAACCCTTGTAATAAAGGCGTTAATAAATCAATTTCTGTTGCAACTGTCGTGCCATTGGGTAAAGTTCGCCGCAGTTGGACAAACCTTAAATTCGCATCGGCAGTGGTTCCCCCGGCTGAACTCAACGCCACGACTAATTGGGCCGCTTGCAGTGGATAAAAACCCGGTCGTGCCACTTCTCCGGTAACCGTTACTTGGACGGGTCGCTGGTTAATTAGGGAAACTTTGACCGCAGGATTTCTGACAAATTGATTCAGTTGAGATCGAATTTGTTGTTCAACATCGCTGACAAATAGGTCTTCTACTTGCAACGAACCCACTAAGGGTAAGGCAATTATTCCCTCTGGACTGATGGTGGTGTCGGGGACACTTAACTCAAGCGAACGCTGACCATTCACTAAAACATCAATAAATAGGCGATCGCCTGGGCCAAGGCGGTATCGTGCCATCCGATTTTGACTATTTTCCCTAAAAAATGAAACATCAACCGGAATGATATCGGGTTCAATTACAGACCGGGCTGGTGGGTTACCGGGACGTTGAAAAATCCGTAAGATTTCTGGGACTTGCGGGGTCACTTGTCCAGGCGGTTGATAGGTATCAAGGGGTCGATTAATATAATCGGTGGGCAAAGCGCATTTTTCAGGAATGTCTTGCGCCATCACCGATTGAGAATTTCTCTGAATGAATCCCCACAATAGCAGTGTTGTAGGTAGACTTCCAGCCGTGGAATATAGGCTAGCTAAAAGCAAACCAATGAATTGACGACACATGAGGATGAGTATCTTTTATATGAATTGACGGGAAAGAAGGGTAATTGATTTTATAGAGTACTGACATCACACTACTATCGATAACCCATAACCCCTTATTTATAAACTAAGGCCTCCTGCATCAATGCATCTTGCACCTGTTGTGCTAAATCTCCAGCATTGGCTTCAACTGTTTCTATATTACCCAGGGGTTCAATTGGAATCAGGATATTGACCGCAGCCCAAGGAGCGCGACGGTTAGATAATTGAGCGATTTGATCGGCAAAAAACCAGTCTCTTGGTGCAGGAGACCCTCCGTCTGGCCAAGCATACCACTGCATCACAGCATAGGTTTGGCGCAGGCGCTGTTGTTGATAAAGCGAACAGAGTCGATCGGACGAACAAGATGACCACAATAAGGTTAACAAATTATTGGTGTTGGGTGTTAAGCTGCGGAAAAAACGGGTTTTGATCTTGACTATGGGATCGGTTTGTGTGGTGGAGTCAACTGTTAGATTAATAGAACGGTTCTCATCGGTTTTCCAGCCTTGGAATCCGTTGAAATCCATCCATTCTACTTGAGGATGATCTTTATAATAATTTTGAGTCAGAATTAGTAAAATCGCGGTTTGATTGTCTTTTTCTACTGTTTGTATCAGCCAATCTTGGCTACGCAAATTAAGGGTTTGATGGTCAAGAGTTTTCCAATTGGACAGATTTAAACCATTTTCTCGAACGGCTTTGAGTTGTGAAATGGTTTTAACCGGGGGTAAATCAGACCAAGACCATGTGCCTTTAAAATAACCTGGAATCGCCCCCACAATTAACAGCAATAGCATAAACACTAGCGCCGCAATTTGAGCTGATTGACGAGGTATTTTAAGTTTAGCGATCATCATAAAATTATATCTGGTTTATTGCAGAAGTAATGAGTGTAGAATTGATGATTATAATCAAGGGCATGAATTCATCATTCATCATTCATCATTCCCTAATGGTCTATCGATTCGGGTTCGGCTTCATCTACAAAATAATCTTGCACCCAATTAACTAGAACTACTAACATACCCAACATGGCGGCTGAATATAAATCACCACCCCAACTATCATGTAGCCAATAAAATAACCCATCTTGTCCTGTACCATGAAATAGGCTCAAAAGAGTATTGCGGATGATATTGGCAACTACACTCAATGTAACTGCCCCAATTAACACGAAAAGACTTTTATTGCGTGAAGAGGATAAACCTGTCCAATACAATAACATTAAAGCAACATACAAGCTGGTAAACAGCATTTTCAATCCCGCGCAATGAGGCGCAACTTCAACCGTTTGTCCGTTGACAAATAGATAAATTTGATTGACTGTCACATCTAGATTAAACTGCAATAAAATAAATCCAGCAACTGTTGCAATAAACTGTTGTAGGGGTAATGCGAGGGGTTCAATTAAATAGGGTAAATGATTAGGGGTGGCAAGCAATATGAATAATAAAGGAATTTGTTGTAATTTAAATCCAGCTATTCCTTTAAACCATAAACACAATCCGGCCAGTACGATTGGAAAAGACAGATTGACTAAATCGGATACACCACTTAAATATAATGCTCCTCCCAAGCCGAGTAAAATTCCACCCCTGGGATCAGTTTGATCGGATAATTCTGTCCAGCGTTGACGATGAGTCCAGATAATATAAGCAGCAAACGGTAAACCGATAATACCGTGACTGAAATATTCGTGTTCAATACTAATACTTTTGTTAATCCAACCATCGTACCAATGCACAATAATTGGGGCGTACAACAAGATAACGAGTCCAAAAATGGCTAAATTCAAATATTGCGGTTGAAATGTAATGGGGATTTTGCGTTGGCTTTCCATAATATTAATGACGGGTTATTCTTTGTTTATCGCTTAAGGAAATAGGGAACAGGGTATGAATTGAGTCATGAGTGAAGTTTTTGATGATCGCCCGTGGGTTTTCACTCATAATTTATAATTCATAATTCATCACTCATAATTGTCTCATCTTACTCCGACGGCTTCGGTGACGGCATTAACCACCTGATGAATTTGTGCCTCGGTTAAACCGGGGAACATGGGCAATGATAAAATCTGTTGACTGAGGGCTTCAGTTTGGGGAAAATCGCCTAATTGATAACCCAGATATTGATAAGCGGGTTGGAGATGACAGGGAATAGGATAGTGAATTCCGGCTTGCACTCCTAATTCACCGAGTTGAGTTTGCAGAGTATCTCGAGCGATAGGACAGTCTGAAGTGACTCGAATGACATAAAGATGATAAACGTGTCCCTCCCCAGATTGGTTTTCCATCGTTAGGATGCCTTTTTCTGCTAACGGGGATAATAGCGTATCATATTGTTTTGCTGTTGTATTGCGATCGCGGTTCCAATCTTCTAAATGAGGCAGTTTGACATTCAGTATTGCGGCTTGTAGGGTATCAAGGCGGCTATTGGTTCCGAGTTGGGTGTGAACGTATTTCTTGGGTGCGCCATAATTGCGTAAGTTTCGCACTAGGTTTGCAACGTTGGCTTGGTTGGTGACTAAAATTCCTCCATCCCCAAAAGCTCCTAGATTTTTACTCGGATAAAGACTAAACCCCGCTGCTGTTCCAATTGAACCCGCCCGATAACCTTCTCGACTCGCGAGGTGAGCTTGGGCCGCATCTTCAAAAATCATTAAATTATGACTTTCAGCAAATGCCAACAACGCTTGAGGCGCAACCATTTGGCCGTATAAATGAACCGGAACAATAGCCTTAGTTTTGGAGGTTACTGCCAGATCGGCGGCTTCAAGGTCAATTAAAGCAGTTTGAGGATCGCAGTCAACTAAAATGGGTCTGGCTCCGGTGCGTAAGATACCAATGACGCTGGCAATAAATGTATTAGCCGGAACCAAAACCTCATCCCCTGCTCCAATTCCACAGGCTTGCATTCCTAATGTGAGGGCATCTGTTCCGCAGGCCACCCCAACACCATATTTGACTCCACAAGCGGTGGCAAAAGCTTGCTCAAATTCTGCAACGGCTTGGCCCAATATAAAGTCTCCGCGTTGGAGTACGGAGGCAATGGCTTGTTCGATTTGTGACTCGATAGATTGATGTTGCAGGCTCAGATTAACGAAAGGAACAGTGGTTAAGGTACTTGTCATGAGTTCAGCAGTCGCAGACTGTTCGATTGATCACATAGGAATATATTTCCCCTTCTTCTGTTATCTGCGATCTCCTTAGAAATATACAACCCTTCAATATCAAGTTTGTGTAAATTTCTGGTTGAATCTCACAATTTCACTTCAAATCAGATGTTGAGAATAGGAGATTATGGACTAATTTACCTCTTTCAGAGGTCAGAAATTAATCTATTGCCATAGACATAAAATTCTAATTTGTCAATAATTTTTCATAAAAGTTTGCAATTTGATAAAGATTTAGTTACAGTAAAGATAACTTCAATCAATTTTTTGTGAAACGCAATAGAGTGTGAGCTGAATAAGAGCGTTTATCAAGCTTTCTAATCTGCTGTTTTTACAATTGATTATCTGTTGTGTCAGCCAAGTCAAATAAAAAAAAATTATGCCTAACTTAATTCCTAACCCCGCACCCATGCAACCTAAGTCTCGTGCATACGATCTCAAAAGTCGTTTAGACTGGGGTGAGCCTGCTCTAACCATTATTGATATTCGCCCAATTGCTGAATTTAATCAATCTCATATTCAGGGGGCAATTTCTTTACCCGCTGAAGAGTTAATCACTCGCGCACCTGAAACATTAGAAATGAGTCGCGATCTATACATTTACAGTGACAGCGATGAAGAAACGGCTCGTGCTGCGGCTCAACTTCGCGAAGCTGGATATAGCAATGTATCTGAACTCACTGGCGGTTTAGCTGCATGGAAAGCCGTTGGTTACCCTGTAGAAGCCATTAGTGGAGTCGGTACCTAAGCTATATTTATTTCTTTTATTTTCTCTGACAGAATCGCTTTACTCACCTCGCAGTTATCATCCTGTGGGGTTTTTTCATTTGATTAATGATTTGAGAAAAATAATGCGATCGCAGCGATGAGTTTAAGGTTTAGGAGAAGAAATAGGAATAATCTGCTGCACTTGCCAGCCAAAAATAGAAAATTTGTCACGAATTTCTACTTCATCTAAAGGCTGAGTATTGATAAAGTCCTCTGTTTTTGTTAATAAAACCCCCAGCACACTAGCTGGGACTTGGCAAAATAAACTACATCCTAAACAACCTACAGTTGCGAGTAATAATCCTATTGCGTGCGATTGAGGAAATATATTAACAATATCACTAACAATAAAACTGATTCGGTTTGCTTGAGAGAGAATTGCAATTAGTAAAATAGTTGTGATTAAAGATAAGAGATGATTCAATTTGGTATTAAAACAACTCAAAATCTGTCGCTGCATTAATGTTAATGTCTTTGGTTTCATCGCAACCAGTAAAATACTAAAGATGTAAAAAGGGCGATACCACTGCATCGACAGTATTGGTGCAATACCTATGATTGTCACTAACCCAAGCTCCAGCCAAAATGGTAATATGGGTGTACCGATACCCAGTCCGACTACAAACAGTCCAAGCCATAGCGGGAGTGTGAGTAAACCCGCAAAATGAATCCACAGAAAGGGTTCAAATCGAAATGATTCCATAGTAATTCAGTTCAAAAACCTTCTGTTTATACTTTACACGAATACCTTGTGTGTAAAACATCTGGTAAAAAGTTGAACAAGCTAAGCTGATTATTGTTGATCTGCAGAGGATTTACTATTCGGAAATCATGACAATAGCCATCTAAAATTAGATTATATTGGAATAAGTATAGTTAAAAAGTATTGATTTTAAATTATTCCAGCGGATTTTAAATTGTTGATTATCAAAAAAGTCAAAAGCTAAAAATTCTCAGCCTATATTAAAAATTAGTGATAAATCAGTCCAGTATAATGATGCCGCAGCAAAATCCGGGGATAAACGTGATTCAAAAACTCTATCAAAGCTGACGGGGGTGTATTCTAAAGAGGTTATATTACTGATGATCATTTATTTGAGTAGGGTCGCCTGACAACCGCTGCCTATGCCCCAGCGCTGAAACGGCTGCAGACGACTTTCCAACGGCGTTAACTTAACGCCCAACGCTTAACTAATAGTCATAGATTGACATAAATTTGAGCCGAACACTATACCTTCTGTTACGATTTTTATAAAAACTTAATTTATATAGTTTTGACTCACTTCATCAGCAAAGTTGAATCACAACATTCATAATTGATAAAGTTTAATCTTCAAGTGTCTCTGCGTAAGATATGAGTACACTAGTAATCAGACAGCAGACTTATGTTTTAATATCGAACAATGGTACAAGCACCTCCTCGTCAAACCACTACGGAATTAGCCACCTTAGCAATAGACTTAATTCGTCAGACGGGCTGTGAGTATGGCGAGATTCGCCTCTGCAGCAACCGCAAACAAACGTTGTACGCACAAGATCGATCCCTGAGTCGTTTAGCTGATAATGTAGATTCAGGATTTGGTGTACGGGTTTTGCGTCGTGGGGCTTGGGGTTTCGCCGCTAGTCATCGTAAAACCCCAGAAGAAGTGATTCGGATTGTTAATTTAGCGGTAGAAATTGCTAAAGGCAGTTATTTATCTCAACAAAATCCGGTTAAGTTAGTGCCTGTTGAAGCATTTCAGGATAGCTATATCACGCCGATTAAAATTGATCCGTTTAGTATCCCCATTCAAGAAAAAGCAGAACTCTTATTAAACCTGAATGAACAACTGTTAAAATATGAAGAACGTGGCATTAAAAAAGCCATGTCTTATTTTTTCGTTAGTAAAGAAGAAAAGCTATTTGCTTCAACTGTTGGATCAATCATTGATCAAACAATTTACCGTAGCTATGCGGGAATGTCTTGTACTGCAATTGCTAATGGAGATGCCCAACAAAGAGGATATGAACGCCCTCCTTTAAATATGGGTTATGAACATATTGATCCGACTGATTTATTGAGTCAAGTAGATCGAGTAGCTGTTGAAGCTATTGAGAAAGTTCATGCCCCGAAAGGACCATCAGGAATTTCTTCAACTTTAATTTTGAAGCCGACTAATTTATTTTTGACGATTCATGAATCGGTCGGACATCCAACAGAATTAGATCGAGTTTATGGCTATGAATCCAATTTTGCCGGGACTAGTTTTGCCACAACCGATCAACTCAATAAATTACAATATGCTGCCCCTTGGGTTAACTTTAAATGTGACCGAACTCAACCCGCCGGACGCAGTACAATAGCGTATGATGATGAGGGGGTCCCGGCACAAGATTGGTATGTGGTGAAAGATGGGATTTTAGTCGATTATTTAACAGATCGAGAAACCGCTTATCGCCTCGGAAGAAACAGTAGCAATGGCTGTGCTTTTGCGGATAATTGGTCGAGTGTACCGATGGTGAGAATTCCTAATTTAGGCTTAGAACCCGGTTCAGAAGGTGGAAGTCATACGGCAACGTTAGAAGAAATGATTGCAGATACCGAAGATGGGATTTTGATTGATGGTACAGGCAGTTTTTCTATCGATCAACAACGGCGTAATTTTCAATTTGGCGGTGATGCATTTTGGCAGGTTAAAAATGGTAAAATTACCGGGATGTTAAAAGATGTGACTTATCATGCCATGACGACAGAATTCTGGAACAAAGTAGATGCAATTGGGCCTGAATCTGAACGTCAACAATGTGGTACAAATATATGTGGTAAAGGAGAACCCATTCAAATTGCCCAAATGACTCATGCTTGTGTCCCGGTTCGGGTTCAGGATATTCATATTGGCGGTGCAGTTTAGTTTATAATCAGGATTGATTAATGCGTTAATTATCAGCAATAGCATTTTATATTTCGGAGTCATTCATGTTTAGCGATCCCTCTCAAGTTAGTAATAATCAAAAACAACTCATTTTTCAACTGAGTCAACAGGCTGAGAAAGTTTTAGAAGCGAAAAAATCTGAAGAGGCGATCGCAATTTATCGAAAAATTATTGAGATCGATCCCAAACTGATTAGTGCTTACCAAAAGTTAGGAAAAGTTTTAAATCAAACGGGACAGCTAGAGGAAGCTATCTCAGTTTATCAAAGTGCTATTCAGCTTGATCCTAACTTTTTTTGGTTTTATAATAATTTGGGAGAAGCTTTAATTAAGCTGGAAAGGTGGCAAGAAGTCATTCCGGTTTATCGAAAAGCAATTGAACTGAATCCGGAATTTTTTTGGGCTTATAATAATTTAGGGGAAGCCTTAATCAAGCTGAAAAAATGGCAAGAAGCAATTCCGATTTATCAAAAAGCAATTGAACTGAATCCGGAATTTTTTTGGGCTTATAATAATTTAGGGGAAGCCTTAATTAAGCTGGAAAAATGGCAAGAAGCAATTCCGGTTTATCAAAAAGCAATTGAATTAGATTCAAAATTTGTCTGGGCTTATGCTAACTTAGCAATGGCTTTAACTCAATTAAATCGATGGCAAGCTGCGGCTGAAATTTACCAAAAAGCAACAGAATATAACCCGGATTTGTTCTGGTTACAAGAGAGTTATGCAGAGAGTTTGCTGCATCTAAACCGTTGGCAAGCAGCAGAAACTGTTTTAAGTCATGCGGCAACATTAGAACCCAAATCTTACTTAAATCATTATAAACTCGGTAAGGTTTTAATGCAGTTACAGCGTTGGCAAGAGGCGATCGCTTGTTTCCAAAAAGTATTAGAAATTAAGCCTAATTTTAAATCGGCTGAACAAAAGTTAAAAGAAGCCACTCAAACTTTACACTCTATCCAAAATCCCATTGGGAAAACCCCAATTACTGAATTAGAATCGATTGATTTACTCAAATATTACCCGGTTTGGGGTGAATCGAATTCATATATTTTTTACCCGTCAAAACAGCCGAGTCCAGATCCAAAAACGGGAAGCTGGAATTTTAATCTTCCTCCTAAAGAGTTGATGTTTGTATTCTCTGAAAGTCCAGAATATTATCGCAATTCTGGAGAAGTTCAAATTAGTATCTTACAAGAAACCTTAGAAAAAGCTGGATATGGTATTCAATCGGGTAGCCGTATTTTAGACTTTGGTTGTGCTTCTGGGCGAATGATTCGGCATTTAGAAAAGTTCTCAGAAATGTGTGAAATTTGGGGAACAGATATTAGTGGAGATTGTATTTCTTGGTGTCAACAAAATTTAAGTCCGCCGTTTCATTTCTATATGGGAACGACTCACCCTCATTTACCGTTTGAAGATGGCTATTTTGATCTGATTTATGCCGGATCTGTGTTTACTCATATTGATGATTTGGCAGATGCTTGGTTCTTAGAATTAAGGCGAATATTAAAGCCGGGTGGTATGGCTTATGTTACTATTCAAGAACAGCATTTAATCGAGACAGTGAAAGAATTTTCAGACGTTTGGTTAGATCGAAATAATATTTGGTTACCCGATCAAAAAGCGGAATGTTATCGAAAATATCAAGAATATTCTCAGTCTAATTTTTCCATGTTTACTTTGGGACGAGATACTCGATCTCTGGTATTCTATGATTTAGATTATTTCTGTCAAAAACGTCAACCTTGGTTTAAAACGATTAATATTCGTCGGGAAGCATATTATTGGCAAACGGCGGTTTTATTAGAACGACAATAGTTAATATATAGGAAGATAATTATGCTTAAATTATATGAATATCCGCCTTCTGGAAACTGTTATAAAATTCGTCTATTATTAACTCAGTTAGATATAACCTTTGAACGAATTCCGCTTGATATTGTTAAAAGGGAAACTCGTACTGCTGAATTTTTACAAAAAAATCCTAATGGTAAAATTCCTTTGTTAGAAATTGAACCGGGAAAGTATTTACCCGAGTCTAATGCAATTATCTATTATTTCAGTCAAAATACGCCCTTTTTCCCAAAAGATACGTTTGAACAAGCACAAGTGATGCAGTGGATGTTTTTTGAACAATACAGTCATGAACCGAATATTGCAACTTCTCGTTATTGGATTTCGGTACTCGGAAAAGCAGAAGAATATAAAGAAGCGTTGCAACAGAAGCACAAAGCAGGAAATCAAGCATTATCGATAATGGAAGAACATTTAAAACAACATGAATTTTTTGTAGGCAATTCTTATAGTATTGCCGATATTTGTTTATTTGCTTACACTCATGTCGCGGATGAAGGTGGATTTGATTTAAACCAGTTTCCGGCAATTAAAGCTTGGATTAAACGGGTGAAAGAACAACCTAAATATCTGAGTATTACACAATAAATCTGAAGAGATAAATTAACAAGACTAAAAAGTTTAACAAATAAAGATAGTATAATGTTACTACTACAATTTAGTACCTCTCATTACTGCCGGAAAGCTCGACTTGCTTTGGGATATAAAAAGATAGATTATCAGGTGGAAAATTTAACTCCAGGAGTCCATACTTTAAAACTCAAACCCTTAACCGGATTAACCACTGTTCCGGTATTATTACCTCAACAAACAGAACAATCTCAGGTAATAGCAGACTCTTCTAATATTTTTAAATTTTTAGAGTCTTATTGTCCCGAACCCCCTCTATACTTGAGTGATTCACAGCAACAAACTCAAGCATTACTATTAGAAGACTGGCTCGATGAGAGTATTGGTACAGCCACAAGATTTGTGTATTATGACTACCGTGCAGGTGAAGGGAAGCAGATCGATCCGTCTTTGTTTAGCCAATTGGTTATTCAAGTAGTGCGGCGACAATATGGTATTAATTCTGCGGCTGTAGAATTAGCCACACAACGGCTAAAATTAGCGTTTGAAGTGTTGCAACCGTGGAAACAGCAGCCTTACTTAGTCGGCGATCGCCTCAGTTTTGCCGATCTAACTGCAGCGGCGTTACTGAGTCCCTTAGCTTTAATTGCACAATATCGCGATCGCTATCCTTGGCTGTTTGAACGAATTCGTGAGGTGCATTATCTTTGTGATGAACCCCTACCCCCAGGTTTAGCAACTGACAGGTGAATGATGAATGATGAATGATGAATCAAACCCTGACTTCAATTCTGTGATCTATACTCCCTATTCCTTACTCCCTATTCCCTACTCCCTACACTCTTTCCTCTCTGTGCAGGTGTGTTAAGATTCGTGCTATGAAATTCTGATGAGATTTCTCCGAAAAAAGAGAGCAACTGCTCAAAAAGTGTGAAAAAATTTAAATTAATATTACCCTTTCGTTCAGTAGTAATCTGTTTGTAGTAGCGCGTTTAATACCCATGACCATTGCATTAGATCAAATTGACCGGATTGTTTGGAATCAACATCATGACCCCTTTGAAGTCCTCGGCCCTCATCAAATTGAGCAAAACGGCAAACTCATCTGGACTGTGCGAGCCTATTTACCCGATGCCGATGCAGCATGGGTCATTTTACCAGAGGCGCGAGAAGAACACCCGATGCAGTCGGTTCATAATCCCCACTTTTTTGAGTGCATAATTGATGTACCTGAGCTGGCTAACTATCAACTGCGCTACAAGCAAGGTGAACATGAACGGGTTGTTTATGATCCTTATGCGTTTCGCTCGGCCAAATTAACCGACTTAGATATTCATCTGTTTAGTGAAGGTAACCACCACCGCATCTACGAAAAACTGGGTGCTCATTTAATCACTCTCAATGGCGTGAGTGGAGTCTATTTTGCAGTTTGGGCACCGAATGCTCGTAACGTTTCTCTTCTGGGTGACTTCAATAATTGGGATGGCCGCCAACACCAAATGCGGAAGTTGGGTAACGGGGTGTGGGAACTATTTATCCCTGAAGCGGGCGTTGGCGAAGCTTATAAATACGAAATCAAAAACTGGGAAGGTCACATTTACGAAAAATCCGATCCCTACGGTTATTATCAGGAAGTGCGGCCCAAAACTGCTTCAATTGTGGCTGATTTGGATAAATATCAGTGGAATGATGCAGATTGGCTGGAAAAGCGCCGTCACACCGATCAGTTAACTCAACCCGTTTCTGTATATGAATGTCATTTAGGCTCCTGGAACCGGGCGGCGATGGCTGAACCCCATGTTTTGCCTGATGGCACAGTTGAGCCTGCCATACAAGCGGTTGAACTCGATCCCGGTGGCCGCTATTTAACTTACCGTGAGTTAGCCGAACAGTTAATTCCTTATGTCAAAAATTTAGGCTTTACTCACATCGAACTGTTACCTGTGGCAGAATACCCGTTTGATGGGTCTTGGGGTTATCAAGTGACGGGTTATTATGCCCCGACTTCTCGCTTTGGTTCCCCGGAAGATTTTATGTATTTTGTGGATGAATGCCATAAAAATGATATTGGTGTCATTGTCGATTGGGTACCGGGACATTTCCCCAAAGATGGACATGGCTTAGCTTTCTTTGATGGTAGTCATCTATATGAGTATGCAGATCCTCGCATTGGTGAACACAAGGAATGGGGAACTTTAGTCTTTAATTATGGCCGTAATGAGGTTCGTAACTTCTTGGTGGCGAATGCTTTATTCTGGTTTGATAAATATCATATTGACGGGATGCGCGTTGATGCGGTGGCTTCGATGTTATACCGCAACTATTTACGTGAAGATGGAGCATGGGTTGCTAACCATTATGGCGGTGCTGAACACATCGAGGCGGCTGATTTCTTGCGGCAAACCAATCATGTAGTTTTCAGTTACTATCCCGGTTTGCTGTCAATTGCGGAAGAGTCTACCTCTTGGCCGATGGTAACTTGGCCGACTTATACGGGGGGCTTAGGCTTCAACCTCAAGTGGAATATGGGGTGGATGCACGATATGCTGGAGTATTTTGAGATGGACCCTTGGTTCCGTCAATTCCATCAAAATAATATTACTTTCAGTATGATGTATCACCACAGCGAGAACTTCATGCTGGCGTTATCCCATGATGAAGTGGTGCATCTGAAGAAGAATATGTTAGGCAAAATGCCGGGGGATGATTGGCAGAAGTTTGCTAACGTCCGCTGTTTATTTGCTTATATGTTTGCTCATCCGGGTAAGAAAACCCTGTTTATGGGAATGGAATTTCCCCAGTGGAATGAGTGGAATGTTTGGGGAAGCTTACAATGGGAACTGCTGCAACATCCTAATCATCAGGGAATGCAGCGCTTCTTTAAGAATTTAAATCATCTCTACCGCACCGAACCTTCTCTATATGAACAGGATTTCAATGAAGAAGGGTTCACATGGATTGATTGTAGCGATAGTAGCCATAGTGTGGTGTCGTTTATTCGACGCGCAAAAGATACAGATGATTTTACTGTTGTCATTTGTAACTTTACACCGCAACCTCACAGTCATTATCGCATTGGTGTTCCTCAACCCGGATTTTATACTGAATTATTCAATAGTGATGCCGGGGAATATGGCGGTAGCAATATGGGGAATTTAGGCGGAAAATGGACTCAGGAATGGTGGCTGCATAATTATCCTTATTCCATCGATCTCTGTTTACCCCCGTTAGGAGTATTGGTGTTTAAGTTAGATAAACCAAAAACTGAAGCCGCCTACAATCAATCTGAGGAGGCATCAAACACCGAAAGTTAAGGCTATTGAGTAGAGGCGTTACCTGTAGCGTCTCTACAATGAATTATGAATTATGAATAAAAAAGTAGCCAAAATTGACTACTTCGTAAAAGAGCTGTTAAAGACAGATGGATATCATTCAAGAATGCTACACATAATTAAGTAACCCGGTGAGTCGGATAAACTTTATACTGATGACATTCTTCTTTTAGAATAACGCTTCAGTTATTTCGGTGTCTTCAAGATACAGTAAAGCCTCGGAGAATTTCAGTAAAGAATTAATCAAGCCTAACAGTTTTTTAAGAGGTTGAGAGTGGATAACGGCTTTGAATCAAGGCAATAGCCGCCGCCGGATCGCTGACTTCACCATCTAATGTGGCGGCTAAGATCTCTTCCAGCATTTGCTTAAATTGTCGGCTGGGTTTATATCCTAAAGCTTTGAGATCATTGCCATTTAATAGTGGTTTAATTATACACCATTTTGTTAAATATTGCCAGATTTTTTGTCGGACAAACCGGGAACTTTGCACTGAAATTAAAATCAATAGCGGTAAGTTATAAGGTTTAAATAACTGCACAAATTGACTCGGACGTTGACAGTGATAAATTGATTGATTAATTTCCGTTTTACTTTGTTCAAGCTGTTGTAATTGTTGAATATCATCGGATGGCAACTGCAAGGCTTCTGCGACAATTTGACGGTATTGGGGGGCTAAATGAGCCAGAATTACATCTAAGCGCATTTGCCAATGAGTTAACTGTTGTTGCTTGGGATCAAATTGTCTCAAACAGCGATCGACTAAACGGATATTCCGCCATAATTGCCGATCTAATTCAAGAGTTGGATGAATACACCGTAATGCTTTTAATTCCCCTAAAAGCTGTAAAGCGGGTTGCCAATAACTGGCTTGTAAAATATACTTTAACTCACTTTTTAACCGATTTTCTAAAGCCGGAAGTTTCTGCACAGTTTGTGAGGTGGAATATTGATGCCATTTATTCTCATAAACGCCGCTACTAATAGCATAATCAATATAGTCTTTTGTTTGGGTTTCAATTTCAAACCCTAAACGAACGGCAAATCGAACTGCACGATAAATCCGGGTTGGATCTTCAATAAAACTATTAGCGTGTAAGACCCGAATTAGACGATTTTGTAAATCATAAATACCTCCAAAAAAGTCTAATAATTCTCCCGAATTAGACGAAGTTAACCGTAATGCTAAAGCATTAATAGTAAAATCTCTGCGATACAAATCTTGCCGAATTGAACTAGCTTCTACTTCTGGATTTGCTGCCGGATAAGGATAAAATTCAGTCCGGGCTGTGGCAATATCAATCCAAAGAGAATCGAATATCGGATCATTATGCCACAATAAAGCGGCTGTTTTAAATTGTCCATGAATTTCTAATTTTGCACCAGAATAAGATTGTTGTAATGCTTTACCCAGCAGGACTGCGGCGGGGTTTTCTTCATCCTGTAAATCAGATTGATGATGACAGCCATCTACTACTAAATCTAAATCGGTTAATAATAGCTTTTCATCGGGTTTTGCCAGCAGTAAATCTCGCACTGCACCCCCGACTAAATAAAGTTGTAAGCCCTGTTTTTCTGCGAGTTGTGCCGTTTTTTCTAACAGTTTGAGTAAATGGGGATTAATTCGAGATTTTAAGCGAGATTGAAGTAAAGAGGAATTGCTAAGAGAGTTGCTATCAGAATTCGTTTCTTCTTGAGATAGTTGTTGTTGATGAAGTTGACGTAAAACATCAGTTCTGGTTACAATTCCCACTAAATTATCTGCTTCTAAAATAGGTAATCTGCCAATATCATAAGTCACCATTAAAGACTCAATTTCCGGTAAGGTTGTTTCGGGTTTAATGGTTTTTAATTGACGAGCCATATAACCTTTTACAGGCGCATGACTAAAGCCATGATGTAAGGCAATATCAAGATCTCGACGAGAGATAATTCCAACTAATTGATCCTGTTGATTAACAATAGATAATCCTGAGTGACCATAACGCAGTAAAATCCGATGTGCTTCTGCAATTGTGGTATCGGGACGAATAGTCCGCACCGGAGAAGACATGATTTCACGGGCTGTTAGAGGCTGAGGAATTTGTGCTTTTAATTCATCGACTAATTGCTGTAAAATCTCAGCAGAATTAACCTCTCGTAAAACCACAGATGCAGCTTGAGAATGTCCGCCGCCGCCTAAGGGTTGAAACAGTTGATTTAAGTCAGTTCCTTTGATGCGCGATCGCCCAATAATTGTAAATCTGGATTCCTCACCCTTCTTCATTAAATAACGATTTCCCAGTAAAACAGCATCACTTTCAGTTAATTCTAAGATTTGAGAAATTAAGCTAGATAAACCGGGAATAAATTGATCGGTTTTCAATAAAACCCAGGAAACAGTAAACCCTCGAAATGTTGTTTTTTTCAGTTGATTTAATGCTACAATTAATAAGTCTTGTAATTGAGGAGATAAACCCGGTTCTATATACTCTGCAATTACAGATAAATTAGCGCCTCGTTCCATTAACCAAGCCAATGCACGTGCCTCTCTCGGGGTGGTTTGAGCAAAAGTTAAAGATCCCGTATCTGCATGAATTCCGAGCGCCATTACAGTGGCTTCTGCGATGCTTAAATTACTAATATTTTGCTGTATAATTTGTTCAACAATTATTGTAGTTGTTGCGCCCACTGCTTCAATGTGAGTAGTCGTTGCAGGAATATCTGAAGTAATATTTAGATGATGATCGTAAACGTTGATTTCGTTAATTTGAGGCAAATTAAACCACTCGCTGGCTTTTGCTAAACGCTCTCTACTTTGAGTATCTACAACAGTTAATTGTCGGATTTTTTCTGGGATAACAGAACGTTGTTCTATCATAGCAAATTCATTTCGATGTAATGCTAAGAAATCCCGCACAGACGGATGACAACCCCTTGTTAAAACGATCTTGCTACCCGGACATAATTTAGTGACCCCCACAGCAGCACCGAGTGCATCGAAATCTGCGGTTGTATGACAGAGAATTAAGTGCATTTTTTAAGAAATTGATAGAAGTAACACCCACTTATCTAGTCGTTTTAGGTGAGATGTCGTAACAATAAAGAAAGTTTAATTCTAGTTAAAACGAGGGTGGATTATCCATCAAGGCAGTAAACATTTTCTCGAAATTTTGACGATATACCACAGCCAATATACCACAAAATAGCGTTACAACAGTCATCACTAACCAATAGTGACTGATTTGCCAAACCCCAGCAAACAACATAAAAGTTAACCATCCGGCAGCCGCACCACCTAGAAAGTTTAGGGTAATTGCTTTGATTTGATTGATCAAGCGAGGTGACTTTGATTCCATTTGTTTTTCTCCTGTATTTCCTCAGTTTGCTGACTCTTATACTTTAGCAAAATTGTACTGTTTTCAGCTATAGTCATAAGCCAGATCTTTTTCTGACTCTTCTCATAGCAATTTACTTATTGATCATAGCTATTTAATAAGTTTTGTTGACATAGAAATCAAAAATTAGTATTCTAATCATTAATTAAATTAATTTAACTCTAAGTTATGATTAAATCAAATTTAGACAGAAGACTACTTATTTCTGTTTCAGCTATTTTCTTCGCTATAATGATGTCAATTACATCCGCTTTTCCTCAAACTAAAACTATGAATTACGCTTTATTATTTGATGGAGTCGATGATTATATTCAGATTGAAAAAGATAATACTATCAATCAAATTGGCAGCGGTGATTTTACTTTCTCAGCAATGATCTATGCCTTAGAAAGTGAACAACGTCTTCATCCTCAAATTATGTCTAATCGTGCTAATGAACAGAATGGGTTTCTGTTTGGATTTCATGCTCGCTGGAGAGGCAGTCCGAATAAAATTCCTTTTATTCAATATAATCAAACAAATTGGATTGACTATCCCAACCCGCTTAATCTTTTAAATAATCAATGGCATCAGTTTGTGGCTCGTAAACAAGGCAATAATCTTACCTATTTTGCAGATGGAGATATGATTGCATCTTTTACAAGATCTAGATTAGAAAACTATAGTATTGCTTCTCCACAGGCTCTGTTAATCGGTTTGGATAAAGGGAATCCATCTGCTACCTATTTTAAAGGTAAAATTGATAATATTAGTATTTGGAATCGGGCATTAAGTGATGATGAAATTCAGTCTGATTTGCTATATTCAATTCAGGGGAATGAGTTGGGATTACTGAGTTATTGGGCTTTTGATGAAGGTGCGGGTAAGACGGTATGGGATTATTCAGGAAATGGCAATAATGGAACAATTTTTGGTGCTATATGGACTGAATATAACTAAAATATTAATGATTATATAAGTTATTGAAAGCATAATTTTAATCATTTATCATAGGTTTATAATTGATAATTATCGGCTTCAATCTGACCAGAATTTAGTTTAATGATCCGATCTGCTAAATGAAAATAATGATCGTCATGGCTAATAACAAAGATAGTTTTACCTTGATTTTTGAGTTCTTTCAGCAATTGAGTATAGAAAATCTCTCGAAAGATCGGATCTTGATCTGCTGCCCATTCATCAAATAAATAAATCGGACGAGCTTCTAAATAAGCGGAGAGTAAAGCTAGTCGTTTACGTTGACCTTGAGAAAGGGCTGTGGTTGAAAGTTTTCCCTCTTTTACTAATACTTTATGATCGAGTTCTAATTTTTTTAAATATTTCAGAGCTTGATGATCTAAAGTAAGATCCTCAGTACTAATTAAACGTTCAAACAAGTAAAAATCAGTAAAAACAACTGAAAAATGCTGACGATACCATTCTCGATTCGTTTCTACAATGGGTTGATTATCTAACAATAATTGACCAGAATCTGGAAAATACAATCCTGTAATTAGCTTTGCTAAAGTGGATTTACCGCTACCATTTCCTCCTACAATAAAGACTAATTCTCCAGATTTAAAAGTTAAATTAATTGGCCCAACTGTAAAGGCATGATCTGCATCTTTACTGTGATAAGTATGTATAACCTGGTCAAATTCTAAAATCTGCCAACTCTGTTGCGGGGCTTGCCGAATGGGTGAATTAATCTCAGCTTGATCTGTTAAGGTCAGTCCCATATCGTTAATTTTATTAATCGAAACATTGGCAGTTGCTAGGGTAGGAAGTTGCTGAATGAGACTCCCTAAAGGGCCGACTAGATAAGTTAAGGTTAAAATATAAGCGGGTAAAACGGACTGAGTATTAGGCAGTATCTGAGGGATACCAAATAGCAGTAATCCAATCATTATAAAGAATAAGCTTTGACCGCCTCCAGTGGCAACCGCAGCAAATTTGTAAGCCGTTTTTTCATACTTTTGTGAAGCCTTGGCACTAGCACTCAGGTCTTCTTCAAAAAATATTTGTCGCCGTTGAGAATGCAGCTTTAATTGTTTAATTCCTTCGGTAATACTACGAAAGTGCTGAAACAAACGATCCGTTTCTTGGCGTGATAAAGTAATATAGCGATAAGTATAACTAATTAAGATTCTAACAAGGGCGATGGCAACTGTTAAAAACACTACTACTGCTAAAAATACCCAACCAGAAAGCCAACCTAAATAAATTAAACATCCTCCCACAACAGCAATATTAATACAGATATAAGGAATAGCAAATACTGTATTTGAAATAGCTTGCACATCCTCAGTTAAGACGGCTAAAAGTTGATTGGGCCCGAGATCTTCTAATTGTTGGAGTGGGGCGGCAAGAATTTGTTGACTCAGGCGTAAGCGTAACTGATAAACTGAATTTTGCGCTAGGTCAATTAGGACAAACTGGGATAAGCTACCACTAATTAAAGCAAGAATTGCTAACCCGATAAAAGCTGGAATCATTGACAGAGGTGAATTTTGGTTAATAGCGGTATTAATTAGGGCAATTAAACGCGCACTACAACCTCCACTAACAATACCTGCAACTATAGCAACCAAACCGCTGATCCAAGAGGCTTTAATTAATAGCCAAATGATCTTCATGTCACTTTTTATCCTTTAACTAATAATATTATTGTAACTTAAATAATTGCATAATTGCTATGAACATGACCCATCAAAAAACAACTTAATTTGCTGGATTTATTGACAAAAATTTAACATTAATTAAGTAAAATGTATAGAGTTGAAGCTAAGTTTTTTAGCCATAATTGTTGAAATAGATTAATCTATTTTCTGATTATTACCGAGATAGCTTAACCATAAAAAAACCATCCATATTGTGGAGATGGGGCCAAACTTTGATCCATCCTTCGGGTTGTATCCAAGTTGAAAACTGTTGCGGAGGAAATTCTATTTTCCATTCTGGATGCTGGGTTAAAAAAGACTGAATTATGGCTTCATTTTCTAAATTATAAAGCGTGCAAGTTGCATACACTAAACATCCTCCCGGTTTAACCCATTTTGCGACTTTTTCTAATAGTTCAGTTTGTAGTTTGGATAGATTTTGAATATTCTCTAATGTTTGTCGCCAACGCGCATCTGCACGGCGATGTAATGTGCCTAAACCAGAGCAAGGTGCATCTAATAATACTTTATCAGCTATTTGATTATATTCAGAACAGTTAAGAATATCAACGGCTTTAATCTCTATTGATTTTAGTTGTAAACGATTAATACTGTGTTGCAGCTTTTTCAGGCGTGATTTGACCTTGTCTAACGCTAAAATCTTTCCTGTATCCTGCATTAATTCAGCAATATGTGTTGTTTTTCCACCGGGTGCGGCACAGGCATCAATCACAAATTCTCCGGGTTGAGGATTAAGTAAATGACTGACTAATTGAGCGCTAGTATCTTGAATTGTCCACCAGCCTTGATCGTATCCTGGCAATTCTTGAATTTTACCTGCACTTTGATTTAATCTAATAGCTTGCGGAATTTCAGCGATTGAATTAACAGAAATACCTTGAGATTGCATCGCTGCTTCAACTGTTTCTCGGGTAGTTTTTAGCGGATTAATTCGTAAATTGATAGTCGGAGATTGATTAAACCATTGACAGAGTTTTTCTGTCTCCTCACTCCCTATTTCATCTAACCAAAACTGAATAATCCAGTCTGGAAAACTATATAATATTCCCAATCTTTGAATGATATTTTCGGGTAAATCTAATAGTGCTTTTAAAATTAAATTGGGATTGAGTTTATCTGCATTCAGGGATAGTTTTGAAACTTGAGACTCTAATTGCCGTAAATATTGCCGTAAGACTCCATTAACAACCCCTTTTAGGCCGGATAAACCATTTTCTTTTGCTAATTCAACACTGGTATTAACCGCCGCTGAAGCCGGAATTTGACTGAGATAACAGAGCTGGTATAATCCAATATGAAGAATAATTCGTAAAGCTGGCGGTTGAGCGTCAGATTTCTTTTTTCCCAGTTGATCAATTAAAGCATTTAGCGATCGCCGACGACGAATACAGCCATACACTAACTCTGTTGCCAGTCGTCGATCAGATTCTCCAAGAGAAGCCTGTCTCATCCGTTGATCGAAGACAACATCTACAATTTGACCCCGTCTTTCTAAGTCTCGGAGGATTAAAAATGTAATTTGACGGGAATTATTTTTCACAGTAATTGTACAATAAAAATGAATGAGTTTAAAATTAACTAAAAGTTTAACCGATTGACTTCAAGACGAGAATTGCTTTAACTTATATCCATCAACAGGGTGAGCCGTAATGTCAAGTTTTAAGAATAAACAAGGATTAGGCCGGCTTTTTATCGATCAATTAAAGTCTCTTTTACGCACTCCCGAC
This sequence comes from Microcoleaceae cyanobacterium, assembly GCA_049649525.1. Taxonomy (GTDB): domain Bacteria; phylum Cyanobacteriota; class Cyanobacteriia; order Cyanobacteriales; family Microcoleaceae; genus JAAURB01. The sequence goes on from JBARZE010000034.1 coordinate 30,126, forward strand.
TTATCAGAATACACAAGTTATGAAACTTGGCAAGAGCAATTTGTCTTTCAACGTCTTACTTTAGGGTTTGGACTGGCAATTTTAGCTTACTTAACATTTATTTTATTACAACTCAACAGCTTACTGTTTAATTTAGCAGAATTCCGACCCACTTGGTTGATTACACAGATTATTGTAGAACTTTGCTTGTTTATCGGTCTAGGTTTATTACAAACATCATGGGGAAAGCGACATTTAGGGATAATGTTTTTGTTGCTATCTTGGGTCGTTAATCTCAGTCCACAAATCCGATTAAATCTCAGTGGTTTAGCTCAACCTGCAATTATTGAATGGCCGTTAATGTTTTTTTCTCTCGCTACATTAATTCCGGTTCGTTGGCGATTTCATCTAATCTCTCAACTCGGGGTTTTATTTTATTATTTAGGAAGTCAACAACTATTTAATTTAACGATTCAACGTCCGGCTGCGTGGATGAGTGAAGATTTTTTATTATTATATCTGTTTTGGATATTTGTTGTTAGTTGTCTTTCGGTTTATCTTTATGATCGTTTGGCTCACACTGAATTCAACACTCGTCATGCTTTAAATGAAGCCTATAAACAGCTACAAATTGAACAGGAACGTTCAGAAAATTTACTACTTAATATATTACCCTTTCCCATTGCACAACGCTTAAAAAAACAGCCTACAACAATTGCAGATAGCTTTACTCATGCAGCGGTTTTGTTTGGTGATATTGTTGGATTTACAGAATTATCTGGGAAAATTCCCCCAGCAGAATTAGTACAATTACTCAATAATATCTTTTCTCAATTTGATCATCTTGCAGATCAACATGGCTTAGAGAAAATTAAAACAATTGGTGATGCTTATATGGTGGTTTCAGGCTTGCCCATTCCCCACACAGGTTATGCAGAAGCAATTGCGAATATGGCGTTAGATATGCGATTGGCATTAGAGGAATTTAATCAAGAAACTGGACAGCATTTTCAGATGAGAATTGGCATCGCTACAGGGCCAGTTATTGCTGGGGTAATTGGCTTGAAAAAGTTTATTTATGATTTATGGGGAGATACGGTTAATATTGCCAGTCGTATGGAATCTCATGGTATTGCGAATGAAATTCAGGTCACAGAAAAAACTTATAAAATTTTACAAAATCAGTATATTTTTGAACAAAGAGGTTGGATTGAAATTAAAGGAAAAGGAGAGATGATGACCTATTTATTGAAAGGAAAACGTTAATTTATGTATATTAAAAATCATTAAAATTATAGGCTGTATTTACAATAAATTTACCACGGGTTCAATCATAGTATGAACTGTAGCTCAAGAGGAAATTATACTGACCTGCAAGTTTTCCGCTCTAGTCTAAATTATGCGACGATTACATCTATCATAAAGGTATCATATTTTCTAAGGAAACGATGAAATTTTCAACTTGACTAAAGTAAATGATGGATTCTCCACCAATATATGTTGAGCTACTAGATGAATTTTTCTTGCCAATATTAAGCATTGAAATAATACTAAAATAGCTCTCCTCGTTATTTTGAGATGCATATCCACACAGAGCTTGTATTTGATAGGCAAGACTATAATCTGTAAAAGTATATGATTCATGATTCGCATTAACTTTCAAATTTTGGATATGATGTTTGAAGTAGTCTGATAAACGTCTTAATTCAGTAGTAGTAACTATAATTTTTTCAGATTTTATAGAGATTCTTTGAGGTAATTCAGGTAGAACTGAAAATTCTATTTCCATATTCAACGATTGCCTTGCAGCACCTTTAGAAAAATACAAATAAAACTTGAGTTCATAACCATCAGTTTCTAAGACTGCTATAGTAGGAGTATTTTCTGTTTTAGTAGTCATATTGAAGCTTCTAATTTTTATCGTATATATCTGAATTAGCTTCTATATTGACGAAGGTTTCCTCATCGTTATAGAGTAACTTCTCTACTGGCAAGTCCTTCATTTTTATTTAATCTATCAGCAATTAAATATACTGATTACTCAATCTTCATTCTTCCGTTAACCCGAGTATATTCATCTTCAGTTAACCACAAAACTGCCGCATTGTAATCAGGCAACTTATTGATAATCTGATTACTTTGTTTTGGATCAATAACTAACATCGCTCCAGAATCATCAGGGAGAAGAAACAGAACATAAGGTATTTGAGTTGATTCATCGACCCAAATTTCATACCATTTATAAATCATATTAATGGGCGTGTTATTATAATTACATCATGTTTATAGCTGATAAATTACCTTTTTTATCCTTCGCTCTAACCTAACTTTTACTGACGAGGTAAAAGACTTGTGAGCTAAATCAGGTTAAAATATGAATCAATATTGGCTATTTATAATCATCTTTATTGTATGAAAGCTATTTTAGGCGATATCACAAAGTTATCGGTTGATGCAATTGTTAATGCTGCGAATACTAGCTTGCTTGGAGGTGGTGGAGTAGATGGAGCAATACATCGGGCTGCTGGGCCTCAACTCGTTGACGAGTGTCGCTTACTGGGAGGATGCAAAGTGGGTAATGCAAAACTCACTAAGGGATATCAATTACCTGCACCTTTTATCATCCATACTGTAGGGCCTGTGTGGCGTGGAGGTGAGCAGGGAGAACCAGAACTTCTGGCTCAATGTTACTACAATTGTATGCAAATTGCGGCCGATAAAAAGTTTAATTCTTTGGCGTTTCCGTGCATCAGTACGGGTATATATAGATATCCTAAAGATATTGCAGCTCAGCTTGCAGTTCAAATATGTTTTGAACAACTACAAAATAATGATTACCCGAAAGAAGTCATTTTTTGCTGCTACGATCAAGAAAGCTACAATATTTATGAGAATATCTTATCTAACTACATTTAAAAGCTAAGCACATCTCAAACTTCCTGAACCATTGATAAAGATTCAACCGGGTTAAAATCAGGAATTGGTTGTGGAACTAAGAACAATTTTCTACTATTGGAGTAGTTAGAATCTGACTGAGTTTCTCGGTCTAAAACATCCACTACATTTTGATAAATTTCTTCTGCTTGCTGACGAGAATTACCAATACAAGTCAATCCGACTTTACCAAATTCAGAAAGACATCCCATTAAATGAAATACTGTCCCGGTTTCAGTACTACTATCAAAATGAAGCTGATGTTGTGCCACAATATTCATTAAATCATCGGGTAATAATCCCTGATAACAATCTTTCTGTAAATTATCAGACGCAATATAATATTTAGGTAAACCTTTCGGACTATAAAATAATCCACTGGTTGAATCATAAGATCCATTGGTGAGTAATTGCAATGTCATAAACGGGTGAGTGGTTCCCCCGCGACGTAAATTAATTTCAATGGCTTGTAAATCCCATTGATTATGATGATGAACCGCAATAAAATCGAGGGCAAAACGTTCTAATGCCCCTTTTTTCGCTAAGTTTTTTCCAACTTGTTCACCCATTTCTTGTAACTGCAACCGATAGGATTCATCGGCAGGAAATTGACAACCGAGGAAAATTTGACCATCTGGGCCACCCAGAATTTGGTCGTGGGTTGAGAGGACTTCGACTTCCCCGGAAGGATGAATTTGACATTGAACACTCGGCGATCGCTTATCACTGCCTTCGATATAAGCTTCTGCCAGTGCCCCTAATTCAGGGATGCGACGACTAAAGTTTTCCCAAGTTTCTTCTGCTGATTGAAACCGTAATTGTTGTAAACTTTCCCCAATGATAGAGACTCTTTGTTGACGGTTATCTTCTACGTCAGGGGGTAATTCTAACAATGCATTTCCTTCCCCTGAAAATCCCTCATTTAACTTGATGACAATGCGTTTAAGATGGGGTTGACGTTCCCATAAATTCGTTGTGACTTGAATTAAATCCTCAATTGTCCACACTAACTCACTGCCATCGGGATGAGGAATATTACATTCTGCAAAAATACGCCGACTCCCGCCTTTGGTTCCCCATTCTGATAAATCCGGGTCGCAACCGAGTAAAGGAATACCTAATTTCACCGACAATTCCCGTTCTGAGGCAGTCGAATTAAAACATACCATGTAAGACTTTCCCGGACGTAACCTTTGCTGAATGCGTTCCAACAGACGAGGACGGTTTAAAATCTTATTAGTTAGGGGTTGATGAGAAGAATCATACACCGAGAATAACATCAGGCGATCGCGGGCATGGGAAAACGGAATTCCGGGCATTAAATGCAGGTAATAATCTATTACACTGGGATGAATGGGTTGAGAAGTGAGATAAACTAACCGCATCTGAGGATTTCGTAACCGAATTAGAGAAAATAGTAGACGTTCTTCATATTGATGAACCCCTTCAATTTTCGCCAGTTGAGTTTGATCGAGGCTGAGGGAAGGAATCACTAAAACATCGAAATCGCCTTGTTCGAGTTGATCTTCGGCTTGAGAATGCTGACGCAGTTGATTTTGTAGATAACGAAACTGGTTGGCAATTGTTTTCTCAGACTGGCTAATAGTTGGTTTCATCCCTTGATTCCCTGCATCCAATATTCTCATCTTAATAGATTAGATGCTGAATTTAGCAAAGTTTTAACAATCACTCAGCCTTAAGAGAGATATGATATCTGACACCATAGATCAAATAGGGTTTTGTTTTGATCAACTTATTCTGCTGAATTTAGGAAGTAGAGAAAAATTAAAAATTAAATTCTACTCTACTTTAGAATGTTAATTTAAGCCGCTTTTGATATTTTTACTCTGACCCATGTTCAAGTTAATATTGACTGAGTTGATCCCGAGTTGATTGATGTAAACCAGCAATGCATGAATTAACATCACTACCCCCAGCATTTCCATCGATTCTTCTATAGTTGTGATCAAAGAATAACCCAAATTTGCTTCTCCATAGAGATACTTGTAGTATCCGCCTACGATTTCTACGAGGATTGCACCCCCTAAAAAGATAGCAAATGACAGTAATAATAAACGCTTCATATATCGAGGCAGATGCTGAAAAAATTGATAGAAAATAACACAGAATATTGCAATTCCAATCATACCTGGAACGACCCAGGCGTTGTGGAGAATGCCATTAACACCTAATTTATGCATCGGTCTTGAGAAATTTTCATGAATACTCAGCAACTCGTCTAGAGCAAGATAAGTGAATATTCCAGATAAGGCTTTCCAAGACAGTGTATATTTATCTTTCAATTGGCTTTTGTGTTGAGCAATAATCCAAAATAAGACAGAGCCTAAAAATAAAGCAATTGATGAATATAAAGTGGGGAAGGTTTGTTCTTCGTGGAGAAGGAATTTACGGGCGACTGCGTCTCGAATTGGAAAATCGGGCAACAGATAAATTGCCACATTACTTAATATTGATAGGATCACAAGACTTCCTACAATATATAGCAGAAAGCGAGTGACTTTCCAAGCAGAGATAGAAGAGTTGAAGCTGAGGGAATCTTCGTTATAAAGATTATTTTGCTTGAATGACTGTTGCTGAGATTTCATTGATCGTTAGGTAGATACACACTAAATGTTTAATTCAATCTAAAGTAGTTTTTTAGAGAGAATATAGACTATCTAAGTTTGATAAAACTCAGAATGAATCTTAGACAGAGTTGAACCGGGTTAATTGAAAAAGTGAATGACGATATGATTTTAGATGCTTGAGATGTTGATCTATGCACTAGGCTTATAGATATTATGTCTATCTCAATTTTGTTGAATTTTATAGCTTAAAATTACTTTATATAACTTAAAACAGTACTATTCTCAAATTTTATAAAAAGTAACATCGACTCAAAATTTAACGATTACCCCGATCGGTTATTCTCAAACAGAATGCTATAAGTGTTCTGAACTCAACAGATTAACAACAGATGTCGGTCGTTAACCGTAGGTCTTGCTTAACCTAGACTTAAACTAAGCTTAATATAGAGTATTTCAAATGTCAATTAGTTTTTTAACAAGTTAATGAATTCACAAACTATGAAGCATTACTTAATATAAAAAAAATATAACAACTGTTGTAAATTAGTTGAATATATCAATAAAAATGATAATGTTTATAGATTAAATTGAGCGATATTTTGTAAAAGATTTAACCCGATCTCTACTTTCTAGTTTTTTTAGCTCACCCGATCGTCGATCATCTCTATCTCTTTCGATAGAGGGAATATTCATATTTTGTAAAATTCTCTCATCCGATAGATGATATGTTGTGTCAAACTTGTTGTAATAAGAGATGAAATCAAGCACAGAGGTGTTTTATGCCGACTTTAAATATTGGATTAACCCAGGAACAACGTCAAGGCGTTATCAAGCTTCTAAATACAGATTTAGCCGATCTATATATACTATTAATTAAAACTAAGAAATATCACTGGGATGTAGTAGGCCCTCAGTTTAGAACACTGCATCAATTGTGGGAAGAACACTACGAAGCATTAACGATCAGTATTGACTCTGTGGCAGAAAGAGTGCGGGCTTTAGGCGGTTATCCTGTGGGAACAGCTCAAGGATTCTTAGATTTAGCAACCCTGAAAGAGCATGCCAACGATTTACCCAGCGCTAATGAAATGGTACGACGTTTGGTTAACGATCACGAACAAATTATTCGGAATTTGCGTGAACATATCGATCAATGTGGTGATAATTTTCATGACGAAGGAACCGCTGATTTCTTGACAGGATTAATGGAAGGACATGAAGAAATGGCATGGATGTTACGTTCTTTCATCCAAGGAGAAAGCCTAAATCCTACCAATTCTACCCCCGATCAAGTCCAGTTTCCAGCGGGTGTGTAATAGAGTAAGCCTAGTCACATTAGTCAAGGAGAAGTATAAAGAATGTCACAAGCATACAAAGCAGAACGGACAATTACAGCAGTCTTCAAAGAACAAGATCAGGTTGATGATGTTGTTAGACGGTTGATGGATAGAGGTGTTTCTCGGGAGCACATCTCCGTTATGGGCAGAGATTTTCAGTCTAATACTCGAATTACAGGTTTCATTACCAAAAAAGATGTAATCCTAGGTGGGTTACGCAGTGGGGCTATTTTTGGTTCTCTATTTGGCTCACTGCTGAGTTTACTGACTGGAGTAGGTGTTCTGTTTGTCCCCTTTATTGGTACTGTTGTGGCAGCAGGGCCATTAAGTTCTGTACTGCTGGGGGCGGCAACAGGTGCGATCGCAGGAAGTGCCGGGGCAGGGCTTGCTTCTGCTTTAACCACCCTGGGAATGCCGGAAGAAAAGGCAGCGATTTATGAAACCCGCCTCAAAGCTGGGGAGTTTTTGGTGATGGCAGAAGTCTCTGCGGAGAAAACAGGTGAATATCAACTGTTGATGGAAAGCGCTAACGGTGAAGAAATTCATGTCAGTGAGACCACCTTACCTCGTCCTTGTCCCGGACGCTGTAACAATGCAGAGGACTTATCGCCGGAAGTTCGCACTCATTTGTCCCAAGAAGCTCAACAAACCTTTATCGAGCAATATAACCAAGTGTTTGATGAGACAGAGGATGAACAAAAAGCCGAACACGCCGCTTGGGATAAAATTCATCAACAGTACGATGAAGATGAAAATGGCGTTTGGTCAAAAGCCAAAGTTAACGCATAATTGGATGGCGATCGAAAGTTTAGGAGCCTTGTAGTGAGGGACGGAGAGGGGTATCAGTGGAATGATCGCTGATCTATCTACCCGACCTCACAATTTTGTATTAATTTCAATTTAAAATATATAAAATTATTAGTAGGAAAAAGTATTAATGGTTCCTTTACGGGATGAAAACCCAACTCGGACAACACCTTACGTCACTTATGGCTTAATTGCGCTTAATATTTTAATGTTTTTAGTAGAGCTATCGATTGGCCCTACACAACTGGATCAATTTTTTCATTTATTTGCAGTTGTCCCCCAAGAGTTAACGGCTAGCTTCAACGGAATTACAGTCGGTCAACCTGTTGCAGAACCCTTAACTTTAGTGACTTCTCAATTTCTCCATGCCGGGTTTATGCATGTAGGATTTAATATGTTGTTTCTCTGGATTTTTGGCAACAACATTGAAGACGAGTTAGGACACATTAAGTTTCTCTTATTTTACCTGGTTTGTGGTGTGCTGGCTGCTTTATCACAATGGTATTTTGCGCCTCAATCTTCTGTCCCTTCATTAGGAGCGAGTGGTGCTATTGCTGGGGTCATGGGAGCCTATATTTTAAAGTTTCCCAAGGTTAGAGTTTTGACGTTAATTCCTCTGGGGATATTCTTCTATACTATTAGAATTCCTGCTGTTTTCTTTTTAGGATTTTGGTTTGTTCAACAAGCATTTAGTGGGGTTTCGATGTTAGAAGTCCAAACATCAATTGGTATGGAGAGTGGGGGTGTGGCATATTGGGCGCACGCTGGCGGGTTTGTTTTCGGCGCGATTCTTGCACCGCTATTAGGATTATTTTCTAACTCATCTTCCCGTGATTCTATGGCGGAGTTATAAACAGAGTTATTCATTGTTTTAGTGCTTGATCTGAGTATGCTGAGAGTGAAGCGGGACTCATGCATCAGTGACCCATGAGTGAGTAGGATTGAATGATTTTACAAGAGATGACAAAATCAGTCATACTGACTTAAAATACTATCGGTTTGGTTTCTTTATTCTTCTGAAAATACGATAATTAGAGAGTCTTTTTTGTGAAAGAATAGTATATTTTTATGGCTTTGAGCAACATTTCTGTTGAAGTGATAGACTAAAAATATCAACAAACCAATCCGCTTACCACTACAACTCAGTATCGCTGGGTTTGAGTCGCGCCCCGGAAGGACTACCAACAGCAAGTAGAGCGTCAACTGCTTGAGATGCAACGATTCAGACAAAATTTGTCAAACTGTGGGATGGCTCATGTTAAAATATTTTAAAATTCTGCAAAATTCCTATAAGAGAGGTTGATTAATACATGGAAGCCGCACTGTTGTTGGCAAAGTTACCGGAAGCTTACTCTATCTTTAGTCCGGTGGTTGACGTTTTACCTGTAATTCCTGTGTTCTTCTTGCTGTTGGCATTTGTTTGGCAAGCCGCAGTTGGGTTTAAGTAAACCCGTTATGAATGCTATCAGCATTTAGCTGGGATAGTTTGTGGAGAATTGAATCATGTCAGTTACTCACACTTACAGATTCGGTTGAAGGCTGATAGCTCAATGATAAATTAACTGATCCTGTTTGCTGGGATAATTTCAATCGAGGTTGAGACTGGAGTCTTCAAGCATCGAGAAGAAACACCTATTTTATTCATCGCAAAAAATATCCCTAAATTATTGACTTTATCTGGTTAAGGTGAAGTTATATTCTTTATGATCATAGTAATTCTATTAATTTTTTAAATAGGAGAATATAGAATAGAGCAAGACAATATATTATATATTGCAGACTATCCTATTTTTCTCCTTTATTAATTTACTTCTGCTTTCAATTCGTTAAATTGTCAAGTCATACTTAAGTAATTAAAAGCAAAAAAATGTGAATTAGGGATAATTTTCACGATTAAAAAGTACGGCATCAAGTTTATACGAGAGAGCTAAAGTTGATTAAATTACCTTTATTCTACCTCATAATCTAGAGCTATAATATCTGCTAAAATAGGTTTAATCAAATTCTGAACGACTTCTTGATGTGCCGGATGAATTGCATACGCTTCTAAATCATTGCGCTTACGTAACTTCACAACTAAGCCATGTTGAAAACCTTGAGCGCGTTGAGTAAAATTTTGGCCACAAGATAAATCTATAATACTCGGAATTTTGCTTTTTAGACGCTTCAATGCTTCAATTGTTGCAGTAATTGATTCTGTCGTTGCGTCTTCTTTCCACTTAAATAGAACGACGTGTACTATCATATCAGTTATCCTCTGTTGAATCTAAAAGCCATCGGTGCATTGTAACAGCATATCACCTTTATTAAGCGGCTAATTAATGATTTAATTAAGATTAAACTGTCATCAATCAATCGGTTTATATAAACTATCGCCCATCACTCTACATTCAACAAAATTCAGTAAATTTAGCTGTTTAAGAAAGTCAAACCGCAGAGACACAGTATTATTAATTCTTATCCTAAGCTATCTAATTCATTGACAGTCTTGACCTCTATGGCTTAATCTATGATTGCGTTTATGAATTTGTAAATTCAATCTTTACTGATGCCAAAAATTACTCACCTTATTTATGACTTAGACGGTTTACTATTAGACACAGAACGACTTCATGCTAAAGTTAATCAAATGGTTGCTAATCGTTATGGTAAAACCATTGATCGCGATCTCAAGTTTAAACTCTGCGGACGAAAATCAAAAGACTCAGCTAAACTAATTGTTGATAGCTTAAAATTACCTTTAACGGTTGATACATATTTACAAGAAAAAGATGCAATTATCTATCAGTATTACGTCAATGTTCCCCCTTTAGCTGGGGCGGTTCGTCTCACACAACATTTCGCTGCACATCAAATTCCACAAGCCATTGCCACTAGCTCTAGCAGTCGCCCGTATGCTGCAAAAACTCAAAGTCATCAAGCTTGGTTTTCGATTTTTCAGTGTATTGTTCGAGGAGATAATCCAGAGATTAAACAGGGTAAACCCGCTCCTGATATCTTTCTCATTACGGCGGACAAACTCGGCGCAAAACCGGAACACTGTCTAGTATTTGAAGACTCTTTAGCCGGGGTTGCTGCTGCACGAGCGGCAATGATGTCTGTGGTCGCAGTTCCTGCTCCAGATATGGATCAACAGCTTTATTCAGAAGCAGATATAGTGCTAAATTCTTTAACTGAATTTCAACCTCAAGCCTGGGAATTACCGCCATTTAATGACTAGGTTTTTAAGGATTTTGAGTTACAAAAGAATCAGGCGATCGCCATTCTCCTTGTAGTGTAAAACCAGCCCAATAATAGGGAGATTTCCACTGCTGTTGCTGCCACATTTCTATCTGTGCTAATCGTAACGCTTGACTCGGAGAGTTATGAGAATTAGGATTCAACATTCGGCGATAAAACTTCACCATTAATTCAGCCGTTGCTTGATCATCAACACTCCAAAGACTGACCACGACTCGTGGTATTCCTGCATACATAAATCCTCTGGTTAAACCGACTAAACCTTCTCCTTGCACCTGCCGTCCTAATCCGGTTTCGCAAGCACTTAAAACGCCTAAATCAGAAGATAATTGCAGATTGAAAATTTCATAAAGTCGTAAAAAACCATTCAATGGTTGACCCGTTTCATCAACAAGAGAAAGTACCAACCCAGATAACTCTGGTGTTTGGCTATTTAACAAACCATGAGTGGCAAAATGTAGAATCCGATATTGATTTAAAGCTGAATTAGTGATGAATTCTCGACGCGCTGAAAACCCAAATTGTTTAGTGGTTTCCGAGTTAGGAAATAACGCTAAAATTTGCTCTGCTTCTTGTTCTGTAAAAGGCAAGCGATTAAATAATACACCGGATTCTCTGGCTGATTTTTCTAGCTCTGGAGTGAGCGGAGGAATTGAACTTAAAGTATGATTTTGAAGCCTTTCATCGTTATAACCAAATACTGGATCAGCAACCACAGCCAAGGTTTTAGGAGCCGGATTTCTATCTTTGTTTTGCCTTAATATATTGACAACTGAAGCAGAAGGAGCGGTGACCATTTCATGTTTTACTATTAATGGAACTGTACTTTGATCCAGCAATAAATTTCCGGATACAGGCAGCGCAGCAAACGGAATATATTGTAAAGCACCATCAGCAACAATCAATAACCGCTTATCTTTGTATTTCTCTAAATTAGGTAAAATCATCTGACTAAGCTGATTTCCTGTATCTTCTGTTAGCTTTCTGCGAACTCGTTTACGAGGTAAAATAAAAGCACTCCGAAAACTGTCAACTGCATTTTGAATGACTTCTTGTTCAGGAAGTTGATGACTTTCAATTGAGTTAGATGTTACTATCCACAGATAACTTTGCTTTTTTCCGATTGCATATTCTAGAAGAACTGTATTTTCATCTAATACTTGCTGTTGAATTTCAGTTAATGTTAAAGGTTGAGGTTGAGTTAAATTAGCATAATCTGGACTATTGATTTTAATTTTAGCTTGCAGTTGGCGATAGCGTTGTAATAAGGTGTTAATTTCTGTTTCAATTTCTTGTTTTTGTATTTCTGTATGTTCCTGACTTAAAACTTTAACTCTTCGTTCTTCAGCCGCAATTAATTGCTGTTGTAATTGTTGATTTTGTTGAAACAAATCCGGTGGAATTCCTGTGGTGATATCACCGCCTGTATTTGATAATATTTCGAGTAATGAACGGGCTTTTGCTTGTTCACTCACTTGTAATGCTTTGCCATCCCAATTTTGATTAGGTTGTTGTTGATTCAGTTGCATTAATAGCTCAATATAAAGCTGGTAATAATCTTGTTGAGTTGCAAAAAATGAAGTTCGTAAATCTTGACTGCTTACACTCACTCGGATTTCTTCAATTCGTTTAATCGCGGATTCAATTGTTTGAATAGCTTCTTCTAATTCTCCATTTTGTTGTTGAATTAACGCTAAACAATATAAACTTAAAGGTTCTTTGACTCGATCTAAAATGTCTTGCCGAATTTGTAAGGCTTGACTACAAAACTGTTCTGCTTGTGCTAAATTCTCCTGTTTTAAAAATAGAAAACCAATATTATTTAAAGCACTCGCTTGTTTGGTGCGATCGCCAATGTTTTCTGTTATTTCTAAAGCTTGTTGGTAGTCGGTTAATGCAGATTGAAACTGTTGCAATTCAGCATAAGCAAATCCTCTATTATTCAAAGAGCCAACGATTCCTTGCTTTCGGGGTAAATAGGTAGTCGGGAGCTGCTCCCAAGCCGTTAAAGCTTGATTGTAATAAGTAATCGCTTGCTCGAAGTCTTTCTGCTGATTTGCAATTAATCCTAAGTTATTATAAACTAAACCTTGAATTGAAAAATTAGCTTTATTTTCTGAGTCTTTAATTAAGGATAACGCTGTGTTATAATAAGATTCAGCTTGCTCAAAATCTCCTAACTGATTATAAACTAAACCTAAACTATTTAAAACTGTCGCCTCACCCGCTTTGTTTCCAATCTTTTGACGAATTGTTTGAGCGGATTCATACGCTTCTAAAGCTTGTTGATATTTACCTTGTTTGATATAAATCTGAGCTGTTAGTTCTAAAATAGGCGCTTCCCAGTAATCTCGTTGATCCAATTCTGGGAGTAAACTAATCAATTGATTGGCATAATCTAAAGCGATTTGATAATTCCCTAAATCGATTTGAATTAAACTCAACCATTGTAAGGTTGTTGCCGTTTGAGTCACGTTGACGGGTTGCCATAACTCTAAGGCTATTTCTAACTGCTGCACAGCTTGAAATAAGGCAGTAGCAGTGCCTTTTTGGTATAAAATCATTGCCTGTTGTAAGGCTTGTTGGGCTGCATCAGTATCAGAATTTGCGGTCGCCTCGGATGTGTTGAAGATTGGCTTCTGCTGTGCTATGACAGGTATATAACCTCCAATCATCCCGCTGCCTAATAGCAAGATGATGGAAAATATTATATTAGAGGATTGATTCATAACTATGATGCATAATATTGTCTAAATGCGATTTATATCAAAGATTGGATGAAACTTTGAGCTAATTTTATCGTCTATATTAATTTAAGCTTTTTAGCTCAACTCACAGATTTTCGGAAAATATGTTTCAACCCTATTCTATTCTAGAAAAACAGTTTTGTGTAAAGATGATCAACCGTTTACTAATTAGTCTATCTGCTATCTTAACGTTAGGAATACTACCGCAAATAGCCCTGGCTCAAATTAATCAAGCCAAAGTCACAGAAATTATTGATGGCGAAGATGTTTATATCGAAAAAGAGCCGGCTGCAGTTGAAGATACTGCCAATTTAGGGCAATATGTCGAAACAGAAGAAGCCCGCGCTGGCTTAGAATTTAATAATGGTGCAGCGGGTAGAATTGGAACGAATTCTCAGGTCATTGTAGGTCAATGTATCGATGTACAGCAAGGTGAGATTTTAGTCAGTGGACCTGCGAATGGATGTATTGGTGGATTTTCTGTGGGGGTTCAAGGAACATTATATATTTTAGAAACGAATGCAGATGGCACGGGTAATATTAAGGTATTAGAAGGCACGGTAGAAATCACTGAAGAAGACGAGGAAGCTGAACCCATTACTTTAACTGAGGGTCAGAAAATATCAATTCTTTCGGGTATTTTAGGAGAAATTCAACAAATCACTTCAGAAGAATTTGCAGCCATTGTAGCAGGTCCATTATTCTCCGGTTTTAATATTCCAATTACTCCTTCTGGGTTATTACAATCAACTTGTTCGAGGTTATTTCCAGTCGGTTTCAGGTGTTCATCAAATGGAGTACCCACACCCATTGTGCCAAGGCCTTCAGTTCCAACGCCTTCAATTCCTGGGCCTTCAATTCCGGGTTCACCTTTCTAGAAATAAAGAATAATGAATCATGATGCCAGACGATTTAATTCCTTTTTTAATTGGAATAGGATTACTAATTAGTTACCTCATTTTTTCAGCATTAACTGAAATGGGAACAAAATGGCCGTGGAAAAAATAGTATGATTTCGGGTTAATCAACTTGATCTCAGTTGTAGGGTGCGTCAAATTTCTAAGCATTGCTTCAGTCAATCACTTTAAATATTTGACTTTAAATATTTGACGCACCACCGGATTTTATCAAGCGAGTTAAACCTTAAATTGACTCGTAATTCTGTGCATCGCTTCTTCTACATTTTCCCGACTATTAAAGGCAGAAATCCGAAAATAACCTTCACCTGCTGCCCCAAAACCGGAACCCGGCGTGCCGACAACATGACAGTTTTGTAGGAGTTTATCAAAGAAATCCCAACTCGATAAACCAGACGGAGTTTTTACCCAAATATAAGGGGCATGAATACCACCAAATACTTCTAAACCAGCAGTAGAAAGTTTTTCTCGAATAATTTTAGCGTTTTCTAAATAGAAACTGATTAGCTTGTTAATTTGGGTTTTTCCAGCTTCTGAATAAACTGCTTCTGCTCCCCGTTGAATAACGTAAGAAACCCCGTTAAATTTAGTCGATTGACGACGATTCCATAACTTCCAAAGTTCAACATCCGAACCATCAGATGCTTTTGCTGTTAAGGTTTTTGGCACCACGGTAAACGCACATCGAGTTCCGGTAAAACCCGCATTTTTGGAAAAAGAACGAAACTCAATGGCACAATCTCTTGCCCCTTCAATTTCATAAATAGAATGGGGTAATTGGGGGTCAGTAATATAAGCTTCGTAAGCCGCATCAAATAGAATAATTGAATCATTCGCTTTGGCATAATCTACCCACGCTTTTAAATCCGCTTTAGTTGCGGTTGCACCTGTGGGATTATTCGGAAAACAGAGGTAAATTAAATCGACTTTTTGGCTGGGAATTTCAGCGGTAAAATTGTTATCTGCGGTAATGGGTAAATAGATTAAACCCTCATATTCTCCCGCCTCGTTTGCATCACCCGTATTACCTGCCATCACGTTTGTATCCACGTAGACGGGGTAAACCGGGTCGGTAACTGCAATTTTATTGTTTTTGCCGAAAATATCCAGAATATTGCCTGTATCGCACTTAGAACCGTCGGAGATGAAGATTTCATCCGGCCCTACCTCACAACCCCGGCTCTGAAAATCGTCGGCGGCTATTTTTTCTCGTAACCAAAGATATCCCTGCTCTGGGCCATACCCTCGGAAGGTGGCGCGATCGCCCATTTCTTCTACCGCTTTTGACATCGCCTGACGGCAAGCTTCGGGTAAAGGTTCGGTGACATCTCCAATGCCGAGTTTAATAATTTGCGCCTCTGAGTTGGCTTCGGCAAAGGTATTGACTCGCCGCGCAATTTCCGGGAATAAGTAGCCCGCTTTGAGTTTTAGGTAATTATCGTTGATGGTTGCCATATTGAATCGTTACACATTGTCACTGATCCGTATTATTGTGCCACGTTATTTGAGGCAACAGGGAAAAGCAGGTAACATTGGAGGCAGTCAGTTAAACACAGTGGGGTAAAGCAGTGCTAAAATTTGCACTCAGCTCATCGTTGGTTATAACTGCGCTTAAATTGCAGTAGTATTGTCTGAACATCATATTCTTTATAAAGTTTAAGCGATGTTACTGTAATATTAAGTATAACTAATTACGATAAGGACAGTTCTCAATGAAAATCCTGTTGCTTGGCGCATCAAAAACAGGAACAACTGCAATGACTTATGCCATTGATGAATATTGCTGGTTTAATTCATCTACAGTATTGTTTCCTACAATTAATAAATTGACATGATCTCCGAGTGGTTGTTTAATTTTTGGGAATATTTCTTCACATAACCACAAAATAGAATCTGCATTCGGTGACTCCATTTCATAAACTAAACCGACGAACAAAATATGCTGACGTTGTTCAAAAGTATTAGGCGTAGGATGTACTGGTAAAGAGTGTCCTAAAATTGAAACTTTGTCATATCCATGAGTTAGAAAGCGCTGAGATTATTGAGGCGAAACTGATATTATATGATCGCAATGATGAGCTAATTCTAATTCTGTTTTCACCTTTTCTGTCATTTATTCTGATGATAATAATTCCCCTTTCAGTCGCTGTTGTTCAAACTCTCGTAAACAGTAAAGCGCTTCTGCATCATAAATAATTTTAGCTTTCCCCAGGACATCCGCTTGAGACATTACATAGTTAAGGTGTTCCATATTATGGGGGCGGCTCACCCAAATAAAATCATAATATCCAGGACGTTCTTTTAAAAAGTATTCCAGTTGTAGTAACCCATATCCCCGCATAAATTCAACGGTTTGAGGGATATCTGAATAAATATTTATCCACTCTTATTGATAGGATAAATCAGTAAAATATAAGGTGACTAAGTATCCTAATTTCTCAATAATTGAAAGGATTTTATAACTACGAGTATAGTCTGAACCGAGATAAGGATGAGGCACTCTATCATCAATCATTAAGAGCCGTTTTTGTTTTTTTCGAGGGGAATTACAAGCGAATAAAATATTCTTTAGATCGGGTGAATACTGCTGTTTAAACCAATCTCGATGTTTATTAATGAGTCGTTGCTGATTTGGCTCCATTAAAGCAATTGCATGGTCACTTGAGCTTTTATTACTCGAACTTGCAAATTCATATTGATGGCTTGCTGATAGGCTTGATGAGCTTCTATCCATTGCTGCTGTTGAGTGAAAGCCTCGGCCAAGTTATAATAAGACCAAGCAAAACTCGGCTCGTGTTCAATAGCTTGTTAATAAGCCGATATCGCGCTCTGCCATTGCTGCAAATGTAAGAAAACATTACCTAACTCTAGATAGGCTTCACTCCAGTCAGGATGTTGTTTTAAGACATTTTGGTAGTGGGCGATCGCGCCTGACCACTGTTGTTGTTGAACCAGAGTTCTTGCAGTTTTTAGCTGAGACTGAGCTGAAGTCAATTTGATGAATTAAATAGATAGACTGTGATCTTTTTTATAATACCTTGCTATTCTGTATTTTCATAGGGATAGATCCCAGAAAAAATAATATCCCAAAACTAACCCCCTTTTTAATCAAGAATTAAGCGAGCTTTGCTGGAAGCTAGATTAAAAATTAATTTTACTGAGTATATAATCACTCAAAAGAAAAAGAACAACCGCGAGCAAAGTTAATGAGTTATTGTCATCATAAACTCACTGCTTGTCTAATTGCTTGGCTTTTTGATAAACTGCATTTGCGGCCTCAATTTGTCCTTGCTGTTGCAGCAGATGACCTAATTTTTGATAGGCGGGCAAATGTTGGGGAGCAAGCTGAATCACTTGTTTATAAGCGGCTAAAGCGTTTTCCACTTGGCTATGACGCGCCCATATATCTCCTAATTTTTCCCAAACAGAAACCTGTCCCGGATTTTGTTTAACAGCGGCTTGATAACAAGCAATGGCTTTATTCCACTGTTGCTGCTGGACAAACAACTCACCCATGGAAACTTTAACATCGACATCTAATGGCTGCAGCGCCATTGCATTACCATAAGCTTGTAAAGCCTGGGGGATTTGCCCTTGTGCTTGTAAGACTTTACCGAGTAACTTATAGGCTTCAACTTGCTTGGGATTTTGGGCTAATACCTGACGACAGGCAGCCAAACATTCTTGCCAATGTCCGGTATTTAAATCGACTAGAGCTTGGCGTAATATTGAATCTGGATTAGAATTGACAGCTTCTGCTTTATTGGGAAAAGGGACAATTTTTCTATCTGGGATTTCTGTCGGAGTCCCAGTGGGCGGTAAAATCGGTGAAACCGAACTAACAGGTTGAGAAGCCGCAATTAATTGTTGGGGTAATGGGGGCAGTTGGGGAACTTCTGATAACACGGTTTGGTGAGACGTATCGGGGTTGAAACTGGGGAATTCCTCGGGTTTTCCCCAAGCCAGGATCGTTGCCCATTTCATCCGATCGAGTAGTCCGAGTAACCATTTTCCTTTTTTCGTGAAACTGGGAACATGAACCAATAACATCGCCATTTCTCCATCTTCGGGCATTTCTAACGAAGGTGGGGCGGGTAATGGCTGAACCGCTTCTGGTTGTCTTGAGGCGACAATTTCGTAAGCTTGGCGGTAGTGAATGATGGCTTTATCCAATTCTCCGGCTTGTTGAAACCCTTCTGCTAGGCGTTGATGGGCGATCGCTTGCCCTGGATCGCGCACTAAAATTTGTTGATAACATCCCATCGCCGGAGTCCATTCTTCCCGTTTCCAGAAGGCTGCTGCTAAGGCTTGATAGTCTTGTAAGCTGCCTGTTTCGGGTTCTAAATGCAGTGCTTCGTACAGACTCATCTGAGCGGGTTCTACTTTTCCTAAAGCATGGTACGCCTTGGAGAGTTGACGATAAGCCGAAGCTGTAGGTTGCTGTTGCAGGGCGGTTTGATATTGAGCAACAGCCTCTTGCCATTGTTGCTGCCCGGCGTAGAGGTTACCCAACTCAATATAAGCTTCTGGGTCTTTGGGTTGTAGGGCTACTGCCTGTTGATAAAATTGATAAGCGCGGGTATCATCCCCCTGAGCGCTTAAGGCTTTGCCCCACAGAAGATAAGCCCCTGCAGCTTTGGGTTGCCACTGTACCACCTGACGACAGGCATGAATGCACAAATCATACCGTTGTTTTAGATAATAACTTTCGGCTTCGCTTAAGCGCCCCATCACATCAAATTGAGGTGTCGCCATGACCAAAGGTTGAGAGGGGGTTTCTTCAGTGGGTTGAGCCTGTCTGGGGGCGGGAAGTTGTGCAGCCAGAGTCGGTTTAGACTGGGCTGTTGCTGTGGCGGAAGTTAAGTTTTGTGTAGAGAATAATAGTTCCGGTTTGAGGCGTACCGCTTGATTATAACAACTG
The DNA here is from genome assembly GCA_049649525.1 of Microcoleaceae cyanobacterium. GTDB lineage: Bacteria > Cyanobacteriota > Cyanobacteriia > Cyanobacteriales > Microcoleaceae > JAAURB01. The sequence continues at coordinate 49,596 of JBARZE010000034.1, forward strand.
AGGGCTTCTTCTAAATCTCCCATCGCCATGTAAGCTTTGCCTAAACTATTGTAAGAAGCAAAAGACTCCGGCTTCAGTTCAATTGCTCGGCGATAGTGAGCCATGGCATCTTCCCATTGTTTCTGGGTACTGAGCAGTTCCCCCAAATTATGATGGGCTTCGGGGTGATCGGGGTTAAGATCGAGCGTGCGACAGTAACAGTTTTGGGCTTGCTCCCGTTTGCCTTGTTGCAATAGAGTATTACCCAATGCATGATATTCCTCAGCACCGCCTAATTCCGGTTCAATTTGAAATGCCTGATAGAAACAGTCAGCGGCTTTTTCTGGCTGTCCCATCCGTTTCCAGACTCGCCCCAAGTTTTGATAAGCAACGGCTAAATCGGGTTGTAATTGTATCGCTTTTTGATAGCAAGCTCGCGCATTGTTCCATTGTTTCTGCAGAGCATAACAACTTCCGAGGTTATTGTAAGCGGTAATATTTCCCGGTTGAGATGCGATCGCCGCTTTGTAACTCTCCATCGCTTGTTGCGTTTGTCCCATACCCTGTAAGGCTTTCCCCAACAGCACATGAGTTTCAACCGCTTGCTGTGGGCTGGGGTTTCCACTCAAAATTTGCTCAGCCAGCTTCACTGTAGATTCATATTGCTGATTTTGATAATATTCCTCGGCTTGCCGGATCTCGGTTGCCCCATCGAGTTGAGGGCTTTCTGTGGTCGTGGGGAGCGCTTCGTCGGTTTGGGGTGAGGGTTGCTCTAGATCAATGGCTTTTTCTAAGATCTGATTGACTGCCGGGTTCAAAGCGGCAGACTCTTGAGGTAATGTTTCGACTGTAACGATTTCTTCTGTATCGATAGTGGGCTGAGGGGGTAAAATTGCTGCTTGTTGAGTTGCTGCTTGTTGAACCGTCATCGGCTGTCTACGTTCTTGAGCTTGACGTAAACCTATTTGTGCTGCCTCTATTGTATTATCCTGTTGTAGGGCTTGTTCAAAGCAGAAAATTGCCTTCGTAATTTGACCTTGTTGCAGCAGTCTTTCACCCAATTGACAATGGTCTGTTGCGCTCACACTTTCAGGTTCTAAACGGTAGACTTCATACCAACAATCTGCCGCTTCGATCGCTCGATTCACTTTCTCCCAAACCCGTGCTAAATTCCGGTAAATCTCGGCGGACTCGGGTTGATAAGCTATCCCATTTTGATAACAAAAAATCGCTTTTTGCCATTGCTTTTGTCCAGCATATAAACTCCCTAAATTGGTATGAGCTTCAGCATAATCCGGCTGTAATCGAATCGCTTGGCCATAGCTTTTCCGGGATTCTTCCCATCGCTTTTGATAACGGAAAGCATCTCCTAAAAACTTATATGCTGGGGCAAAGTCAGGCTGCTTTTGTAAAGCTTCAATACAGAGCTTGTAAGCCGCGTCAATATTGCCTTGTTTGAGATAGGCTTTGGCTTGGTCGCTAAAGGTTTGATCTACGAATTCGGGAAATTTTGAGGATGCCATAACCATAGCTTGACTTGGGAAGCGCTCCAGGGTGAGATCGGCATTATGGGAATTTAATGATGATTTAATATTATCAGATAGCCCTAACCTTTGCAAGGCTTTTTTCAAGCTTTCTATCGAAACAAAAATATCCTCTGTTAACGGATTTTGATACATTAAACTCCGCAGTGGTGAACATTTAAATGCATCTCCTAAAATATAGTAAAATTCTAACCCGAGTTGAATGGCAATCGTCCAGTAATAAAACCGCAGATAATGAGGAGAAATCAGTTCGATCACCTGAGTCTCGGGGCGACAAAACATCAAATTCGTTAATCCCGCCCCATGAGGCGCAATAATTACCTTCGCATGGGCAAATAATGCCGCTTGTTGTTCGACAGAAATCGTTTCAAGTGCAACCGTTTCAAATCCATGTTGCTTTAAACAGTCGATCACCTCTTTTTCATTAAAAATCCGGCGATATTGGGCTTTTTTACGAGTAATATAAATCCGTTCCGGGTAATCAACATCCGGGGCCTCAATTGCTGTAGCAAACAGTTGACGATGAAACTGAATAATCCAGGGAGAAACCCAGCCAACATTTGAGGCAAAAGCAGGAACAATTAACTCTTCAGCTTGTAAATGAGATTGCTGGTCAGTTTCAATAATTTTAGATAATGGAATTCCCAACTTTTCCAATGTTTCCCGTTGAAAAGGGCGCTGAATACTATTAACAACAAATCCATCAATTTCGGATAAATCAATTCCAAGTTTTTTTAAGATTTCCAATCGGGGTAAAACATCCACCATCCAATGAAAATAAACGTTTCCTGATAGTCCAGAGAGTACGGCTATTTTTCCTTTCAAATACTTTAAAGCGGGAAACTCATCTAAGAAAAAGACTTGATGTTGACTAAAATCCGGATTTTGACAATTGGGTAATGGGGCAGGATAAAATCGAGAAAAAGTGGTATCGAGTTGATCGTTTGGGTGAATTGTTGCGATCGCATTACACACATTCCACCAATTTTTTCGAGGTGCTATCCAAGTGCGTCCTTGGGGAATAATAGCGACTTTATTGGGTGGATTTTGTTCTAAATAAGGGGGTTTTTGAGAACAGCGATAAATTCCATCTCCTAAATTAATCGGTTCAAAATTACCAAATAATCGATTTAAACAAGGCTGACATTCTAACCCGGCACAAGCAGGTAAATGAGAGTTAGTAATCGGGGCATCAGCGGGCAGTTTAACAGAGTTTTGGGTTAATTTTCCAGCATCCTCTTTCAGTTGTTGTTGCTGCTGAATCGTTTGTTCTAGCTGTTGTTTCAATTCAACTGAATCCGGCTGAATCAATAACCCTTCGCGATAGGTAGTAATGGCGGCACTGAGTTGTGCTTGTTTGGCAAAACAACGCCCTAAATGCAAATAAGGATCTAACCAATTAGGCTGAATTTTAATTGCTTTTTGATAATACGCTTCTGCCTGGGCATAATTACGATATTCAATTAAAGCATTGCCTAAATAAAAGTAAGTTTTTGCTAAATTATGATAAACGTCTGGACTATTAATATCTTCTAACAAAGCTTGTAAAAAATGACCACAAGCAATGCGGGAGCGGTTGAGTTCGTCTGTATCTTCAATTACATCTAACCACTCAATATAAGCCTCGACAAACTCAGGTTGTTGTGCAATACAGAGACGGAATTGTTGCAAGGCTTCCGGGATTTTATTTTGTTCTAACAGCGATCGCCCGTATTGACTGCGAACCTGAATTGAGTCTGATTTTTGTTCTAAAACTTGTTGAAAATAGCGAATTGCTACTGTGTGTAATCCTTGTCTTTGAAAGGCTGCGCCTAAATTAATTTTAGCTTTGATTAAACCACCATCAAGTTGAACAGCTTGTAAATAATAATCAATGGCTTGATCTAATTTTCCTTGAGTAAACAAGGCATGAGCTAAATTATTATAAAGGACAGCATTTTCTGGGAAGCGTTCAATCGCACCTTTCAATAATTCAATGGCGCTATCAAACTGTCCTTGTTTGGTCAGAACATTACCTAAATTATTATAGAAATTAGGTTCGGTGGGGTCAAGTTGAATTGCCTGTTGGTAATACTCAATTGCTTCTTGCAGTTGCCCCTGCTTTTGCAGGATCGCCCCTAACTTATAGTAAGCTTGAGTATAATCGGGTAAATGCGCGATCGCGCGACGATAACACTGAGTTGCTGCGGCAAGATCATCAAGTTTTTCTAGAACAACACCGAGGCGATAATGAACTTCTGGCCATTCAGGACGTAGCAGTAAAGCTTGCTGATAACATTGAGCGGCTTCTCGCCATTTTTCTTGACGCTGATAGGATAAAGCTGCTTGAGCTAAGTCGGTTGCAGATTGCTGGGGTTGAGGGGTGTCAAGACTGACCATAATTAACCCGGATGACTCACTTTAATATTCTATATCGCTCAAAGATGCCCTTTTTCCCCATTTTTTGTCTATATATATGAAGGACGCAACTTTCGGAATAGACACTTTCCCGAATATTCAACTAATGTTGTGCTGCGCCCTTATGGAGTGAGAATCGATCACACCTAACTTTAACTGTGTGCGAAAGTAGTTACAAAGTTAGCACTTTACATGAAAGTGAAATCATCCTCATCTAGAGCCAAGCCTGGATCTAAGATAGCAACATCTTCACCATCGATGCTTAGAGAGCCAGTTTCCGCATCATAAACCACGTCAACTGCATCTTTGTCAATTCCTTCAAATACAATCTGGTCTTCCTCAGCGTTGAAGCCAATAATTGTATCAACGCCTGGAACGTTACGGAATACAAAGGTATCAGCACCTTCGCCACCTTCGAGGGTATCATCACCGAAACCACCGACTAGGATATCATCTCCGCTGTCGCCGATGACTAAGTCGTCACCGAAGCCGCCATAGAGGAGGTCATTACCTAAACCGCCATTGAGGACATCATTACCTAAGCCACCTAAGCCCAGGTCATTGCCTTCGCCGAGTGCGATGGAATCATTACCTTCGCCGCCGCTAATCGAATCATTGCCTGCGCCTGCATTAACTTCGTCGTCACCACCACCTGCCAGGACAGCATCATCACCACCGAGAGTGAAAATTAGGTCGCTGCCTTCGGTGCCGAGGTATCCATCGTCGGAATCTGCTGTAAAATCAGCACTAATAATCTGACCACCATCATCAGAATCTGTGTTATCTGCACTAAAGAAAGGTGTATCGGGGGTAGGAATAAGAATTGTTGACATGAGTACGAGTGCCTAAATACTAAGGATGAACATTAACCGACGCACACAGACAGGACAAATACATTCTGGATTGATTGGATAACTTTAGCTTTGCTAGAGAACAGATCTCTAAGCTTTCTATACTCAATTAATCCTTGTTTTCATATTTCTCAGTCTCCTCAGACTGTTAAGATTTATGAAACAATCGATGCACTTGCCCTGTAGTTACGCTACAATATATAGCTTTATTTTTCTGATGTCAAGGAAATTTGTTGGATTCCCTTGCAGAGTATTTGCTAAAACAGTTAGGTGCTAGGATGGAAAACACCGGATTTGAGAATAAAACCCTGAATGCTTTAGCGATACTCTGTGGTTCGGGCAAGGAGTTTTGATAATCAAGTTTGGTTAAGGATTATCTCACAGCTCTAAGATGAATTGTATCCTGAATGATATAAAGAGCAAGAGGTTTTCCAGTATTTCCACGAAGTTTTACAAAAGCTTTAAATAACGACTGATTATTTCCCTTGAATCTTTAAGTAGGTCTACATAAGTAGTGTATCGAGGGTTACAAAAAAGCATAAGTGATAATTATTAATTACTCATTTTTTATATAAATTTGATACAGGGTTTGTTTAGTATATTGCCTGAGTCGTTCGATTATAGGATTTGAGCGATTGAGAGGATAGCATAACAAAATAGGTTGTAAACCTGTTGAACTAAGACTTACAACCTACTGAATATTTAATATTAAAAAACACACAGATGTTTTAATAGATGTGAAAACTACTCTAATTCATCATCTAAAGTATCTAAATCTTCAAAATCATCATTGTCCGTTGACTCCGAAGGATGCTGTAATGCTTCTAGCATTTGTTGCTTGACAACTTTGGCCCAAAGATCAAAATTAGATGGTTCTAGGGTAACTTGATTTTGAGTAGAAGATTGAATTTTGTTAGTACTGTGCATTGCCACGTTTTTCGCCTCCAATGATAAACCGTAGTGAAACAAAGAGGCGCGTTCCTTCAGGAGTCAACTCCTTACTTCCGTCTGCCAGCCCGATTTTCCTTAAAGTTCGAGGAAAGTTAGCTGAAAGATGAACGATTTCGATTGATTTCAACTATAACAGATTGTAACGATATCTGGCTATTCGAGATTAATCGCTTCAGAGAATATATATAGATCGCAACACCGGAAAATGAGGACGAATCGTTCTTAAAGTTCAATAGGAATTGGCTCTGACAGGAGAAGGAATTGAGATTTCCTCTAATCCTAACTTTGATTCAGAAGGGGTTGAATTTGTCTCGTATTCAGAGAAAGAGTAAGACGACTCAGGAATAGATAATTCCGCCACCGGATCTGCGGCTGGGCTATATGCTTCAGAAGTCGGAGGCCATTGACGGGTCGATGGGTCTGGGGTAAATGTAGATTCAGGAGTCCAATTTGAAGAGGCTTCTGCCGGAGTATATGGATCGTTTTGAGTTGAATTCCAGTCCGTCTCATTCTCACCAATAGTGGAGGAATTAGCTTCTTCGAGTTGCGGGTCTGATGGGGTCTGCCAATCCTCTTGATAGCGCTCGTCTGGTGATAAATCCGTGGTATAGCCTGAATATCCAGATGTGTCGTTATAATTGGCTTCGCGATCGTAATCATATCGATAGGGTTCGTCATAAGGATCACTCAGGCTCGAAGCATCTAACTGAGGGTTTGATTCATCAACCCATTCATTTGTATAGCTATTGTCAGCATTATAATTCTCCGACTCCGAGGTATATTCATCCTCTGGTTGTGTGCGATATCTTTGAGAATCAGGATCATTATATTCTGATGGGCGACCCCAATCAGATTGATCGTTATCATCCCAGTCAGAATCCCACTCGTCGTCGTCGTCGGGTGCTGAATTATAATAATCTGAATCTAACGGGTCTGATTCACCAAAATCCAGTTCAGAATCTCGTTCTCCGGGGGTATTTTGAGGTTCACTTCCCCGAGTTTTGACAGAGGGATCTTCAAACATGGGTTTAGAGGGATCATAATCTGAGAAGACATCCTCAGACCAATCTGCACCCTTTTTAGAATCAAATTTTTGATGAACGTTGTCAACGATCATTTGAGTGTAGCGTCGGGTAAAACTAAACCCTAACCAACCGAAAAATAATGCAGTTAGGACGAATAGAATAGGGGTACATCTTTGTAACCACAGAAATTGTAGTAAAAATCTAGATCGACTCACCGTGAAACTATCCGGGACAGTTTCTTGGGTTGGATCAGTTGAAATCGCTTCATCCTCATCAACAGGATTAGACTCAGTAGAGTTCTCCGTAGAATTTAAGCTGGGCATAAAAGCTAACCAGTGATCGATAGTTTGAGGACGATTGGATTGTTGGACTTCTAACCCGGCCAAAATCATTTGTTCCACAGAGGGACTTAATTCAGGATGCAGTCGCTTCAAAGACGGTTGCACCTGACTAAACCACTTGGCTGTACCTTGGCTCGATAACAAAGGCGCTTCCAAGGGCGGTTGTCCGGTCAGTAAATAATATAATATAGCCGCTAAACCATAAATATCTGTTGCTGGGGTCAGGGTTTCATGAGGAAGATATTGTTCTAAGGCCGCAAATCCTCCGGGTAAGTTACGATTTCCCCGATAAGGCTGCATGGTTCGTTCAATAAAGCTACTGTTGATGCCAAAATCAGTTAAAGTGACTCCGTCGCTGCCGGGGTGCTGTAAAATAGTCTGAGGTTGGAGATTGCAGTGCAGTAAGCCTTGCTGATGAACCACTTTCAATGCCGATGCAATTTGGTGAACATAATACAGGGCGTAATCTACAGATAAGGGGGCGCGAGACTGAAGTTTTTCCGCCAGAGAAAATCCCTCAATATAGTTCATCACCACAAACGGTAATCCTTTCTCCTCGAATACATCTAAAATCCGAATTAGGCTTTGTTGTCGGCATTGACTGAGGCGGTGAGTTACAGCCCGAAAATGATTGTAGTACTGAGCAAAGTCCGGATGATGACGTAAACTAGGTCGGAGTGTTTTGATCGCCACAGCCTGACCCAGCTGAACTTGGGTTGCTCGGTATGTGATGCCAAACTCTCCTCGATCCAGTGTATGATTGATCCGGTATTTTCCTTGCTGTAGAACGATTTCAGCGGTTGAGTTCATCTGCTTACCTGCCAAGTTCTCCCTAATGCTACCGTTTAACCTTCGATCTCGGTGAGGTAATCTCGGGACTCTGTCGTAGATAGTCTACCGCAGTTAAGCCTATTGTGACGAATTATTGAGTCAAATTTTTTGAGGAAAGCATCATTTTTACCTTTTTGGCAGTCTTTGATATCCCCTCTTTTGTCAACGCTGAGAAATTCTGACAAAATAGTCGCCCGCGAAAACTGGAAAAACTTAGATCAAAGGTTACACATACCGGATTGATTCAGATTTAGCCAAGAATTGAGCGATAATCTCAACTTTCGCCATAATTTAGATTGAATTTACAATATTGCTGTAGACTTCAGAAATAATAGCTACAATTCAAATTATTATTCTGTAATTATTTAATTCCTCAATTTAATCTCAGGTTTAAATCCTCTCACTTCAACCGACTGCTCAACAATTATCTGTAATCAAATCATATAATTATACCTGAAAAAAAGAACTTGATTCTCACCATCTTGACCCCGATCGTTCAGTCATAGACATTAATCCTAGATTACAATTAGAGCAGTTGCATTCCGCAGTTGAATGATCGGCGTTAAAATTATAGAATTGCGCTTTCAAATTAAACTTTATAAAAATGACTCTGACTTCGACCGTAGACTTTCAAGACGAATTTGATATTATTGTTGTTGGTGCTGGGCATTCCGGTTGTGAAGCCGCTTTAGCTGCTGCGCGGTTAGGGTGTCGAACATTGATGTTAACCCTTAATTTAGATAAAATTGCTTGGCAACCCTGTAACCCGGCAGTCGGTGCTCCGGCTAAGTCTCAACTCACCCATGAAATCGATGCATTGGGGGGAGAAATCGGGAAAATGGCAGATCGCACCTATTTACAAAAACGGGTGTTAAATTCCTCGCGAGGGCCTGCTGTGTGGGCATTACGCGCCCAAACGGATAAGCGGGAATATGCGGCGGTGATGCGGGATATTGTCGAAAATCAAGAAAATCTTGCCATTCGTGAAGCGATGGTCACCGATTTAGTTTTAGGTAAAAATGATGAAATTATTGGGGTAGAAACTTATTTCGGTGTCGCCTTTAAATGTCAGGCGGTTATTCTGACAACGGGTACTTTTTTAGGCGGTGTTATTTGGGTGGGTAAGAAGTCCATGGCAGCCGGACGCGCCGGAGAATTTGCCGCCACGGGTTTAACGGAAACTTTAAATCATTTAGGCTTTGAAACAGGACGCTTAAAAACAGGAACACCAGCGCGAGTTGATAAACGTTCTGTTAATTATAGTAACTTAGAACCTCAACCGGGAGATGAAGAAGTTCGCTGGTTTAGTTTTGACCCCGAAGTGTGGGTAGAAAGAGAACAAATGTGTTGTTATCTGACTCGAACTACCCCAGAAACTCATCGTTTAATTCGAGATAATTTACATTTATCTCCCGTTTATGGCGGTTGGGTTGATGCGAAAGGACCGCGTTATTGCCCTAGTATTGAAGATAAAATCGTTCGGTTTGCAGAAAAAGACAGCCATCAAATCTTTATTGAACCCGAAGGACGGACTATTCCAGAATTGTATATTCAAGGATTTTCAACCGGGTTACCTGAAAATCTACAATTACAAATGTTGCGATCGCTTCCCGGTTTAGAACAGTGTATTATGTTGCGTCCGGCTTATGCTGTGGAATACGATTATTTACCCGCAACTCAATGTTATCCCACGTTGATGACGAAGAAAATTGAGGGGCTATTTTGTGCGGGTCAAGTTAACGGCACAACTGGCTATGAAGAAGCAGCCGCACAAGGAATTGTTGCGGGTATTAATGCTGTGAGATTTGTTCAGAAAAAAGAGATGTTAGTGTTTCCGCGTGAACAAAGTTATCTCGGTACATTAATTGATGATTTGTGTACAAAAGACTTGAGAGAGCCGTATCGAATGTTAACCAGTCGGTCGGAATATCGCTTATTATTGCGTTCAGATAATGCCGATCAACGTCTCACACCATTAGGTCGAGAAATTGGTTTAATTGATGATCGTCGTTGGCAATTATTCCAAGATAAACAAGCCAATATTATCGCCGAAAAAGAACGACTTTATTCAACTCGAATTAAAGAACGAGACGAAGTGGGAATTCAAATTGTAGCCGATACCCAACAACGAATTAAAGGATCAATTACTCTCGCCGATTTATTGCGTCGTCCTGGATTTCATTACCCGAATTTAGAACAATATGAATTAGGAAATTCGGAGCTAAATAAACAGGAAAAAGAAGGGGCAGAAATCGAGATTAAATATTCAGGTTATCTGCAACGTCAACAAAATCAAATTGACCAAGTCAGTCGGCATACGAATCGGAAATTACCCGAAAATATAGATTACATGGAAATTGCAACATTATCAATGGAATCTCGCGAAAAACTGACTAAAGTTCGGCCATTAACAATTGGTCAAGCCTCTCGAATAGGGGGAGTTAACCCAGCAGATGTTAATGCTTTATTGATTTATTTAGAAACTCAAAATCGTCAAGCCGTTGCGAGTTCTTCTAGAACCGAATAAGATGATCTTTAAATGCCTCCCCCAACCTCCCTTTTGTCAGATATGTAATTTTGAGAATATAGTCAAACCATTGAAACAATAGTTATTCTCTAGATGAAAAACTAGCATTTGGAATTAACATTTTACCCCTTACGGCAGGGGTTTGGGGAGGTCGTAACCTCCCCAACAGGGGGTTTGGGGGAAGCTTCCCCCAATGGTATTTGGGTTTGCTTGTCTTATCTTAAGGAGAATATTTCTGTCCTATTCTCGCTGTTGAATCACACAACGTGGTATGTTAATCAGTTGAATTAAATAAAATCAAATTAAAACAGTTTATGAGCGTTGTAGACGATAAAACAGTTGTTCAGGAATATTTTAACTCCACGGGTTTTGATCGCTGGAGACGAATTTATGGCGATGGAGAAGTCAATAAAGTTCAGCTAGATATTCGCAAAGGCCATCAGCAAACGATTGAACGGGTGTTAGAGTGGTTACAAGCCGATGGTAACTTAGCGGGTTTATCAATCTGTGATGCGGGTTGTGGCGTGGGTAGTTTGAGCATTCCTTTAGCCAAAGCCGGTGCGAAAGTTTCGGGCAGTGATATCTCGGATAAAATGGTCACAGAAGCTAAACAACGGGCAGACCAAGTGTTAGGAGAAAACCGTCAAAACCTGACATTAAATACACAAGATTTAGAAACCATTGACGGTAAATATCATACTGTGATTTGTTTGGATGTATTAATTCATTATCCTCAAGCACAAGTCGCTGATATGATCGCTCATCTCAGTACACTCGCAGAATCTCGCGTCATTCTCAGTTTTGCACCAAAAACCCTATTGTTGACGATATTAAAACAAATTGGTCAGCTATTTCCGGGGCCAAGTAAAACCACCCGCGCTTATCAACATCGAGAAGCAGATATCATTAAAATCTTTGAAGACAACGGTTTCAAAATTGCCCGTAATACCATGACCAGTACACGGTTTTACTTTTCTCGGTTAATTGAAGCAGTGCGTTAAGACACTAACAGGCAATGAGGACAATTCAGCTATCAAAACGCTGTTGCCCGTTGCCCGTTGTCTATTATCACTCCAACGCTTCCGTATTGCCCCCTCTGACCCAACCTGTCCGGTCTGGGTCTTCCTCAACTTGAACTTTTTGCCAGAGTTGGTCTTCGGTTTCCTCTAAAACAATGACATTTTCTTCATAGCTAATTCCACCAATTCGGTTAGATTCTAAACTTGCAGTATCTCGTAAAATTAACCCGATAGGCTGAACGACAACTGCTCGATAAGCCCCTGCTGGCAGGGTTTCTGGCTCTGGTTCTGGTGTGGGAGTCGGGGCGGCTGAGGTGGGAGTGGTGAGCGGGACGTTTGTTTGAGCCGCTGGGGTATCGTTGGGAAAAGCGGGTTTTTCGGGAAGTTCAGCTAATCTCGCTGCAAAGTAGAGGGCTGCGGCCACACTGGCTCCGGTTAAAATGAGTAGGGCTAAAACGACACCCACAATAAATTTAAAGATCCCATATATGCTCATCGGATTGTGTTGAACTCTGAATTTTTGGGCGTTTGTCAAAGGAGAATACCAAAAAAGTTAAATTTTATAGAAAATTGTAAAGATATGAGGTCATTCTGTCTACGATTTTTGAGCAATTTTGGGTTTAATCTTTAATCTCAGTTAAAATATCTACCCCAACCTGAGTTACAGCTACAGTATGTTCAAACTGAGCCGATAGTTTGCTGTCTGTGGTTACTGCTGTCCAACCATCGTCTAACACTTGGGCTTCCCAGGTTCCTTCATTAATCATCGGTTCTATGGTAAAAACCATCCCCGGACGCAATTTTTTACCTTTTCCACGAGTTCCGTAATGGGGAATTTGAGGGGCGGTATGGAACGTCGTACTCACGCCATGTCCGACAAAATCACGAACCACAGAAAATCCTTCTGCTTCTGCGTATTCCTGAATAGCAGCACCGATATCCCCAACTCTTGCACCGGGTTTAACTGCCGCAATGCCTCGCATCATCGATTCATAAGTGACCTCAACCAGCTTTTTCGCAACAGGTGAAGGGGTACCGACGTAAAACATTCTTGAAGTATCCCCATGATATCCATCGACAATGGGAGTCACATCAATATTAATAATATCGCCCTCTTTTAAAATCTGTTTGGCATCGGGAATACCATGACAGATCACATGGTTAACACTGGTACAAATTGATTTAGGAAAGCCATGATATCCTAACGGAGCGCTTTTTGCCCCATGTGCCTGAGTCCAACGTTCTGCTTCGTCATTGAGTTCTAATGTACTGACTCCCGGTTGCACCATCGGTTCTAGGTGTTGCAAAAGTTTCGTGGCTAAGTTGCCCGCCTGACGCATTTTTTCAATTTCACGGCGTGATAATAAAACAATCGTTTCGCTTCCCATTGGTCGTTCACTTAAATAACAATTAGGCTATGGCTTGTATTTTCTGCTGGCCAAAGCAAATCTATAGGTCAATACCCCTCTCTCACTTTAGCTTAGTTTGTTCCTTCGATAGCTTAGCTGCTATTGATTTTATAACTTCGTGGCGGCGATCGCCAAGCATCCCCAACCGATAATTAAGGCCACACCCCCCAAGGGAGTGATTGCACCCAGCCATTTAATTCCGGTTAAACTCAACGCATATAAACTACCCGAGAATATCACAATTCCGCTTACCCATGCCCAGCCTGCCCCCACCATCAGTGGTTGAGGGGTGTCTGTTTGATGAAGAAATAGCCCAACGAGTAATAAACTCAGAGCATGATACATTTGGTATTGAGCGCCTGTTTTAAAAATTTCTAAGGCTGTTTCACTCACTTGAGTCTTGAGGCTATGAGCGCCAAAAGCACCTGCAGCGACTGATAAGCCTGCCAGAATTGAGGCTAAACAGATAAAGATTCGAGCCATGGGATTAATTTGAAAAGAATTGATATTGATTAAAAATATAACGCTATTGTTATTAAAATCTGAAGTATTTTTCTATATCATTCAATCATCAAGTTTTCAATTGTTACCGCTCTCGGTGGACAGTCTAAGATACAATAAATCTCCAGATTAGACGTACAGTTAACACTAGGGTTGAGGAGAACTGTTGAGAGTGAAGCGGCACTTTAGCAATTTCGAGCAATTTATTATCAGTCGCCAACGACTGTTGACTCGCTTCAAATATTGGGGTTTAGCGATATTATTAATAGTTGTCTGTTGGGGAATTCCGGCCACTGCTGAATGGAATATCAGTCAGGAGAATCATAATTCCTCATCTATTCTGGCTCAAAACTCTAACCTAACACCATCAGCTCTTTCTCTCCAGCGTCCCACATTAGAACTGGGGAGTCAAGGAACGGAAGTCTCTGAATTACAAGCTACGCTGAAGTTATTAGGATATTATGACGGTGCAGTCGATGGAGTTTATTCTGAAGCGACAGCAGAAGCCGTTTCAGCATTTCAAAAAGCGGCAGGCATAGGCACAAGCGGTGTGGTTAACCAACAAACCTGGAATAGTTTATTTCCCCCTAGCCAAACCTCACAGGAAAGTTCTACAACTTCAACTTGTGTTTGTCAAACCTCTACTTCAGCCAGCCTCACCGGGAGTGGCGCTGCGACTAACCGCAGAAGTCCAGTTAATTTCCCTATTTTACAGCTCGGTATGCGGGGTGATGCCGTCACGGGGTTACAAGAACGTCTCAGGGCCAAAGGGTTTTTGCGTTCCCCTATTGATGGGGTATTTGGGTCAGAAACACAAGCGGCAGTAGAAGCCGCCCAAACAGAATATGAATTAAAGTCTGATGGGGTTGTGGGCGCACAAACTTGGCTAGCTTTGTTACGCTAGAAAACATTGCTATTGACTCGCAAGGGAGAAACCGATCAATGCAGGTGTTGGATGGCCCCAAAACCCCCCGTGCGCTGAGAATGATCAAATTCATTACTCGCCCGTTAGACTATCTGGAAGATTACCAAAAACGTTATGGTGATATTTTTCAGGTGGGTGAAACTCCCGCGTTAGTTTATGTGGGTCATCCAGAGGGAATTCAACAACTGTTTAATGCCCCACCCGAACAGTTTTATACAGGCGGTGGGGGCGGTATTTTATTAAAGCTACTCGGAGAAAATTCTGTATTATTACTCGACGGCGATCGCCATCAACGACAACGAAAACTATTAATGCCGCCGTTTCATGGGGATCGTTTACGAACTTATAGTCAGTTAATTTGTCAGGTGAGTGAGCAAGTGTTCTCCCAACTTCCCGAAAATCAGCCGTTTCGTCTGCGTCCTCCCTTGCAGGAAATTACCCTCAGAGTGATTCTGAAGGCGGTGTTTGGGTTAAATGAGGGGGATCGTTATGAACGCCTGCAATACCTGCTCAGTGAGCTATTAGAGACGTTTGGCAGCCCGTTGAGTGCGGTAATGATTTTCTTTCCACAATTACAACGAGATTGGGGTGAATGGAGTCCTTGGGGTCGGTTTGTTCGGTTGAAACAACAGGTTGATGATTTAATTTATTCTGAAATTCGCGACCGCCAAAAGCAACAGAATTTATCGGGGGATGATATCTTAACGCTGTTAATGTCTGCTCGTGATGAAGCCGGGGTTGCCATGAGTGAGGTTGAACTACACGATGAGTTAATCACATTATTGGTGGCTGGACATGAAACCACTGCTTCGGCTTTATCTTGGGCGTTGTATTGGATTCATTATTTACCCGAAGTTGAAGAGAAATTGCGTTATGAATTGAGTCAGTTAGGCGATAAATTTATACCGGAAGAAATCGCTAAGTTACCGTATTTAACTGCAATTTGCCAAGAAACATTACGCATTTATCCAATAACATTAATGACGGGTGTTCGGCTATTGAAATCTCCTTTTGAATTAATGGGGCATACTTTACCCGCCAAAACCGCTATATTTCCTTCAATTTATTTATTGCATCAACGCCCAGAACTTTATCCCGAACCTAAACAATTCAAACCGGAACGATTTTTAGAACGGCAGTTTTCACCTTATGAATATTTACCCTTTGGTGGCGGTCATCGCCGTTGTATTGGTTCGGCTATGGCATTATTAGAAATGAAGTTAGTCTTAGCAACATTATTATTAAACGGACAATTTAAATTACCCCGTCGTCGTCTCGTTAAACCTGTTCGTCGTGGGTTAACAATGGCACCGCCTGCGAGTTTAAGTTTAATAAAAAATAGTTAATTCAAAAGAGAAATTGTTATAGCAGATTATGCTATTAGACTTACAAATAAAACTACTGAAAAACTTGCATTACAAACGCTTATTTTTTTAATTAACCACTCTTCCTTTACACAGTTAAGGTTTTCACCCTTACGGCAGGGGTTCGGGGGAGTTTACCCCAAATATATTTCAGTATTATGCCTGATCTGAAATTAAAACAACTTCTTTATAAAACAGTTATTTTTTAGATTAAGCACTCTACTTCGACACAGTTAAGGTTTTCACCCTTACGGCAGGGGTTTGGGGGAGTTTCCCCCAAATGTATTTTGGTTTTCTTCCTAAAATATTAAATTGAAATAACTTCTTTAAATATAAAAATCATACACTTGTAAGCTGTTACCTGTTGGCGCGTAGTGCTATAAATAAGAACACCAGTCACTCCAACTTCCCCCATAAAGTTTACCTGTTTTTAACCCTGCTAATTCCATAGACCACAAATTAACACAAGCCGTTACACCCGACCCACAATAAACAATAACTTCTTCCGCCTGATTATAATCAGACCATCGTTGTGTTTGTTCTGTTTGTTGCACTTTCCCCGCTGAGTCTGAAACCTCTTGCCAAGGCAAATTAACCGCCCCCGGAATATGTCCTGCAACCGGGTCAATGGGTTCGTGGTTACCGAGATAGTGATCGCGCGCGCGTGAATCAACTAAAATAACGTTGGGTAAGTCTTTACGAGTTTTAACGGTATCAATATCAACTAGCATTTCGGGATGCAATTTAGGAATAAATTTCCCCGGTTTCGCAGTCGGAATTTCTGCCGTTACCGGATATCCTGCTGCTTGCCAACCCGAAAAACCACCATCAAGTAACGTCACTTGAGAATGTCCTAAATACCGTAATAACCACCATAACCGCGCCGCAAAGGCAAAACGAGAGTCATCATACGCCACAATTAAGGTTTCCTCGGAATTGACCCCAAAGCTTTCTAATTTAGCCACCAGTTGGTTAATATCGGGTAAGGGATGACGGCCACCATGTTTTTGTACAGGACTGGATAAATCTTGATTGAGATCGAGATAAAATGCCCCCGGAATATGACTGTGTTGATATTGTTGTTTTCCCTGTTCTGGTTGAGCCAGGGCAAAGCGACAATCGATAATTACAAGGTGGGGATCATTAAGGTGTTCAACTAACCATTGCGGGGAAATAACCGGGGCTGTTTGGCTCATGAAAATTACGTTAAACTAATGAACAACAAGTCTTAATTATTCCATTTCAAAGTTTAGTTTAAATTGTGTCACATTTGCTCGAAAAAACTGCCGCTTATCTTAAAATTCATGTTGCCCCTATTGCCAATGAAATTGATTTTACACCAGAATTACTGCAACAAGCATTTACTGGGTTAGGCAATTTAGAAGTGTTGGGGTTAAAAATTCCATCTGCTTGGGGGGGTCTATCGGTTAATGCTCGCACATTTAGTCAATTTCAAGAATTAATTGCCCGCTATTCTGGTGCTTTAGCATTTTTGCAAACTCAACATCAAAGTGCAAGTGCAATGCTGAGTCAAAGTTCTAATACAGCGTTGCAGCAAGCTTATTTACCTTTAATGAGTAGCGGGAAAGTTAAACTCGGAATAGGTTTTTCTCAACTCAGGCGACAAGGAAAACCGACTCTTACAGCGACGGCAGTTGAGGGGGGTTATTTACTCAATGGTTTAGTGCCTTGGGTGACGGGATGGGGAATTTTTGATGAGTTTATTGCAGCGGCAACTTTACCGGGTGGTGAAGCTGTTTTTGGCATAGTGCCATTACGAATAACTCAACAACCCACCGGATATCTTAATGTGAGTTCACCGATGTTATTATGTGGAATGAGCGCAACAAATACGGTTTCTGTAACCTTAAGGCAATGGTTTTTACCAGAAAAACAAGTTGTTTTTATTAAACCTACTGGATGGATAGAACAACGGGATCGGCAAAATCCATTAAAAGCCAGTTTTTTTGCGTTAGGATGTGCTCAAGCTGGGATTGATGTGTTAGAAACGACGTTAGAAAAGAAAGGGTTCGAGTTTATTCAAACTGCAATTAATGCTTTTACAACAGAATTAAATCAATGCCGTGATGGGATTTTGCAAGCTGAGAATAATCCGAATTTAACATTAGCTGAAAAGTATAAATTACGAGGATGGGGAATTGATTTAGCGGTTCGTTGCGCCCATGCTGCGGTAACAGTATCGAGTGGTGCAGCTAATCTGATGAATCATAATGCTCAACGGGTTTATCGTGAAGCGTTAGTGTTTACTATTTCCGGTCAAACAACAGGGTTAATGGAAGGAACGTTAAGCCATTTAATCAGAAGGCAATAGGCAATCTTGCAATAGTAAGATATAGAGCAATGTTATCTTATTTATGAAAAATAACTTAATGTAAGCCCCCATTTTTGGGGGTTTGGGGGCAATATCGTTCACAGATAATTTCTGATTATCATAGAAGTATTTTAACTAATCTGTGTAAGACTATTGTTAATCTTGACTATTTTTTTAAGTTAAAAAATTAAATTTTAAGAACTTTTAACCTATTAATTTCTTAAAATAGTTTCTTGATGACGAACCTCTGCTACAGCCGTTTGCCAAGTAAAAGTAAAAGATTGAAAAGATTCTGGGGAAATTCGATCTGTATCTAATTCAATCACAACTTCATTTAAAATCGTAAATAATGTGCTGCGTAAGTCTTGTAATTGTTCTAAGCTATTACTGCCGTGAATTTGCTCAATTAAATTTAAAATTTCTAAGTTATAAAAATCTGCTCTATTTTTCTGTCTTCCTTTTAGCCAGACTTTAAACTGCCAGAAACTAGAAACTAATAGAACCGATAAAGATAAAATAAATCCCATTGTTTCTGCATATTTCTCTAGAAAACTAGGCTCATCTTGTTGATAATACAATAATGCACCGGGATGAAAAGAAAATCCTAATTGATGATTAGAATCGGGTGGATTAATTAACGCAGCTTGAGGCGTTTTAGCAACTAAATCATTACGCGCTTCATACAATATCCGAGTAATTTCATTAATCACCCAAGAATCAGTATTTTTGCTTGTTACCATGACGGAACGAACAGAAACAACCGATAAGTCTTGTGATGGAATGGGAATTGCACCATTATAAGTTCCTTTGGGAATTGTACTCGCTTCTAAAGCGGGTTGTAACAGTTGTAATGCCGCCGCTTGATCGATGGGAACTAAACGATTTTGTTCTGTTTGTAAGAGTTGACTAACAGCCGAATTTCCCAGGGCAATAATCTGAAATAAAGCATCAACCTGCCCTTGTTTTAAAGCAGTATGCGCTTGGGTTGGAGCGAGTGGAATTGCTTGAAAATCTTGTTCTGTTAAGCCATAATGCTGAGATAACGGCCAGAATAATTGATAGGAACCACTCCCTTCTGGCATCAATGCAATTCGTTTTCCTTTGAGATCGCTAACACTTTGAATCTTTGACTCAGTGGTGGCAATTAAATGAAACACTTCCGGAAATAAAAAAGCCACCGCTTTAACCGTTGGACGAATCGGTGAATTACTTTGAATTAATGCCAGTTGCGCTTTATTTTGATACAGTAAGTCTATATTTTCTAAAGATCCGGCTGTTTCTATCACATTAATTTTAATCCGAGGTTGATGTTGATTTACCACTGTCGCCAAAGCTTGACCAAAAGCATAATATTCTCCTGTTTTTCCGCCCGTTGCTAAAGTCAGATAATAAATCTGTTTGGGATTTCGCCAAGACAACATGGCAAAAATAACCGCTGTAATGATACTGATTAAAATGATCGGAATTGCTTGTCGATTTTGCATAACAACTTGACCTAAAAATAAACTGGATCTAAGCCCCCGAATTCATTCATGGAGAGAAAAAAATGTTTTCCTAATTTTAATCCCCTCAATTCATTAATGGGGTACTACTTCTAACTTCTGTACTTTGGTTACATGTAACGTCACGAGATCTGACTTATAGTTGACGAACTCCACTTAATCTTTCAAACTTTAATCGGGAGAACTAATCTCAATATAAATTTTATATAGTAAAAATGACTGCTCAAATTTTAGCCCTCGATTTTGGGGGAACCAAATTAGCCGCCGCCACTTGGGTTCAGGGACAACAAAAATGGTATCGTTATCAACGTCGTTTATCTCCTCATTCTCCGTCGGCTGAGTCAGATTTGGCAATCATGCGATCGCTAATTCATGATATTTTATTAGAAGAAAAACCCCTAGCAATTGGGGTCAGTTTTGGCGGGCCCGTCGATGCCACCACCGGAATTGTCCGTTTATCCCATCATGTTCCGGGTTGGGAAAATTGGCGGCTGTCTCAACAATTACAAACTGAATATGGTGTACCCGTTGCAGTGGATAACGATGCCAATGTGGCGGCTTTGGGAGAACATCGCTTCGGGGCAGGCAAAGGATACAATCATCTCTGTTATATTACCGTGAGTACCGGAGTTGGGGGCGGTTGGATTTTAAACGGGCAGCCCTGGCGCGGCGCAGATGGTATGGCGGGGGAAATAGGTCATACTGTAGTTAAGCCTGACGGGCCATTGTGTTTGTGTGGTAAACAAGGTTGTGTTGAACGATTGGCCTCCGGGCCATATATTGCCCAGCAAGTCCGGGAAACTTTAACTCAATATCCCGACCAAGGAGAGATTTTACGCGGGTTAGTTAATAATGATTTAGACGCAATTACCGCTGAATTAGTCAGTTTTGCTGCCACTCAAGGAGATTTATTGTGTCAAACCGCTATCAGACAGGCGGGGTGGGCAATTGGTCGAGGCATTGGTAACGCCGCTAACTTAATTAACCCGCAGCGGTTTATCCTAGGAGGAGGGGTAACAAAAGCCGGGGATTTATTTTGGCAAGAAGTCCGTCAAGTTGCCCGCCAGACCGCTTTACCAGAGGTGAATTTTGAAATTATTCCGGCACAATTAGGAGATGAAGCGCCACTATGGGGGGCAGTTGCGTTGGCTGAAGATTTGTTGAAGGGAAATAAAAGTAAGAAGTAAGGAGTAGAGACGTTGCATGCAACGTCTGTACAGGAGTTATGAATTATCAGTCTAAATCCTTGACTACTATCATCTCTATTTCTTCTCTTAACAGTATTGCCTTTTACCTCTAATAATACATAATAAAATAAATAACAAAAATGACTCAATATTTTGCAACAGTTGCACGGGGTTTAGAAGAAATTGCAGCCAAGGAATTAGAACAACTCGGCGCAACTAATATTCAACTAGAATTCACAGGGGTTCAGTTTACAGGCGATCGCAAACTACTTTATAAAGTTAATCTTTGGAGTCGAATTATCTTTCGGGTTTTAATGCCAATTGCGAAGTTTCCTTGTCATAATGCTCAGCAACTTTACCGCAATATTCAAGAGATTGACTGGAGTGATTATTTATCGCCCGAGCAAACTTTTGCTGTGCATTGTACCGGGAAAAACGATCAACTCAATCATACTCATTTTACCGCATTGCAAGTAAAAAATGCCATTATCGATCAACAGCGTCGTCAGTTTCACCGACGTTCCGATATTGATCCGAAAAACCCTGATTTAAATATTAATTTTCATATTAATCCAACTCAAGGTATTTTAAGTTTAGATAGTTCGGGTTCGAGTTTACACCGTCGGGGATATCGAGCCGCAGTGGGGAAAGCACCGTTAAAAGAAACCCTAGCAGCAGCGTTATTAGAACTCGCTGAATGGGATACAAACTTACCTTTTCTTGACCCCATGTGTGGTTCAGGAACACTGCCGTTAGAAGCGAGTTTAAAAGCCTTAAATGTCGCCCCCGGATTATTACGAGAAAGCTTTGGGTTAATGAATTGGAAAGATTTTGATGCTGAACTTTGGCAACAGTTAGAAATTGAAGCAGAAGAGACACAAAAAGCTGAACTTCCGGCTTTAATTATGGGATGCGATCGCGATGATGAAATGATTTGTCAAGCGGATTCTAATGCTCAACAATGTGGTGTTGCCGATCAAATTACTTTAATTAAAAAATCACTTGAACAATTAGAAGCACCCAGCGATCAAGGTGTAATTCTTTGTAATCCGCCTTATGGAGAACGTTTAGGAAATGCCGCAGAACTTGGAGACTTATATAAGCAGTTAGGAGATATTTTTAAACAACGATTTAAAGGATGGACTGCGTTTATTTTATGTGGTAATAAAGCCCTCTCTAAACAAGTAGGATTAAGAACTTCCCGCCGAACTGCTGTTTATAATGGTAGTTTACCCTGTACATTATTAAAATATGAGCTTTATTGATTAAGTATCAACAATTTTAAATTTATCAAATCTTAGCTACTAGGGAAAAATAGAAGTTTTCACTGATTCCTATTTGTAGCTTAAATCACAGTTAAGTTTCAGTAATTTTGCTATAAAGTAAATTCAGAAAAAGCTAATTCATTATGTCTGTTTATTCAAAGGATATGGGTAAATTAAATAGAATAGGATAAAACTCTCACATTTATATTTTAAATTGAGTCAAGCTTCTAATTTTCTTTACTGCTTAAGGTATAGCACGATGATATTCTCTTCATTTTCACTACAATTAAAAGAGAATCCGTTCCCTTCTTCTTCATCAGGACGTGAAATTAATAGTTTTTTAACAAATAAAAATAGTTTGATAAAACCCTCTTCATCTTACTCTAATTGTCTAGGTAATAACTCTCAATCATCATTTGATTATCAATAAATGATTTGTTTTACAGAATTCTCAAAATAAACTCACCCTAAATCTTATGCAAAATCAATTAATGACTATTAATGGTTATCAGATTTCAGAACAACTTTACCAAGGTTCACGTACTATTGTTTATAGAGCACATAAACAATCCAATCATCAACCTGTCATTATTAAACTGATGCGTTCGGAATATCCTAGCTTTCTAGAATTAATACAGTTTCGCAATCAGTATATAATTACTAAAAATTTAAAAATACCCGGTATTATTCATCCATATAGCTTAGAAAATTATCAAAATAGCTTTGCTCTCATCATGGAAGATTTCGGGGGTATTTCCCTGAAAAAATATATGAATGATAAATGCATTAATATTTCAGATTTTTTAATTATTGCGATTCAAATTACTGAGATCCTAGATCAACTCTATCAAAACCGAGTGATTCACAAAGATATTAAACCTGCTAATATTTTAATTGATCCGGATACAAAAGAAGTTAAACTGATTGACTTTAGTATTGCTTCTCTATTACCAAAAGAAACTCAAAAACTACAAAATCCGAATGTTTTAGAAGGAACTTTAGGCTATATTTCTCCTGAACAAACAGGTCGAATGAATCGAGGCGTTGATTATCGCAGTGACTTTTATGCGTTAGGTGTTACTTTTTATGAGTTGTTAACCGGAAAACTACCTTTTACAGCAACAGATCCAATGGAATTAATTCATGCTCATATTGCTTGTAATCCACCCAAAGTTAATCAAATAAACCCTAATATTCCTTCAGTTTTATCAGCAATTATTGCTAAATTAATGGCAAAAAATGCAGAAAATCGCTATCAAACCGCTTTGGGTTTAAAGCATGATTTAGAAACCTGTTGGAAGCAGTGGGAAAACAACCAAAAAATTGATGATTTTGAGATCGGTTGCCACGATACTTGTGAACGTTTTATTATTCCTGAAAAACTATACGGAAGAGACAATGAAGTTCAAGCATTACTCTCCGCATTTGATCGGATCGCCACTCCCACATATCAGCCAGTTTCTCATCAGGTTAACTCTGATGACATCGACTCTAAGCAAGCAGAAACAGAACAAAGACGAGTCGAAATGATGTTAGTCGCCGGATATTCTGGGATAGGAAAAACAGCCGTTATTAATGAAGTTCATAAACCCATTGTGCGGCAACGAGGCTATTTTATTTCCGGTAAATTTGATCAGTATCAACGCAATATTCCATTTAGTGCTTTAGTTCAAGCTTTTCAAGATTTAATCGAACAATTACTAAGTGAAAATGAGACTCAATTACAACAATGGAAAATTAAAATATTAGAGGCTTTAGGTGAGAGTGGACAAGTTATTATTGATGTAATTCCCGTATTAAAGCTGATTATTGGTGAACAGCCTCCCGTCCCCAAATTATCGGGTGATGCGGCACAAAATCGCTTCAATCTATTATTCCATAAATTTATTCAAGTCTTTGCGACTCAAGACCATCCATTAGTTATTTTTCTGGATGATTTACAGTGGGTTGACTCTGCTTCACTCAAATTTATTCAATCATTAATGAGTCAAAACAATGCTGAGCATCTATTGTTAATTGGTGCATATCGAGACAACGAAGTCGATCCAACTCATGCATTAATGCTAACTTTAGAATATCTTAAAAAAAACAAAGCTATAATTAATACAATTACTTTAGGGCCTTTAAATTTATCCTCAGAATTGAATCCACTTGTTGCAGATACGCTTCATTGTTCGAGTGATTTAACTTTTCCCCTCTCTCAATTAATTTACGAAAAAACAAAAGGTAATCCATTTTTCGTTATCCAATTTCTCAAAAATTTGTATGAAGAAGGACTAATAACATTTAATTCTTCTGCTGTTCAAACTGACCCAGATCAGAAAAAAATTGAACGGGGTTGGCAATGCGATCTCGCTCAAGTTAAGCTATTATCTCTAACTGAAGATGTGGTAGAGTTTGTCGCTAACCGCTTAAAGAAACTGAATTTAACCACACAACAAGTCTTACAAAAAGCAGCTTGCATTGGCAATCAGTTTGATTTAGAAACTTTAGCAATTGTTCACGAAAAATCACTCACAGAAACCGCAACAGATTTGTGGGCAGCGTTGCAGGAAGGATTCATTTTACCTTTAACAGAAGTATATAAGTTTTATACTACTGAACAAAATTCTGTAGTTTTTCCACTTCAAACTGTTAATCCCTCTGTTAGTTATAAATTTTTGCATGACAGAATTCAGCAAGCAAGCTACTCCTTAATTCCCGATAATAAAAAGCAAGAAACACATTTAAAAATTGGCAGACTGCTATTAGAAAATACTCCTGAGTCCGAACAGCAAGAAAAGCTATTTGAAATTGTCAATCAGTTAAATATAGGTGCTGATTTAATTAAAACTCAATCTCAGCGAAATCAACTAGCTGATTTAAACCAGCAAGCCGCGCAAAAAGCGAAAGCATCTATTGCTTATAAAGCAGGTTTTGAATATGCCAAAATGGGACTTAATTTATTACCCGAGAATAGTTTACAGCAGCGGGAATTTTATCCTGTTTTATCGGCAAATCAGGGTGGAGTAATACAACAAAAATCTCAATATAAAATCAGCTTAACGCTTCATGAGTTAGCCAGTGAATTGGCCTCACTCTGTGGTGAATTCGAGGTAATGGATCGGTATATTAATATCGTACTGAAACAGGCAGAATCATTACTTGATAAAATTACTATTTATCGAATTAAAATTATCTCAAATATTTATCAAAATAAATTATTAGAAGCGATCTCAATTGCTTTAAATGTTCTAGAAAAATTAGGTGTAACTTTTCCGGAAACCCCTACATTAAAGGATACTCAAAACAGTATTGCAGAGATTAACACACTGATTGGAGATCGAAAAATTGAAGATTTAGCTCATTTACCGATCATGACAGATGCCAAAATACTCGCAATTGTTGAAATTGCTGGCAGCATTATGACGGCGGCTGTTGTCTCGGGATCTGCTTATCTTCCCTTACTCATTGCATTGCCTGTGAAGCTGTCTATTCAATATGGAAATACACCCGCTTCAACACTGAGTTATGCTTATTATGGAAAGATTCTCTGTGATTTCTCTGAAGATGTTAATACTGCAACACAGTTTGGTCAATTAGCACTTCAGGTGATCTCTAAGCTAGATGTAAAAGCAACTCAATCTCAGGTTTTAGCAATACTTGGAGCCTTTATTTTTCATCGAACAATCCATTTAAAAGAGACTTTAGAAACCTCTAAACAAGGCTATTTAACCGGGCTAGAAGTCGGAAGTTTAGAATATGCAGGATACCATGCTCACCAATTTTGTATGCATTCTTTTTTGAGTGGTAAAGCTTTAATTATTCTAGAACCTGAAATTCATGCTTATTGTGAAAGGTTAGAGCAACTGAATCAATTAACCCCTATAAATTGGATTCATCCTTACTGGCAGGCTACCTTAAATTTATTGCAACCGACAGAATTTCCTACTACTTTATCTGGGAAAGTGATAAAAGAAAAAGAGTTTATTACTTTATTAACTGCTAAACACGATTTGTATGGGCTATACACTTTCTATTTATGTAAAATGATGCTTTGCTTTATCTTTGGAGAAATTCAGTTAGCTCAGGAACAAGCTATTGAGATTAGAAATTATTTAATAGCGGCGAGTGGAACAATGATTAAAGCTGAGTTTTATTTCTATGATTCTTTAGTGACTTTAGCAACTTTGCATTCACAACCTGTTGGAATATCAGAGGGATTAAAAAAAGTCAAACAAAATCAAGAGAAACTACAAAAAAACTGGGTACATTATGCGAAAATGAATCATCAACATAAATTTAATTTAGTTGAAGCAGAACGACATCGGCTCTTAGGAAACTTTGTAGAGGCAATGAATTTTTACGATCAATCTATTGCGGGAGCGAAGGAAAATGAATACATTCAAGAAGAAGCATTAGCCAATGAATTAGCGGCTCAATTTTATTTAAGTTACGGTAAACAAACCATTGCTCAAGCTTATCTAAATCAAGCTTATTATGGCTACGCCCGTTGGGGAGCAAAAACGAAAGTTGAAGACTTAGAAAAACGCTACCCTGAACTATTAAAAGTTGTTTTGAACCCCAATAAATCCCGTTCTTCCACGATTTATTCAACCTTAGAAAAAACAATTACTTTAACTGATACTGAAAGTTCCGCATTACTAGATCTGACGACAGTGATGAAAGTCGCTCAAGCGATTTCAAGTGAAGTAGAGTTAGAAAAACTACTAAAAACTTTAATGAGAGTGACTCTAGAAAATGTCGGCGCTCAGCGCGGTGTTTTGTTACTCTGTCAAGATCAACAATGGGTTATTGAAGCTCAAGCTCAATATGATTCAAATCATTCTGATCCATTTTTATTTCAATCTTCACAAAATATTCCATTAAATTCTTACTCAGATTTACCTCATTCTATCATTAATTATGTGACTCGAACTCAACAGATATTCGTGTTAGATGATACGATTCAAAATAGCAAGTTAGCCAATGATCCTTATATTTTGGCACATCAACCTAAAAGCATTCTAGTCAGCCCCATTATTAATCGAAATCAATTAATGGGTATTCTTTACTTAGAAAATAATTTAACGCTTGGAGCATTTTCTCAAGATCGAGTTAAAGTAATTAATATCCTGACGACTCAGGCTGCAATTTCTTTAGAAAACGCTCGACTTTACGATAACTTAACCTCAGCTAATCAACAACTAGAAGAATATAACTTTACTTTAGAACAAAAAGTAGCTGAACGCACGGAAGAAGTTAATCAAAAGAATCATGATTTGTCTCTTACACTTAAACAGTTGCAGCAAACGCAAGCTCAACTCATTCAAGCTGAGAAGCTTTCGGGGTTGGGTCAAATGGCTAGTGGAATTGCCCATGAAATTAATAATCCTATAGGATTTATTTACGGTAATGTTTACTATGCTCAAGAGTATTTGAATGATTTATTAAAAGTTGTGAGCGTTTATCAACAAGAATATCCTAATCCAACGCCTAATGTAGAAGAAGTTTTAGCAGAGGTTGAAATCGATTTCTTAACGGACGATTTACGCAATATTTTATCTTCAATGAAACAAGGGGCGAACCGAATAAAAGATATTATTCAAGCTTTACGAACTTTTTCACGATTAGATGAATCCGATTTTAAACAGATTGATCTCCACAAAAGCTTAGACAGTGCATTGCTAATTTTACGAAGCAGATTAAACTCAAAAAATCAGTATCCACAGATAAAAGTTACCCAAAATTATGGCGATTTACCCCTAATTAACTGTTATGCGTCTCAACTGAATCAAGTCTTT
The DNA here is from genome assembly GCA_049649525.1 of Microcoleaceae cyanobacterium. Taxonomy (GTDB): domain Bacteria; phylum Cyanobacteriota; class Cyanobacteriia; order Cyanobacteriales; family Microcoleaceae; genus JAAURB01. The sequence continues at coordinate 77,329 of JBARZE010000034.1, forward strand.
TTCAATATTTTAAATAATGCGATTGATTCGTTGGAAGAAGTTTGTAAAAACAAAATTGACCAAAGTTTTGAACCTGAAATTACGATTTGTACAGAATATACTGTTAATCATACAGTTAAAGTTCAGATCATAGACAATGGGTCTGGAATAGAGGCTAATATTCAACAGAAAATATTTGATCCATTTTTTACTACAAAGCCAGTCGGTTCAGGCACAGGCATCGGGTTATCTGTTGCCTATTCAATTATTGTAGAAAAACATGGTGGTAAATTAATTTGTTCTTCTATTCCTCAACAAATGACAGAATTTATAATTGAAATTCCTAACCTCAATCATTAATATCATCTTACTAATTTAATCAGATAACGGGTTGATATTACCAATTTTAACAGTAGTGTTTTATATAAAAAAAGATGAGAGAGAAAACAGAAAGGGAAAAAATGCTAGCAAACGAGTTGTATTTGCCAACAGATACAGAATTAGCTGCGATGAGTCTGAAAGCCCGTCAACTTCTTTATGATTTTAATCATTCTCGTCCAGAAGCAGTTCAGCAACAACAACAAATTATTCTGAATTTATGGGGTAAAGTGGGTTCTAATTTCACTATACTACCGCCATTTTACTGCGATTATGGTTGTCATATTTTTGCGGGTGATAATTTGTATATTAACTCTGACTGCACAATCCTTGATTGCAATACGGTTCATATTGGTGATAACGTTTTAATTGCATCAAAAGTACAAATTTATACCGCTTATCACCCGGTAAATCCTGAAATTAGATTATCTGGTAAAGAACTCGCTGCCCCTATTAAAATAGGTGATAATGTATGGATAGGTGGGGGTGCAATTGTTTGTCCGGGTGTAACGATTGGTGATAATGTAACCATTGGCGCGGGAAGTGTTGTGACAAAAGATATCCCCAATAATGTGGTTGCCGTGGGTAATCCTTGTCGAGTGATTAAAACAGTTTAGCATGACAGGCAAGAACGTATTTTGTCTGTAAAGGACGCAACTTTCGGAATAGAAACTTTCCGAATATTCAACTAATATTGCGCTGCGTCCTTACTGAAGTGAGTCTAGGTTATACCTAATTTCAACTGTGTGTGAAAGCTATGACAAAGTTAATGCTTTACGTGAAAATAAAATCATTCTCAACTAGACCCAAGCCAGGATCTAAGATAGCAACATCCTCACCATCGAGACTCACAAAGCCAGTTGTATTATCATAAACTACCTCAACTGCATTTTTATCAATCCCTTCAAATACAATCTGGTCTTCGGCTGCATTGAAGCCAATAATGCTATCAACACCAATACCCGCACCAAGAATAAAGGTATCAGCACCAGTACCACCTTCGAGGGTATCATTTCCACTATCACCCACAAGAGTATCAGCACCAGAACCACCGATCAGTTGATCGTTACCTTCGCCACCATAAAGGATATCATTGCCTGCACCACCATCGAGGACATCATTACCTAAACCGCCAAAACCCTGGTCATTCCCTTCACCTAAAGCAATAGCATCATCGCCTTCGCCACCGGAGACTAAATCATCACCTGCACCAGCCGTGACTTGGTCATTACCACCGCCTCCTTCTATCTCGTCATCTCCGTCTAGTCCATAGATAAAATCATCTCCGTCTAGTCCAAGGATAAGATCATTGCCGTCAGTGCCAATCAAATAATCCTGATTGTTTGTTCCTTCTATGACGTTAAGATTAATAGGAGTTTCTATCGCTTCGAGGAGTACATCTACCACTTCGTCGGCATCGGCAGCATTAAAAAATTCACCTCCGGTTGCAGTCGCGAGGTTCTGAAATTCACTGGAAGCTGTAGAATTGTTGCCAATTAGAATGGTGAATATTTCTACAGGAATTGTTGTCGAAGTGCCGTCAGATGCTGTAGTTTGTAAATCAAAGCGCGTCATAGCCAAGTTCTGATTAACGCTACTGGTCTCAACATCCCCTGCAATTGACGATATAGAAGCACCACTGCCAGCACCGGAACCCCTACATCAGAGGCTAAATTTAACACCTGAGAGAGCAGTTGCGGGTCGTCTGCGGGTTCATCACCAAATAGGAATATGCGTCGGGCGCTTGCCTCTTCCCGCCAGTTTCCCGCATTGCCGGAAAGTGAGTGGATCAAAGCACCATTAACAGGCTCAATACCGCCACTGAGTGAGATACTATTGAGGGCATTAATAGCCGCAGTTTTTCGGTCTTCGATCTTTGGCTGGTCGGTAAAGGAAAGATATGTTGTAGCTCCAGAGTTATTGTATCCAACGACGGATATCCGAGAATCAAGTAAGCCGCGATCGCTATCGAAAATGGCATCAAGGATTTGGTTAGCACTCGCTATGACTGCATCGATATCATCCCTCATGCTAGTCGTTCTGTCGATAACGAAGGAGATATCTTGTCCCGGCCCGATGTTAACCTTTTGGTCTGAAAATTGTGCAAATTCTACGCTTTTTAAAGTATCGCTACCGTCGCGATCTGCTACTGTGTCAGTAATCTTAACGGAGCGGCCAGTCAAGAAGTTTCCTGAAAATTCAATGTTGTAGTCCGCTTTTGAACCTTCATAGACAGAAATATCCTCTGATCCATCTGTGAGTCTCGATCCTATTATTGTGTCATTGCCCTGGCCACCAATATAGGTCGTATTCGTATTAGTGCTAATCCCACCAGTTAGTTCGTCGTTTCCATCACCACCGATAAGAACAGCACCGTTATCAAGAAAAGGTTCAAGCTTGGGAGCAGGATAACTTAATGCAGTCAGTCCATCTGCTTCTTCCGTACCATAGAAAATCGGTTGGTTTTCATCATCTCGGAAATCAGTCACACCATCAGCGAATAGCTGATCCATTAGATCAAACGTTTCGTCCAATAACTTGACAGGTTTCAGACCTTTAGTAAACGAGTTCCATTTCTCAATGTCATTGTCATAGTCTGAGCGGGTGTATGTAACTGGGATAATTGTATTCTGATTCACATAGTCAAAATATACTGTTCGACCAATTTCAGAGGGATCTATATTGTCTTCAAGAATAAGTCCACCTATAGTAGCTGCCCAATCAGATGATGTAAAATCAAAGTCATCCCGATCTCTTGCAGTTATGCCTGGTCTGTCTTCTTCTGCAATTTCCCGAGGCTCAACTCGAAAATTTTCTATCCACTTATCACCGTTCGGCGCAACCACAAATACTGCATCATCGGAAATCTTATATTCTTGCGAGTTATAAATGTAAACTCGTTCTGTATAGTCATCAGTTTCATCTTGCCAGTTATAGTGCTGCATATTCCAGCCGAAAGACGGCAAATTAAACTTATCTGGTGCTGCTAGTTGTCGTTTAGAATAAGTTCCAGGTACAGTAAATTCCTCCCACTCTTGTGTTAGTACTGGTATTACAGTACCGTCCTCTGCCAACTCAAACAAAGGCTCATTATCTTCATAAAAGAACCTTTGTACCAATTCAAACTGAGGCCCAATAGCAAACCTTCCAGCAGTCTCCATGAAATCTTTCGCATCAAGTTCAATTGTTGTTTGAGCAGGGTCTAATTCTAATAAAGCCGGTCGAATCAAGCTATCGTCTACCAGATTCTCCGGAGTTGTTGACTGGTCGTACAAGTACCAATTTGTTACTTCTTGTGCTGTTATTACCATGATTTGATTGTACCTAATGTTGTATATTGACTAGACATTTGCGCTTTGAACTGAGTTGAAAAAATTACCATTCTATGAGATTCGTCAGTTAAGATTACACTTAAATAAACTGGCTCCAGAATATAGTGACGTTGTCCACAATTTTGCAGAATAGCTTCCAATTTCACTCCCCTCGATCTCCGCTTGCCATTTTCATCTAGATAATAAATGACATAATTCATAACTGTAATTTCTCCGTTATGAATGCCTGTAATCCGTTCCCAATCCCAAGGATCACTGCCAAAAGGACGCATAGTGCAGCAGTCGGGGTTACTCTTGATATACTGTTCAAAGCTTTCGTATTCTATATATTCGTAACGTTGCCCCCCACTTTCGTTATTTTGCCTATCCGTGATAAAAACCTTACCTGGCTGATTTAGTCTCTCAAATTCTTGTCTAAATTTATCCTCATCGCTTAAATAGCGCATTTTTGCAAAGCAAAATCCTGAAGAATTTAAACCAGCGTAGACAAAAAACATAGCTAATGAAACTCCCAAAAATGTGCAAAAGTCTAAGATTTTTTTCATCAATTTTAGCCTCAGTATTCAGTATTCAATGCAGGTCGAATTAAGCTATCATCTACTGGATGAGAAGATTTTCTATTTCTATCCAGATAGTTAATAGTATTAGCCTCTTATAATTTTGGCAGAATTTATAACTACTAGCTGTAATCCTGTGCCAAAAAGCTACTATTGACGCTTTTTATTCAATTAACCTGCTAGATAAACATCAAGTAATCTCGAACTAATTATTGTTGTGGATTCGGTAACATCAATACTTATATCTGTTATTAGAGTATCTATCTCTGTACCAAAACCTATATCATCATACTGAATAGAATTTGTGAAAAATCCACTATTGCCAATTTCTAAAGTTAGTCTATTGTTTGTCCTACCGTTTTCATTTGAGAAAAATTCGTTACCAGTAGACACAGTAAGTCTGCTCAAAAAAACAGACTATGTTCTAACAAAAGTGATAGCTTTTACCTTTGCTATTGTTGCAAATAACAAGGTTTTCACTGAATTGATAGCTCGTTTTATTTAACTGATTTCATCATATATCAACATAATATAAATCCGGAATATCGTTACAAAAATTCAATTTTTTATTCTTATGTTATAAAAGGATAATCCAAAATTTTCATCCCGTATTTACTCTATATTATGCATTGAATCAACAGTAATTATATAGAAGCTTAAATTTAAAGCATTGCAATATTTTCTACTATGAACTGCTATGGTTATTTGAGAAATTATGTATAATTTTTAAGTTAATATTTTTGCTTTTTTAACCTTATTTCTGTGTCTAAAATACTCAAATCTAGTACAAAATTGATAAAAAAGTTCTGACACTTGTATTAACGTGAGTTGGACGAATTTAAAACCGACCTCTCCCCAACCCCTCTCCTATCAGGAGAGGGGCAAGACAACCTAGAATTTATCGTTCATCGGTTAAGGTATTTTTCTGATTCTCTTCTAACCCCCGACCACATCCCCCAATTGTGGGAGACCATTTGTTCCTCTCCTTTTAGGAGAGGTTAGGAGAGGTCATCGAACTCACGTTAATTCGTACTCTGTTAACTCAAGTACTGAAACCTCATTCTTTCCTTAAGGACATGAAAAAACCAGCCTTAACCTGTACTGATGTTGTATCAATACACAAGTACTCATTATTATAAAACTTGTTATAATGTCGGATAATTCTTATTGCTACTCCGGGAGGCTAAACGGGCTTTTCCTGCCGCTGCCCATTGTTGTAAAAACTGTATTTGTTCTTTGGCAGTCCGCGCCAACGGGATAATTTGACTCGCCGCTTCTAAGATATCTTCTGTGACAAAATCTCGATTTTGACTAAAGCCAATATGCATCGCTTCAATTAAAGTTTGTTCAATTTCTGCCCCGGAAAAGTCTGGCGTTTCGTAAGCTAATCTTTTTAAATCATATTGCTTTAAATTATGGGGTCGTAGCTTCGATAAATGGACTTCAAAAATGGCTTTTCGTTCGTCTTGATTGGGTAAACCCACGAAAAAGATCTCATCAAATCGACCTTTTCTTAATATTTCTGGCGGTAATGCTTGAATATTATTGGCTGTGGCGACGACAAATACAGGAGATGTTTTCTCAGCCAGCCAAGTAATAAACGTCCCAAATACCCGGCTACTGGTGCCTGAATCTCCTCTGCCTTCAACCCCAGCAAAAGCTTTATCAATTTCATCTATCCACAATACACAAGGGGCTAAAGCTTCGGCTAATTGAATCATTTGGCGAGTCCGAGATTCAGATTCTCCCACGAGTCCCCCGAATAAACGCCCCACATCCAACCGCAATAATGGTAGATGCCAATGATGGGCGATGGCTTTAGCGGTTAAGGATTTTCCTGTGCCTTGTATCCCCACCAACAATAACCCCCGAGGATAGGGTAAACCATATTGTCGGGCGCGTTCAGAAAATCCACCCCCTCGTCGCAATAACCAATCTTTGAGGTTATCGAGTCCGCCAATATCTGAGATATTTTCTTGGGCGGGATAAAAGTCTAGAATTTGGGTTTGGCGAATGGTCTGGCGTTTTTCTTCTAAAATTAATTCCACATCATCGAGGCGCAATTCCCCATGAGTAGCAACGGCTTTGGCTAAAATCCGGCGAATTCGTTCCATTGATAGCCCTTGAAATGAGCGTACCATTTCATCGAGTAACTTTGACTCTGAGGGATGTCCTGTGACGGTTAATAGGCGTTCGACTTCACGACGAATTTCTGCTGTATCGGGTAAAGGAAATTCCAATACCGTTAGGACTTCACTCAAATCCTCTGGAATGGTAATTTGAGGACACAACAATACAATATTTTTCGGTTGAGATTTCAATCGCCGCGCTAAATTCCGCAATTTACGAGAAATAGAAACATCTTCTAAGAACCGATGAAAATCCCGTAAAATAAAAATTCCCGGACTCGTATCCGGTAGCTTTTCGACAAACTCCAATGCTTGTAAGGGGTTACGACGACCCATACCGATATCGTTCGGATTGCCCGTTTGATAACCTTCGACAAAATCCCAAATATAAACTGCGCGATTTCCTTGATGTTGGGCAGACTGTTGAATCGCAGACTCTGCCCGCTCTTCTTCCATTGTGGGAATGTAAATCAAAGCGTAGCGCGATCGCAACAGGAGTTCAAATTCTGGGTTAAATGTCATCATCCGGGAAACTGTTGTTTTAAGGCTTTAAGGGCTGCCCACCGCTGATCGACAATATCATCATTTTTATCAACATGGGTGGCTTGAGGGGGCTGACAATCACCGCTACAGAGTTGTCTGAGGGGAAGTGCTAAACATAACTGTTGATAAATCCAATCCTCCGGCTCAAAATATCCTTGTGGGGAAACCGTTTCTATTAAATCTTCTAATGAGACTTCCTCACAAAGTTTGTCCCCCTCAATTTCCCCCGCCGATAAACTTAACCAAATCATTTCAGAAGTATTCACAGACAAACGGTGATTGTACTGTTGTAAACAGCGATGACAAGTGAGGGTTACAATGGTTTCCGCTTTTGCCATCACTTCGAGGAAAGTGGTTTTGTAGGTAACCCGAAAATGACCCCGAACGGGGGTCAGAGTTTCAAGGTTTGGGAAAAACTCCTCAAACTGAAACCCCATCGTTCGTTGTGGTGCTGTTAACAGGTTAGGAATGTAAATTGCATCCATAAGGCTTATCAGCAAGTAAGCGCCATACTCTCATCAAGCGTAACTTTTGGTTTTAATCACCAAACGACGGTCTGGGTCTTGTCCTCGGCTATAGGTTTCAATGTCTTCGCTATCTTGTAGCAAACTATGAATTAAGCGCCGTTCGACAGAAGAGAGGGATTTGATTTCTAACTCTACCCCAGTCTGACGAACTTGGTTGGCGGCATTTTCAGCCAAGGCTTGCAGCTCTCGATAACGACGGGATCGATAGCCATTGAGTTCAACAGTATAAGCTGTTCTGTGTTCCTCGTCTTTGCCGATATTCTGCAAAGTATTAATTAAATACTGCATACCATCAAGTCCGTCTCCACTAGCTCCGGTGAGGGCTGCGACTTGTTCTGGGGTATAATTTTCTGCATTAATCGTCAGCCAATAACTATCGGGTTCGGCGGTTGCAGTAACGCTAGCCGGCAGATTTGCTAATTTGAGCAGTTGCTCTAACCAGGTTTGGGCTGATTCTATCTGTTGATTATCCATGTTAGACCTTCTTCTTAGAGCGTCCGCCTGGTTCAAAAGGTAATGCTGCCCGTCCTCCTTTGTCGTCTTTGCTATCTTTAGAAGAAGATTTACTGGCTTTCACCTCAGATTCTTCTACTAATTTTTGCAGATTTTCCGGCAGAGGTTCACGAGACAGCAGAAACGCTTGACCGGTTTGAAAGATGTTGGCGATTAACATATACAGCAACACCCCAGCAGGTAACGGGAAGAAGAAGAACATTCCAGAAAATAAAACCGGAGTCAGCTTATTAATCGTATCCTGTTGAGGATTACCGCTTGATCCCTTGCTTTGTCCAGATAAGACTTGGTTGAGATAAAGGCTAATCCCGAAGCCCAGAATCATCCCGACAATATCCCAGTGAATGGTGCCATCTTCGTCCATGGCTCCCACTCGACCCAAAGCATCAATAAACAAGAAACCTTTATCGGCTGCAATGCCTTTAACTGTCCCTTGTAGTTTGACATCTCCCGGCGCTAGGGCAACGATATGACCTTGCTGATCAATATCGACCAAATTTTCCCCTTCAGTCACGGTCCAGTTGATTTTTACTTCGGTGTTGGGATACTCGCTGAGTATGGAATCTAAGGGTTGTCCATCAACGGTTTGGAGTTGGATTTGAGCTTTTTCTCCTTCAACGAGTCGATTTCCCCCCGGTAATAGCGCTGCCACCGAAGCATGCACCCCGTCTGCGATATAAATATTTTGGGCTTTTGTCGCATAGGCTTGGGGCTGAATTTGTTCAACCTTAGCTTGAGGAAAGATTTGCAAATCTGCCGTGTAGTTAATATTGGCAAAAGGCGATCCTCGTAAGGTGGCAAACAACGCAAACAAAATCGGCATTTGTAACAGTAAAGGGAAACATCCGGCGAGTGGATTTCCCAATTCTTTGTACACTTTGCTCATTTCTTCCCGTTGCTTGACGGGATCATCTTTGTAGAGGTTTTGTACTTTCTCGACGCGCTCTTTCATCAACGGCTGAGTTACCTTCATCCGCCGCATATTCCGGATCGATCCGGCATTTAAAGGAAATAGGGCAAAGCGAATCACTAAAGTGAGTGCGACAATTGCTAAACCGTAACTAGGCACGATCCCGTAGAAAAAATCCAGGATCGGTAACATGAGATTGTTGGATAAAAATCCGATACCAAAGTCCATTCGTCTTGAGTTAAGTTGCTTATTTGTAGGCTAAAACGCTGCTGATACTATTATCGTTGCTTGGGGAATAGAACAGACGACTAATTTCCAATCGGGCTACTGGCTTGTTGTGCCTTCGCGGAAGATTTTTCTAAAATGTAATCATAAATTTCACGAAATTTTGGTAATGCCCGCAATTCTATACGATTGCCGTTGCGAACTGTAATCACTAAATCGCCCCAAAAACCCAAACCCCTCGGAACTTTCGCCACTTTCACAATCTCAGAATAGATCACATCTGTGCGATCGCGTCCCATCCAGCCACCTGTGACACAAACTCGGCGATTCGTAATTCGGTAGCGCAGCCACAATGCTCTGACAACTGCTCCTACTGTTAAGGGTAAACCAATTACTGTCGTACCAATCAATAGATTGATAATCAAGTCACCAATGTGGGGACCGCCTTCATAAAAGTTTTCCTCCCGTATGCCCATATATAACCTCTGCTTTGACCAACAACTGTTCTAATTCTTGCAGAAATTCGGCATAATTGCACTCTGTTGCGCTAGGCTTAACAATGATCACTATATCCCAACCCGGTAAAATTTGGGGTAACATCTGCCTCAAAGCTGCACGAATTTGTCGTTTAATCCGGTTACGGACCACTGCTTTTTTACTGACTTTCTGGCTAATTGAAATCCCGATTCGGCTTGCTGCTGTTGCGGTTTGTTTCGAGGAATGCATCGCCCGCAGGCTGAGATGAGCCGTTTTCCGGTGCAATCCCTGAGCATAAACCGATTTAAAATCTTTATAGTGCCGAAGTCGGTTTGCGGGTTGTAGCATTTAAGTAATTGTGATTCAGCTTAAATTCTTTGCCTGTGCGTCTGAGCGCTTCATCATCAATAACTACACTTGAATATTAATGAGTCGGATGAGAAGACTCATCCAGTCGCCTCAATTAAACGGCTAAACGTGTTCTGCCTTTGCTCCGACGGGCGCGGATCACAGCTCTACCTGTGCGAGTTCGCATTCGGACTCTATATCCTGATACTCTTTTTCTTTTGCGAGAGGTTCCTTTTAAGGTTTGTTGAGCCATAACAATTCTTCCTTAATTAATGAGTTAAAATTCACAATCTCTAATCTTAACATAATCATCATTCGCTCGTTGAGAAGGCAGCGGGCAACAGGGAAAGACCGGGGACATGAGCGACATGGGAGACTTCGGAGTTATGAATGATGAATACTAAGTACAAATTCTTCAGTCTGTTTGGAAAACTATAGCGGGACAGAAACCTTTCCTGACCTTGAAGACAGGGATCTCGCTCAGTTTCCGCAATCGTAACTCACTACTCCCTACTCCCTACTCCCTACTCCCTACTCCCTACTCCCTACTCCCTACTCCCTACCCCCCTAAATAACTAATCAATACTCAATAACCAAGTTCCCACATACCGCAACATCGGCACATCTCCGGGGGTGCGAATATTAGCGTTAAAGTGATACATTCCACCAAAGGTCGGATTTTTGACGTTAGAGAATACAACCTCAATTTTAGTCCCAGCCGGAATCGGTTCAGCCGGGTAAATTTCAACGAAATAGTTTTCTCTATCTACAATCACTTCATCCAGGGCAATTGGCTCATCTTTGATCCGGATTTCAATTTCATTAGGATCAATTTTACCTTTGTAATAATCGGGATAAGTAATTGAGATCAGTTCAATCGCTAAATTTAGCTTATCGGCTGGAATCCGGAGTTTGTAGCGATCGCGTTCTCCGGCTCTACCACTTTGCAAAAAAAAGTTTAACAGATTGGCTCGCTCCGGCCCACCAAATAGGGTAACCCCAGGCAGTCCTTGAGCTAGTATTGCAGTGGGTAAACCCAGTAGTAATGAACCCGTCAGGGCAACTCCTAAAAACAAACGACGCATAAATACTCCTGTGACAAACAGCAATTTGATAGAATTTCCCGCTCGGAGATGAAGACAAGTTAAAGAATAAGAATATGTTCAGAAAAATCGGTCTAAGATGCTCGGTTAAGGAATCATTTTGGCACAAGTGGGGCTATAATGTCGAGTTGCAAATTTGTCAAGGGTCAGTCGAGCTGTTTTTCTCGCAATCGAGCAGATGCAGCTAAATTAATCAACTAAGCAGGCATTGAAAACCATAAAAGTTGTTATCTTCAGTATTTTATAAGTTGTGAACCACTATGGCAGAGGTTATGAAATGAAAATTGCGATCGCCAAAGAAATACAAGTCGATGAGCGTCGGGTTGCTCTTATTCCCGATGTTGTTGCCCGTCTGGTGAAGTTGGGAATTGAAATTGAGGTCGAAGCGGGGGCAGGGGAACGGTCATTTTTCTCTGATGCCGCTTACGAGGAAGCAGGTGCAAAAATTGTCACAGACGCAGCAGCATTACGGCAACAAGCCGATATTGTTCTGAAAGTTAGTCCCATTGAAGCCGATGAAATCGATCAACTGCGTCAAGGTAGTATTTTAATTGGCTTCTTGAACCCGCTAGGTGAACCGGGACTCATCCAGAAGCTAGCAGAACGCCAAATCACAGCCTTTAGTATGGAAATGATCCCCCGTACCAGTCGGGCGCAAAGCATGGATGCATTGTCCTCTCAGGCGAATATCGCGGGTTATAAAGCGGTGTTAATCGCAGCCAGCGCTTTACCGAAATATTTCCCGATGTTAACCACTGCTGCAGGCACTATTAGACCCGCAAAGGTATTAGTCATGGGGGTCGGTGTTGCGGGTTTACAAGCCATTGCTACCGCCCGACGTTTAGGGTCTGTTGTCGAAGCGTTTGATATTCGCCCGGAAGTTAAAGAACAAGTCCAAAGTTTAGGGGCGCGGTTTGTTGATGTCACGTTAGAAGAAGATACCGTAGCTGAAGGGGGTTACGCCAAAGAAATCTCTGAAAAAGCTAAAGAGTATACTCGTGAAGTCTTAACCAAGCACGTTGCGGCTTCTGATGTTGTCATTACCACTGCCCAAGTACCGGGTAGGAAAGCGCCTGTATTGGTCACTGAAGCGATGGTGAGTCAAATGAAGCCGGGATCGGTGATTGTTGATTTAGCCGCCTCTCAAGGGGGGAATTGCGAAGGGACAGAAGCGGGTAAAGATGTGGTTAAACACGGGGTAACGATGATTGGCCCGATGAATTTACCCTCTACAATGCCTATTCATGCCAGTGAGGTATATGCCAAAAACCTATTGGCGTTGTTGAAATTGATGACAACAGAAGAAGGTGAACTTCAACTAGACTTTGAAGACAATATTATCGACGGCGCTTGTCTGACTCACGAAGGCGAAATTCGATCTCAACGAGTTAAAGATGCCTTGGGAGTTGCGGTTAGTTAATTACAGGGTTAGTTAATTACAGAACGTGATTAATTATCCCATCCGTCCATCTGCACGTAAAAACGAAGCACAACATGACTACAGAAACACTTATTTCCGCCTTATTTGTCTTTGTCCTGGCAACATTTGCCGGGTTTGAGGTGATTACAAAAGTCCCTCCCACCTTACACACTCCCCTGATGTCCGGTGCAAATGCGATTTCTGGTATCGCCGTATTGGGGGCATTAATTATTGCAGGCGATCGCGACTGGAATGTCACGGTTATTCTCGGCTTAATTGCTATTGTACTGGCGACGATTAACGTTGTCGGTGGTTTTCTCGTTACCGATCGGATGTTGCAAATGTTTAAGAAAAAGGAGGCTAAAGCATGAGCGAGTTTTTACCCACCGGAATTCAACTCAGCTACTTAGTGGCTGTTACCCTATTCTTCTTTGGCTTGAAAAAGCTAGGATCTCCGGCAACTGCCCGAAATGGGAATATCTGGGCTTCTGTCGGGATGTTTATTGCGATCGCGGCTACTTTGCTAGAACAGCAAGTTCTCAACTATGAGATGATTTTAGTTGGGATCGTGATTGGTTCAGTGATTGGTGCGATCGCCGCCTATAAAATTGAAATGACCGATATGCCCCAAATGGTGGGGTTATTCAACGGTTTAGGCGGTTTGGCTTCAGCTTTAGTTGCCGTCGGTGAATTTTGGCGCTATTTAGCCACAGCCGATCTTCCTCCTTTACCCACCACCATTACCGCTGTTTTAGGCGTGCTTATTGGCGGTGTAACCTTTACAGGATCGATGATTGCCTTTGCTAAACTGCAAGGGATCATGAGTGGTTCTCCGATTACTTTCCCGCTGCAACAACCCTTTAATATTCTATTATTAGTCGGTTTTGTTGTCGGTAGTGTTTATATCTGCATTAACCCCTTCAACATTAACGTTTTCCTGGGAATTGTAGTAATTTCCCTCATCCTCGGGATACTATTTGTTATTCCCATCGGCGGCGGCGATATGCCCGTTGTCATCTCCCTGTTAAACTCATTCTCCGGTTTAGCAGCAAGTGCAGCAGGTTTCGTAGTAATGAACAACCTGTTAATTATTGCCGGGGCGTTAGTGGGAGCATCGGGTATCATTCTTACCATTATTATGTGTAAGGCAATGAACCGTTCTATTACCAACGTTCTATTTGCGGGCTTTGGTACAGGGGAAGGCGGAAAAGGTACGTCAGGAAGCGGTTCTCAGGGCGATAAAACCGTTCATTCCATCGACTCTGAAGAGGGAGCCATGATGCTCGGTTATGCTCGTTCTGTGGTGATTATTCCCGGTTATGGGATGGCGGTTGCCCAGGCACAGCATTCGGTGAAAGAATTAGTCGATCAACTTGAAGGCAATGGCGTTGATGTTAAATACGCAATTCACCCCGTTGCGGGACGGATGCCGGGACACATGAACGTATTATTGGCTGAGGCGAACGTTCCTTACTCTCAGTTGTATGATATGGATGATATCAACCCTCAATTTGAGCAAACCGATGTAGCGTTAGTGATTGGGGCAAATGATGTTGTTAACCCAGCAGCGCGGGAAGATAAAAATAGTCCGATCTACGGAATGCCTATTCTAGCGGTAGATAGTGCTAAGCATACGATTGTGATTAAGCGTAGTTTGAATACAGGATTCTCTGGTGTGGATAATGAGCTATTTTACAAAGACAAAACCATGATGTTATTTGGCAGTGCCAAGGACGTTGTGGCGCAGTTATCGTCTGAAGTAAAGCAGTTATAAACGACTGTTGATATTATTGTCGGGGCGCATTGTATGCGCCCTTTACTATTGTCTGCTTCAGTCTATTGCACCAAAATTGCGATTAATCATTACTTGGCATCATAACCTAAAATAGGAATTTGAATTACCCGAGTTGTAATACGACTATATAGTAGCTACCTTTGATTTAAACTACCTCATGCTCTGTAATACTTGCTACTAAATCCTACAGATAACGGTGCACCTTCATACTGGCAAGATATGCTAATTTTCAACTGTCTCTTATGGTCGTAGTAAGTGTGAAAATGTGTCTGTTTGCGGGCTAATTCTAATTCGGATGGGTTTATACTTAATACTCCTAAAATTGCCTCCGAATCAAACGGGCGACTCAGACTCCAAGGAGTAGTCTTTTTGAGCTCTATATCAACATAGTTAATAAAATTTCCTTCTGCTTCCAGTACCATGTAACATTGATCTGAATCGATCATAATATTGCCTACTTTGTTTGGATTTCCACCAACCGCCTGGGCGGCATTAGCAATAGACATTCCAATGTACTGAAAAGGACGATGAAAGGGTGCATTCAGTATATTTAGTCCTAAATCAGAAGCTCTACTTATAGCGTCTGACAGTGTCAAAGTCCCAAGATAATCGCCCCCCTCAGGCATAGTAGTCGCCTGTGAATTAACTATTGAGACTAAATGAGTAGGTAAAGCTTTTATATCTTGTGTAAAGTGATTTTGACGAGGAATCGGTATTGAAACACTTTCTTGTTCTTTCCATTTTTTAGTGAGTGAACTGAGAAAATCCTGCGGAAAAGACCAATAGAATGATCGACTTTGACAGTCAACGACAATTAAGAATGTTGGATTAGATTGAAGTAGCCAATAGTTCAAAGTTGTTACTTTGATAGGGATTGCAATACCATTACCTTTGACTTTTGCTTCTTCTTTCCCTTTGCATTGAATATTAAATAATTTTCCAGTTGGGTTATCTCCCTGCATAACTTCACAGATAAAGTCAATACCAAGATCTTTATCCGAAGGAACAGGAATAATATTACAAAATTTTGTAAAAACAGAACTCAGAAGCTCAGCAGCACTGACCCCGATTCTTTGAGACTTAGTACGTTTGGGTAACTTTGTCATCATTATGCTGGATATTTTTCTATAATTCTAGCTCAACTGCTATTCATGAAAAAATAGGTTTATTATTAGCTGCTTGAATACTGGCTCTTCCAGTGTAGATAATGAGCTATTTTACAAAGATAAAACCATGATGTGATTTGGCAATACCAAAGATATTGTAGCTCAGTTATCCTCTGAAGTGAAGCAGTTATCAACAACTATTAATATCGTTACTTTCGAGGCACATTGTATGCGCTCTATTATTTTTTTACAACTTGAACAGCCTCAGCCCATTGTAAATATCTTTCCAGAACCCCTAATTCTTTAGCAACAGCTTTGAGAGAAAGCCGCTTTAGTATACTTATGGTTATCGGTCTTTTTTCATCCCAGAAAATCATTGAATTTAGCAATTCTAGTGACGGTTCTGAAGTAATAAGGCTAAAAATAAATTGAGATTCTTCCTCAGTATCAAAAGAGAGAAAATTTACAGTATCATCCACCATAACGGGCATATCATTTATAGGCTTAATAAGAGCAAAATTCAATTGCTTATAAAGCCCAGATATTGCTATTTTCCACTTTTGAAAAGAATACGAGCCAATGCCAAATATAGAATAAGGTGGCTTATTCTTATAAACTGAGCTTTTTCTATTGTTTAGAAACTGCTCATGCTCAAGTAAGTATTGCCATGTTTTAGGCGCTTGATCTCGAATAATGCTTGTATCCTCACCAACTAACTTCTGTGTGACTAAAACCAGCTTTCGATAATGACAAGTTCTGCCGTTGCCGATATCTGAGCTTTTCAAAAGAGGATATAAGTATGTTTTTTCAAGAGAATATTTTCGTCGCATTCCATTTATAAATAATCCGTTCTCAATTTCCTCTAGTTCCATGACTTTAGAACAGTCGTGCTTAATTCCAGAACGCCATATATATCTCGTATCTTGACCTAATAAATGTCTCCATTTCTCGTATTTAGCTGTGTCTTGAAGAATTAATCCGTCTCTTTCACCAATTAAATGTATTATCTGATTTGACTTTAAATCTTTGTAGACTTTACAATCATAATTAACACTAATATTAGTGGATAAAACGAAGAAACAAGCTTCTACTGATGCTCCAAAGTAAGCTTTTGCATCAATCAAGTAGATAGAGGTAGAAAATCTATATCCTGATTTTTTTCTAACCTGTTTGATGACCTTGCGAGCCACTGAATACTTACACAATACAGCAATAGTACCCTCTCTTTCTGATAGCCATTCAGTATATTGTAAAATCATCCATTCTGAAATATCAAAATTTCCTGCTCCTGTTATCGCCTCAATACCTCTGCGATGTTGAAAGTTTGACTTTAAAGGAACATTTTTACTGTTAAGAATGCTTAATTCGCTGCTCGTAACCCAAGGGGGATTTCCAATGACTAAAATATATCCTGAATAACTCGAAGTAAAAGTATCCCAGTCCATCTGGAAAAAATCTGTTTGATAAACAGTTACATTCTCACAATTTGGAGATTTAGATATAGAAATCCTAGCTTCATCAATATATTTATTGTTAATCTCAAAACCTATAACTTTTGCACCTTTAAACTCATTGAGTGAAGCTCGAAGAAACGCTCCTTTTCCACAAGTGGGTTCTATTATTACATCCGGCGAGATTCTGTGATTTATTCTGAGAATTTGAACTGCATCTTTCGCCAGCTTATCGGGTGTTTGAAAATCACCAAACTGCCGTTTATTTAATGACTTAGCCATTGGGTGATTATCGAACTCTAATTATTCCTGAGATATTGCCTGCTGTCTGAATGACACGTCTGTATTGTAATCTCCATTGGAGGGCATTTGAAATTGTTAAATAACCTTGATTTGGAGGTGATTCTAAAATCCTGTCAGCCAACTGATTTGCACCAATCTCATCAACTGGTAAATTTCTATCTCCTAAAAAAGCAATGATGTCATCTTTATTCCCATCTCGATTTAAGATGTCTAGAATACCTCTGGTGGTTTGAAAATCTGCTGTCCTACTCTTGTCTATAAAAATAGTATGCTGCATATCTAATCTCCCCGTTCTATTATTTGAATCATCATATTTGTTGTAAACGAAAATTAAAAGATGATATCCTAGCCCAAAAACTTTCTGTGTGGCTGACTTAAAAGGACAGGAAGATTGTGGCTGTTTTATGCTGGTTACCTTAATATCAACTTCAAGATTAGGAAGATCAATGCCAGAGGCTGAATTCCCTGGCTGAAAAATATAGTTGTCAGCTAAGTAAGCTATGAATTTATGTTCGAGATAAGTTCCTACAGCTTTTCCATCAGTGACTCCATAGAGTGTAGGTTCATCATATATAGACTCTATCTCAGCAAACCGAGCAGCTTCAGTACATAATTGTTCAATAGTTAGTGTTGGTTTCATACCTTATAATTGCGATCGCTTAAAAAAATCATACTTTAGACTCGCGCTTTACCTTTAAAACCTACTTTAATCCTATCTCAATCAAGTATTCTGAAAGATTTAAATTGATTTCGTCTAGCAATGAAGCGGTGCTACTATGGCGATCGCGAATTCCTATTGAAGTAAAATATTATTCAGCTTCCTTTCATAATAGCAGTTAAGTCTTTACTGAAAACAACTTTATCATCTCCTGCTGCATAAAAGTTGCGAATTCTTGCCTCTTCGCTATACCCACACTTCACATAAAAAGATCGCGCCTTTTCAAACTCATCAATACTTGATGTTTCTACAATAACTAAACGTGCGCCACGACTGGCTAAAGTTGTCTCTACATGACTGATTAAAGATTGACCATGTCCTTGTCTTTGAACATTAGGACTAACCAGAAGCATCAGAATATTCCATGTTCCCTCTGTCATGGCTTCTGGAGTACAATAAAGCACACCGACTGGTTTTTCATCGATTGCAATTAACCATAGATCATTGTTACCGTTAACATAGTCAACTAGACTCTGTTTAATATAATCAATTCCATCAGCATCAAATAAACCACTTGCTTCAGCTAAGGCAATAACAGCCGCCGTATGTTCCGATGTCACATTGTTAATCACGTTTATAGCATACTCCTATAAGTCATAAAATCATACCCATAGTTCAAATAATTTAAGTTAAGCGTTGGCTTATTATGGCTGTACTACTTCTTTTTGCAAGACTAATATATCCTGATAACTATGACCTTGATTTCGTCCACACCACATCCCATAATATTTCCCTACAACAGTTAAATTTAACTCTTTTAACCACTGCATAACAGTTGCTTCAGGATGTGCGATCGCATTTTCTGGATCGTCGGGTTCAGCATAATAACTATCATTAGCTTGATAAATAAAATTCAGTTTACTTTTACCAGATTCTGTTAATTGTTGAGTTTCTTCATTCAGCAGGAAAAATGTACATAAACATCTTCCGCCGGGTTGTAATACTCTCGCAATTTGTTGCAAATAATTGTGAGCAGCCGCTGCATAAATATGAGTAAATACTGAGGTGAGAAAGACGAAGGTAAACTGTTCATTATCGTAAGGGAAGATAAAGTTTTCCGCCTTAAGATTTCCCTCAGGATTATAATGCTGGCTATAAAGATTCACCCATTTGAAATTAAACTGAGGATAACGACTATGAATATTATCTTGACTCCAGTCAATCCATTTTTTGACAATATCAAACCCTTCGTAACGAGCCGTTTCATCTAAATAGTAAGTCAGAGAATAGGCTATTCTTCCCACACCACTACCCGCATCTAAAACCGTTTCATTTGGTTGTAAATTGGCTTTATTCACAAAATGACCTAAAAAGTCACAAGCAACAAATTTAAAGCTACCACCTACCCCCACTCTATCTTCTTTTTCTGGCACGGGTAGGGAAGATTCTAATAAATTAAATAAAGTATCGCCGGGTTTTCCATTAAAAATAGGAATGAGGCGAATTAAACAATCTTTTTTATATTTTTCTTCAATAGTGTTGAGATCAACGTAAATATAAAAACGAGCATTTTCTGCACAGTCTAAGGTAGGAAAAAGTTGAGCAACATCAAGACTTGAAAGCTGTTTTTCTACTTTAAAATCTGTAATTTCTTGATTTCCAAAAAATAGCTTAAAGCCTTCTACTGCACCTTGATTAATAGAAGCAACCCACCCTTTTAAACGGATAATATTGTTTTCGCAGGTAACTTGACCTAAGCATCCTCGCATCTCAACTCGTTCAGTTTGATTCATCATTGAATAAAAACTATTGACTCTTTCATTTTATCTTATATCGGTATCATTCAGCGGAAGAGTTTTCAGGGTAATATCATCTAAATCAAGTTGTTTAATTTGATGATGATTAGTATCTGCAATATACAAAGTGGATTCTTTTATACTGAGTCCAGAAGGTTCTGAAAAGATATTATAGTTTCCAGTAATTGTTTTACAAATACCTGTATTAATATCAATTTGCTTAATTTTATGATTATAAGTATCTGCAACCCAAAGATAATGATTAGCGTATTCAACACCTAAGCAATGTTGCAATCTGACCTCAAAACCTTGTCCATCTCTGTCACCAAATTTAAACAGTTCTCCACTACCGCAAATTGTTCTAACTTGTGGATTTTCCCCTAAACTAACGCCTCGAATACAACTGGTTTCACTATCAGCAATAAACAGTTCAATTCCATTGGTTGTAATACCGCTGGGTTGAGCAAAAGCCGCTTCTATTGCATCTCCATCGACACAAGATTCTGCACCTCGTCCTGCATAAATTCGGAATAAATTTGTTTCTAAGTCTAATATTCCAATTTGATGAGAACCTGCAAGAACAATAAATAATTGATCGCCTACTTTTTCTATATCCCAAGGTGAGTTTAAAGCCGTTTCTATTCCTATTTTAGGCTTAAATAAAAGCGGGTTGCTTTGGCTCCCGTTTCCGGCAATTGTAGTTACAATTTCTTTATTAAAATCAATTGCTCTTATTGCATGATTATCTGTATCTGCAACATATAAAATCTGCTGTTTTTCATCCAATGTCATTCCTTGCGGTGTAGAAAATTGTGCTTGATTAAATTGACCATCTTTTAGTCCAGGATCGCCTATTCCAATAGTTTGTAAAATCTTACCTTTAGAGTTAGTAATAACGATACGATGATGTCGTGAGTCTGCAATAAACAAGCGATCGCTTTGCCTATCTGCAAGTACTTTTCCCGGAAAAGATAAATATTTTTTAGTTAACTGATTTTGTTTCTCCAGAGTAAAATTTAATAGTTTAGATTGAATTATATTACTATTTTGATGCTGTTGAATTAGATCGCTAATCATTTCATCAACTCTAGCTAAGTTTCCTTCTCCGGCTATACTGCTGACATAATAACCTTTTGGATCAATGATGACTAGTGTTGGCCAGCCTCGCACTGTATACTGTTGCCAAACATGATAGTTTTGATCGATTAATACAGGATGTTCAATATCATAACGTAGAATAGCTTGACGGATATTTTCAATTTCTTGTTCATGATCAAATTTCGCAGAATGAACTCCAATAACGGTTAAATAGTGTTTATATTTATTTTCTAAGTATTTCAGATCGTGGAGAATATGCAAGCAATTTATACAGCAGTAAGTCCAAAAGTCAAGTAATATAATTCGTCCTTTTAACTTAGCTATGGATAAGGGTTGATCTGTATTTAACCAAGAGTAATTTTGAGGAAATTCAGGGGCGTGAATAGATAACATAATAATAAATTATAATTATTCAATAAAAGTTAATTTTAAAGCTAAAATATTATATAGCTATTTGTTATAATGATTATGTTACGTTTTAACGAGGTCTGGCTTAAATAGTCAGTGATTGAGAAACTATGAAATACTACTTTACTGGATTTATTGTTGTATTTTTCTTGGCTTGTTATGGTTATAGCTATATAATTGTTAAGCTAGCCAAACAAAGAGGAGATCAATTTTTACTTTATGGAATGTTAGGAGGTTTATTTGTATTTATGGCATTTTGTGCAGCATCAGTTCCTTTTTTGCATTCAATATTTGATTAATTGATTGACTAAAAATAATGAGTTATTATTCGTTTGACTCATGCACTCGAGTTTATTACCAACTAACAGAAATAAGCTCAAGTAATCCGGCAATATTATTATTACATGGATTCATGGGGAATTGCAATGATTTTCAAAATTGTATTCCCCAACTGTATTCATCATTTAGTTGCTTAACGGTTGATTTACCTGGACATGGAAAAACTCAAATTTTAGGTGATGAAAGTTATTATACAATCTCGAAAACAGCTACTATATTAATTTGCTTACTGAAGGATTTAAATATCTCTAAAGTTTATCTATTTGGCTATTCAATGGGAGGCAGATTAGCACTTTATTTAATGATTCATTATCCTCAATACTTTGAACGAGTTATTTTAGAATCTGCGTCTCCTGGTTTACGAACCGATCAAGAGCGGTCGCAACGGTTTAAAGTCGATATTAACAGGGCTAAACAGTTAGAAAGTCAAGATTTTAAGCAGTTTTTAATAAATTGGTATAATCAACCTTTATTTCATACATTAAAATCCCATTCAAAGTTTAACGAAGTGTTGAGTCGTCGGTTACAAAATAATCCTGATGAATTAGCAAAGTCTTTACGGAATATGGGGACAGGGATACAGCCTTCTCTCTGGAAAAATTTATCAAAAAATAAAATACTACTTTTATTAATTGTGGGACAGTATGATGATAAGTTTATTCAAATCAATCAACAGATGGCGGCTTTATCTCAGCAAACCACTTTAAAAATTATTCCAAATTGTGGTCATAATATTCATTTAGAAAATCAGGAAAAGTGGGTCAATACTATATTATATTTCCTCGCAACCACTTAAACAAAAGTTACATTAGGTACAAAAAAATATCCTAATTTTTGTATATCTGTAGACAGACAATTTGACTATAAAATATATAAAATTATACAATTATATATTCCCTCATCTTTGGTGCAGCAATGGTTTATCAATTTCAATTCAGTGCCTATAGTCGGCCTTTTCAATATCCACTAAAAACTTATCATGGCACTTGGAAGACCCGCAAAGGTATTCTCTTACGTTTAACGAATGACAGGGGTGAAACGGGTTGGGGAGAAATTGCACCATTGAGTTGGTTTGGTTCAGAAACATTCAAACAGGCTGTTACATTTTGTTATCAGTTACCCTCTAAAATTACGATTGAAACAATTTTAACAATTCCTAGTCAATTACCTGCCTGTCAATTTGGTTTTGAATCAGCTTTAGCTGGCATAAAAGATCAATCAGATGAGATTGATAATTTAGATTTTAGTGGACTTTTACCGACAGGAAAACCAGCATTAAAAACTTGGAAAAGTCTGTATAATCGGGGTTATCGAACATTAAAATGGAAAATTGGAGTCCAACCGATCAAAGAAGAACTAGATATTTTCCAACAGTTAATTGATAAAATGACTCAAACTGTCTCTATTAATTTGGATATTAATCCCGTTTTACTGAGGCTAGATGCAAATGGAAGTTTAACTTATAATATGGCTAGAAAATGGCTGAAAATGTGTGATATTCTCAATTTTCATCTCCGTGCTTCTAATTCTGTTAAGATTGAATTTATTGAGCAACCTTTACCGATTTCTCAGTTTGAATTGATGGTAAAATTAAGTGATGAATATTCAACACCGATTGCATTAGATGAATCTGTGGCAACCTTTCAACAGCTAGAAACCTGTTGTCAGCAAGGATGGCCGGGTATTTTTGTGATTAAACCTGCAATTATTGGATCGCCTCGAAAGCTACGAAAGTTTTGCCGCAATTATTCTCTGGATACTGTTTTTTCCTCTGTTTTTGAAACTTTAATTGGTCAAAGATATAGTTTACAATTAGCAACAGAATTATCGTTAAAAAATCGAGCCGTTGGTTTTGGGGTTCAACATTGGTTTAAAGAAGATCCTACTATTTGGTTAGAAAAAGTAAAGCAGTCAGTTTAAACTAAATACTCAAGTAATTAGATCATTTAAACAGAGTTTAATATTGGGGAATAAACCAGATTGAATCAATTGATTTTGACGGTATTGTTTTTGAGTATATTCTTCGTCTATTAGCTGAAATACTGTGAAAGTGGGTTGCTTAGGTTTGCCAATAAAAGCAATTCCTCCTAAGCCTCGATAGTCTACGATCCAATATTCAGGAATTCCTAAAAAGGCGTATTCTTCAACTTTACGAGCATAATCATCTTGCCAATTTGTACTAACCACTTCTACCACAAGCTTAATACTGCTACCATTACAAATAATGGGTTCTCTTTGCCACAAGGGTTCAATTTGTAATTGATTTTTATCTAAGACAATTACATCCGGACGTAGCGCAGTTGCTTCTGCCGCAGGGGGTTGAATTAGACAGTTTTTTGGAATAACCCAGGGTTGCTGAGACCGAATAATTTCTATGAAAATATAACCGGAAATAGTTCCGGCAACAGACTCATGAGGCCCCGTCGGTTCGAGATCTCGTAATTCTCCATCAATTAATTCATAACGAGGATTATCTCCATATTGCTCTAAAAATTCTGTCAGAGTTAATGATTTAGAAGTGATGAAAGTCATAATTAAAATCTAAAATTAGAGATTTTTAATCGCTGCAACTAATTGTTCTATTTCTGTTAGTTCGGTTAAATAATGAACACAAGCCCTCACACAATCTGGATCTAAAATAGTTCGGAGACAAATATTCTGTTTTTGTAAAGCATTCACCACAGACCCATGAGACATTCCATTCTCAACCGTAAAAGAAACTAATCCCGCTTCTGGGGGAGTATTTTTCAAACAGTGAATATGAGGAATTTCTGATAACTGTTGCCACAATATCTGACTCAAATCACAAATCCGTTGATAGCGTTGTGTCGGATTTCCCCATGCTTGATGTAACTCCATTGCTTGACGTAATCCGGCATATAATGGATAAGCTGAGGTGGCAATTTCATAACGTTGTCCATCCGCTTGAAAGCCTGTGGGTTTTCCGCTTTTGTCTTTAGTAATACTGCGCCATCCAATAAACGTGGGAGATAATTCCGGCATCGCTTCTGGACTGACATATAATCCGCCAATTCCATCAGGCCCGCACCACCATTTATGCCCAGTAAAAGCATAGAAATCTACGGCTAATTCTGCTAAATTTAAAGGTAATACACCAACAGATTGAGCGGCATCGACTAACACGCGAATGGGTTTATTTTCAGCGGTATGACACAGGTGCATAATTTCTTTTAGCGGCAAAACTTGACCTGTATTCCAGAGAATATGACTAATCACTACCAAACGAGTGTTAGGCTGTAAATAATCGGCAATCACAGCCACAGGATCGCCTTGATTTAAAGTCTGTAATATCGGACAAACTGAAATTTCTATCTGAAACCGTCGTTGTAATTCTTGAGTGGCTGCAATGATACCGGGATGCTCACAGTCGGAGAGTAAAAGATGATCTCCCGGTTGCCAATCTATTCCCCATAAAGCAATATTACAACCCACTGTAACATCTTCAGTAATTGTAATCGTTCCAGGTGTAACCCCCAATTCAGTGGCGATCGCACTACGAGTGAGATCTTGCTCTTGCTGGACTAAATCGTAAGCGGGTTGAGAAAAAGGACCCACTTGCTGAATCTGCTGATAAAATTGACTAATTGCCTCAATTGATCGCGAAGGTAGCGGCCCTTGTCCGCCATAATTGAAATAGGCTTTATTATTTAAAGCAGGAAATAGTTGTCGATGATTGTCCACTATAGAATTCGTCGTCATGATCTCGCTCCGCTACGGCTTACTCAAATTAAATGCTGATCACTGATACCCAGCTTCTGTTTTACCAACGTTGTCCCCGCAGAGCCTTCTTAGATTATTATGGAGATTTTCAGCAACAACAACCCACCAGCGATTTTTTACGCAAGTTAACTCAAGATAGTGTAGCCCATCGACGCAGTTTATTAGCTGAGATGACCTATCATCGACCTCAATATCCTCGGGCTGACTGGGAAGCGGGGATGAATGCCACCTTAGAGTTAATGAAACAAGGGGTAGATCGCATTTGTCAAGGGGTGTTACTGTGGCAACCGCCAGACTTACAACAGATTCACATTACGGATCAATTGGGGACTATTACCCTCAAGAGTTGTCCAGATTTACTCGTCAAACAACCCGGTACTTCTCAGTTTGGTGACTGGATGTATGTTCCCGTAGAAATTAAGCTGGGTAAACGCCCTAAACTAGAGTATCAGATTGGGGTGACTTTTCATGCTTATGTTTTAGGAGCGATTCAAGGGGTTGTTCCTGCCCAAGCTGAACTCATTTTACGACAAAAAGGCAGCTATTTTGTTAATTTAAAGCAGCGTTTGCCTCAAATGCAGCAAGTGCTGTTAGAGTATATCGACATGTTAGCGTACCGAGAAGAACCGGAAGTTTTCATGGCGCGTCAGAAATGTAGTTTATGTACTTGGTATGATAGCTGTTATGCGATCGCGCAATCTCAGAATCATTTATCGTTATTGCCGGGAGTCACACCGAGTCGTTATACTCGCTTGCAAACCCTGAATTTAACCACCCTGGAAGACTTAGCGCAAACACCCCTCGATCAGTTAGAATCTTATCCAGAATTTGACGCTGAGGTGGCTCAACAATTAATTCAACAAGCACAAGTAAGCTGGCAAAATCAGCCTCGGTTACGTCCCGGAGTCTCCTCAACTGGATTAAACTTATCCGGATTAAATTTACCCGAAAATGCCCCGGTGGAACTTTATTTTGACATTGAAGCGCAACCGGATTTAAACTTAGATTATCTGCACGGAGTCTTAGTCGTTGATTATCGTAATCAAACGGAAACTTTTCATCCTTTTTTCGCCGAAAACAAAGCCGAAGAAGAGAGGACTTGGCAGCAATTTTTAGAGTTAGTTTGGTCTTATCCTATTTCTCCGATTTATCATTTTTGTGACTACGAAGCCAAAACGGTTAAACGTTTAGCTAAATTGTATCAAACCCCAACTTATTTATGGCTACCATTGCTCAACCGATTTGTTGATATTCACCATCAAGTGACTCAAACCGTATTCTTACCCGTTGAAAGCTATGCACTCAAATCAATTGCTCGTTCGTTAGGGTTTGAATGGCGAGATACTGGGGCTAATGGCGCTCAATCTGTTTGTTGGTATGAACAATGGTTAAAAAGCGGCGATCGCTCCCGAATAGACGCTATTATGCAATACAATGAAGATGATTGTCGCGCCACTTATCATGTCAAGAATTGGTTAACTCAGTTTTTACGTCAATCTCAATTTTAATTATTATAGCGCTCTGGCAATCTTTCAATAGGGGTTGTTGAATAAACCACAGAGACACTCATGACACAGAGGTCAGAAAATAGGGAGTTTTTATAAACCATTTAGGATTATTATATCAATTAAATAGAATATTATATCTCTACTCTTTTAAAGGTATTTTTGAATAGTTTGAGCTGTTTTTTGTCCTGTTTTTTCCCAGCTAAACTGCTTAGCTCTATTTAATCCAGCTTGCCGAAGTTGAGAGCATTTGAGAGAATTACCTGCTAACAAATCCATCGCTGCTGTCATTTCATTAATATTTTCAGGATTAATATAAATTACCGCATCTCCGCCAACTTCAGGTATTGAAGCACAGTTAGAGGTAATAACAGGCGTGCCACAAGCCATCGCTTCCAATACCGGAAAACCAAATCCCTCCCACAAACTCGGAAAGACTAAAGCGATCGCCTGATTAATTATTATAGTTAATTGTTCTTTTTCAACATAATCTAAAAACTTGACATTATGACTTAATCCCAACTCTTGAACTTGGTGTTTTAATTGAGGCGTATAAGTTTGATCTACAGGGCCAGCAAACCATAATTCATAATCTGAATAATTCGGTAACTGAGCAAAAGCAGAAATCAAACGAGCCAGATTTTTATAAGCATCATGCCGACCTAAATAGAGAAAGTAATTTTGTTTCGGCAAATTGAGAAACTTAAATTGATTATGATTGTATCCCAAAAGAATTGGCGTAATTTTATTTGCCGGAATCTGATAAAAACTAACTAAATCATTAGCTGTTGCTTCAGAATTACAAATAACATGCTCAGCCTGGGTTAAAACCTTGGGAATATAATACTTAAAATAAGCCGTTAACCGAGAGCCTTTCCGGGGAAACCTTAACGGAATCAGATCATGAGCCATCACAATAGAACGACATTTTGTATAGAGTGGCGCTTCAGGTAACGGTGAAAATAATAAATTTCCTTTTAAAGCTTTATAAATTAAAGGTAGCTGCCACTGAGTCCATAATAATCGCCGAAAATGCCCTTTCGTTCCTTGCGCGGGTGTCATATTACCCGCAATAGGATAACAATGATATTTAGGCAAAGAATCAGCCATTAATAAAGTCGGATCAAGATATTGAAGATGAGGCAAAATTTGATGGGCATAAATCGAAATTCCAGTCGGTTCTGGAATTAAAACAGACAAATTAATTAATAAAGAATTAGACATGATAAAATCTAGAAAACCACAAAGACATCTACTTTTCCCTTGATCTACTTTGTGCCTTTGTGGTTCATTTAACCCACTATTTTAATTTAAAAACACAGAACCATTTTCGGGAATATTAAGCGACTTTGTATCTAGATCAAAATCACTAGTTGCTTGAAATCTCACCTCTAATACACCCGGTTCAATTGAGCGAGGAAACACCAATAACAGTCCAGCATCTTGACGCTGGTAAGTCAAGGTTAAAGGCAAAGGAAACGCCGCTAACTCGGTTTGAGACTGCTCTCCCAATGTCCGCTCTCGTGTTCCCCCGACAACCTGATAATTAATCAGTGTATTGCTGGCATTCACCAGTCTAAGGGTTACTTGACCATTAACAGGAGACACTCTAGCACTCGGAAGAGGAAATTGATCGGGTACAGCACCCGGAGTACTCTCAGAGGCAGGAGCGGGGTGTGTGGTGCTGTCTGTGTCTTCTTCTTCAACAGGTTTACCAGATTCTACTTCTTCTTCGACAGGTTTACCTCTTCTTTCCGGCGGAGGACCACCCGCAGATGCAATTATTGCTACGCTGAGGATTAAACTGCTACAGAATAAACATTTTAGTATCGAATTAATTTTTTTAAGCTGAATGGGTTGAATCATGGATATTCCCCTAAAATTAAGAATCAACAGTCATAATTGCAGATGTTATCCTGTTTAGCCACCCCGACTCTGAAAAATACCTCAAGAAAAAATCTCCGCTACTCTTGCATAGAAGCCCTGAGAGAACGAAGACTGGATAATTAACAAATTGTATATTGGGAAGCTAAAACTACATCAGCCACGGAGTCTAGAGCGTGTTTAGCTTCAGGGTTTAATTTCGCGGGCGACTTAAACCGATTGAGTATCCCCTGAGTTATTACGAAAACACCAACCTAAAATAGTGGCAACTAAGGTGAATTTGAGTAATTCTAAGCCGAAGTAACTGAAGTGCAACTGATTCATTCCGGCAGGAACTTCTGTAGTGGTATTAAATAGGTCAAGATTGAGACTTAATCCACTCATTTGAGGCGTTAAACCGTAAGTATAAATGAGGGCAATTCCCAGTAATATAGTTGATAAAGCGATTAAAGTCCGAATTCGATTACTAAAGCCTTCGGGTAATGTGCTGCCTAAAGCAATTAAACTCGTCAGTCCGACGGCTGCACAGAGAATTTCTAGATGATTAAAAATAGAGAACATTGACGATCCCATCGCCGCAAATCCTGTTTGATTCATCATCCCTGCTAATGCCAGATTGGGCATAATCACTAAATCGATTAGTAAGCTGCCGCTGATCCAGAATCCTAGAACAACCAGAATGAGAGCCATCCAACGAGAAGGATGAGATTCTTTTTGAGAAAATGTAGTCATGATAGGTATGTATAATTACTTAAGACTTTGTTGTGTCTTATGTTTACATTGTAACTGGTTTTACTCTCTGAAATATGAAGTATTTTTAAAGTTTTAGTCTATATTAAATATTGTAAATTTATCATTAAAATTAGTCGTTTTACCTATTAACTTTTAATAAGTAATTGAACTGATTTATCAGAGAATCGGCTTAATTATCCTAATTTTTGTTAAGATTACTGGACAAAATTACAAAATATAGAACGCAATGGGGAACGTGAAAGCGGTTGTCTTACTCTCAGGCGGCTTAGACTCATCAACCGTCTTGTATCAAGCTAAAGCCGATGGCTGTGACTGCTATGCTTTGTCATTTGACTATCAACAGCGTCATCGTCGTGAATTAGAGTCGGCCCAACAGATCGCCGCCTTGGCTGGGGTGAAGGAACATCAGGTGGTAAACTTTGATCTAACGTTGTGGGGCGGGTCAGCTTTAACCGACGATCAGATCGACATCCCGGCAGATCGTTCTTTAGAACAAATGTCAAGTGATATTCCGGTGACTTATGTTCCGGCTCGTAATACAATCTTTTTAAGCTTTGCTTTAGCTTATGCTGAAGCACTCAATGCTACTCGGGTTTATATTGGGGTAAATGCTTTAGATTATTCCGGCTATCCTGACTGTCGTTCTGATTATATTGAGGCGATGGGGGAAGTATTTCGGCTGGGAACCAAACAAGGCAGAGAAGGGGATGCGATCGCGATTTATACCCCACTCATTGACCTGAAAAAAACAGATATTATTCAACTGGGAAATCGTTTGGGTGTTCCCTGGCAAAAGACTTGGTCTTGTTATGCTGGGGCAGAAAAGGCTTGTGGGATGTGTGATTCTTGTCGCTTAAGGTTAGCCGCTTTTGAGGCTTTAAATTTGAGCGATCCACTGCCTTATCAGTAAGTACTAGGGAACTGGGTTTGAATTAGGTAGTGAGTCAGGAGTAAGAAGGACTTGGAGACTTGGGAGAGTAGGAAGACTTGGGAGAAACACTGTTCCCTGCTTGCCTTCTTCATCACTAAGGACTTGGAGACTTGGAGAGTAGGAAGACTGGGAGAGTAGGAAGACTTGGGAGAAACACTGTTCCCTACTTGCCTACTTCATCACTAAGGACTTGGAGAGTAGGAAGACTGGGAGACTGGGAGACTTGGGAGAAACACTGTTCCCTGCTTGCCTTCTTCATCACTTCAGAGCAATAATAACTTTCAAGATAAAAAAAAATTTTCAGAAACTATTGAGAATATTTGTCACTTGAGTTATGCTCATAAATATAGAACTCAGCTTGAGCGGTTTCCCAATGCTTTGGGTAGACCGGAGCCTTTAACCCACGAATAACAGTTAGTTTAATCATCCGCAATGAATCCAACACAGCAAGAACCCGGACAAGGAGAAATTGTTCAAATCAACTGGACCGATCGCTGGTTTGTCTACAAACGTTTGCAAGAACTAGAAATTCCCTGTTGTTGCGGCGCACAGCAACCTTTGCGGGCAAATATCTGTAACTGTCGAGATGCCCTGCAACTGATAAGTGTAATCAAACAAATCACTGCTTCTCGACAAGAATTAATTCAAAAATTAGAACGGTGTTGGCATCAATCAACAAGTATTCGAGATGATTAAACGATTGAGAGTCAGCATTACTAAATATTGACTTACGGGTTAAATTTCTCTCTTTGGGTTAATGACAAAACTCTATATAATCTGCAAACCTTAACTTTAGATTCAGATCAAAATAACAATGTCTAAATCAAAATCTAAACTTAAATCCCATTCTGAAATTACTCAATTTTGCTTAGACGGAAAAGTCGTTCACGTATTCTTTGATGGCAGTAAACCGAAATGTTTGCAATTGGTGAGCGCTTCGGGTTTACACTTAATTAAGCTGTCGAAAGAATGCAGATCCAGTTGTGAACAGTTGATGCCAGGTACAATTGTTCGAGTCGTAGGATACAGAAAACAGAAGTATAAAAACGGTCAACTCAAGCTAAAAGCAGAACAGGTGACCGTCATAGAAAATATTCAATACACTGAATTACCGGAAGACGTATCTACTCCTGAAAATAGTAGTAACAAAACAAAAAGTAAGAAGTCGGCTAAAATTTTAGTCTGTAAAAAATCAGATTGTCGTAAGCGGGGCGGACCTGCAATTTGTGCCGCATTAAGAGCTGAATTAGAACAGCGAGGACTGCAAGACGAGGTCGAAATAAAAGAAACAGGATGCTTGAAACGCTGCAAAGCTGGCCCTAATATTGTGATGATGCCAGACAAAGCCCCCTACTCTCGCGTTAGACCCAATGCAGTGGCAGAATTAGTAGAACAACATTTTTAAGATAAATTTTGGCCAATGGGTTGCCTGTCGATCCCACAGATGAGATGATCAATCATACAAGCATGAGGGCAAATGTAAGGGCAAACTATAAAAGCGATTATAACCATAGAACATATCATTCATGGTTGAAGCTTAGCTCGGCCACTCACACATTCATTGATCAAATTAAAATCATACATAAACGCTAACTATGGCAGTTGCAACCCAATCACTCGAAGCGCTCTGTATTAACTCTATTCGGTTTCTAGCAATTGATGCCGTCCAAAAAGCAAATTCCGGACATCCCGGACTCCCAATGGGAGCGGCTCCAATGGCCTTTGTGCTGTGGGATCAATTCATGCGGTTTAACCCCAAAAACCCCAAATGGTTTAACCGCGATCGCTTTGTATTGTCTGCTGGGCATGGTTGTATGTTACAGTATGCCCTCATGTACTTAGTCGGTTACGACAGCGTCAGTCTTGAGGATATCAAACAGTTTCGGCAATGGGGATCGAAAACCCCAGGACACCCAGAAAACTTTGAGACCGCTGGGATCGAAGTCACTACAGGCCCCCTCGGACAAGGTATTGCCAATGCAGTCGGCTTAGCCATGGCAGAAGCTCATATGGCGGCACGTTTCAATAAAGACGATTCAAAAATTGTCGATCATTATACCTATACCATCATGGGAGATGGCTGCAACATGGAAGGGGTTTCTGGTGAAGCCTGTTCTTTGGCAGGACACTTAGGACTCGGCAAACTGATTGCCCTGTATGATGATAACCATATTTCCATTGACGGTTCAACCGATATATCATTCACTGAAGATGTCAGTAAGCGGTTTGAAGCTTATGGCTGGCATACCATCCACGTTGAAGATGGTAACGCAGATTTAGCCGCGATTGCAGCCGCGATTGAAGAAGCCAAATCTGTCACCGACAAACCCAGCATGATTAAGATTACCACCACCATCGGGTTTGGTTCTCCTAATAAACAAAATACAGCAGGGATCCATGGTGCCGCTTTAGGGATGGATGAAATCAAGCTGACTCGCGAGGCTTTAGACTGGTCTGTTGGGGATTTTGATGTCCCGGACGAAGCGTTAGAGCGTTTCCGTCAAGCTGTTGATAAAGGTGCAAAAGCCGAAGCTGAATGGGACAAAGTCTGGGAAGAATATAAAAGCAAATATGCTGAGGATGCCGCCTTGTTAGAGCGGATGATTGCCCGTCAGCTCCCGGCAGATTGGGATAAGGTACTCCCCACCTATACCCCAGAAGATAAAGCTTTAGCCAGCCGTAAACACTCGGAAAACTGCCTAAATGCATTAGCGCCTGTGTTACCGGAATTAATTGGGGGTTCGGCTGACTTAACCCACTCCAACTTAACTGAACTCAAAATTAGCGGTAGTTTCCTTAAAGGACAATACGAAAACCGTAACCTACGTTTTGGTGTGCGGGAACACGGTATGGGTGCGATTTGTAACGGAATTGCCCAGCACAATTCGGGTTTAATTCCTTATGGTGCAACATTCCTCGTGTTTACCGATTATATGCGGGGAGCCATTCGTTTGAGTGCATTAGCCGACGCGGGTGTATTGTGGGTGATGACTCACGATTCTATTGCTTTGGGTGAAGATGGCCCAACTCACCAACCCGTGGAAACCATCGCTTCTCTGCGGGCTATTCCCAAATTAACCGTTATTCGTCCGGCTGATGGGAATGAGACTTCTGGGGCTTATAAAGTCGCAATTGAAAATGCAGCTAAAAGCCATCCCACTATGATGTGTTTCTCTCGTCAAGGCTTACCGAATTTAGCGGGAAGTTCGATTGAAGGCGTGACCAAAGGGGCTTATGCTGTGGTGGAATGTGATGGCACACCCGACTTAATTTTAATTGGAACGGGTTCAGAAGTGAATCTCTGTGTCCAAGCAGCAGAACAACTCAGCAGTGGCGGTACAAAAGTTCGGGTCGTTTCTATGCCCAGTTGGGAACTGTTTGAAGCCCAAGACGCAGCTTATAAAGAGTCTATCTTACCCAAAGCCGTGAAGAAGCGGGTTTCTGTTGAAGCAGGGTCTAGCATGGGCTGGCATCGTTATGTGACTGATGAAGGCGCGACTATCAGTGTTGATACCTTCGGCGCTTCTGCACCGGGTGGTGTCGTGATGGAGAAGTTTGGCTTCACGGTTGATAACGTTGTGGCTACAGCGAAGAAAGTTTTAGGCTAGGAATTTAGCTCACGATAATTCAAGCAAAGAAATTGGGGGTACAGTTTGTTAATTGTATCCCTAATTTTATGAATGATGAATGATGAATTATGAATTATTGAAGAAGGTAATCTTGCTATAGGGAGTAAAAATCTTACGTGAAGACCGCACACGCGCTCGCGAATGACTGTAATAATAAATTCTACTCATTACTCATAACTTATTACTTAGATTAATCTTCTCCCCAAGGCTATTCGCAATGCCGGGAAACAGATTCAAAAGATAATCCCGCTTTTTCTGCTTGTTTTTTGAGAAATTCAATCCGCTGTTGACCCTCTTTTCTCGCTATCATCGGTGTAGTGCCGCTTGATTTTTCCCACACCCAAGGTTGATCTCCAACTTTATACTTAAATTCGCAAACAATATCATAAGCTGTTGCTGCTGTTGTTTTTGACAGGGGAAAAGTCATGCTAACAAGATTAATAAAGAGTGAAGTTACAATGGAAAAAACTGATATAATTTTCATGGCTTTCTATCTAGCTTTGTGCAAAATCAAACTTTAAAAAATAGCAATTTTTTATCTTCTCTAAGTAAACATTAGCAAAAAAAGATTGACTGAAAACGTTATATTGATCACAACAAATACTCTATAAACACAGCTCATTAACTTTGACAAATCCAAGGGCGGGAAATATCGCAAAAGTTACTGAGGCTCACCCACAAATTCTGTTTCAAACAGATCGCGAGTCATCGGTTGAGCAATTTCTAAACCTTCACCACCGAGTAATTCTAACGGTTTTCCATCCATAGAAAGCCAGACATTCCCTTGAGGATCTAAACTAGTCGCAGTATAGATGACTTGTCCTAAGCGACCAATCATTGAAAAACTACCGCCACCCGCTGCAAAATCAGAAGATAAATCTAAATAAATGTCTTCACCTTCGGCTCTCAGGCTCAGTAACTGGGTTTGAGGTGGGATTTCGCTGTAGAACTCATCTGACTCGGGTTGAGCGAGTAAGCGGTCAAATGCGGCGGCTAAGATAGCACTTGGATTATTTTCTGTGTTTAAGACAACCGGAGTGGGAACCCATTGTAATTGACCTGTTGGATCGGGTTGTAACCAGTAAACATTAACGGTTTGTTCACTCAGCGTTTGTTGTGAGGGATCGCTCGGGGTAGGAGAGAGAGTCTGCTGATTAATATTAGGCAGGAGTTGAGTTTGACGAGTACTCAGTGTCCACCAAGCCACCCCAGCAGTTAATGCCAACACAACAGCGCAAACGCCACAGACAATTGCAACAGGTGATTTCCGTTCAGGTTGAGGCTGTTTCATGGTTAACCCGGAGTCAAGAGAATAAACTGACGAGACTGCAGCGATCGCACTCCTTCTAAATCAAATTGTACTTTAGTTAGAATCTCTCCAACTGTTTTTTGAGGATGTCCTTCGGCTTCAGTCTCACAGGCTTTCATAAATTCATATTCAGCTTCAGACAAACTGGCTAACTGATAGTTATAATCAAACAAAGTTTGAGATGGCCAACCATTAAGACAAGGAGTAATTTCAGCAGAAGCCGCTTTTAATTCTTCGTCGTCTGACCAGTTATTGCGGGGTAAAGGGGGTTTTCCCAGGAAGAATTCATAATGACTGATTTCAGGATCGAGTAATTCAATTAAACGATAGCGATCGCGCCCACTTAAATGTTGAATCTCTGCCATCAATTCTGTAGACTGACCGAGTAAGCGTTCTGGGTTCCAATAATCTGGATTAGAAAACCCAATAAATTCTAAACCCGCTTCATCGATCAATTCAAATAGAGTTTCCACATTGTAATCAATTTCTTGAGGATGAACGTACATATCAGCAAAACATTCATCTCGCTGATTTTCCATTGCCCAGCGGGTTGCTTCGTAGTTCACCAAACGGTTATCTTTCGGTAAAGTAGCAAAAAGTTGACGACCGAGTTTCACCCCTTTTTGATAATCTTTAGTTTCTTTACCTTGTAAAAGTGCGATCGCCTGCTGCATCAGCCGAATTTCCCAGCGTCCTAACTCAGCGTAAACAAAAATATGAATTAACCCACCGGGTGCCAACTTCGCAGCCAAATTTTGTAAGCCTTTGATGGGATCGGGTAGATGATGCAACATCCCCACGCAGTTAATAAAATCAAACTGTCCCTCTAGCTGTTCGATATCATAAACGCTTAAACGTTTAAATTCAGGTACGGGTGTACCGACTGTTGAGATGCCAGAGCGTTGAGTGCGTTCAATTGCCACCTTAATCGCGCCTTCACTCAAGTCTATACCAATCACTGCTGCTTCGGGATTGAGTTGAATCAAATATTCTGTGCTAGACCCAGTACCGCACCCAGCATCTAAAATCCGAATGTGTTGCTGAGTCGGTTTTTGACCCGTACAGAAACTATAAGCTGCCGACCAACACCAGCGCCAATTGTAACCGGGCGGCGGTTCATCCGACAATGGATCGGGAGGAAACGGGTAAGTATCGTAAAGCTGTTTAACGGCTGTGGTGATCTGATCCATATTTCAATTGTTTATTTTTAGATCTCGGACAAATACAGCGATGCTTGTCAACTGTAGGCAATTGTGTGACACATATCAAACCTGAGATCATTCGATCGCTCAATTGCTTCTGTCTCCCCTGTTGTCTTCTGAGTAATTTGGGACTGATAGAAAATTTGGGACTGAGGCATTCAAAGATCGAACCTTTGGCAAAGACTAGCTAAAAAAACAGTCGTAAGATTATTCTTTGACAAGGTGATAATCGTTGAATTCCTGGATGTTCTATTGTTGATTTTTTGCACGCTGTAACCTTTACCCAGCAAGGAAAACAGAGAATGAATTACACAGTTAGTAATAAAACTTATTCTTTTTTCTAAGATAACTCCCCTGAACTCTATACAATAAAATTCGATACGGTTTTTAACAAATACCCAGTAATCAACCGAAAACATTTTAATCTGAAAGATTAACTCGGCTGGTCGCTCAAGGGAAAAGTAGGGTTTTTTTACTAAGTAGTTTTGCTTAGTTTCCTTGATTCATCCCAAGAGATGACAAACAGTCCGAATCAAAATGCTGTCACAACTCTGAGTAGGGAGCAGAAAAAAACTAATGACTATTAAAGCCAGTGGTGGCGGATCAATTAGCCGTCCCCAACTTTATCAAACTGTACCAGTTTCAACAATTTCTCAAGCTGAGCAACAAGATCGCTTCTTGGGACGCAGTGAGCTAAGCGAGTTAGCCGAGTATTTTAGCTCCGGTGCAAAGCGCTTAGAAATTGCCCAAACTATAACTAAAAATGCTGAACTGATTGTCTCTCGTGCAGCCAACCGCATCTTCACGGGAGGATCTCCTTTATCATTTTTAGAGAAGCCAGACGATCAGCCAGAAAAGGTCACGGCAGGAGCAATGGGGACTGAGATCGATGTCAGCGAAGGCAGAAAGCTCGGCACAGTCTCTTACGTTGAAGAACGTAGCGGTGGAATTTTTGATACGGTTAAGTCTTTTTTGAGTAGTACAGGTGGCGGTGGCGGTGCGGGTGCTCCCGTAAAGATTCCCCCAGGATTTAGCCCGATCAATGTTTCTCGTTATGGCCCGAACAACATGACGAAATCGTTGCGGGATATGAGCTGGTTTCTACGTTACACCACTTATGCCATTGTTGCAGGCGATCCCAATATTCTGACGGTCAACGTGCGGGGCTTGCGAGAAATTATTGAAAATGCTTGCTCCAGTGCAGCGACTCTAGTTGCGTTGCAAGAAATGCGTCGTGCGTCGATGGGGTACTTCAAAACCGATGCAGAAGCTCAAAGTCTTGTTGAGCAGTACTTTAATGTTGTAATTGCTGAGTTTGAAGCCCCCACCCCTTCCAATAAACTACGCCAACGCCAAAGTAGCGACCAACAAGGTTTAGAACTCCCTCAAATTTATTACAATGCCTCTGAGCGCCGTCAGAAGTATGTGATGAAACCGGGCTTATCTCTATCTGAAAAGCTTGATGCAGTTAAAGCTGCTTATCGACAAGTCTTTGAGCGCGACATTAAGCGGGCTTACAGCCTAGATCTCTCCGATTTGGAGTCAAAGGTCAAAAACTGCGAAATCTCCATGAAGGAGTTCATTCGCCGCATTGGTAAGTCGCCTTTGTATCGTAAGCAATTCTATGAGCCGTTTGTCAATAGCCGGGTTGTTGAATTGGCAGCGCGTCACTTCCTCGGCAGAGGATTAAGTTCTCCCGAAGAATTTACTAAGTATTTTGACATTATCTCGGCCAAAGGCTTAGCTGGCTTAGTCGATGCGATGGTCGATTCTCAAGAGTATTCTGATTACTTTGGAGAAGAAACCGTTCCTTATCTACGGGGTCTCGGCCAAGAAGCGCAAGAATGCCGCAACTGGGGACCACAAATTGATCTGTTTAACTACAGTGCGCCCTACCGCAAGGTACCGCAGTTTGTCACTCTGTTTGCTGCCTACGATCAACCTTTACCCGATCAACACGTTTATGGTCAAGGGAATGACCCGTTAGAAATTCAGTTTGGTGCGATATTCCCGAAAGAAACTCGCAACCCCAAAAACAGTCCCGCGCCTTTTGGTAAAGATACCCGACGGATTTTAATTCGTAATGGTGCAGGAATTGATAACCAACTGAGTAACCCAGCGGCACGACCTAAAGATCCCGGTTCCTTGGGGCCACAAGTCTTTAAACTCGATCAAGTCCCAGGCGGCTACATTAACAGCAATTACAGCAATATTGGCGGCGGTAATGGGGCAAGTGTTAAATACTCCGAAAGCTCTACTCAAAAAATCATTCGAGCGGCGTATTTACAAGTATTTGGTCGCCCAGTTTACGACGGCGAAGGCCAGAAAGTGGCTGAAATTCAACTAGAAAACGGTGATATTACTGTACGAGAGTTTATCCGCGCTTTAGCCAAGTCGGATACTTTCCGCAAGATGTACTGGACTTCTCTGTACGTTTGTAAAGCAGTTGAATATATTCATCGGCGGTTACTCGGTCGTCCCACTTACGGTCGGGCTGAAATTAACAGTTACTTCGATATCTGCGCTAAGAAAGGCTTCTATGCCCTTGTAGATGCCCTGATTGACTCTCCAGAGTACAATGAAGCCTTTGGGGAAGATACGGTTCCTTATGAGCGTTATTTGACTCCTGCAGGTGTTTCCTTACGCACGATGCGAGTGGGTACGTTATCTGAGAAAATGCCTCAAGTTGCAGCTCAGCCAGAGGTGACACCACGGTTTGTGGAATTGGGTACACCAGAAGAAGCCGCAGGAGACTATCAACTCAACAACCGAGTGGGTCAGGGTGTTAGTCGTCAGCGGGAACAAACGAAGGTCTTCAAGCTGACCAACACCGAAGATAAGGCAGCACTCAAAGTGTTAATTCAGGCGACTTATCGTCAAATCTTTGAGCGCAATATTGATCCTTATGTGGTTAAAAACGAATTTACCGCTCTTGAAAGTAAGCTCGGTAACCAAGAGATTAACCTCAAAGAGTTTATCGAAGCTTTGGGTGGTACTTCTTTGTATATTAAGGAGTTCTATACGCCTTATCCTAATACAAAAGTGATTGAATTGGGGACAAAGCATTTCCTCGGACGTGCCCCTCAAAATCAAGGAGAAATTCGTAAGTATAACCAAATCTTAGCCACTCAAGGATTGAAAGGCTTTATTAATGCCATGGTCAATAGCGTTGAATATGCTCAATTCTTTGGTGAAGATACGGTTCCTTATCGTCGCTTCCCAACCTTACCAGCGGCAAACTTCCCCAATACAGAACGGTTGTATAACCAGTTAACTAAACAAAACGAAGATGTCGTAATTCCTAGTTTTGAACCTGTGGTCGCAACCGACCGGAGTTAAGTTAAAACGCTCAATTATCGATTAATTTGAGATCAATAAATCATTGATTAAAGCAATCCCTAGCTTGAGAAAAGTTAGGGATTTTTTGAATAAATATGGCTTTATATTTCACAAATAGCCTTTTCCCACCAACTTCGTAAAGGGTGACTTTTCTGAGGTGCATATCGTCCTTGAATTTGGATATTATTCAGTACAATCTGTAGCTGTATTGAATTAATCTGGGCTTCTTCTGACCAATATTTAATAATTTCGAGTGTGGATAAAATTGTTAAATTAGGCACTTCTCTACGAAAAAAAGCAATCGCTCGTCTATCATCTGTTGCGATCGCCCATCCTCGATGAATCCCTATTGCCCCTGTTGCCAACTCTCCGTCGCCTTTGATTTCAAATACAAAGTCAATAAATATTCCTGATTCTTCTTCTGAGTCAAAATCTACAATTTTTAGTAAATTTTGTGTAATTGCTTGTTCATACTGAATTGCACCTTCGTTATTTGTATCATCAATCTGTCGTAGTGTTTTTAATTCCTGCTCATGCACAACTTGTGTGACAACAAATTGCACGGGAATGACTTTTAAAATGTCGATAAAATGATCTGAAGCACATAAATTGAGAACACAACAAGCATCTAGCACAATATGGGAGTGATTAATTTCCATAAACTTTACAACATCTCCCATTATTGCTCAACTTGACGCAGATCCATGTGAGTAACTTCCTCTGTTATTCCGCGCTCAACTTCCCGTAGTTTTTCGGCAATACGACGAGCTTGTAAACGATTAACACCCATAAGATTAGCAAAATGCCCTTCAGTAATTAAGCTCTGGTCTAATGCATCAATAGCTAAGTGTTGATAGTAAATAGGAAATTGATCGGGGCGTTGTGGGATTTCATCTAAACCTAATTCCTGTTGTACTTGTCTAACTTTTAATCCGCGATCGCTTAATCTTTCCCAAGTTCCTGACGGTAAAAGTTCTATTTCTTCTAATCGGTAAACCAGTGCTTGCACGGACACACCATAAAAATGTGCCAAGGTAAATAAATTAGTGGGTGTGAATTTGTCTTGATTTTGACAAATCTCGTTAAAGCGTTTGAGCAAACTACTGGTTGGCATTAGAAAATATTTAGGAAAAGCCTCAGCCAGTTTTTCACTCTCAGGCATTCTTTGATATTGACCATCAAAATCAAAAATAGGCTTGCGTCGATGAGCCAGAAAATGAAGGTATCCGTGAGCCAGTGACCAACGTCGCCGTTCTTCTGGGTGATTTGCATTAATTGCTAAACATCCCCCCAGAGATTCATCATAGTTATAAATTTCTGAGTATTTTCCAGGCATTGGAATATAAAAAATTCGCAAGCCAACCACTTGTTCTAGAATGTCCCGTAGCATCATAACAGGACTATCTCCTAGTCCAATTCGTTGACGTTCTGTTATCGCAAGGCTTTCGGCAGTGGGTTCAATGGGCATACCCGCAACTTGATATTCTTGAGGATAATTTCGGGGTAGGGGTGCATCCATTAACTTCTCAAGTTCTAAATAATTTCGACATAATTCTTCAAAATGCCGTATCACGGGTTCGATTTGTGATTCTTCTAATTCACTGCGTCGATAAGCCGCTCGAAATTGTACCTCAAATGGCTGTAATACAGGGTCTTCTTGCCGCACAAAGTCACTCACCGCTCGCCCATAGGCACGAGCCAGTTTAATCAGTTCAGACGGCTTCAGGCGGCGTTCTCCTTTCTCAATGGCAACCATGGTTGTCCGGGCAGCATCAATTACTTTAGCCGCATCTGCTTGAGTCATACCGCACTGTTTACGCGCCTGTTGTAGGAGTTGCCCTAACTGACCCATATTAATTTTGTCCAGAATATCGGTAGCCATGATGTTTCCCCTCAAGCTTGTTGAGTCGTTAGTGAGTATTTATCCAATACCTGTGAACCACTCTGTTTATTCACAAGACCCGTTGCCATCTGGGATTTTACAATATTCCATTCGGCAACATAGGTCTGATATAGCTGAATTAAACGGCTTTGCATCTCTGTAGGAAGCAGTTTTTCTATTGAAGCAGTTCGATCTACAATGTCATCTAATATCGGAAACTTTTGTGTTAAGGCAACCCATTGCAGATTAGTTTGATTTGACGTATTAAGTAAATGCTCCAACGTACGAACTTGTGCCAGCATATTCAGCAAAGGTAAGCTCGTATCCCCCTTTACTTCTCGTTCTCCATGTAGTACAACGTAACGAGTTTGATCTTCTATGTTTGATGCTGCAAGCGCCTGTCGTCTCAGAAGACAAGATGAGCAGTATCCACATTGAACGGGTTTTTGACGGTGTGGACTATCACATGACATTGTCAGCGATGGCAAATCTGTTCTTCCGTTTTTAGCCAATTCCTGACACATTTGAGCTTTTGTCCAGAAAAGGAATGGGTTATGTATTTGGAAATCTTCTTTGATTAGTTCTGACACTAATTCACTAACCATTAGTAAAGTTATTGGATGAACTGAACGAGAATGATCTAATCCGATAGCAGAGGCGCGATAGGGAAGATTAATTGCACCCATTCCATTTTCATAAACATTAAGTTTTCGCTGCCCTCTTAGGTATGCACAAGCAGCACCCAGCAACATAAATACAACACCTCTTGCACGAGAAACTTTATTTTTTCGTTGTTCACTACTGTCAGAAAAATGAATAGGAACTCTGTACAATTCAGTTCGACTAGGAAATATAGATTGAATCTTTCTAGCTACTCTTCCCTGACGATGATAAGTACTATTATTACTGCCCGTGCCAAACAGTACAAATGACTTTTCCGTATCCTGTTTAAGACGAGTATAAAGACCTGCTAAAGCATCAAGACCGCCACTCCACAGTGCTATTTCATAGTCTTTATTTATTGGAAAAGCAAGTTGATTATCACCATAGCGTTCTGATACTTTCCGTTTTTGAAAGTCAAAATACCATCGACTACCAGTCGCCCATTCTAGTAAATTTTCAAGTTTTTCTGAAAATAATTGGCTATTTAATAGTTCTGGATGACGGACTGGAAGGGATACGAAAAGGCGGCGTTGTTTACCCCGTAAGTTTTGAGGAGCAAGACGATCGCAAGCAGAGATAGCAACAGCCAGATCGATTAGATCTGTAATAATAGAATACTGAAAAAACTGTGTTAATTCCTTATCATCTAAACTAATACCAACAGTTGTTTCTGTG
The DNA here is from genome assembly GCA_049649525.1 of Microcoleaceae cyanobacterium. GTDB lineage: Bacteria > Cyanobacteriota > Cyanobacteriia > Cyanobacteriales > Microcoleaceae > JAAURB01. The sequence continues at coordinate 120,237 of JBARZE010000034.1, forward strand.
TTGTTAGAGTGATCGATGAAGTTCACAGTTCCATTTTTATTCGAGATAGGATCAAAATAGAATGAATAGCTTTTATAGTCACTATTTTCAATATATTCTATAGTATTTTTATAAGTCATAATAAATTTTCATCAAGATCTATAGATTTTTTCTCATTTTTTTTGCTTGAAGGTAGCCGCAATTTTTTTATATCCTCTAAAATACTTACCTTTCTAGCCCATGAATTTATTGTTGTTGAAATCTCCGGATTAATTATTTTTATTTTATTAGTAAGAGTATTTGCATCAATTCCAGCATGATGCTCATTAGTCAGTGGAATACGTTCTTCAAAGTTTGATTTATAAACTTTTTGCATATATCGTTCTACAGCAATTTCCGATAAATTATTAGTGTCTACTATCTTTTGATAACGCAGATCATGAACGATTTCTTTAGCTGCACCAAGAACTAACTCTTTCATATTATGTGAAACTTGAGTTTGTTGTGCTAACCTTTCAAGCCTTTCACTTAAAGCCGCCCAACTTACTACTCCGTTTTTATTAACATCATTAATAACTTTACTGATGGTTGCACCCATCTGTTTTGCAAGTTTAACAGGCTCGTTACCTTTCTTTTTATATCTTTTAGAAGTGCTTTCATTAAAACTTTGGCACATTCCTGACTGCTGGCTTTCTCTTCACACAGCCATTTATAAGGTTTTTGATATAGATATCCAAGGCTACCGTGGATAATGTCTCCGTCGGCCATAAATCATATTACCTCCACAAAATGGAATTGGGTTACACTCTAAAGTTAACCCTAATTTATGACATTGTCAATATTTAACATCTAAAAGATAAAAAAATGTCAGATTTGTCAGTCATTAACAAGATGCATCCCGTTAGGCAGACTGCGAAATGAGAGTTTGAGGAGAATAACCCTCTTTTTTTACTCTGGTCAGAGCATATTTGATGTGATGTTGTATTGGAATATCACGACAATCTCAAACCTGAGTTGAGATAAATCTTCTAAAGTAAAGAATAATGTCAAACTCTAGCTAGACAGACTCAAAACTCGTGCCAGAAGATTTTAGATTAATTGTAGATTTAGTATTAGTGTTAGCCGCTGCAACGGTTGGCGGTTTGCTGGCTTCCTTGCTACGACAACCCGCCCTGCTGGGATATCTGATAGGCGGGATGATTGTTGGCCCTGCGGGGTTAGGAATGATTAAAGAGCTCGTCCAGGTGGAAACTTTAGCACAGTTTGGTGTAGCGTTTTTACTGTTTGCTTTGGGGGTAGAATTTTCTTTTGCAGAATTGAATAAAGTAAAAAGGATTAGTTTAGGCGGGGGTGGCTTACAAATCACTCTTACTATTGCGGGTACAGCCTTAATTGCTGTTTTATTTGGTTGGGTCACTTCTGCTATTCAAGGCATCTTTTTAGGCGCAATTTTATCCCTATCTTCAACTGCGGTGGTGTTGAAGTGTTTGATGGAACGTAATGAAACCGATACGCCCCACGGTCAAGTTATGTTAGGGATTTTAGTTGTACAGGATTTAGCTTTAGGGTTAATGTTAGCGGTTTTACCTGCCTTAGATAAACCCCTGGAAGTGATGGGATATGCGATTGGAAAATCCCTTTTATTACTGGGATTATTTGCTTTGGGAGCTATTGCGGTTGGCATTTTTATCATGCCTTCTATACTAAGATTTTTAGCAAAAACCGAAAGTCAAGAGTTATTTTTATTGGGGGTTGTTGCCATCTGTTTAGGGATTGCACTATTAACAGAACATCTTGGTTTCTCAATTGAAATGGGGGCGTTTGTGGCGGGGTTAATGATTTCGGAAGTGGAATATGCCGATCAAACTTTAACCTATGTTGAACCGTTACGCGATATTTTTGCAGCACTATTTTTTGTAGCGGTGGGAATGTTAATTGATCCGGTATTTTTATGGCAACATTTAGAACTAATTTTAGGATTAGTTTTTCTGGTTGTTGTCGGTAAATCTATAATTGTCATTCCTTTAGTTAAACTGTTTGGTTATTCCTTGAAAACCGCGATTATTGCTGGATTAGGATTAGCTCAAATTGGTGAATTTTCTTTTGTTTTAGCCAGTACTGGACAGAATTTAGGATTAGTAGCTCGACCCGTTTATCTATTAATTTTAGGCACAACAGCGGTCACTTTAGTGATTACGCCGTTTGTACTGCAACTGATTCCTAAGCTGTTGAATTGGGCAGAAACAGTTCCTTTTTTAGTGGATTTACTCGAACAAAGTACAGCGCCTTTAGCCATTGCGGAAGAACTACCGGGGCAAAATCATATTATTATTTGTGGTTATGGGCGAGTCGGGCGTAACTTAGTACAACTCTTACAAAGTCATGATTATCCGCTCACTGTTATCGATCATTCTGAAAGCGCAATTCAAGAATTACGAACGGCTAAAATCCCCTATTTATACGGAAATGCTGCGAGTTTAAGAGTATTAGAAACGGCTGGAGTCGATCGCGCTCAAGCGATGGCGATCGCATTGCCCGATCCGATGTCTACTCGTTTATGTTTGAAACGATCATTAGAATTTTCTCCCGATCTTGATATTACGGTAATGGCATATCGATATCAAGATATTGAACTATTTTATCAACTGGGAGCAAGAGAAGTTGTACAGCCAGAATTTGAAGCAAGCTTAGAATTATCAACTCATTTACTGGTAAATACGGGTTTATCTTTACCTCAAGTTTTACAACAAACCCAGGAAATTCGTAACAGTCATTACTTGGATTTTCGCCCTCAAGTCAATAATAAAAAAATGAATAAGGAACTGATTGCCGCTGCCCAAGAAATGAATAGTAAATGGTATACTCTGCCTGCTAATTCTCCCTTATTGGGAATGACAATTGAAGAAAGCAATTTACGTCAATTTACGGGAGTCAGTGTAATTGCGATTAAACGCCATCAGGGAGAAGAAATAGATTACCCCGAGATCGAGACAATTTTACAAAAAGACGACCGCTTACTGCTCGTGGGTGACCCGGCAGATGTAGCCATTGTTGACCAAATGGCAAAAGGAGAAGTAACGATCCCAGCCGAAAGTATCTCCTGTCAATGGTTAAGCATTCCGAAAAATAGTCCGGGTATTGGACAGAAATTAGTCGAAATTGATTTACCCCATCGCCATAGTGTGCAAGTCCAGGCATTGCGCCGAGACAGTAAATTCTTTCGCTGGCCGGGTCGTAACTTAACGCTGCAAGCAGGGGATCGTTTATTACTCTGTGGAGGCTTTCATGACCTAAATTGTGCCCGTCAGGAGTTAGTTCCCCGACAATCTACTCAGCCTGTGGCCCAACAGAAGAAAAAGCCCGCTCAACCGAAAAAAGCGTTTAAGTCTTAGCTTTTAGATAGGCGATCGCCTGTCGCCAAACTAGGGTAGTCTGTTGCTGAGCGTCTTGTAAACAAATACAGTTTTGATCTTGCCAGGAAATTGTCCCTTCTAATACATCGTTTGTGATCAATTTAATTTCTACAGGTTGTTTATCTTTGAGATAAGTTTGGATCTGACGAATACTCGGTAAGCCAATATCAAATTCAGACATAGTTGAGCCATTCCCAATGTTAGACTAATTCATGTGAAGTATCGAAACCTAAATATCAGAGCAATATAGAATCTATGGTTGTTGAGTTTACCAAATATCAGGGTCTGGGCAATGACTTTGTCCTGATTGATAACCGTGCGTCAGCTGAACCTATTCTATCTCAGGCTGAAGCCGTCAAAATGTGCGATCGCCATTTTGGGATTGGGGCCGATGGGGTAATTTTTGCCCTACCCGGAACCGCGACCACTGATTACACCATGCGAATTTATAATTCTGATGGATCTGAACCGGAAATGTGCGGCAATGGCATCCGCTGTCTGGCTCATTTTATTGCTCAATTAGAAAATACTGTGACAGGGGGACAAGCACAACAGAAGCCTCTAACTTATCAAATTAGCACCTTAGCCGGAGTAATCGCCCCTCAGTTACTCCCGGATGCTTTTGTGAAAGTGGATATGGGAGAACCCCGTTTACAGGCTCAAGAGATTCCCACAACCCTAGCCGCTGCGGCTGATAAAGTGATCGATGCTGACTTAGAGGTGGCTCAAACGTCTTGGCCCGTGACTTGTGTCAGCATGGGAAATCCCCACTGTATTACGTTCGTCGAGGATGTGGCGGCGATTGCCTTAGAAACAATTGGCCCAAAATTTGAACACCATCCTGCTTTTGCTGAACGAACGAATACTGAATTTATTCAGGTGGTGCGACCTGATTATATTAAAATGCGGGTATGGGAACGAGGTGCAGGCGCAACTTTAGCTTGCGGTACAGGGGCTTGTGCTGCGGTGGTCGCGGGTGTATTGACAGGAAATTGCAACCGAGAGGCAACTGTCGAACTGCCCGGAGGATGTCTACAAATTGAATGGTCAGCAACAGATAACCATCTATTGATGACAGGCCCTGCCCAACGGGTATTTACGGGTCAATGGCAGCCTCAAGATTAAACTGTGAAAAAATTTATTATTAAATACGGGAAAATATGGGTGGCGGAATCTATCTGATTCAAGATGACGATCAATTAGTTGAACTGATGGAACAGCCTTATGATTCCGAAGATCAGTTACAGGAGTTATTGGAGACTTATCCTAACTTACTCGCGGGCGATGAAATTGATCGCAGTACTACCCGAAGATGGTTACTGATTTCGCGGGATGTGACGATTCCGCCTGAAGAAGATGCCGGAGGCCGTTGGTCGGTCGATCACCTGTTTTTAGATCAAGAAGCAATTCCGACCTTAGTAGAAGTTAAACGCAGTCACAATGCAGAAACTCGTCAAAAAATGATGGGTCAGATGTTAGATTATGCGGCTAATGTGGGGGTTTACTGGCCAATGGAGTCTATTATTGCTCAGTTTGAAGCCAATTGCCGAGAACAAGGAAGCGATCCAGAACAGATATTTGAAGCTTTTTTGGGGTCTGCAACCAATGAAGAACGATTTTGGCAGACGGTAAAAACGAATATTCAAGCCCGCAGAATTCGTTTGATTTTTGTGGCTGATGCCATTGCGCCTCCTCTACGGCGTATGGTTGAGTTTATTAATGAACAAACTGATCCGGTGGAAGTTTGGGCGCTAGAAATTAAACAATATGTTAGTGAAGAAGGAGTCAAAACGCTTGTTCCTCGATTAATTGGTCAAACTACTGAAGCCCAACAGCGAAAATTAAGCGCCACAGGTGAACGCCGACGCTGGGATGAGGCTTCGTTTTTTGAGGAGTTGGAAAACCGTTGGGGCCGTGATGAGGCGGAAATTGCAGGTGTGGTTCATCGCTGGGTCAAACAACATCAACCTGAAGTTGAGATTCAGTGGGGAACAGGAGATATTTATGGTGGGTTTGCTGCCGTTACTTATTCAAAAGAAGGACGAAAACTGCATAAGTTATTTACAGTCGATATTTCTAGCCGCTTAGAAATATCCTCGAATCATTATGGTTATCAACCGCCGTTTGATACGCCGGAAACTTGGGTAGAATTAAGAAATCGATTCAGTTCGATTGGGTTATCTTTGCCCGTGGAACGAACGGAGTTTAGAACGCCCTCTCTGAGTTTGTCTTCGGTTCAAGATCACTCTACATTACAGCAGGTATTGGATACTTTTGATTGGGTTGTTTCTCAGATTCGTCAGGTTTAATCGCAAAGGCAGAAGTTGATAACAGAGACTTTGGCTTCGAGTTTCGATAATACCGAGCGCAAGGAGGATTGACAATTATTACAAAATGTGGTAATAAATCATGAAACACTCTCAATGTTAGAGTTAGCGATTCCCTCAACTGCAGCAATATGTTAGTCAAAAGCTTTGTTGATTATTGTTTTCAGAACAATCGCGTTCTCGAGCATCTTTAGAAAAGTAGAAAAGTAATATTAAGATCATTACTTGGGTTGAGACACTCATCTCTATCAACTGTTAGAATGATAAAGATATATATGACGACAGAGGTTACGTTTTATTAATCTATTCAATATTTTAAGTGCTTAATGTTTGATCAAGCCAAAACCCAATATGATTCATCTGCTTCAAATTCAGATCCCACTCAGTCTGAACTGGATCCAAGTTTAGCGGTTGCTGTGGTTGCAGCACAAGCCGCAGAAGATCGCAAAGCAGAAGACATCCTCATCCTCAAAGTATCCGAGGTGTCTTATCTGGCAGATTTCTTTGTGATTGCCACCGGCTTTTCCACAGTACAAGTCCGTGCTATTTATCAAGCCGTCCTCAAGGCAGTTGAGTCAGAATTAGATCGAGTTCCGGTGAGTATTGAAGGACAAGCAGAAGGAGTCTGGACACTCATTGATTATGGGGATGTGGTGATCCATTTACTTCTCCCTGAAGAACGAGAATTTTATAACCTAGAGGCATTCTGGGGACACGCAGAAAAGATCGATCACATCAACATCGAAATTAAGGCAACAACAGAACCGTAATTTTGGGATTATGAGTGAAAAGACTACAGCAAATGCAGATCAAAAGTGAATCAATTCGTTATCATGAGGATTGTTTCTACACCCATTGTGATTAAATTTTTGCTTTAGATCTTTGAGCAACCAAACGTTAACATGACAATGAAAAACGTTTCTACTTCCGTCTGTCCAGTACCTCCAGAACAACGTCCCCTCAATGAATATCAAGAACTCGTTGAGTCTTGGTTTTATAGCTGGGTGACTCTAGCTTTACCTCAGTATCTGAAAAAATTAGCTTGGGTTTGGGGACTCAGTTGGCTCATTGTTGGGCCAGTAGCGGCGGCGAGTTTCCCACCGAGCAAGAAACTGTTACCGTTTTTGTTGAGCGCAGGAGCAGGAGCGAGTTTAATTCTCACCTTAGTTCTGATTCAATTGTATTTAGGTTGGTTCTATATCCGCTCTCGACTCAATAGCCCGACAGTTTTTTATGAAGAATCAGGCTGGTATGATGGTCAAACTTGGTTAAAAACCCCAGAATTTTTAGCCCAAGATCAGTTAATTTGTACTTACCAAGTTCATCCGTTATTTCAGCGCCTGCGACGAACTTTTTATGGAATAGCCGGATTAATTACTCTGGGTGGATTAATCTCTATCTTGTCTTTAAACAAAATATGACACGGGCAAAACGCACACAAACAGCAGAATTACAGGTCAGACTCCTTCGCGAAGGAATTACAGAAGCCACTCATCACGTTCAAGCAGCGGTTTGCGATCACCGAGGACGGTTATTATCCGTGGCTGGAAACCCAGACACCGTTACATTTGTGCGTTCCGCCCTTAAACCTTTTCAAGCTTTGGCTGTGGCCAAAACAGGGACACTCGAACGGTATGAATTAACCGATCTCGATTTAGCCATTATCTGTAGTTCCCATCAAGGTCGCATTGAGCAAGCTCGGCAAGCTTTTAATATTCTTTGGCGGTGTGATGTGGCTCCCGCTCAGCTTCACTGTCCCACACCCAGTGGCAAAAAAAGCCCGCTACAACATGGTTGCTCTGGAAAACACGCTGGGATGTTGGCGATTTGTCAGCAACGACATTGGCCGCTGGAAACTTATTTAGAACGCAAACACCCCGTACAACAGTTGATTTTGTCTATTGTGGCAGAGTTATTAAAGATTCCACCAGATGAATTTATTGGGGCGCGCGATGACTGTGGTGCGCCGACTTATTACATGGAATTGGGTCAAATGGCCTGGTTATATGCTCAATTAGCGTCTGGGAAAAGCTTGGATATGGAACGGATTGTTCGAGCCATGACCCATCATCCGGCAATGGTGGCGGGAGAGGGACGCTTTGATACAGACATTATGCGCTTGAGTGAAGGGAAACTCGTCAGTAAATCTGGCGCAGAAGGAATTCAATGTATCGGGGTTGTGGGGGAAGGAATGGGATTAGCCATCAAAGTTTTAGATGGAGCTAAACGAGCTAAATATGCGGTCGCAATTCATCTATTAAAACAAATGGGTTGGATTAGTCCGACAGAAGCCGACACTTTAGCAGAACAATATATCAGCCTCAGTGAGTTTAAACGCTTAGATGTGGTGGGTGAATTGTCTATGATTTAGCGGTTGCAGTGTAATATTGCTGGTACTTCAACTTTTTTTTGAATTAAGGTTGCCAAAAATAGAAACTTCGCGTTATACTAGATAGGCAGTGAACAACGCGGGGTAGAGCAGTCTGGTAGCTCGTCGGGCTCATAACCCGAAGGTCAGTGGTTCAAATCCGCTCCCCGCCACCAAATAAATATTAAAGCCTTATGGAATATAGTTCTGTAGGGCTTTAATACTATTTACAACAAAAATTTTCGGGGCCATCGAAGTTCTTGTGTCTGATCGCTTTGCTTGAAACTCATGTAGATCTACAGACTTGTCAGTCACACACTGCATGACCCGCGACAAACGTTATCGTGACCTCTTATTTGACTTTCTGAGGCGACACTATCATACTTCATACTTCTAGCTGACCTCTAGCTTTTAACAAATTATTACGGCTAGTCGTTAATTTGTACTATTGATACAATATAAATATTTTTCGCCGCGAGCAGCGATTAAATAAACTTTATCATCATTGACGATAAAACGCTTTGAATTCAGTAATTTAATCAACAAAGCTGAAAACAAAAATCTAGATAATTATCATATTAATTGAGAGATTTATCCTAGACTTCATCTTACTTTTGAACCGGAGTAGATATCGGTTTTGGGGGTAATGGTAAATCTTTCACTTTCATCGCTTGTAATTGTCGAACCACTAAAATTAATCGCTTGAGATGAGGTTTAATCACTGTTTGATTTTCTTCAAAAAGTTGACTGAGTTTAGATTGTTGTTCTGTCGTTAGGGTATGATGCCGCAACTGTTGAATAACAGTTTCTAATTCAGATAACCGAGCTTGTAATAATTCTGGTTGAGCCGTAGTTAATGTGAAACGCTCTTCTAATTCATGATGAAATTGATGTTTAAGATTATTAATTGCTGTTGAAAGTTGATTTTGCATGGTCTCAATAGAGTCTCTTAATACAGCCACTTCTTTACTCGTATAAGCTGACTCTAACGCAGCCTGACGCGGCATTTCCTCTAGCTGATATTGTAAAGCCTCTACTTCATTAATCAGTTGTTGTCGTAATCCCAAAATGACTTTAACTGCATTAGATTCTAACTGTTCAATAGATTGTTCAACTGCAATAAATTGGGCTTTATTCTGTTGAACTTGTTGACCCAGGCGATAACGATTTGCGGCATTAAACGATAAGGCAACCGTGAGCGGTGCAACACTATAAATTGCTTGACCCGAAAGCGCCACAACTACAGATCCCAAAGCTGAACTAATTAAAGAGACTAACTCAGCCCAGTCTAACCAGTTGCGCTGCTGTAGACTATCGAATATAGGATTGGCTTTAAAAGAGCGAGTTTGAGGCAGGGAATAGTCTGTTTCATGGTCTAGATGAGCCTGATTTGTCTGTGAAATCTGAGGAATGATAGTCATAGCTAACTCAAAATAGAAAAATTAGTGTATTTAACGCCCGGTTCAAATAGTTGTTTGACTTAACTCTAGTTTGCCACACTCTCAAAAGTAAGACCTGCTATGATAATAAACAGCTACATATCTGCTATTTGCATGAAACCCAACTCAGAAACTCCTAAGCCTAAAATTCGTCCTATTCTTAGCGGCATCCTATTTGTTTTTCTTGTGGTGTTTATCAGCTTTCTCTCACTCAACTTAATTCAGGCATTGATTCAAAAGTTTGCATGACAACTCGATTTCATTGTAAATATTTACGAACTTGATACTTATTACTCTGAGCTATTGGTATACTCAGATTTCCCATTTGCTTGTCGAGTCGTTCGATTTCGGCTTGGGGTACAGCATCCCAATCTTGTTGAGATTGCCAACGAATCACTAAAATCACCCGTTCTGTATCGGGGTCAATCCAAACTTCTTTTCCTAAAAATCCTTTAAACTGTTTAAGGCCTTCTGTCCAGATTTCTTTGTCTCGTTCAATAAAAGCATTGCGTTGTCTGGGGGGAACATCAAATTCTAACCATTCAATAACCATAAAGTTTTGAGTATTAATCATTATTGACAACTTGATCTGTATTACTTTATCACTTTATGCTGTTTAATCAGCCACAATAAATTTATTGTCAATTGATTAATTATCAGAGCTTTGTAGCGCTTTAATTGCTTTTTTTTTTGTATATAAAATACTAAATTAGTCAATACTCCAGAGTTGACTCAGATGATTAACTGATCCTAGGAATACTGACTAAATTATATCTTTTCTATGAAATTGTAAAAATTCAATCCATCACTTTTTACTACTTCTTGAGATACTGTCCCGCTAAACGCATTGCATCTGTAATATCGACATCTCCGTCTCCATCAGCATCTAGAAAACCACTTAAAACAGGATTATTTCCCCGCCCCGGACTGCGAGTGTTGGTTCCTGTTTGTAATAAGTTCAATACGACAGGGACTAGAACGGGTAGTAAACTCATTAATGTACTGGTGTTGATTCCTGTACGTTGTGAGATTGCATTAGCGACTTGTTCCTGTTGCTGAGGTGAAAAAAGCTGGTTAACTGCTGCTTGAGAACTTCCTGTTCCACCGTATTGATTAACAACTGCTTGGACTGATTCTTGTCCATTATTAAGCCGTTTTTGTTGTAGGGAAGAACGAACATAACCCCCTAACATTGACATCGCAGCCTCAGTCGTCTGGGGTGAAACTCCGGCATTATTGGTCACCCGCTGAACGGTATTCAAAATACCATCTAACTGACCTGTGTTCGCTTGTAAGTCGGGGTCACTCAGTGCGCTAACAATTTGATCAAACAGTCCCATAGCTACAGATTTGGATATTAATAAATCCTTCCCCCCTAGTCTACAACAGAACTCTGAAAAAAATTGCTCGAAACTTCAGAAATCTTCCGCAAGAGGGAGTGATTCAAGCGCAACACTATATGCGTAGATGCACCCTGATTTTGTCACCCTCAGCTTAAAGTAAACTGAGGGCTTTTTGTTGATTAGGCAAGATTCAGTAGCATCATATGATGGCTTTAAATACAAACATTAGAAGCCTCTTCCAATGGGTACGGATTCCATAACTGTTCGAGTTGATCGGCAGGCATGGTTAAATACAAAACATCTTCCGGATTTAACAAAAAATTTAGAAGTTCCCAACTATGAATACTATGGCGGTTCGTTTCCACATAAAGAGGAACAAAATCCACTGAACGGGCTACATCTTGCACCCGACGGCCACAAAACGGGTGATTTGGGGTAATTAATGTAGCCATTGCCACCCACAACCGATCGGCGGTAATACCGTTGCCCAAAATCCGTCCACCAATCGCAGCAGCAGCAAAGGCAGGGGCAGCAATTTCAGTGGGGCTGAGAACGGTTTCAAAGTTAAAGACTTGCTGTTCCATGGTGGCAAATTCAGCATCTTGACTACGCACCACGACTCGCAGTCTGGGGGATAATCCTCGGGCGCTTAGGGCAATCTCTAAGTTCGCCATATCGCTACTGGTGACAGCCAATAAAGCCTCTGCATGGTGAACGTTGACCGCTTCTAAGGTCGCTGATAAACTGGCATCGCCTTGAATGACCGGAATTTTTAGCGATCGCGCAGTACTTAAAAAACGGCAGTTGGGGTCTTGTTCAATTACGACGACTTCATAACCGTTATTTTGCAGTTGTTGAGCAATTTGAATCCCTAAGCCCCCCATACCGCAAATAATATAATGATTTTTATGGGGAACTCGGGTAGCATTGAGATATTCTGTCAGGCGAGTTCCAAGGACAAAATCATTCAGTAAAGCATAACAAATTCCAATCACTCCTGCCCCGACCAGCATCATAATTGCTGTGAATATTTTAATACTTTCAGGAGCATTTTCAGCCACTTTTTCATTGCCCCCCGCACCTGTAATCATGCCGACAGAAAAGTAGAGAGAATCAACAACAGAATTATTTAAATTAATGCTGACATAGGTCACCGTTGCCACAAAAATGGTGATTAACAAGATTAAAGTGACTAAAACGGCTGACTTTCCGTGTTGTTGAAATTTTCTTAAACTACTGCCAAATTTTCTCAATCGCTGAAACCAATTGGTTTGGTTTAAACGAATACTGGGTTTAGTTGCAATAATTAGGCGATCGCCTGCTTGTAAATATTTACCCTCCAGCACAGCCGAAATCAAGTCTATCTGTTGGGAAATCGGCAAATAATAAATCAGCATTCGCTCCTCATCTGCCCACAATTCTGTTAAACTTTTACCATTCCAGGGATGATGTTGATGAATATATTCCTCATGAATCGGCCAAGTTTTACGAAACAGTTGAAGTTGTCCGATCGCACGATTTCCTAGTGCTGCAAAACTAAAAACCGTGGCAGCCAGAGACGGAACACTCATCGTTACATGATCCGGAAGGGTTTGATCGAGGCGATCGCCTAAATTAATATTAAATAGACGGTTAATAATGCGAATTTTGGGGTTAAGAATGCGAGCCTGCATCAAAATCGCTAAATTAGCCGCATCATCGCTTCCTGCTAACACCAGAGTATGAGCGGTTTGAATCCCTGCCGCCAGTAATGTTGATGCCGATCTCAGATATCCGATCACAACATCTGAGCCTTCTCCTTTAATGGGATGCTCATGAATACCAACGACAATCGCCCCCTGTTGTCTCAGCAGTTCAAATATCCGATACCCCGTTCGCCCGAGATCGCAAACAATAATACGAGGCTTCATATTTTACCGTCTGTACACAAAGCTTTGTCAGATCATTCTTACCATAGCGCCTTATTATTTCTAATTTAAGTTAAAAAAACTGTATCAGAAAACACGATTAGATAATGAAAGTAGATACACCTATTCTTTATGATTCAATTGATATAAAAATCAGTGGGACAGTGGGATTGATTTCACAGTTTTTTCAGGAGAAAATGGTGCAGTATGTGATTTGTTTGAGTTAAATATTGAAGATTGCGGGGATCAACAAAAACGGTTTCAACCGATGTAAACCTATTGTCCAGTTAGGGCATCTCCGTTAGGGTCTGGCAAAGGTTGTTGTAAATCTAAAGAAGACCAAGCATCTGCTAAATTTGTGTCACCATTTTTTGCTGCATTCGCCGCCACTCGCAATCTATTTTGATCTTGTAATTTCACCAATTCTTCTTGATAAGCAGCAATAATTGTTGCTAAGCTGATTGCAATTCGATCCCAGCTTTCCTCACTCACAATTTGGTCTGCAATGCCCTGAAACAAGCCACCTTGCTTGCTACTTTTGACATACTCCTTTAGACGAGGTCCCGACTTTTGGAGAGCGGCTTGATAAACTTCTCCATTCGACCACCAGATTCCCGGCTGATTTAGTAACCAGGTCAGAACATATTCGGGAGCGTGTTGCTCCTTCACCCAAGTTGCTAAATGCTTCAATTCCTCCATGGTGTTTGCACCTAATTCCTTATAAATGGTTAGCTTACTTTGACTTTAGCGGATTATTGTTCCAGCGTCGAGTCCTACGATTTCTGATAAATCTTAAAAAAAACCGGGTTTAACTACCCAAAAAACAGATTAACGCTACATTAAAAGCTAAATCTATCTGTATTAGTCACAGGTCACATTATAGCAAGTCAAAAATTTATGTCACAGCAAAAATTTGGTGTCATTGGCCTAGCGGTTATGGGTGAAAATATTGCGCTTAATGTTGAGCGTAACGGTTTTCCTATTGCTGTTTATAACCGCACTGGTGCTAAAACCGATAGCTTCATGAAACAACGAGCCGAGGGTAAAAATGTTAAAGCGGCTTATAGCCTCGAAGAATTTGTCCAAGCCCTCGAACGACCTCGCCGAATTCTGGTGATGGTGAAGGCAGGAAAGCCAGTTGATGCGGTGATTGATCAGCTTAAACCCTTGCTCGATCAAGATGACATGATCATAGATGGAGGTAATTCTCTATACGAAGATACAGAGCGTCGTACCCGCGACCTAGAAGCAACCGGATTAGGGTTTATGGGTATGGGAGTCAGTGGCGGTGAAGAAGGCGCACTTTGGGGACCGAGCTTAATGCCAGGAGGCACAGAAGCATCCTACAAAGCACTCGAACCCATTTTAACTAAAATTTCAGCTCAAGTCGATGATGGCCCCTGTGTGACTTATATTGGCCCTGGTGGAGCAGGTCATTATGTCAAGATGGTTCATAATGGCATCGAGTATGGTGATATGCAACTCATTGCCGAAGCTTATGATTTATTAAAGACTGCTGGTGGGTTAAATAATGATCAACTCCATGAAGTGTTTAGTGAGTGGAATACAACAGATGAACTCAACTCATTTTTGATTGAAATTACAGCGGATATTTTCAAGAAAAAAGACGATCAAGATTTAAAGAATTGGTTAATTGATTCGATCTTAGATGCAGCCGGACAAAAAGGTACTGGACGCTGGACGGTAGTCAGTGCATTAGATTTAGGGGTGTGTATTCCCACTATTACTGCTGCGGTTAATGCCCGCATTATGTCTTCGATGAAAGACGAACGGGTCGCGGCTTCAAAAGTCCTTTCGGGAGAAACCCAAAAATATGATGGAGATGTCAAAACCTTCATCAACCAAGTTAGAGACGCATTGTATTGTTCTAAAATCTGTTCCTATGCTCAAGGAATGGCGCTATTAAGTGCTGCATCTAATAACTTTAACTATAACCTCAATCTGGGTGAAACTGCTCGTATTTGGAAAGGTGGCTGTATTATTCGGGCTGGTTTCTTGGACGAAATCAAAGCAGCTTTCCAAGAAAACCCCACTTTGCCGAACTTACTTTTATCTTCTCAATTCAAACAGACTATTTTAGATCGCCAAATAGCGTGGAGAGAAGTTTTAGCGACTGCAAATAAACTGGGTGTTCCTGTTCCGGCTTTTAGTGCTTCTTTAGACTATTTTGATAGTTATCGACGGGCGAATTTACCTCAAAACTTGACTCAAGCACAACGAGATTATTTCGGTGCTCATACTTATGAACGTCTGAATACAGCTCGGGGAGAGTTCTTTCACACAGAGTGGACAGCAGATTAATCATTAAATGCTTTCTTAATTTTGTTGTTTAATTTAAAGCTAACAGGTATTCTCTAATGAATGCCTTTTTTTTATGATTTTGAAGCTATTTTAGAGCAAAAGTGTGATGATAAACTTGGCTGTCTATCTAAAGAATGAATAGTCAATAATTATCCTGATATAGTTTTATTTAACAATTTTATTAGTAATTGAAAAACATCAGCTTTTTCCTATTTGCCAGAGAGATAATCAGATATTTGCAAAATCTGGCTAAATTCTATTTTAATTAATTTTAGTAAAATTAGTATAAATAGTTAATTTCAAGCAATAATAAACCCAGGCCGAGCGCCTGGGCAGTATTTCTATTTCTTTGTTCTTTTTAATTGTGATCTTCTATTTGAGTTAAAGGTACAGAAACAGGAGTTTCAGGACGGCTAAATAGCTTAAAGTAAGTTGAAACACAC
Source organism: Microcoleaceae cyanobacterium (assembly GCA_049649525.1). Classification (GTDB taxonomy): domain Bacteria; phylum Cyanobacteriota; class Cyanobacteriia; order Cyanobacteriales; family Microcoleaceae; genus JAAURB01. The sequence goes on from JBARZE010000034.1 coordinate 135,778, forward strand.
AATTCTTTCAGCGGAAAAAGGATAAAAGTAAGCGGATTAATCGTTACAATAATAGTGCGAACATCAGATTGAGCTTGCTTCACAATTCGCTTCGCCACTTTATCTGCCGACATCACCCCAATGGGATTTAAATTACTTTTAAATGGCCCTAAAATTAGTTTACGAATGACACAAGGTGCATCTAATCTTCGTAATGTAATTAAATCTCCTAATGTCCGTTTACTCAACTCATATAATGGGCTTAAAGCGGGAGAAACTTCGGCTTCAGACGTATTCACCCAAACTTCTTTTCGGGCAACCTGAGTATTATTTTTTATTGTTTTAAGAAATAGTTCCATCAGTCGCCAACTCGAAAACGTATTCACTTCATAAGATTTGGCGATCGCCTCTGGAGTCCGTTCTCCATGTACATTAATGCCGTGATTAAGAACTAAAATATCAATCTTTTCTAATAACCCTGTTAATTGTTCTTCTTCTCCCACTTTCCACGTAATAGTTTGAACCGGAATAGACTGTTTTTCTATTTCAATCGTAACAGTTTGAGGCTGAGAAGAAAGAGCAATAACTTTAGCATTGGCTTGATGCAGTTGTACGAGTAATGCGGTTCCCAAAGTGCCGGACGCGCCTGTAACTGCAACTGTTTTTCCTTTAAGTGAAAGTGCTGTTCCCATCAATTGATCCAAAGCGGTAAACGTGCCACAAAAATAAGCATTCTGGTTATCAAAGTGATGTCGCCAATGATAAGGACGGTTGACCAACCAACGAGATGGCGGTGTAGAAAACTCTCCCGGTAAATGAGTTAAATCAGTCAATTCATCAATACCATTAATTCCCATACCACGGGCGATCGCAGAAAGCAAGAAACCACTCGTATAAACACACCCCACCAATGTAAACCCAGACTGCCCCGGTTGCCAATGCTGCACCGCTTGCCAAAAGCCCAGACTAAAGCCCAACATCACCAATGCTTCTGGTACATCATTATACCAGTGAGCTTGTCTGTAAATGGTTTCATTGACAGGAGTAAAATCTCGTCGGAAAACCCGATGATGCCAGACGTGTAACCGATATAAAGGGGGCCAAACATGAGCAAGAACGTGATAAATATCCCGTATGAGTTCGACCCAAACAACAGAAGCCAAACCCCAAGCTAGATTAACGATCCAAGAAATTATCATACTGTTAAATCGATCAGTCCTCGTTACATTTCTCAACTGTAGGCAGAATTGCTATCGAATGATAACATTTTGGACTCAAATAGATATAGCATTTTGTTTAACAGCATCGTTATCGTGATGACTGTAGATACAGCTTAGCGTAGTCTTCGGGTTACCTGAGACAGGCAATTGGAGATAGAAGTTTAAAAGTACTATTGGTTGATGGTATAAGTTTGAAATAAATGTAATAACAGTAGAAGGAAGGAAAATATAATTGAATTATTAATAGAATGAAAGCGAACGAAACCAGTCTTCGTAATTTGCTAGAAGGTACTAAGCAGTTTCAAATTCCTCTTTTTCAAAGGCCTTATTCTTGGGAGAAACCAAATTGGGAAGCATTATGGGAAGATTTAATTAGTGTATATACAGATGAAGTTAAAGGATTTTACTTTATCGGGCCAATTGTGACTCAAGCAATACCTGGAACAGCAGAAGGAATTTCTCCGTTTATCGTGATTGATGGACAGCAACGCCTGACGACATTGACGATTTTACTAGCAGCGCTGCGTAATTGTATTAAAAGATCAAATGAGCGAGCAGCAAAAGAATTGTATAATCTTTACTTGGTGAATGAGTATAAAGATGATGATGAGTTTTATAAAGTATTACCGACTCATAGTGATAGAGAAACTTATAAAAGTATTATTCAAGCTAAGACTAATAAAGATATCAAAAAAATAGGTAAAATTTATGATGCTTATCAGTTCTTTGAGAAAAAATTAAAGAAACCCGGCATAGAAAATATTGATGTTTTTGATTATACAAAATTCAAACAAGTTTGTTTAGAACGTTTGATGCTGGTTAATATCACTTCAGATGAACAGGATAATCCTTATTTAATCTTTGAGAGTTTGAATAATAAAGGACAAGAACTGACTCAAGCTGATTTAATTCGTAACTATATTTTTATGCAATTGCCGACTCAACAACAAGAAGTCATTTATCAAAAACAGTGGCAACCGCTTCAACAGCAGTTTGAGACTTACGGCAAAGAATATTCAGCAGAAATGACAAATGCTTTTTGGTTTTACTTAAGAAAAGATGGAGAATCCGTGAGTGAAAAAGCGGTTTATAAAACACTTAAAGATAAATTTGATAAATCTGGGAATATTCAAGAAAATTTAGAAGAATTAATTCAGTTTGTCAAATACTATCAATACTTTAACTTTGAATATCCAGACTGTCCTGTAAAATTTAAGACTCGTTTTAAACGTTTACTGCGATTAGATTTTAAAGCGGGTCAAATGTTTCTTCTTAATGTTTATCACGAATATGAGCAAAGAGATTTATCTGAGAAAGACTTTGAGAAAATTTTAATTTATGTAGAGTCTTATTTTGTCCGTCGTTGGTTTGCTGGAATTTCTACTCGCTCTCTAGGGGGTGTATTTAATAAATTGTATAGTCAGGTAAAAGCAGAAAACCCCAGTAGTACGTTAGATGGATTATACACCGTTTTAAATCGTTTTGAAGGAAGTCAGATCTGGCCGGATGATGAATCTTTTTGTCAAGGAATTATTAATCAAAAAATTTATAGTAAAAGTTATATTGACCGCGTCAAGCTAATTTTAGAAAGTATAGAAGAAACTTTGAGTAAAGAAAAAGTCGATCCTGATAATTTAACGATTGAGCATATTATGCCGCAGAAACTGACTCAAGAATGGAAAGAGGATTTAGGAAAAGGTTATAGTACCTTACACAAAAAGTGGCTCCATACTTTAGGTAACCTAACGTTAACCGGATACAACTCAGAATTATCTAATAAATCTTTTGAGCAAAAGCGAATTGACCTTAAACAGAGTAATATTTCTTTGAATAAATACTTTCAGAATATAGAAACATGGAATATAGACAGTATTTATTCAAGAGCTGAATATTTGGCTAAAATTGCCATTCAGGTTTGGCCCAGATAAAATAACAGGCTAAAATTGACAAACAACTTCCTCAACTTGGGAAACAATACAATCTGTCGTCCCACACCCCATAAGCCATTGGATGCCATTGTCAAATTCGTTTGAGGGTGATTTTTGTCGGTGATAGGTGACATTAGGGGGCCGTTTGGACAATACGTGCATAACGGCACGCTGCGCGAATGCAGATTTTGATTTTGCCACCAGCGGCAGAGTCAGACAAACGGTTAATAAGCGATAAAACCAACGAGAATTAATATTCAGGAGGTTGGGCAATTCAGGGGACATTTAGGGTTCAGCAATGATAGACTTCATCTGGTACTCTTCTAAGCCAGAGGAGCAACGTCCGTAACGCAGGTCAAAAAAGTGCAAAATACTACCAACTGAAAAACCCCTAGTGAAGTAGTTTTACCAGGGGTGTTGTAAGTTTGCTTGTCATCTACAGATTAATTTTCGATGCTTAAACAATACTTGGTGCTTGATTAATTAACCGCTTGAGAGCAACTTGAGAGCAAGCAATCTCTAAGCGCCGCGTTTCAGTGCAATTTCGACTTGTCTAAATTCTTGTTCAAGCCGTTTCTTTAATTTATCTGGAACCGGACGGTTAGGATAAGAACTATAATGACCTGCTAAGGCATTTAAGGCAGTTCGCATTGTGGTAAAAGACTGTGAATTAGACACCGCACCATCGCGACGATATCGAGAGGCAAACTCATTAATCAGTTGACGCGCCTCTGCTTGAGCTGATGCTTTGTCTGGGGCATCTTGGGGTAATTCTATCGCTGTTCTTAAACTATTGACAACAGATAAAGTATCTTGTTGATAGTTCCCGGTCAAACCGACTTGCGAACCACCACAACCCACTAGACCAATTGCAACAACTAAAACTAATGCCAGAAGGCGGGAGACATAGTGTTTCATAGAGATTTTCTATTGAGGCTAATACTCAAGATTGACCAAGATTTGGTCGAAATTTAGTGACATTTTACCTCGAAACCGACAACGTGACTAGAGCCAACCTGAAAGCTGCCCACTCTCCACTCGAGTCTCAACTTCACACAAAGCGCTCAGAGGGAAATTTGTCTCAATCGAAGAGTTATTGTATTATATAAAAATTAGCGGTACTGTCGTTAAAGTGACTAGCGCTAAGGTCACTCGATGAAGCCAGTTAAAGCCGTCAATACTCAGCAAATCGCTTAACCTGTGGTTAGTCTGCTCCATGAAAAGCTATTCAATAGACGATAGTCCGTTATAGCTACCCTCATCTTGGTCGCAATTCTACTATTTGCTCTACATAGCTAGCCAGACACGAGTCTTAATTAAAACTATGAGAGTATTAGAGAAACTTTGGGAAACCGCAACGGTGAAAGATTATTCTTCTGCTTGCCATGGAATCTATCTGTGAATTCGTTGCTTTGCTGAAATACCAGATTGAGATGGGTGGGTCTTCGAGTGAGGAGGAGTTTCAAGTCACCAAAGGTATAGACGAAAACCTTTTACGAGATGGGTTAACTTTTTGGGATATGGTCGCTCTATTGGCAATAATCCCAAATCAACAGCAATCACTCGCCTTATGGGAGATTTCATTAGTTCAAAAGACTCAGCCATCGAGGTTAATATACTGTACTTAATATCCATCCTTGGACGATATAAAGTTATTTCAATGAGATGATGGGATTCAGTCCAGCTAGGCCTAGAGATGGCAGTAAATTTGCTGCTTTTTTTCTAATCATTAGGTCACCCTCTTTAGATTGAGAAAGAGTTACAAATTCACTCATTAAAAGTTGAGTTCATGACTTAGAGCTGACCCTGTAGAATCTATTGGTTGAGGAGCATTAAAGTATCGGTCGATCACCCACTATTACTTGATATGGAGCCAAGTTTTTGTGAGATCATAGAAATTTTCTCATGAAAACAAGAAATCAAAAACATTAAACGTTAAAAGAAGTGATTAATCACTCATCTTTCTGTTTTGTTTCAATACATGAGGTTAACTTGACTTTAGTTGCTTAGAGTTTTACTCTAAAAATTCATTATTATTTCTATGAATTTATTTTTGACAAGGAACCTTGGCTATTGAAACCGATTTCCGAAAGCTGAATCAGATCAAACAAATTCATCTTAATTGATTCAGTATTAATTGTTCAGAAAATTCGACTGAATACCATAAAAAAGAAAACTTCGTTAATGTACAACGATATCAAAATCAACAGTAAAGGTACACGCAACGTAGCTGCCTTCAATGTTGAAAATTTTTGAGGAAATTAAATGTCAAAACAAATTATTATCGCCGAACAACACCGAATTGCGGCTGTTTTTTCCGAAGACCAAATCCAAGAACTCGTGGTGGCAACAGGCAGTCACCAAGTCAGTGATATTTACTTAGGGGTAGTGGAAAATGTCCTCCCCGGAATTGATGCCGCATTTGTCAATATTGGAGATGCAGAACGCAACGGTTTTATCCATGTTTCCGATTTAGGGCCATTACGACTGAAAAAATCTTCCGGTTCGATCACAGAATTACTCGCACCTCAGCAAAAAGTCCTGGTGCAAGTGATGAAAGAACCAACAGGGACTAAAGGCCCCCGACTCACGGGTAACATCACCCTACCGGGTCGTTATTTAGTACTGATGCCTTATGGACGGGGAGTCAATTTATCTCGCCGGATTCGTTCTGAAGCTGAACGCAATCGCCTCAGAGCATTAGCGATTTTAATCAAACCTTCCGGCATGGGTTTACTCGTGCGGACAGAAGCCGATGGGATGGCAGAAGAAGCGATTTTAGAAGATTTGGAAAACCTACAAAAACAGTGGGAATTAATTCAACAAGAAGGCAGTTCAACTCGTCCCCCAGCATTACTCAATCGAGACGATGACTTTATTCAACGAGTGCTGCGAGATATGTACAGCACAGAAGTCAACCGGATTGTTCTTGATTCAAGTCAGGGAATTAAACGAGTCAAGCAACAACTGATTAGCTGGAGTGTGGGAAAATCTCCTCAGGGTGTACTGATTGACCACCATAAAGAACGGACTCCGGTTCTAGAATATTTTCGGGTAAATGCTGCAATTCGAGAAGCCATGCGTCCCCGAGTGGACTTGCCATCGGGTGGTTACATTATCATTGAACCCACAGAAGCCTTAACGGTGATTGATGTCAACTCAGGCTCATTTACCCGTTCAGCGACGGCACGAGAAACCGTATTATGGACAAACTGTGAAGCAGCCACAGAAATTGCTCGTCAATTGCGCCTGCGTAATGTTGCTGGGGTGATTATTGTAGACTTTATCGATATGGATTCTCGGCGAGATCAACTGCAACTTGTAGAACACTTTAACAAAGTTCTCAAAGCTGATAAAGCTCGACCTCAAATTGCTCAACTTTCTGAATTAGGTTTAGTTGAACTAACTCGTAAGCGCCAAGGACAAAATATCTATGAGTTATTTGGTCGGACTTGTTCTTCTTGCGGCGGTTTAGGACATCTCGTTCACTTACCCGATTCCCCAGAAGACGACGGTGCTGATATTCCTGACCGGATTATGTTGGGTGGCAAAGCCGGATTACCCATCGGCGTTAACGATACCACCGAACGTGCTAAACCCATTACAATTGACAGTCAACCTCGTGAAGAGCCGACGGTTGTTGAGTTAGATGCTTCTAGTAATTTGCAAGATCTCGACTTACTCAATCACCCCAGTTATCAGGATATTGGCGCAAATAACAACACTAATCCTCGCCGTCGTCGCCGTCGTCGCTTAGGAGATTTAGAACCTTTAGTCCGAGAAGAGGACGAACGTCGTAGTAATGACATCCGGGTAATTCCCAATAATTACAATGAATCGCGTTCAGAAAGCAGCATCACAGAAGTCAGTTCCGCACGACCCGGACTCCCGGAGCGCAATCGTTCCCCTAAAGCGGAATTGATTAAAGCACCCGCAGACCCCCCAGAAGTGATTTCAGTAGAAATGACGGGTGAAGAACAACAAATGTATGCATTGATGGGAATTTCTCCATTACTGGTATCGAGCGAAACTGTAAAAAATCCAAGAACCGCAATTGTTACCGTTCGTCTGCCGGGTGATGAGCCTGTATCTCCAGAGGAATTAATCGATGATCAAGAGCCAGATAAGCCGACCATATCTCCAACATCATCTGAACCCGAACCCGTTCAAACTCCTGATTCAACTGCCACGGAAAGTCAACCCGAACCGCCCATATTAAATTTAATTCAGCCAGATAATGAAGCTGAAGAAATAGATGATTCAGACAGAGTCCCAGATGACTCAGTGCAGGAATTAGAAGAAGATCAAACCCCCGACTCAGTATTAGAAGAAATCGATCATGATGATGATGACGGTGATGAGGCTGAAGAACAAACCCCTGTCATTCGTCGCCGCCGCCGTCGTTCTTCTGCTCTCTCAGATTAAGTAAAAAGTGTCAGAGATTTTGTGGGTTGCAGGTGTCGATGAAGTGGGACGGGGAGCATTATTTGGCCCGGTAGTGGCAGCGGCTGTGATTCTACCGGAAACAGCCATCGCTCCCCTAAAACAGTTGGGTGTCCAAGATAGCAAGCGCCTGAGTCCGAAAAAACGGGTTAATTTATCCCAACAGATTCAGGCAATTGCAATAGACTGTAAAGTCGGTTGGGCAGGGGTGCGGGAAATTGATCGGCTTAATATTTTGCAAGCGACGTTGTTAGCAATGAGGCGATCAATTTTAAAATTGAATCCTCCGCCTCAACGGTGTTTAATTGATGGCAACCAAAGTATTCCTAATTTATCCATTCCGCAACAGACGATAATCAAAGGCGATCAAACTTCCGAAGCGATCGCCTCGGCTAGTATTATCGCTAAAGTTTGGCGAGATCAACTGATTGTTCGTCTTGCCCGAAAATATCCAGAATATGACTTAATTCACAATAAAGGGTACGGCACAAAAAAACACTGTGAAGCGCTACAGCGTTACGGTGCATCGTCTCAACACCGTTTATCTTTCCGTCCTTGTCAAGTTTTGAAATTGTAGAGTTTTACAGTGTTGTCAAAAAGCTTTAATTGGAGGATTTTATCACAATGATGGATACTTTAACCTTGAAATTAGATTCTGTTCAGCTTACAGACGAGCAGTTTTATCAACTTTGCCAAAATAATGAAACTTTACAGTTTGAACGAACAGCCGAAGGAGATTTAGTTATTATGCCACCTGTGGGGGGAGAAAGCGGAAATAGAGAAGCCAATTTAATTGCTGATTTAGTGATTTGGAATCGTCAAACGGATTTAGGTTATACATTTAGTTCTTCGACTATATTCAAATTACCAAATGGTGCGAATCGTTCACCTGATGCGGCTTGGATTCAGCGAGAACGTTGGCAAGCATTGACTGTAGAAGATAGACGTAAATTTTCTCCGATTGTACCCGATTTTGTGATCGAATTACGCTCCCCCACAGACCGTCTCAAAGCTTTGCAATCTAAAATGGAAGAATATATTTCTGTCGGCGTGAAATTAGCCTGGCTCATCAATCCTCAGCAACAACAAGTAGAAATATATCGCCCAAAAACTGAAGTCGAAACCAGAAATTTACCCACAGAATTATCAGGTGAAAATGTTTTACCCGGATTCGCTTTAAATTTATCCCAATACTCTAATATTGAATTAGATTGACTCAGGTAAAATAGATTTTGATGGAGTTGAAGAAATCTCTGTTTGTTCAGCCGCCCAACGACGATAATCAACCAGTAAATTATGCATTAATCTTTGTTTAACCGTGACTAAAACACTTTTTAACAGTCCATTTCCTGTCGTTTCTAGAATCGGTTTAGGAGTTAATTGTAGCGGTGGAGGCAGTTCAACTTGTACTTCCAAATCTGCGATTCCTTTCAGATGAGGAACACCCTCAATTTCACAAGGAGAAAGCCGCCCGAATAAGTTTAAAGCAAATCTTTCATTAATGTATTCTACCCCGCGAATTTCACACCCGACAGACTTGAGCCTGAATGTTCCATCCGAAAGCGTCCAAATTCGTAAATCAACTGTAGGCTGAATCGTCAGCATCATAAATGACAGCGGGCGCATTTTTAAACGAAAACAGTCTTCGCTTAATTGTTCTAAACGAGTTGGGTCAACTAAGGCACTGACGAGCCGTTTCGGTTGGCGCAAATAGTGCTGAATTGGAATTTGTTGTTCAGCAACAGCGAGATTGACAGACTGAGATGCTAAAAATCGAACTTGCATTAATCTTAAATTTACTCTCCTATACTAATTGTAATAATAATTAATTTTTATCACCCTAATCCGGATCAAATTAGTCCGTTTTAGTTCAAAATCATAACGTAGATTTAACTTACAATCATACGGGTAATTGAGATTGAAAAGATGTAACGATTTGTATCTCTGCTTATAATAACTTAATGGTATTTCAACTGGGATGGCGATTGCCTCCATCCTCAGGATAATATTGTCTGTAACGCCTCCTTCAAAAGTGAGAAATCAGCCCCCCACTCCTATAAATTCAATTCACTCCTTGGCGCTGAAATCATCACAACCCAATCACGAAAATCATAAAAACCGTTTGAAATATACCCTTTAAAATTTAAGATGCCTTTACTTCAATCTCCGACAATTGCTTATTTAGGGCCTCCCGGAACTTATTCTGAGGCAGCGGCAGAAGCTTATGCTCAGCGAAGTTGTCCTCCGGGTCAAATTCAACTGTGTCCTTATCCCAGTATTTTTCAAACCTTAGAAGCAGTTGCCTTGGGTAAAGTTGAGATCGGGGTTGTTCCGGTAGAAAATTCAATTCAAGGCAGCGTTACAATCACTTTAGATGCATTGTGGCAAATCGAGCAGCTTCAAATTCAACACGCCCTAATTTTGCCAATTGCTCACGTTTTTATTTCTCAAGCCAACCTGTTAAGCGAGATTAAAACAGTCTATTCTCATCCCCAGGCTTTAGCACAATGTCAGCAATGGCTAGAACATCATTTAAGTAATATTCAGTTAATTCCGACCAATTCTACTACAGAAGCATTGCAACATTTAACCACAGAAAAGACAGCCGGGGCCATTTCTTCAGAACGGGCAGCACAACTCTATCAATTGCCTGTATTAGCCGATGCTATTAGTGATTATCCGGAAAATTGTACCCGATTTTGGGTCGTCAGTTTACGACCTTCTTCTGGAGGAAGCCATACATCTTTAGCATTTAGCGTTCCAGCCAATATTCCGGGCGCTTTAGTCAAACCCTTGCAAACTTTCGCCTGCCGAAATATTAATCTTAATCGGATAGAATCGCGTCCGACAAAGCGTTCTTTAGGAGATTATGTCTTTTTTATTGATATCGCAGCCAATGCCTTAGATGCATCTGTTCAATCTGCACTGATGGAATTAAAATCTTACACTAAAATTCTTAAAGTATTTGGGAGTTATGATATTATTTCTTCTTAAATTAGAAAGATAGAGACGTTTGATTAGAACGTCTCCAAATAGTCCTGGATCAATTTTAAGGAGAATTGAGAGTATCTTTTAACACCGTTCTAGCAGCTAAATGATTCCGAGTTGAAGTTAAGATTTCAGCCTCTCGTTCTAAACGAATTGCTGTATCTTGTAACTCAAGCAGACTCTGCTGTTCAGATGCAACACCATATAAATTACTCGCAACCCAGTATGATAATTCTGTTGGTAAGTCAGGAATATCTTCTGGAAGCTCAATTTGTTGATCCATCAATTTACTCGATAGACGAACCACATCCCGCAGTAAATGTTCAACATCAGTTGCTAATGGTTTTAGATCTTTAGTGGGAGGAACCTCCTCAATCCATTCAACCAATCCGACCAGGTAAGGTTTTTCTCGCACTGCTTCTAAAACACGGAAGCGTTGCTGACCTAGGGTGAGAATATCCACACAACCATCTGATAAGCGCTTATACTGAACAACTTCAGCACAGCAACCCACCGATGCCACCTTACCTTGATTCGGATCAACCATTAGCACCCCAAAGCGACGATCACTTTCAAGGATGGTGTTCATCATGATCCGATAGCGAAACTCAAAAATATGCAACGGAAGAGGTCGGCCAGGAAATAAAACCACTTCCGGAAGTGGAAATAGGGGAAGTTCTCGAACAGCAATAGAGGAAGATGATGACATTGTCCCTTACTAAGGTATGCGCTTCTTCCTTATACTGTAGCGGATTTCTTAAGCTGTGTTTTGCACTCAACCTTTCGAGGATAAATCTAATCAATCCACTGTTATATCGAAAACCCGTTTTTAACAGGTGATAAAATTGTTGAGACGTTACATATAACCTCTCATGCAGCAGATTTAGCGTCTCTACAGAGTCTGACTTTAATTTATTGCCCGAACTGTCGAATGCAAGCTTTCTACCTCTGGCTTTTGATCTAAACAGAAACCAGAGGCACACCTTTACCTCATATCCTAGAAAGTTTAGAGTTTCACCTCAATATCTACCCCAGCCGGGAGATCTAACTTCATCAAAGCATCGATGGTTTTAGAAGACGGTTGATAGATATCGATAATTCGGCGATGCGTCCGGGTTTCAAAATGTTCGCGGGAATCTTTATCGACGTGAGGAGAACGCAGTACACAGTAAATTCGTCGCTTTGTCGGTAAAGGAATTGGGCCGATGGCAGTTGCGCCAGTGCGGTTAGCAGTATCGACAATTTTTTCACAGGAAGTGTCTAGTAAACGGCGGTCAAAAGCCTTCAGACGAATGCGGATTTTCTGTTGTTGAATAGTTGCCATCAGAGATTAACGGTTTAATTTTCTAGGTTCAGTCGGTTTCGTTATCAGTAGTCAGTTTTTTACAGCGCGACTGCGATTATGTCCAAACCAACTAGTGAGAACGGAGGCAGTTTCATGCAAACAGGGTAGAAAAGGTTCTGCTTGTTGAACAGTTTTCTACCCTTGTCCGGAAATGGAGAATGAGCGTTGAACAACTCAGTAGAAGTGTTGTCCTACTTCACAATTTTAGCGACAACACCCGCACCGATTGTGCGTCCACCTTCACGAATCGCAAAACGCATTCCCTGCTCAATCGCAATCGATTTTACCAGTTCTACGCTCATTTTGATCCGATCGCCCGGCATAACCATTTCTACGCTACTGCCATCGTCAGCAGTGTAGCTCTTAATGGTTCCAGTTACATCAGTGGTACGAACATAGAATTGAGGGCGATATCCACCAAAAAATGGAGTGTGACGACCGCCTTCTTCTTTCTTGAGGACGTAAACTTCAGCTTCAAACTCAGTGTGAGGAGTAATTGAACCGGGTTTAGCAATTACCATTCCCCGTTCAATTTGTTCCTTTTGAATCCCCCGCAGGAGTAGACCGACATTGTCCCCAGCCATCCCTTCATCGAGAGATTTCTGGAACATTTCCACACCTGTTACGGTAGTACTCTTAGTATCAGCTAAGCCCACCAATTCAACAGTCTCACCGACTTTCACTTTACCCCGTTCAATCCGACCGGTGGCAACAGTTCCCCGACCGGTAATGGAGAAAACGTCTTCAACCGCCATGAGGAAGGGCTTATCAATCTCACGCTCTGGAGTCGGAATATAAGAATCCACAGTCTCCATCAGGGCGTGGATTTTGTCAACCCACTCATTTTCACCCTTTTGAGTCTTGGGGTTGCTTGCCATTTGCTCAACAGCTTTTAATGCAGAACCTGAGGTAATGGGAATCTCATCTCCATCGAAGTCGTAAGAACTCAGCAGTTCACGAACTTCAAGTTCGACTAGTTCTAACAGTTCTTCGTCATCAACTTGGTCTTGCTTGTTTAAAAACACAACAAGGTTCGGAACCCCAACCTGACGAGCGAGCAGGATATGTTCCCGAGTTTGAGGCATGGGGCCATCAGCGGCAGAAACGACCAGGATACCCCCATCCATTTGAGCGGCTCCGGTGATCATGTTTTTCACATAATCCGCGTGCCCAGGGCAGTCTACGTGAGCATAGTGACGACTCTCAGTCTCGTACTCTACGTGAGCCGTATTAATTGTAATTCCCCGAGCTTTTTCTTCAGGTGCTGCGTCAATATCTGCGTAATTGCGAGCCTTAGCACTTCCTAGGGCTGCTAAAGCTAGGGTAATGGCAGCCGTCAGAGTTGTTTTGCCGTGGTCAACGTGACCGATTGTACCGATATTAACGTGAGGTTTGTTCCGTTCAAATTTTGCGCGTGCCATATTCTACTTGATTCTGGATGTTAGATATTGAATGATACAGTATTAGACCTGGAATCGTCAGTGAACTCTAAAAGACACCGAGAGGATAACTGAAAGCTGTTTAATATTTTATCTTTCCTTTGTCCTGTTGAGTCTCTAGTTTTTCACGACTATCGGCCTTGGTTTTTGGCGATGATGGTTTCAGCCACATTACGAGGAACATCCTCATAACTGTTAAATTCCATCGAAAAGATACCTCGCCCTTGGGTTTTAGAGCGAATATCGGTGGCATAGCCAAACATTTCAGCCAGAGGAACTTTAGCGATAATTTTAGCCATACCTTGAGCCTGATCGGTTTGCTGACCTTCAATTTGACCTCGACGAGCGTTGAGATCGCCAATGACATTGCCAAGAAACTCATCAGGAACTTCGACTTCGACTTTCATCGTTGGCTCGAGCAATACAGGATTGGCTTTAGTCACCCCTTCCTTAATTGCCATCGAACCCGCAATTTTGAAAGCCATTTCAGAAGAGTCTACATCGTGGTATGAACCATCGACTAAAGTTGCTTTAACATCAATGAGTGGATATCCGGCAATTACACCGGATTCACAGGCTTCCTTCATCCCCTCTGCTGCTGGGTTGATGTATTCTCTCGGTACAGTCCCCCCCACAATTTTAGAGACAAATTCAAATCCACTGCCCGCTTCACCCGGCTCAAGTTGGATCACAACGTGACCATATTGACCTTTACCACCGCTTTGACGAATGAATTTTCCTTCCGCCTTAGTGGCTTTACGAATCGTTTCTCGGTAGGCGACTTGGGGAGCACCAATATTGGCTTCGACTTTAAACTCCCGTAACATTCGGTCTACCAAAATTTCCAGGTGCAATTCTCCCATTCCCGCAATCACCGTTTGATTGGTTTCAGGGTCGATTGATACCCGGAAGGTGGGATCTTCTTCGGATAGGGATTGCAACGCTTTGGAGAGTTTCTCCATGTCCTGCTTGGTCTTGGGTTCGACCGCAACAGAAATGACAGGCTCTGGAATAAATAAAGATTCGAGGATAATTGGCGAGTCCTCATTACAGAGAGTATCTCCTGTCAAGGTATCTTTCAACCCCAGAGCGGCTCCTAAATCTCCGGCTCGTAATTCCTCAACTTCAATCCGCTCATCAGCCTTCAAAACAATCAGACGGGAAATCCGCTCTTTTTTGTCTTTAGTTGAGTTGAGGATATAACTTCCCTTACTCAAAATCCCAGAGTAGACTCGAACGAAAGTCAGACGACCATAAGGATCTGCCATCACCTTAAAGGCTAAAGCCGACAATGGGGCATCATCCCGCGCCGGACGGGCTTGCTCTGTTCCATCGGGAACAATCCCTCTAATTGCCGGAACTTCTGGGGGAGCGGGTAAGTAGTCTACCACTGCATCCAACAGGAGTTGAACCCCTCTGTTTTTGAAGGCTGAGCCACACAGCATCGGTACGATGGTACCGTCGATTGTTCCCTGGCGCAGAGCATGACAAATTTCTGCTTCTGTTAGTTCGATGCCTTCGAGATATTTTTCTGTTAAAGCATCCTCTGTTTCGGCAACAGATTCAATCAGTTTTAGCCGATACTCTTCAACTAGATCTTGAACTGAAGCCGGGATTTCGTCTGACTCTTGAATATCTGTCCCGAGATCGTTGGTGTAGAGATAAGTTTTCATTCTCACCAAATCTACAATTCCATGGAAGTTGCTTTCACTTCCGATGGGAATTTGGATGGGAACAGCATTGGCCTTGAGGCGATCGCGAACTTGCTGATAAACTTTAAAAAAGTTTGCTCCGGTGCGATCCATTTTATTGATAAAAGCAATCCGAGGAACGTGATACCGTTCAGCTTGTCGCCAGACCGTTTCGGATTGGGGTTGAACGCCACCGACAGAGCAAAAGACAGCAATGACACCGTCTAGCACTCGCATAGAGCGCTCCACCTCAATCGTGAAGTCTACGTGTCCTGGAGTATCAATAATATTAATGCGATGATCTTGCCAATTGGTACTAATTGCGGCAGCCGTGATTGTAATTCCACGCTCGCGCTCTTGAGCCATCCAGTCCGTGACAGCAGTACCCTCATGGACTTCACCCATTCTATGAACGATGCCTGAATAAAACAGAATTCGTTCAGTTGTGGTGGTTTTGCCTGCGTCTATATGGGCAGCAATACCGATATTTCGTACTCTCTCAAGCGGGATGGTACGTGCCACAGCTACCTCCTTTTTAAACCTTTATTAAGATTTTATAACCATTACCCAATGGACAGAATCCCAATTTTTAATATCGATAGTGGGCAAAAGCTTTGTTCGCTTCTGCCATGCGATGGGTTTCTTCGCGTTTACGAACAGCACTACCGGTTTCATTGGCAGCATCCATCAGTTCACTCGCCAGTTTGCCTGCCATAGTACGGCCTGAGCGAGTCCGAGAGGCTCGAATGATCCAACGCAGTGCGAGAGTCACTCCGCGCTCTGAGCGCACTTCCATCGGGACCTGATAGGTTGCCCCACCCACCCGACGGGCTTTGACTTCTACTAATGGAGTGGCATTGCGAACCGCTTTTTCAAACAGTTCTAGGGCTTCTGCCCCCATGCGTTCTTCCATTGTTTTCAGCGCATCGTAGACGATTCGATCCGCTAATGATTTTTTACCACTTCTCATGATACGACGCACCATCATACTCACCAGACGGCTATTATAGACAGGATCTGGTGGGACAGGACGTTTTTGAACAACCCGACGACGAGACATAATTAATCCTTACTTAACAGACAGTTTTAATCTATGGTTTAATCTGTCAGAGACTTTTAAGATCTTTAGCAATGTAAAGATCTGTAATCGCCATTTTCTGACAGAATTTGTTTTCCTTTACTGAGGATACAACTTTTATTGCTTCGGACGTTTTGCACCGTATTTTGAACGGCCTTGACGACGATCTTTCACTCCGGCTGTATCCAAAGTTCCACGAATAATATGATATCGAACGCCCGGTAAATCCTTAACCCGACCGCCTCTAATCATGACGACTGAGTGTTCCTGTAAGTTATGACCAATACCTGGGATGTACGCTGTCACTTCAAAACCTGAGGTGAGTCGTACCCTTGCCACCTTACGCAGCGCTGAATTCGGTTTTTTGGGCGTTGTGGTGTACACTCTTGTACAAACACCTCGGCGCTGTGGGCAACTCTTAAGCGCTGGAGATTTTGTCTTTGTCTTTGTTTGTTCGCGTGCCGAACGGATGAGTTGCTGGATAGTGGGCATGAGTTACGACATAATTTTCAAATTCAGCAGTTTTTATTTATTGGTATCCCCATTGAAAGACCTATCCTCGTCTTGAGGACAGGATTTCTGTCTAAATCTTTGAATTAGAAGTTGATACCCAAATTTTTATATTAAACGATGAATTAAATTTTGGCAAATTTTTTAATTATGCCATCTCCTCGGCTGACTGTGAAGTCGTCGAGAAAGAATGACCACAACCACAGCTTTGAGTCGCTTGGGGATTTTTAAATCGAAACCCTCCCCCCATCAAATCCTCAGAGTAGTCAATTTGCAGGCCTTCAAGATAAGTTAAGCTTTCCGAATCAATCACCACTTGTAGGCGATCGACCGGATATACGGTATCATCAGACTGCAGTTTTTCTTCAAAATTCATGGTGTAGAACCATTGACAGCAGCCGCCTAAGCTGACTCCCAACCGGAAAAAAGCATTATCATGACTTTGCTGGACACGAAGCCGCAAAATTTCTTGAGCCGCAATAGGACTAATTTTAATCATCAATTCTCTTGATTATCACTCAGATTTTTGGGCCAATGGATTCATCTATCTGTTTCTCGAGATATAAAAGTTAATTTTATAATAAAAAATATTAAACCACATTCCCAGTACTGTAGTTCTAGGATGTGGTTAGTAGATTAATCTGGTCAACGCTCCTGGTCTGACAGCAAATCCAGACAATTATTGAGAAACTGAGTGATGATCTCAATTATTCGGCTTTAGCTTGAGTCCGAGCATAATCATCTTGGAAACGGATAATATCATCTTCCCCAAGATATTCGCCATTTTGAACTTCAATTAAGATTAAGGGAATGACTCCCGGATTTTCTAAGCGATGGCTAGTACACTGAGGAACATAAGTTGATTGATTGGCAAAGAGAATCTCTTCAGAATCACCACAGCTCACTCTAGCAGTCCCCGAGACCACAATCCAGTGTTCACTGCGATGATGATGCATTTGTAAACTGAGGCGATGACCCGGATTAACCTCAATCCGTTTAATTTTATAACCCACTCCTTCTTCTAGGGTTGTAAAAGATCCCCAAGGTCGTAATTCTGTAGCGGCAACCGCTTGAGATGAAGGTGATTGAGCCTGTGAAGAAGTTTTGGTTGTTTGTTCTTGCGCTGCTACCATATCAACAATTTATCCTATATATACTCAGCGAAATTGACGGATTCAGTTCTTTACAGAAGCTGTTCAACTTATATAGTTCCCCAAATAGCTACAGAATTCAGCAGACTTTTGAGCTTTAAATGGCTTTGCAATAAAAGCCTGCTCTATCTGTTAGCTTAACAACCCAATTTTTAAAGGTATTGAGCGCGGACATGACCGCTACTTCAACCTTTCCCCGCTATGCATAATCCCAGAATAACAAACTCCCCCCTGGTATTGTCATCCCTTTGGAACTAAAAATCATGATTTACACAGAATCTTCACACAAAAGCCCCTGCTGCTTTACCGATGCTTTATATTTCCGATGAATGTCATCAAACCTAGATTTGTTCAGCAGCAAAACGGATTTAAGTGTATCATTGTTCCTACACTAAATCACGAATAGCTGAGTCTCAACACCCCTTACTGTTCAAGCGTTACATCATGGATCACAATAAACAAGCAAGATAGGCAATGGCAATTACTGTTCAGCGAACTTCCATTTATGGCGTTCAATGCAACTATCCTGGCTGTTCTATGACTTGGATCGCTTGACTGATGGCGAATTTGGGATTCATGATGTATGTGGTGTTCTATCGATCATGCCCTGATTATCCTATCAGATTCAGTAGAACAAACACTTTTATTTTGAAGACAGAATCAGTCAGTTTTTGCGCTTCGTGCTTATTGAAAATAGCAACTTTAGTGACTAATCGTCACACCAAACTGCTAGGCTGAATCAGCCTAATAAATATGGTCATGTTATGTGAACTGAAAAACATGGATAACACTATCAACAACAATAATCAGCCCTGTCAGTCTATTAATAAAAATACAGGCTATCCTTATCCGGGTCAGTCTTGGTTGGTTGAAGAACGAGATGCCTGTGGTGTAGGCTTTATTGCTAATCCAGCAGGGACTGCTAGCCATGATATCGTCGCCAAAGCATTACCCGCTCTCACTTGCTTAGAACATCGGGGGGGATGCAGCGCGGATCAGGACTCGGGAGATGGAGCCGGGATCATGACGGCGATCCCCTGGGAATTATTGCAGCAGTCGGATGCAATTGCCGAGTTACAATCATTGAGTTTAGAACAACTAATTGATGTTTATGGGGTGGGAATGGTATTTCTTCCCCAAAATTGCGATCAAGCAGATCAAGTTCGTCAAACCATAGAAACAGTTTTAACTCAACAACAGCTTACGGTTTATGGCTGGCGGCCCGTTCCAATTGCTCCCGATGTACTCGGGCCACAAGCGCGGGAAAATCAACCCAGAATTGAACAAGTGATTGTCTCCTCCGCTACAGGCCAAACAGGAGACCCACTCGAACGTCAGCTTTATCTGGCCCGTCGCTCCATTGGAGATGCCCTCGAAGTTAAGGGTCTGGTTTGGGGAGATAGTGTTTATATCTGTTCTTTCTCTTGTCGTACTATTGTCTACAAAGGCATGGTGCGTTCGGCTGTACTGGGAGAATTTTATTTAGATCTAAAAAATCCGGCTTACAAGAGCGCTTTTGCGGTCTATCATCGACGCTTTAGCACCAATACTATGCCACGATGGCCTCTAGCTCAACCGATGCGTCTGTTGGGGCATAACGGTGAAATTAATACCCTGCTGGGCAATATTAACTGGATGAGAGCCAGAGAAGGGACTCTCGCTCATGCCAACTGGGGGGAACAATTAGAGACATTAAAGCCTTTTGTTAATCCAGATAACAGTGACTCGGCTAACTTAGATAATGTTCTAGAATTACTGGTGCGTTCTGGGAAATCTCCATTAGAAGCCATGATGATTATGGTGCCGGAAGCGTATCAAAATCAACCCTCCCTGAAAGGACGAGAAGAAATTGTAGATTTTTATAATTACTACAGCGGACTACAAGAACCTTGGGATGGCCCAGCCTTACTGGTCTTTAGTGATGGTAAACAAGTGGGAGCCGCTTTAGATCGTAATGGTTTGCGTCCCGCTCGCTATTGCATTACTAAAGATAATTTAGTCATTGTCGCCTCAGAAGCGGGTGTTGTCGAAGTTCCAGAAGCCGATATTGTCGAAAAAGGTCGCCTCGGGCCGGGGCAAATGTTAGCGGTAGATTTCCAAACCCACGAAGTCCTGAAAAACTGGGAAATTAAACAACGAATAGCCCAGCAAGCGCCTTATGGAGAATGGCTGAAACAATATCAAGTTAAACTCGATACACTCCCGTTTGAAGAAAATTCTAAGCTCGCTCGTCAAAGCTGGATGACGTTACAAACAGCTTTCGGCTATGGCCAAGAAGATATGGACATGGTGATCGCAGATATGGCCAGCCTCGGGAAAGAACCCACATTCTGTATGGGGGATGACATTCCGCTCGCTATCCTATCGGAGAAGTCTCGCCTGCTGTATGACTATTTCAAACAACGGTTTGCTCAGGTAACGAACCCGCCGATTGACCCCTTGCGAGAACGGGTGGTAATGTCGTTGGGAATGAGTTTAGGGGAACGGGGTAATTTACTGGTTCCCCAAGCCGAAGATGCTCAACTGCTGAAAATAGAATCTCCCGTTTTAAATGAGGCAGAACTGGCTAAAATTAAGAGCATCGAAGCATTTGCCGCAACAACTCTTTCTACCGTCTATCCGGTGGTGAGTGGCCCTGAAGGATTAGCAGAGCAAGTCCAGCAATTGTGTCAGCAAGCAACAGATGCAGTGGCAGCGGGTCATAAAATCATTATTCTCAGTGATGCTAATTCCCTCACCGCAGAAAACACTTATATTCCGCCCTTACTGGCTGTGGGAGCGGTTCACCACCATTTAATTAAAGCAGGAACTCGGTTAAAAGTTTCACTGGTTGTAGAAACGGCTCAATGTTGGAGTACTCATCATTTTGCCTGTTTAATTGGTTATGGTGCGAGTGCCGTTTGTCCTTATTTAGCCTTAGAAAGTGTGCGCCATTGGTGGTCACAGCCGAAGGTTCAAAAAGCAATGGAACGGGGAAAAATGGAAGCCCTAACCCTGCAACAAGCTCAACAAAACTATCGGGTTGCGGTGGAAAATGGCTTGTTGAAAATCTTATCAAAAATGGGAATTTCTCTGCTTTCAAGTTATCAAGGCGCACAAATTTTTGAAGCGATTGGGATTGGCTCGGATTTACTCGAATTGGGATTCCGAGGAACAACATCACGAATTGGCGGATTAACGGTATCCGAATTGAGTCAAGAAGTTTATCAATTCCATACAAAAGCGTTCCCCGAAGTCGAAACGAAGAAATTAGAAAATTACGGTTTCTTTAACTACTTCAAACGAGGAGAATATCATGGTAATAGCCCCGATTTAACCAAGCTGCTTCATAGTGCAGTGCGTGCCAAAGAGGAATCTCAAAATGGTTCAAATAATGGCTCAGATTTGCCCGGATATGACCACTATCAAACCTATCAGAAATTCCTCGAAGATCGCCCCATTGCCGCACTACGGGATTTATTAGATTTTAATAGCGATCGCGAATCTATCCCGGTCGAAGAAGTCGAATCTGTGACTGAAATCGTCAAACGCTTCTGTACCGGTGGGATGTCGCTCGGGGCATTATCCCCAGAAGCCCATGAGACCCTGGCGATCGCCATGAACCGTCTTGGGGGCAAATCAAACTCTGGGGAAGGGGGAGAAGATCCGGCCCGGTTTAACCGCTTCGAGGATGTGGATGCTCAAGGATTATCTGCGACTCGCCCTTATCTCCAAGGGTTACGCAATGGGGATAGCGCTAGCTCTGCGATTAAACAGGTGGCATCGGGACGGTTTGGGGTAACTCCAGAATACCTGATGAATGCTAAATCCATTGAGATTAAAATCGCCCAAGGCGCAAAACCGGGTGAAGGGGGACAACTCCCCGGACGTAAGGTCAGTCCTTATATTGCCATGTTACGGCGGTCTAAACCTGGTGTAACTCTAATTTCACCTCCGCCTCATCATGATATTTACTCGATTGAAGATTTAGCCCAATTAATCTTTGATTTACACCAAATTAACCCGGATGCTGCTGTTTCTGTCAAATTAGTGGCTGAAATTGGCATTGGTACGATTGCGGCGGGTGTGGCTAAAGCGAACGCAGATTATATCCAAATTTCCGGTCATGATGGGGGTACAGGGGCTTCTCCGTTATCCTCCATTAAACACGCGGGTACGCCTTGGGAATTGGGGTTAACGGAAGTTCATCGTATTCTGATGGAAAACAAACTGCGTAACCGAGTCCGTCTGCGGGTTGATGGCGGCTTGAAGTCCGGCTGGGATGTGATTATGGGAGCGTTAATGGGGGCTGAAGAGTTTGGCTTCGGTACCATTGCCATGATTGCTGAAGGGTGTATTATGGCGCGGATTTGCCATACTAACAGTTGTCCGGTTGGGGTGACAACTCAACGGGAAGATTTGCGGAAACGTTTCCCCGGTACCCCCGAACACGTGGTTAATTTCTTCTATTTTGTCGCAGAAGAAGTCCGGCAGTTACTCGCCCATTTAGGTTATACTTCCCTATCCGATATTATGGGTCGTTCTGACTTGTTAAAAGTGCGGGATGGAGCGAAATTAACCAAAACCCAGTCATTCAATCTCGATTGTTTGGTTAACCTGCCGGATACTCGGACAGACCGCGAGTGGCTCAACCATGAACCCGTCCACAGCAATGGTCAAGTGTTGGATGATGTGCTGTTAGAAGATCATGATATTGCCACCGCTATTCGCAACCAAGGCAACGTCACAAAAACAGTGCGGGTGGTGAATACTGACCGAACCGTGGG
The DNA here is from genome assembly GCA_049649525.1 of Microcoleaceae cyanobacterium. Classification (GTDB taxonomy): domain Bacteria; phylum Cyanobacteriota; class Cyanobacteriia; order Cyanobacteriales; family Microcoleaceae; genus JAAURB01. Next base: position 158,316 of record JBARZE010000034.1, read on the forward strand.
CGCTCGCATTTCGGGTAAAATTGCGGCATTATACGGTAACACCGGGTTTGAAGGTCAGATTAACCTCAACTTCACGGGGTCTGCTGGGCAAAGTTTCGGCGCGTTTAACTTACCGGGGATGAAACTGACTCTGACGGGTGAGGCGAATGATTATGTGGGTAAAGGAATGCATGGGGGTGAATTAATTATTCAACCGTCAAACGATGCAACTTACGACCCTTCAGAGAATGTGATTATTGGCAATACCTGTTTATACGGGGCAACTGGCGGCATTCTCTACGCCCTAGGACAAGCCGGAGAACGATTTGCCGTGCGAAACTCTATGGGTAAAGCAGTCATTGAAGGGGCTGGAGACCACTGCTGTGAATACATGACAGGTGGTGTTGTAGTTGTGTTGGGTGCGGTAGGACGCAATGTCGGCGCGGGTCAAACAGGGGGAATTGGTTACTTCCTGGATGAAGATGGCCGTTTCCCAGAACAGGTTAATCCTGAAATTGTCAAAATTCAACGGGTGCAAACTCCAGCGGGTGAACAACAACTGAAAGAATTAATTGAACAACACGCTGAACGCACGGGCAGTAAAAAGGCTAATAAAATTTTAGCTAACTGGGCGCAATATTTACCGAAGTTCTGGCAGGTTGTACCACCCTCTGAGGAAAACGCCCCGGAAACTAGCGCAGAAGCACCTGAAACCGCCGTTGCAGTCGCCGCTAACTAAATATTCTGTGGGAAAACTGCATAAGTTCCCTCAACTCAGATATATGTCTAATTGAACAAATGGCCCTGAGTTGCAATTATATCTTCCCCTGCTTTCATCGGTAGGGGATTTTTATTGGGATATAAGCCCTACGCGCTCTTGGAACAGGGAACAGGGTATGAGTTGAGTGATGAGTAAGTAGAGTAACGTCTGTAATTGAGTAAGTAGAGACGTTACATGTAACGTCTGTAATTGAGTATAAATCTTTTAAGAGAATCATAATTCATCATTCCTCACCTATGCTATGAGTCGGTTTTAGGGTGGGGAAATGTCAGGCAATAATTTGCGCTTTCACCCCATTTCTAAATGCTTTCATGGTCTTGTTTCTGCCTTCAGTTTTTACCCGCTGTAAATATTGTGGGATAATTTCAATGAGAGGAAAACCTGGAAAGTGCGGACTAAATTCAACTTCAATATATTTTCTATCTCTTAATACATTAATTTGTAATATTTTATTCTCAAATCGCCATAATTCAGGTACACCTAAAGCTAGATAAAGCGGTGCGACCCCGGTGATTCGCAATCACCTAGGGAACGCGCACCAAGAGATTTGAGGATGAGTTCGAGAAGTCACATCAATTTCTAAAGCTAAATCTGGCGGTGGATCGACCGTTAAATCTAATCTATTTTTCCCCCGTACTGCTGCTTCATTTTCGATAAAAAAGCAATTATCTGGTTCTATTCCTTTCGCCATCAGTTCATTTTTAAACGTTGTTGAACCCAGAGGATAAAATTCAATATCTAATTCTTCAAGTAAAATATTGATAAAATCAGTAATAAAGGCTTTATTAACTTCATGTTCCATAGAAGGAACCATAATCTCTAATACTTTATGTTCATAAGCAATTCTAGCAGAACGATGTTCGCCTAATTCTTCTAATATCTGTTCAATTTTTCGCAAATTAACATTTTTGAAAGTAACTTTATTTCCCGGTGTTATCTCAATTTGATTTAATGCTAGTAACATAATATTTTAATTGAAAATACGATGAAAAAGTATGATGGTGTAACGTCTTGGAAAATCAAACTATAATTGATAATTCTATTTGTCTTAACCACCTCTATAGTTGACAGTCTATCACTCTTTGAAACTGACTTTATTTACAGGTAGTATTTTAATTTGCTTGTGATATTTTAAGTGAAAATACGATGAAAAAGTATTAGGGTGTAACCTCTTGGAAAATCAAACTATAATTGATAATTCATTATTCTTTATGTCTTTTGTATGTTCATAATTCATAATTAATCATTCAAACTGACGACGCAATAACAAAGAATTCGTCACCACACTCACCGAACTAAATGCCATAAAAGCACCTGCTGTTGAAGGACTCAAAACAATACCAAATGGCACTAATAATACACCCGCAGCAATCGGAATTCCAATGACATTATAAGCAAAAGCCCAGAATAAATTTTGCCGAATTTTATTAAATGTTGCCCGACTTAAATGAATAGATTCTTTCACATCTAATAAAGATTCTCCCATTAAAATAATATCAGCCGTTTCCATCGCTACATCAGTTCCGGTATGTAAACTAATGCCGACATTTGCTATTGCTAAAGCCGGGGCATCATTAATACCATCTCCCACCATTGCCACCTGTTGACCTAACTGTTGTAAAGCTGTAATTGCCTCTCCTTTTTCTTCTGGTTTAACTTCTGCTTGTATTTGGTCTAAATTTAATCCTAATTCGGTCGCAATACCCTCTGCAACGGTCGCGCGATCGCCTGTTAATATTTTTACCTCTAACCCCATTTTTTGCAATTGTTCAACTGTGTGTTTGGCTTCCGGCTTCAACGGATCGCTAATACCAATTACACCTGTTAAATTGTTGTTGACAGCCACATAAACAATTGTTTTTCCCGGTAGATCCGGTAAGGTTTCCGGTAAGTTTATTTCTTGTTGTTGTAACCATGCTAAATTCCCGACAGAGACCACTTCACCATCAATTGTTGCCGATGCCCCTAACCCGACTTCGGTATGGAAATTATCAGCACCCAAAATAGTTAATTCTTGCTTTCTCGCTTGCTGACAAATAGCTGTGGCAATGGGATGAGTTGAGCCTTGTTCAACTGCCGCCGCATATTGTAAAATCTCTGTAGTAGATTGAGATCCTAAAGATAAACAATCCGTTACGATGGCTTTTCCCGTGGTTAAAGTTCCTGTCTTATCAAATACCACTGTATCGAGTTGATGGACTCGTTCTAAAATATCGCCGCCCTTAATTAATAAACCCCGTTCTGCACCAATACCAGAACCGACTAAAATAGCGGTAGGAGTTGCCAACCCCAACGCACAAGGACAAGCAATAACCAGCACTGCGATCGCTAACTTTAAACTCAGTAATAAATTCCCTTGGGTGGCAATTTCTACCCCGCCTAACTGCATCACTTCTGGCCAGAGACGAGTACCAATGCTAAACCAAAATAAAAAGGTTAATGTTGCTATTGTCATTACCCCATAAGTAAAATAGCCCGCGACTGTATCGGCTAAATTTTGAATAGGGGCTTTACGAGTTTGAGCTGTCTCGACTAAATTAACAATTTGGGCTAATGTAGTTTGAGAACCTGTCCGTGTGGCTTGGATAATCATCATACCCGACTGATTAATCGTCCCCGCCACAACGACATCACCCACTTGTTTAACCACAGGCATCGACTCCCCAGTTAACAAAGACTCATCAACGCTGCTATTGCCATAACACACTGTGGCATCAACGGGAATTTTTTCCCCGGGTAAGACTTGTAACCATTCCCCGACTTTGACTTGTTCTGCGGGTATTTCTGAACTATCGAGATCAAAGATAGTCTCATCATCAACTATTTTCGGTTTCCCTACCAGTCGGGCGGTTGTCGGTTGCAGCGTCATCAATGCATGTAATGCCGTCGCAGATCGATGTCTGGCTTGTTGTTCGAGGGTTTTACCCAGTAAAATAAATCCTAACAACATTACAGGTTCATCAAAGAAACATTCCCAACCTAACTGAGGAAACAATAACGCCACGCAGCTTGTGGTATAAGCAGTTATTGTTCCCAACCCCACTAATGTATTCATATTGGGGGTATTACGTCCTAAACTGCGTATTCCATCGACAATGATGCTACGTCCGGGAAATAATAAGGCTAGGGTGGCTATTGCCCAGTGAAAGCCAATATGATTAATAATCGGGATATGTATACCAAAATAGTGATGCAGATGACCTAAGCCCGACAACAGCAATAAAAGCCCACAGGTAATAATGCGTTGAATTTGTTGTTGAGTTTCCTGGCGTTGACGACGGGTTAAGGTTTCTGCTACCGAGGTTTGGCTGTTTGCGGTTGTTCGAGGTTGACAGGGAAATCCTGTGTCTGTTAATTTCTGAGCTAGGGTATCAATATTAACTGTATTATTTTCACACTCAACCCTTGCGACTTCTGTGGCTAAATTAACACAAGCAGAAATAACGCCGGGTTGTTGAGTCAGTTGACGTTCAACCGCTTTAACACAGCCTGCACATTTCATGCCCCCTACGTCTAAAATGAGGGTTTCTGTGGGGGTTTGAGTCGAATTGATCTCGGGTTTGACTGTCGGTTGGGAAACAGTTTGCATAAAGATAAAAATATTTTAGATAGAAATTAACTGTTAAATGATGAGCGTTATTCTTTTAGGGTAATCCTTGTTCTAATGGCTACAGCTAAATATGATATCCTTTCTTAAGATTTATACTATTTTACCTGAGTTGAAACAACAGTTTAAACCTGTCATCGCAGAACCGAGACGATTATAATATGAAGTATCAACCGCATTGACCCTTATTTAGTTTGAAACAGCCTTAAATGTTGAATATGCAGTTAACCCGTTACAATTTGTCTGAGTTGCCCGTGAAATGCACAGCAAGAAAAGGTATAACATGATTAACGGGGATGACTCATTGATTATCCTAAATTTTACCTGTTCAACAATACCTATCTTTATTCAGATTAACTAAGAGAGTAAACAGAAAAATGAATGCTTTATGGTTACGACTTCTCAACTCCACCTATCGCAAAGAACCTGTTGCTAGTTTTGCGATCACGGTGGGGGTAGTGGATGCGGTGATCGGCAGTGTTGGGGCGAGTGGTTCATTATTTTGTTTTGGTTTAGCCACGGTTGGTGTGGCTGTTGTTGTACGCTGGTGGCATCAACGTTCTGCCCTAGAACAAGCTGAAAACCCCCCAGAATATTATCTCCCTTCTCGGACTTCTTCGGGGGCGCGTCTTCCCGTTCTCAAACAGCGTCGCTAGTATCGGCAATTTTTGTCGCCAAAAATAAAGGGAAGAGAGTTGAACTTCCCTTCCCTGCGTTATCTTGTTGTTTGAGTTTTTTTCGTAGCAGTTGTTGCTGTTTCTTGAGCTGTTTTGCTCTGGCTGAGCCGCCTTTGCCTTTGATGTTTCTCCCTTGGCGACGTGGAGATTCCCAACGCTTGAGTTGTTGTGCCATAAAGATTGCCAAAATACAATATTTAATTAATTAAAATTTTAACAACATTCAATTAATTTGTCAACCTGAGAAATATTGCATATCTAAGAAAGTCAATGATATATGTTAACAATGGACAGTAACTCTATTTATCTCCAGTATGGGTTTAGCAGAATCTTTAGCAGAGCAATGGCACTCTCATATCCAAACTGAGTCTCCTGATTTGAGTCCTAGTACTCAGGAGAGTATTGTACAGTGGCTTTTAGGAGAAGATTTAGACAGGCTAAATACTTTCACATCAGAACAACAAAAAGTATTTGAAACAGGCTTATATTTTCGCTATCAAATATTGCAGCAACGATATTTAAATGTGTCTCCCGAAAAAGCGTATCGCAATTTAATTCAGCGATTGGGAGGACTCGTTATTCTGCGGCAAAAAATCCGGGCTTGGGTGGCAACGAGTCGCGATCGCCAACGCCAAGTCGTAGATGTTTTGCAAGAAGTGATTCAAGAAATGCTTAATAGCGATCGCTATCTCCAAAAGCAACTTAAATGGATTTCTCATTGTACAGATGATACCCGTTTAAGAAACGCATTATTATTAACAAGTTTAGAAGAATATTGTCTGCGTCCCATTCGCAATCAACCCTTACTCGCTTATCGTTTTGTCAACTATTTACGCCGTTCCCAACGAGGCGGAATTACTCAAGTTCCGACAGGAGAATGGGTCAAACAAATCTCCAATGAAATTACCACAGATGAAACAGAAGATACGATTAATTTAGTCGATAAAGAAGTCTTAAATCAGTATGGTGATGCTCAATTTTTAGAACAACAGCAATTACAGCGGATGAAAGTTAAAGAAACTTTTGTTACTTTTTTACAAGAGCAAGTTGATCCAGAAGCGTCTCAATGGTTGCAATTATATTTGCAAGGAAACTCTCAAGAAGCCATTGCCCAAATTATGAATTTACCGATTAAACAAGTGTATCGGCTACGGGAAAAGGTCTGTTATCACTCAGTCCGTAACTTTACTCTTAAGCATAACTCAGAGTTAGTCACAGAGTGGCTCGGAACTTCTTTATCTGAGCATCGACTCGGATTAACCGCGACTCAATGGCAGAACTTTTGGGAGAGTTTAACACCGGATCAGCGTTATATCATTGAACAAATTAAGGCTAAAGTTGAAATTAGTGACATTGCAAAAGAGATGAAATGGAAAACATCTCAAGTCTTAAGTGAATGGACTAAGCTATATTTTCAAGCCCAATCTATTCGCAATCAAAACGACTAATCGATTTAAATTGTTTCTATGCGCGGATTTCCTGCAGTATTAACCCAAGCAATTTGATTAATTCGACGACGACGGGCTAAGTCTTTAACGAGTTTTGAATCAGTTGTATTTAACTCAATTTCTACTCGGACTAAATGATTCGATTCTCGTAAAGTTTGAGCATAAGAAAATGCTGCGGCTGAGGCTTCTTCTGTTTCCGGAACAACTAGCCAATCACTGGCGGGGGTTTGTTTAGGGAGTAGATTCGTATTTAATAATACGTGATGTAAATCCTCAATATTAACCGCAAAACCAATACCCGGTTCTGTTTGTTCTTGGGGATGATATAATCCGAGTAACTGATCGTAACGTCCGCCTTTTGCTAATACCCTAGAATCGGAATCACTATTACTAACCGCAGTAAATACAATTCCCGTATAATAATCAAAAGTTTGAATTAAACTGAGATCTAAGATAATCGCTAAATCTGTGTTTTGTTTTAAAGCGGTTTCGGGATGAGTTGACCAATATTGCCGCAATAAATCGATTAGAGATTTGAGATGAGTCACAATACTTTTTTGCCCGTCATCTAATTCTAACTGTGAGACTTTCGCCAATACATCTTCAGGTTTTCCGCGTAAATCAAATAGGAATAGTGCTAATTCTTTTAAATCATCACTGAGGGGAATTTGTTCTAAACCAATCCGATCTAAATGAGCAATTGCCCGTCGTACTTGTTCTCGATATTCTGCTGGGAAAGAAGATAACAAAGAACGAGTTAAACCCGCTTCCCCAAGAATTAAATGACAGTCTGTTAAGCCTAAATTTTCTAAGCATTCTAACAGTAATAAAAGAATTTCACCATCTGCTCGTAAGCCTGCTGCCCCGAGTAATTCGACTCCAGCTTGATAGAATTCCAGTTGAGCACCGTAGGCGGCTGTGTGTTCTTTGCGAAAAATATTACCGTTGTAATATAATCGTTGAGGCCAGTCTTGGGTATCTATCATCCGAGTCACCGCTGCCCGCGCAATAGAGGCGGTAAATTCCGGGCGTAACCCTAATTTGGCTTCATCACTCTGCTGTAACTGAACCACTGTTGAGGGCTGAACTGCACCCCCTGCGGTTAGGGTATCCAAGCGTTCTAAAGTTGAAGTAATAATCCGATGATAGCCCCAACGGTGAAATACTTGTTGCAGGCGGCGTTCAATCCAAATTTTTTGGTCAACATCAAGGGGTAATAAGTCTCGCGCCCCGAGGGCAGGTTGATAAACCATGTGAATTATGAGTTATAAATTATGAATTATGAGCAAAAAGTCTATAGCAATCTCATCTGAGTTGTTGATAAAATTGTGTTAGAAGAGGCTCTCTTGCAATAGGTACTCTTAGGTAGAGCAGTCATTCCAAGCAAATCACTCTTGTTTTTAGACTTTTCACGAATCATTTATGATCGCTGTATCTCTAGCAGAGGCAAGAGTAAGGAGTAAGGAGTAAAAACCCTTAACTCTTTAAGAAGAGTCATCGCACCTCAGCTTTCTACAATCATAAATCTTACCCCTAATTCATCACTCAGAATTCATAATTTAAGATCTATTTCTTCTTACCACCAAACAGTCCGCCAAGAAAACCCCCACCAGATTTTTGTTGACTTTTACTCTTGGCTGCGGTTGTTGCTACTTTATCCAATAGCTTTTTAGCTTCTAGGGCAGAGGGTTGTTTTGGATCAAGCTGTAATGCCCGTTTAATATGAGGAGTTGCTAATTTAGGTTGATTTTGCTTGAGATAAACTAGCCCCAACAACCCATGACAACGACTGTTAGTGGGTTCTCGCTTAATTGCATCTTTGAGTTCTAAAACGGCTTGGGCATAGTTGCGGGTTTCCATCAACTGTTCCGCCCGACGACAGGCTTGTTCGACGAAAGATTCTTTTTTGGGTTGAGGCGGTGGTGGGGGTGGTGTGGGTGTTTGGTCTTGGGTAGACGATGGAGTCGAAGCAGAGGCGGAAGCGGGCATTGCAACACCTGCTTTCTGTCCTTTTCGTAATAAATAAGCTAAATTGAGTTCACTAATTTGCCCGGTAATATCTAGGGTATTTTGCGGGTTTTGGTATTGCTGCTTTGCGAGATCCGCCAGTTGGGTTTCGTAAGTTTGCTGATAATTCCCGGCTTTCAACAAGTCTTTAGCAGGCTGGAAGGTTAATTTTAACTGAGACTGTTGTTTAATGGCGCGATCGCCTATCGTTTTTAATAATAGATTGTATTCTTTCCTTTCCTTTTCCTTGGAAAACTTATTATAAGCAGGGCTGAGTAACTTAGCGAGTAATTGCTTTGCCAGTTCTTTGTCTTCTGGATCGTCAAACGGACAAGTATCAGGGTGAAGTTGACGGGCTAAGCGCATATAACGTTTACGAATTTGACTAAACTCAGCATCTATTGGAACACCAACAATTGCGTGATTGTCTGTAAAATCAAGCTGAAATAACCCTTGTTGAATTTCAAATACCATAATATCTTGCCTCCCTTGATCTAAGATGTGTTTATCAATCGCGTTCCTCACACGCGATCATGTGCATTTTTTCAGTTGTTTTAGACTATTTCTCAGCCATTGATTCTTTTATTTTACTATTTCTATTCAGCTTCAATCACTTATGTTTTTCTTTTCTCTTCCTCATCCCCAGGAAGACAGGGGCGGTGTGTTTAACAATGCATGACTCAAAGATGAGTGTAAAGGGCCGTTGGTGGCTAAAATTCGGCCGGATTCGATATCAAATGGACTGCCATCATAAGCTGTAACGGTTCCGCCTGCTTCTTGTACAATCACCATCCCGGCTGCGAGATCCCAGGGAGACAGCCCTCGTTCCCAGTACCCGTCAAATCGCCCACTGGCGACATAAGCTAAATCCAGGGCAGCCGAACCCATGCGCCGTACTCCTTGGGTTAGATGGGTTAAATGACAAAATTCAGCATAGTTATTATCTGAGGTTTCTTGCCTATCGTAAGCAAAACCCGTGACGAGTAAACTATTGGATAAATTATCAGCTTGCGAGACATTAATCGGCTGGTGGTTACAAGTTGCCCCTAAACCGATTGCGGCTTGAAACAGTTCTTGACGGGACGGATCGAGTACTACCCCGACTTGTGGAATACCATCAATTAATAATCCGATAGAAACGGAAGAACAAGGGAACTGATGGGCATAATTTGTCGTCCCATCAAGCGGATCAATTGCCCACAAATATCGACTGTTGGCATCTCCTAGTTTTCCCGATTCTTCTGCTAATATCCCGTGGTTTGGAACATGACGTTTGAGAACTTCTAAAATCACTTTTTCAGAGGCTTTATCGGCTTCTGTGACTAAGTCTCCAATTCGTCCTTTTTGTTGAATTTGTTTGAGATTACCCCAATAAGATTTTAGGACAGCGCCTCCAGCTTCTGCAGCTAATGTGGCAATATCAAGAAGGGTTTGTAAATCAGTATTCATAAAAATTAGTTTTGACGGCGAAACTCACGGGGTGTTAAGCGTAATGGTTGTTGTGGGTCCCAAATTCCTCGTTGCATTAAACGGGCTTCTAATTGGGCGTGTGCGAGTGTTTGGCTGTATTTGGTATTGGGTAATTGTTCGTCCGCGAGGACATATCCTTCCTCAACCAGTTGTTGATTGAGTAAAATACCATCTAACCACACATAGGCTAACACGCGATTGAAGCGATCGCGCGCTTCTATGCCTAATTCTAATGTTACCTCTTGCCCTTGAATCAGTTGTCTTAATTGTTCTCGTGCTGCTTGTCCCCAGGGGGCTTGGTTTAAATCGGGGGCTGCGACTCCAATGAGTCTTACCTGTTGCATTGTGGGGGTTTGAGTGGTGGGATCGAGATATTCTAAGGTTTGTCCACTGACAACTCGTTCAACCCGAATACTTAATCCTTCTAGGGTATTGGAAGCTGAACATCCCCATCCACTGAGAGTAACAATTAATAGAATTACAATTATTTTAATTTGTTTCATGGACTATTCGTTATTAATGATTGACTCTATAAAACAACCGGATTAATAGAGAGAATTGAGTGAAAATCAAGTGATAACTAAGTGGTTCGGTTAATTTTAAAAAATATAGTATAAAAAAACGGTTAAGGGTTGTCAGCAAGGCTATTATAAGAGTGAAAATGCCATCTCCATTTTATCAGACTCAGCTTCACAGTGTTAGAGTTTTTTATGACTTGCTCAAATCTTTTTATTATTCCTCTATTTATAGTCACAGAATAGAGATGAATATTAAGATCTCTAATGAATTTTTATGTATGATCTCTTAAGTTCTATGAAATATGAAAAGTGATGCTAAAGATCAAGAGTTCTTTCAACTCTCCCTTTTTTAAGGAGGGATATAGCGGGGATGTTTTTCCTAAATCAAATGCGGGCAAATATTTAAGTATTTTATATTAAATTTCAAATAGTGTTTTAATCCGACGACGAATCCAGATTAATGGCTTTTTATCGATATCTTCATGATGAATAATTCCTAAATCTCGTAATATTTGTTGGCGTTGAATCAGTTCTTGTTCTCGTTCAACTAATTGTTCGGCAATTTGATCGGCGAGGCGAGGATGTGTGGATAAAAAGCTTTGAAAAACATTTCTACTAACAACAAATAATATTGTTTTTTCTAATGCTTTCACCCCAGCCGAACGGGGAATTCCTAATATTAATGCGAGTTCTCCGAAAAAATCCCCGGCATATAAATCTCGAATATGCTTATTTGTCTTTTCAGAAATAATCGCAACAGAACCCGATAAAATAATATGAAATGCATCTCCTGGATCGTCTTCATGAAACACAAATTGCTCGGATAAAAAAGTTTCTTGATAGCCAATTTCGATTAAATTTAATAATTGTAATTCTGAGAAATTTTCAAAATAAGTTACCTGTCTTAGTAAATCTCGTAAGGACAATTTATCAGATGAATAAGTTGTATTCTCTGATTTTTCCAGTGATATTTCTTTTGATATTCCAGAAAAAGCTATTTTTAAATCCTCTGGATTTCTAATCCATAAATCTTGCTGATTCACAGGAATTTTAATTTGATGTTGACGTAAAGCATTCTGAATAATATAGTTTAAAGAACTTTGAATCGGTAATCGCGCTCGCGGCTTATTTACCCAGACTAATAATTCAAAATGGATGGCGCTTTCTCCAAACTCTCTTAACCAAACTTGAGGAGTAGGAGAAGATAAGATTTTGCGTTCACGACGTGCCGCTGAAAGCAGAACTTCTGTGACTAAAACGGGATCGCTACCATAAGCCACTCTTACCGGAATATGGATACGACTATTCGGATTTCCATGACTCCAATTAATAATCCGATTACTGACTAAATTTAAATTAGGAACAATAATTGAAATCTCATCATTAGTAACAATTGTGGTAGAACGCAAAGCAATTTTTCGGATTGTGCCTTCTAAATCATCAACTTCTACATAATCTCCCACTTTAATGGGTTGTTCTAATAGTAAAATTAAACCACTCACAAAGTTTTGAGCGAGTCCTTGAAAACCAAACCCAATCCCAATCCCTAAACCTCCGGCTAAAAAGGTTAAAGAACGTAAATCTAATCCTGCGGCTTGAGGAACAGAAATAAACCCGATAGTAATGGTAAAATAACGAAAAATAGTAGCAATTGCTTCTCTACTTCCTTCTCCGAGTCCTAAGCGAACTAAAAGGCGATTTCGTAACCAATTACTGAGGTATTGAGCAATTAAGAAAACAAAAATCAGTGCAACAATAATTTTTAAAATTAGACTGATTGAGATTTCACTTTCACCAATCTGAATCGGTGCTGTTAAAAATTGGTAAATGAATTGTATAATATTTTGAATTAGACTCATAAGAATCTATTACTGTGCCTTTTAGCGAATGATAATGAAAATTCAACCCAGATAACACTTCCCTACTTTTGAGCAATTTATCTTATGAAAATAACATCAAATTCTTTCCCCATTTCTCTATCTAACTCATCCTAAATTTAAGTAGATGACCGCTGATTTAATCGGTCAAAGTAAAGTAATGCTCTCGGCTGAGAAATCTATTTGTTATTGTAATCGATTCTGAAATTCTCATGGTACACCACATCCTCAAAGCCACCTGTGAAACTGTTCATTTAGGGGGGTTTTCCCCCAAACTTAAACCGGCTTTATTCGTCAAATCTGGGGATACAATCGAGGTAGAAACCTATACCGGATTTAAACTCTATCAGCAGGCTCCAGCAGGCTTTTTAACCCCTGAATTAATAGAAATTTGTCAAAATTTATCCCCAGCCCGCAAAATCGGCCCTGGCCCCCATTTATTGACGGGTCCGATTTATATTGAAAATGCTCAACCAGGAGATGTATTAGAAATCCGTTTACAAAGCATTTCCCCTCGTTTAAGTGTTGGATTTAATGCAATTCGTTCAGGCTGGGGTGCATTGCCACAACAGTTTAATCAATCTCGTCTGCGTTTTATTACCTTAGATTTAGATCGCCATATCGCGGAGTTTCCCCCCGGTAGCGGCATTAACATCCCATTGCATCCGTTTTTTGGCATTCTAGGGGTTGCCACCTCAGACAATCAACGTTCGTCTATTCCACCGGGGGTTTACGGCGGCAACATGGATAATCCCGAATTGCAACCGGGTTCTCGTGTATTCTTACCCATTTTTGTACCAGGGGCGCTGTTTTCGATTGGGGATGGACACGCAGCCCAGGGAACCGGAGAAGTCAACGGTACAGCGATTGAAACCTCGATGAATGGAACCATTCAACTGTATTTGCATCGCCAATTGTCTCTCAACGCGCCCATCGCAGAAACGCCGTTAAACTGGGTGACAATGGGGTTTGGTGACACTTTAGATCAAGCATTTGAGATGGCATTGCAACAGATGATTCAGTTTCTGCACAGGGTTGTCAAATTAGAGGCTGAAGAAGCTTATGTTCTTTGTTCCTTAGCGGCTAATTTTCGCATTACCCAAGTGGTCAATTCTCCCCAAAAAGGGGTACATGGAATGATTTCTAAGTCACTTTTACCGTCGCTGATTAGTTTTTAGTTGTTAGTTTTTAGTTGTTAGAAACCTTCAGAAAGTAGTTAGTAACAGGCATGACTCCTTACTTCCTACTTGCCTACTGCCTGTTCCCTATTCCCTATAACTGCCACGAAGTCTATTGACTCTTTTTAGAGTCTTCAGATTGTAATAATCTTAAAATTTCGGCTTGAATTTTTTCTCTAAATTGAGGATCACTTTGTTGTCTACGAGTCATTTCATTAAAGCGAATTACCGTTAAGTTTTGCCGTTCAATAATTTGTTTTGCTTGATCGCAATAGCTGACGGCAATTTGAGGCACATTCCCCGGTAATGCATTAATACTACTCGGTTCATCACAAATAATCCGAGGGACTTCCCCAACAATTTGCTTGATTTCATTCATGACTTGATAACGTCTAGATTCTAATGTAATTGCTGCGCGGGCATAATTAGTAATTTCTTCTGTGGTAAATTCTTGTTGAGTTTGAGCGTAAGCTGTTGTATCAAACTCCAGCATCAGTGTGTGATTAATAGCCGGAATTGAACCACTTAACCAGCCAGTTGTAGACAGTGTAGTGACGACTAATACTTTAGATAAAAGTTGAGAGAGAGGAGTTGAAGTTATCATAATTATTGATAGATTTAATATTATTAAAGCTTGGATTAATAGCAGAGAATAAATAGACTAAATAAATAGAATATCATCATCAGATTAACTTTAAAAAGAATAGCAATTTCTTCCTAAATATACTCTGTTGCTTCATCATATTTCTCTGCTATTAGTAATATGAGTTGGAACAGAAATAATCTGTAGTTTACGGTTTAACTTCCTAAACTCTGCTGTAGGCGGACAAGTTCACTTTGAATCTGCTGCTGGAGTTGAGTATTCGTTTGTTGTTGAGTAGTAATGTTATTGAACTGAGAAATAGTTAAACCATTACTTTCAATGATAGCTTTTGCTTGGGTACAATAATTCACGGCGATCGCCCGAATCTCTGTTTGAAGTCGATTAATGCTGCGGTTTTGACTGCAAACAACGGGCGGAATATTGTCCCCTGTCGTGGTTCGGATTTCTTCATAAGCCGCTTGTCGTCTGGGTTCCATCCCCAAAACGGCGCGGGCATAATTGCGAATTTCTTCCGCTGTAAAAGTTGATGAAGTTTGGGCTTGAGCGGGTAGACTCAAGATATTTCCCGAAATATTGGAAACATGGGGTAAAACAGTTGCCATCAATGCTAATGTCGATAGACTACCAATAGTCAAAGATTGAGCCAACTTCCACCGTTGATTTCCCAACTCACACCTTAAAATACGCTTCATACAATCTCTCCTCAATTTCATGATTCAGTCAATTCGCTATTTTGTTTGGGGATACCTGTTTTCAAGCTGTTTTGGTTGTCATACCAAAGACTTGAACTGTTATTCATTTTATCGAAACGAGCATGAAGCAGCTCTATTGTGTTGAAGAATTTTAGGCAGAAGATGTTCCTGAGTTGAGGATTAATTCTGAAACAACAGAGTAAGTGTGAGCTGTCTTTCAGGTACATAATTTTAATAATCTAGCCAAATACATTGAGAAAACAGTTACTCTTTTGCTCAAACGCGCTTGTTTGACCTGTAGGGGCGATTTTCACCCTGACGGCAGGGGTTCGGGGAGGTCGTAACCTTCTCGTCGGCTGGGTGGGGGTTTGGGAGATGCTCCCCCAATCTTAAAATGCTTCCTGTTACGAACGACTGCGGCTAACTGAATTACGGTTTCCAGGCCAAGGAATAGCAGCATTGCCCGCTAAAATCTGAGCCACACTACGCGCCCCATAACGGTTGAGATGACTCGGGTCTACAAAATAATCATATCGTGTCAGGGATTTTTCAGCTAAGTCAACAAAAACAAACCCATACTGACGAGATAAATATTGCATATTTGCTTGAAATTCCTGCTCAGCCCAAGAGCGAAATCCGTCTAAATAGTCATCAGTTAAGGGTAAATTGACAAACACCAGAGGGATATTATGAGTATCTGTAAAAGCAGTAATTGAGCTTAAAGCATTGGCTTGTACACCCCCAAGATTAAACGCCCGATAATCCCCATCGTATCGACCCGGAACATAGGGCCGTCGTTGATAATAAGTGTAAGGATCATACTGACTAGACAACGGTAAAAAGCCATTGGCATCAATATCGTTTAACGAGACTAACACCGCCCGTCTCCTCGAAGAGAAATCATCGACTAAATTCACCACTTTAAATTCAGCGCCAGAAGTGCGGTTATTGCGGGCTTGTAAAGCTTGAGCGGGTTGCAGCGGCCGAGGAATAATATCGCCTGGTCGTTTACTTTTCGGACACTGTTGCGGCAAATCATAACAGAAAGAAACGGAGTTTGAGGAGCCTGTCGGGGGAAGTTGAGGACGAACCCCTGCAATTAAACGTTGATGACCAGCAGAGGCCAAAATGGATTCAAAAGTGCGATCAATTCGGCCACTATTAAAAGCGCGTACCCCATCGGCCCAAACAATCATCCGGGGCAGTTGGTCGGGGGTTAAAACCTGTCTGAGGATATAATCCACCACTTGAGCCGTGGCCCCATTCACCCCAAAATTAAACACGGTTAAATCTCGATAACCCTGTGCTGCCAAAGACTGCTGTAATTGTTGCGGATCAATCCCCTGCAAAGCCCGTGAGCTACCGATAATTAAAATATCAGGGGTTCCTATCGTGCTGAGATAAGACAGATACAGCCTTAACTGTCGATCTAGAGGTTCACTGTCAAAACTGGGAAAAGTCAAGGCCGAACTGCCAGCAGCGGCTTGTGATTGAGAATAAGCCAGATTTCGCATATATTCCACTACCTTTTTCTCGGCTAATGCCCGTTGGGGACTGTTGGGTGGAACGGCTTGCATCCAGGCCACTGCTTGCACCCAATAGCGGGCCACTTCATCCCATTGCTGTTGAGTGGCTGCTGTTTGAGCTAAGCTTGAGGCTTGCAGGGCATATCTAACCGATTGATCGAAGGGATTTTTTGCGTTACAGGTGGTGGTTGGAGATGGCTCTGGGTTGGGATCGAGATAGCGGCGAAATTGCATCAGTTGAACTGAATTTGTTGGGGAAACCCCGGCTGCAGAGGAATAGCTAGATTTAAGGGCTGTTGCCGTCTCACAGGCAGATGAAGTCTCAGCAGCGAAGTATCGCCTACTCACACCCACAACGGCTATGACAGGGATAATCCCTAACCCAATCAGAACGCTTTGTTTAATTTGGAGATGGCGCAATCGATTGATAAACCGTGTCATATTATCAGCAATGAAAAATCTAGCATCTGTTCGGTGGCGTATGTTGAAAAAGTGTATCGCAAGCTTCCTACAATCGCCTACCCCACATTCAGAATCTTGATGAGTTTGATTCACTTTTGTCACGAAAATCTCAAATTTGATCCGCAATCTTAGAGGACGATACGGGCAAGCCCACGCGCTCGCGACCGCATGATTAGCAAATCTTAAGCAGTTTCACTCGTATACTTCAAAAGGTATAATGACTTAGTCTCAAACGATAGCGGGGTGTATTTGATTAATATTGTTTAACTTACCATGACCCATGATATCTACACCTTTGTCTTTCAAAGCCTTTTTTAGAAAATTTACACCCCAATTGGCTTTCAATTCAACTCAACTCCTGCAAATTGTAGCAGTTGCGATCGCGTACCATACGGTTTCCCGCCTTGCTATCCTCGCCGCTTCGTTACCCGGCAACATTACGAGTATCTGGCCTGCGATGGGGGTTTGTCTCGTCGCTACAGTCTTAATAGGTCGTCATGCCTTGTGGGGTGTGGGCTTGGGCTGTTTTGTGCTGAATTTAGAGAGTTTTGTTTTAGAAATAGATTCAGTTGGCTTAACTGGGACAGGACTGCTTGTTTTGGCAATTACGACCCTAGGCAAAGTGATTTCAGTGGGACTGGGGGCAGAACTGGTGCGGCGAGCGTTACCCAAACCCCCTAGTTTGAAGCAAGTAAAATCTGTATTAGCCTTAAGTTTTTTAGGGGGAATAGTCGGCCCCATTCCAGATACGATCATGGGCGTAACCGTTTTGTGTGGAGTGGGTATTATTCCCTGGTCTTATTTTGTGGAAACGTTCCTAACTTGGTGGGCGGCTGAATTTATTGGGGTTTTGGTATTTGCGCCCCCGTTACTGATTTGGCGGCAAGAGGTTCAAACGCTGGCAACTCGTTTCCGCAAACGGAGTCTAGAAACTTTATTTTTATTAATTTTAATTGTCGTCGTCAGTGAAATCGCTTTCATGGGAATTTATCCTATCGAGTATATGCTGATTCCTTTGATGGTGTGGGCTGCCTGTCGATTAGGACAACTAGAAACATCATTATTAATTGTATTAGTCTCGGTGTTATCCACCATTGGCACAGCACAAGGGGGAGGCTCTTTTGTTCGGGACTCCCTAAATGCCTCTCTGGTGTTGCTGCACTCCTTCGTCAGCGTAATTGCGTTAACCACCTTGATGGTATCAGCATTGGTACAGGAACGAACCCAGGCAGAATTGAGTCTGCGGGATATTAATTATCAACTCGAAGATCGGGTGTATCATCGCACGCTGGAATTACAACAAACCAATCAAGATTTACAAAAGGTTTTACAGGATTTACAACAAACTCAAGCCCATCTGGTTCAAACTGAAAAAATGTCAAGCTTGGGTCATTTAGTGTCTGGTATTGCTCATGAAATTAATAATCCTGTCAGTTTTATTTATAGTAATTTAAGACCTGCAAAAGAATATATTGACGATCTATTTGATTTGTTGGATCTCTATCAAAATAAGTATTCCAACCCAGACCAAGAGATTGAGGATAAAGTCGAGGAAATTGAACTAGAGTATATTCAAACTGACCTACCTCAACTTCTCAATTCTATGCAAAATGGGGCAGAACGTATTTCTAAAATTGTTTTAGGTCTGCGTAATTTTTCCCGGCTGGATGAATCAGAAACCAAAGAAGTTGATCTGCATGAGGGGATTGAGAATGCTTTACTTTTGTTGCAATACCGCCTCAGTGCCAATAAAAACTGTGCTGACATTCAAGTGATTAAAAACTATCAACCTCTACCCAAAATTCATTGCCACGCGGGTCAACTGAATCAAGTGTTTCTAGATCTTCTCAGCAATGGGATTGATGCTTTGCAAGATGCCACCCAGAGTCATGCTCTAAATCCATCACAACCCTATCAACCCCAACTCCAAATTAGTACCCATTTCTATTCTAAACAATCTGATGATTTATCTAATTCTTCTCAACAGTTGGCTGAGGTTGATCGGATATTAATTCAGATTGCAGATAATGGTTTGGGTATTGCTGAAGATATTAAAGCCTCTGTTTTCAATCCTTTTTTCACCACTAAACCTGTAGGGCAAGGAACAGGTTTGGGATTAGCGATCAGTTATCAAATCGTGGTGCAACAGCATCAGGGTCAACTCTGGCTTGAGTCTAAACCCGGTAAAGGTACAACTTTTTTTATTGCTCTGCCTTTAAACTGATCAAAAACACGGACTCTAATCTACTCAATATTTGCTGTTTGTGAAATCTCATGCAAACGCTAACTTAGTATTGCGGATTTAAATTATTCTCTCTCACTTAATCTACCATTTATCACAATCAGTTTCTCCAAATTTGAATCAAATTTATATTAATAAAAACTGATTTATTTTGTTTTTGCTGATTGTCAGCTCATGAAATATTTAACCATTTACAACAGACTAAAAAGAGCAAAAAATATTAATATTCAGCTATTTTTTTCATAAAATAATTAGCCTATCCGTGAGGCAGAATGCCGGACACAGATAAAAATATTATGAGATAATATAGAAATAATCTGCCATTGCTGAGAACTCATCCTATGTTCAAAGATGCACGCCACGGTCAAATTTTATTTCTCGCCTCATTTCTTATTTTAGGAATTTTTACCCGAGATTGGACCCTGCATCCTCAGCATATTATCATTGTGATTGCCAGTTGTTTGCTCACACAAGCCATTGCCAGCACGATTATTTCTTGGAACCTACAACCGACGGCAGAAACTCGCCACAGACTTAGCTCCTCTTGGAAAAGTGCATTAATTACAGCATTAGGACTGTGTTTATTATTGCGAACGAATCATCCGGCAACAATGGCATTAGCAGGGATATTCGCAATTGCCAGTAAATTTTTATTTCGTTATCAAGGTAAACATTTTTTTAATCCCGCCAACTTTGGTATTATTACTGTCTTATTATTTACTCAAGATGCCTGGGTTTCTCCCGGACAATGGGGAACAGATTGGTGGTATTTCCTGTTATTTGCCGGAGCAGGCGGTATAATTTTAAAACAAGTCGGCCGATGGGAAACATCCGCTGTATTTCTGGGGGTCTACGCGAGTTTAGAAGCGCTACGGAACGTATGGTTAGGCTGGAGTTGGGATGTTTATACCCATCACTTAATGAGCGGTAGTTTGCTGTTGTTTGCTCTGTTTATGTTGAGCGATCCGCGTTCAATCCCAAATGCTCGTCGGAGTCGGATAATATGGGCAATTGCAATTGCTTGTTTCACTTTTATTTTACAACATCAACTATTTCTTTCGACCGCTATCTTTTGGGCACTGTTTCTCTTATCTCCATTAACCCTTATTTTAGACTTCCTTTGGTCAGAATCTCGCTTTAATTGGGGTGCATCTCGAGTTGTTGCTAGTTCACAATCATCATGATTAAAATTCCTCGATTTTTGTTAATCTTTTCGGTCGTTATATTGACACTAATTTTAGCACCAACCGCTGCCTGGGCATTTTGTGGATTTTATGTCGCCAAAGCAGATACGAGTTTATACAATCAAGCTTCTCAGGTTATTTTAGCCCGAAATGGTAACCGCACTGTGATGACAATGGCGAATGATTATCAAGGAGCAGTCAAAGATTTTGCATTAGTTGTGCCTGTGCCTGTTATCTTAAATGAGCAGCAAGTTTGGGTGGGAAATCCTGATATTATTAAACGCATTGATGCATTTAGCGCCCCTCGTTTAGTTGAATATTTTGATGAAGATCCCTGTGCTAATTCTTCAGCAATGATGAGGGGAACTCGGGGGGGAGCGAATATGACGTTAGAAGCAGCACCTGCACCTCAAAGTGATAGTAGTTTAGGGGTAACAATTGAATCTCAGTTTACGGTTGGGGAATATGATATTTTAATTTTGAGTGCCACAGAATCAGATGGTTTGGAAACTTGGCTACTTCAAAATGGCTATAAAATTCCCGCTGAGGCGAGTCAATTATTACAGCCTTATATTCGACAAAATATGAAATTCTTTGTAGCTAAAGTGAATTTAGCTGAATTTAATCGGCAAGAATTTCAATCCTTAAATCCTTTAGTTATCGCTTATGAATCACCCCGTTTTATGTTACCCATTCGCTTAGGAATGGTGAATGCAGAGGGTGAACAAGATTTAATTGTGTATTTACTCTCCCCCAAAGGTGAAATAGAATTAGTTAATTATCGTACAGTCAAAATTCCGTCTGATGTAGAAGTTCCAGAATTTGTTCAAGATGAATTTGTCGGATTTTATCGCTCAATGTTCCAAAAAATATATGAACGTCACCAAAAAAAAGCGACTTTTTTAGAATATGCTTGGGATATGAGCAGTTGCGATCCTTGTACAGCCGAACCCTTAACCCATGAGGAACTTAAGGAAGCGGGTGTGTTTTGGTTAAACTCTCAACAGTCTTCAAATGTGTTTCTCAGCCGCATTCATGCCCGTTATACCCGTAATAATTTTCCTGAAGATTTACAATTTCAAGAAACAGCAAATCGTCAATTTTTTCAGGGTCGTTATGTGATTACTCATCCTTACAGAGGGGAAATGAAATGTCAAGCAGCCAGAGATTACGTGCAAGATATAAGGCAACAACAAGAACAAGAAATCCAAAATTTAGCTGAATTAACCAACTGGAAAATTGATGATATTCGTCGGCGAGTGAATTTCGTTAAAGAGATGGCTGACTCTCAACCTTGGTGGCAACGTTTAAGGTAAGTTTTTCTCAATTATTAACAAGACCATAGATGCGCCCGTTGAGGTGATGTACAATTTAAGCCTCTCGTCCTGAAGCCCATTTATCCCGTAATTTAACAATACCTTCACTGGCAATCACCCAACGACGAGAAACAATATTTTCTCGCAGCGGAGACTGTCCTTCTCGCAGCATTGCATACTTGTAATTAACCAGTTTACCCGCACTTTCATTAAAGGGAATTTCACCGAACCAGGTATTTGTATTAACGTATTCTAAAGGATATCCTTTGGCAATATCCCAATTCCCTAATTCTGGACAATCTCCGATTACAATAATCCGTTCACCGGGTAACGTTTGAACACCGTTGAGTTGCATCCGGAGAATGGTTTGGGCTTTTACTCTTTCTCCAACATAACTCAGGACAATCACTTGTTTGGGTTCTAAGGTTAAATTAAAGATTTTTCCCTCTGCTACAGTGTATCTTTCCGGTGACATAATATCAGAATGTTCACCATCAGGTAAATCCGTTTCGACCTCATCTAACGTGACTGTTTCACCCCGGTTCATTGCTACAAATAAAGCGGATTTTCGATAGCGGCGAGTATAGCAATAAACGTCAGGAGTAATATATTTTTGCCATTGACTTCCCATGGAAACTGCAGGATTTAATCGACGTAAACCAGAGAGTAAACGAATCTCACGATACAGTGAACTTTCAGCATCCCAACTCTCCATCATCGGACGGTTATAAGGGTCATTATTACCGTAAGGATTACTGTCTCCATTTGTATCATTATGCAGACCCTGTTCTGTGCCGTAATAAATGCAAGGAATCCCCCGAGAAGTCATAATTAAAGCAATTGCTAACCGCAGAACTTCTATATCAGGATTAAGGGTTTGGAAACGGTGCATATCATGGTTATCGATAAACGTAATTAATTCTGTTGCACCGTAATAATAATGATCTTTATCAAAGATTTCTTGAACTAAATGAAATCCTCCTTCTTCATAACTTCCTAATGCCCGTCGAATTGCCACACACAATCCGAAATCCAACATCGACATTCCCGATTCATTCGCAAATTCAACGGATCGACTATCATCTGGACTGCTATAAATCCATTCTCCGAAAATAAAAACATCCGGACGATAAGTGGTAATATCAGCGTTAAATTCTTGCCAAAACCAAATCGGCATATGTTTAACGGTATCGACTCGCAAGGCATCAACACCCCGATCTAACCATTGTTTAATTGCTGATTTAATATAGTTACGATACTCAATATTATTCTCGTTAAATGAGGCAAGTCCTGCCATTTCACAGTTTTGAACTTGCCAATCATCTTCCCAGTTTGTTACTTCGCCGTAGTGATGATACCAATTATTTTTATCATTATGAAACTCAGCAATCTTCACCCCATCATCATACAATTCACCTTTATGCCCCCCAATATCAGGGCTACTATGGTTACAAACAATATCTAAGATTAACTTCATGTTTCGTTTATGAAGTTCCTCAATTAACCGATCAAATGCTGTATCTCTTGTATCTTGTGTCGCGTTGAGAGAAGGATTTTCACCTGCATTAATAAAGCGGGGATTAATTCGTTTAAAATCTTTTGTCCAGTAGCCATGAATGGCGGCACTTTCAAAGAATAATCCTTCTACTTGTTCAAATAAAGGGGTTAACCAAATTGCCGTTACTCCTAGATTTTTTAAATAATCTAATTTATCAATAATCCCTTGTAAATCTCCCCCCCAATATTTACCCCATTCTTCCTGAGTGGGATCATATAACTCGGGATTCGGGCCTTCGTTATTATCAGGATCGCCATCATGAAACCGATCGACAACAATAAAATAAAGGGTTTCTTGGCGAAATTCAATATCTCGTGTAAAGATAAAGTCTAAGTCTATATCAGTTTCAGAAGAGATTTCTGAGATTTCTTGAACCTCTATATTGGCTTCTTCTGCAGTAATCGGATCAACTGGAGATGATGTTTTTTTAGGATTAATAGAAACCATAGAACTACCTAACGTATTATAAAAGATCAATGGCGACTGCCATGAAGAGTGTTGTTCATTTACGCCGATGATTAAGTCGCGTTGACAAATTCACTCGTTCACCTAGAATTTACCACTGTTACCCAGAATATTAAGATATATTTAAATATACTGAACTCTGCCTGATTCCAACATATGCAAAAAGGTAGACTTCTTGAGTATTGAGTGATTATATACCCATTTAAGATTGAGCCGCAAACCCAAACGGATAGGCGACTTGAGTCAAACTGAGGGATTTGGGTTGAAGACCTACAGTGGCTGTTTCAATGGGTCATTCGATCGGATACTCATGAGGGGTGAGACCCGATATGGCTTTAAATAATGCGAAGGGTTTGGGTTAGCTAACAGTAATAATATGCTAGTCTAACCCATTAAATAAACTATAATAAGTTCAAGTTTCTTTTGAAGAAAGAGTCAGAAAATCAATATTTTACCTTGTTTTTGCAATAAATAAAGTAAATTACGATAATCTTAAATCAACTGCAATTCTATGAGCACAAGCAAAGCCTGAGAAAGCAACCGCATTCAATCCTTGTCCGGGAAAAGTACTATCTCCCACGCAGTATAATTCAGGAATTGCAGTGCGGTTAAATGGCATTCCGAGTAATCCTTTTAATTTCCGCTGTGGAATAGGACCATAAGTGCCATGATCTCTGTTTAGAAAGCGTCGATGCGATCGCGCAGTTCCCACTTCCATGTAATCTAACCCTGCATCTAAACCGGGGAAAATCTTCTCTAAACGGTCTACAACTTGCCAAGCTGCTGCTTCTTTTTTAGCTTCATATTCAGTTTCTGATATTCCTTGCCATTGTTTGATCCAACTGGGTGTAAACGTATGTATAATATGATAACCTTCAGGGGCTAAACTCGGATCAAGTAGAGTCGGAATAGAAACAAAAATTGTTCCGCCGGGTTCCTCCAGATCGTCCCAATCTTCGAGTAAAATATGATGACATTCTGTCCCCTGTGGTAATACATCCGCTTCTACACCTAAATGTAAACTTAAAAAACTCGGTGATTTTTTATAGCGTTTTCGCCATTTTTGTTCAGATTTCGGAATATGGTCTTGTGGTATTAATTTACCAAAAGTATCCCAACGGGTGGCATTAGAAACTACTTTTCTGGCGCGATAGATTGTGCCATCAACTAATTCTACCCCAACGGCTTTACCTCTTTCGATTAAAATCTGTTTAACTCTGGCTTTATACTGAATTTTTCCGCCTGTTTTTTCCAGTCCTTCCACCAATTTTAAGGCAATTTGACCGACACCGCCTTTAGGATAATTAATTCCGCCATAATGTCGATCTGAAAATACCATCCCAGCATTAATCATCGGAGTCAAGTCAGCCGGAACAACCGACCAACAATAGCACTCCATATCAATAAATTTTAGCAGTTTAGGATCGCTAATATAACGCTGTGCTACTTCCCCCACGTTTTGAGCAATATATTGCAATAAACTTAAACAAGCGCCTGGATTTTGGAAGAAAACACGAGTGAGATATCGAGGTTCTTCTAAGGATAATAATTCTATCGAATTGAGACTATTAAAAACTTTCCAGCATTGATCGTAAAATTGCCTGATGCCTTTGGCTTCATGGGGAAAACGTGCGATCAGTTCTTGCAAAAACTGTTCATATTCTCGATAAACTTTAACATCAAGATCATCGGGCAAATGATAGTGAATTTGAACCGGGTCTGAGAAGGTTTCGAGGCTAACATTGACGGCTTCTAAAGCGCGGGTGAGTAAATTAGTTGTACCTTTTTGACCAAAGCCGAATATCATTGATGCACCCACATCAAAGCGATAGCCTGAACGTTCAAAATAACCAGAACTACCACCAGGGATAATGTAACTTTCTAACACCAATACATTCGCACCTTTGGCAGCGAGTTGAGTCGCGGTGACTAATCCTCCAATCCCAGAACCAATGACAATCACATCAAAGTTTTGTGCAGTGGCCGACAAGTTCGCGCCTAATGACTCATTTGGGGTCGGAATAGACATAGGGGTCAATTCTCATCTACTAAGGACTTTCTAACTCTCACAGTGTAGCGCCTCTAGGATTCTTTGCGCTTCGGTATTGAGGATGAAGTTAGCGATAAAAGTTAATTTATCTTTGCACTATGGTTTGAAGTTAGGATGTTACGCTTATAGAGTTCACAGCCCGGACCAATACAACAGCCATTATCTCCGGATGAATCCAGCTTTTATTTTTTATCAGTTGCGGGGGTACACGGCTGAATCGCTTAGAGTAGAATATTAAAATCATGAAAATGCGAACGCAAACCTTACCGACTGAGACGGAAACTTCAAAGCGGATTTTACAAGCAGCGCAGCAGTTATTTGCTCGCAAAGGTTACGATGCGACGACCACTAAAGATTTGGCTCATAAGGCTGGAGTGGCTGAAGGAACGGTCTTTCGTCATTTTCCGAGCAAAAAAGCGATTTTAGTAGAAATAGCAACACAAGGATGGATTGAGATCTTAACCGACTTGTTGACTGAGTTAAGCGAAATGGGTAGTTATAAAGCGGTTGCCCAGGTGATGCGTAGGCGAATGCTGAATTTCCGTGAAAATGGGGATTTACTGCGGGTTTGTTTTCTGGAGGCTCAGTTTCACCCTGAATTACGCGATCGCATTCAATCAGAAGTGATTGCTAAAATGACAGATGTAGCAGAAGCTTTCTTTCAAACTGCAATGGATAGAGGAGTTTATCGCCGGATGAATCCTCGTGTGGTGGCGCAAGTGTTTCTGGGGATGTTTGCCGTTGCTGGGTTTAGCTACGATACTTTAATGGCTCCGGGTGCGTCTCCGCTGGCGATGCAGGATATGGCAGAAGGACTGGCGGATATTTTTCTCAATGGGGTCTTACCCCCAGAAGCATAATTACAAATGTTAATTGATGGGTAGGGGCGTATTATATGCGCCCTAGATTTTCAGGCGTTGTATCGGTTACGGTTGTAGAGAAAGAATATTCAGCGGTTGAGGGTATTATTTTCTGTACCCACATTGACGAGTAAATCGCGATCATTACCGCCATTGAGAGTATTATTTCCGGTACCAATATTAACAATAGTATCTGCACCACTATCACCACTGAGGGTACTATTTCTGGTTCCTAAATTAGCGATAAAATCACTATTATTGCCACCACTAACGGTAGGATATGCTGCTCTAATAGTAACAAATACATCAGCCCCATTATCACCGGACAAGCTGCTATCAAAAAGTACTATTTCCACTTTGATAGTGAATTAAGCTAAAGTTAAAACTGACATCACTTAAAAGATCATCAATTGTTCCGGAGAAATCAGATAACACTCCATAAAGGGACGAAATCATATTATAATCAACTCCATTATTGCTAATATGCCTTACTAAATTATTAATTTTGCTATCTGTTAAACCGGTTAATATTCCTAATAAATTTAATAGTGTAACAGAGGTATAAGCGGTGAAACTATTTCCGCTATCGAACACATCAAAGACTACAGTTTAAACTAGGTTTGTAAAGTCAGTAGTATTCGTGATTATTTGTGGTAATAATTAGGAATGTTGAATAGAATAAGTTATTGATGGCGCTCCCTGATGCTCGTTCAATATTATGAGCGTATTTAAGTGAAGAACTGAGTTAGATATCTTTGATTTCAGTTCCGTTGTTCATATTCCTATCATCGGTAAAAAAATAGGTATGGTAAGTGATTGATATCTATTTATTATGTAAAATTGACAGTTTTTAAAAATGACTTACAGCTTAATATTCGGGTAATATATCTGGATTATTGGCGATGATGAACATCACATTAATCTGAGATAGCATGATATAAAAAATGATGTATTTTGAAAACAAATAACCTGATAAACAAGACAATATAAAGCGATTAACCTTTGCATTTTGACGATAAAATAGAGAGTTTGATAAATAAAACAAAAAATATTTCTGAGACAATTCCCTGATAAAAACTAGAGAAATAATCAGATTTATACTATTCCATAAAGCCCTTCATCTCCTATCCCTTTTCTATTCCTTGCACATCCTCCACTTTGGCCGAAAGCATAGACAGCCAGAGCAAACCTTAAAATTGCATTGTTTAATCGTCAGATTGCGGTTTTGCCCCTTAAAATAAGCGGCTGAACCCAAAACGTGCGGAATGTCACTGTACTAAAAGGCTTCAGAGTCGTAAAATTGAACATTCAATAATTGGATATCAAGGAACACACTAAATTATGGATGCCACTATTCAAACCATTCATGCTCGAGAAATTCTAGACTCTCGGGGAAACCCCACCGTTGAAGTCGATGTAATTCTCGCCTCGGGTAGTAAAGGACGAGCGGGTGTTCCTTCAGGTGCATCTACTGGAATTCGGGAAGCCTTAGAATTACGAGATGGTGATAAAAGTCGCTACAACGGTAAAGGAGTCCTCAAAGCGGTTGAGAATGTCAACACCACCATTGCTGAAAACCTCACCGGAGCCGATGCCACCGATCAAGCCGCTATCGACCATAAAATGCTCGAACTCGACGGCACAGAGAATAAGGGCAAATTTGGTGCAAATGCGATTTTAGGGGTGTCTATGGCGGTAGCACGGGCGGCTGCTGAGGCAAAAGGTCAACCCCTATACCAATATCTCGGTGGTGACGATGCCAATTTACTGCCAGCCCCTTGTTTTAACATTATCAATGGCGGTGCTCATGCTGATAATAGCGTAGACTTCCAAGAGTTTATGATTGTGCCTGTGGGTGCGCCGACATTCCGAGAATCTTTACGCATGGGAGCAGAGGTTTATCATGCGCTCAAATCTATTTTGAAGCAAAAAGGATACAACAGTAACGTTGGGGATGAAGGCGGTTTTGCTCCGAATTTAAAGGCAAATGTAGAAGCAATTGAAGTGATTTTAGCAGGCATCGAAAAAGCGGGGTTAAAACCTGGGGATGATGTCGCTATTGCTCTCGATCCTGCTACTAGTGAATTGTATCGTGAAGATGGCAGTTATCTATTTTATAAATCGGATAACAGTAAGAAAAGTTCAGCAGAAATGATCGCAATTTGGGAAGATTGGGTAAATCAATTCCCGATTATTTCAATTGAAGATGGTTTAGGGGAACAAGATTGGTCCGGTTGGCAACAAATGACGACTAAAATAGGAGATAAAGTTCAGTTAGTGGGGGATGATGCTTTTGTAACTAATCCGGCTATTATTAAAAAAGCAATTGCTGATGGTGTGGGAAATAGTACCTTAGTTAAAGTTAATCAAATTGGTTCTATTACAGAAACCTTAGCCGCAATTGCTGATTCTCGTGCGGCTGGATATACTTACATGATTAGTCATCGTTCCGGTGAAACACCCGATGATTTTATTGCAGATTTAGCGGTGGCTACATCAGCCGGACAAATTAAAACAGGTGCCCCTTGTCGGGGAGAACGGTTGTCTAAATATAACCAGTTACTGCGGATTGAAGAGGAATTAGGCAGCAAAGCAAAATATGCTGGGAAAACCACATTTTCTCGTCCTGTAACCGCTTAATTTTATCGTTTTACTAGATGGGTTATGTGAGAATATAGCCCATCTTTTAAATTATGAATTGTGAATGATGAATTTATACCCACGGGCAATCATCATAAACTCTACTCCCGTACTTTGGTTGCATGCAAGTCTCTACATACTCATATCTCATGACTCAATTCATACCAGGAATGCTTATTGCTCATTGCCCGACATAATAGTAGGATGCAACTGGGTGAATAGCTCTATTCTAAATTAAGTAAATTTTTCAGCGGATCAGAATTAGGCGGGTTCGGCTTTTCAACAGTCGTGTCAGGGTTTGGGGTAGTGGTAGAAGATTCCCGCTGAAGCGCTTCAAGCAGGTTGAGACGTTCACGCAGTCGTTGTAATTCTTGCTGAGTCACTAAATTCTCGTCGGTTAAGTTTGCTAGTCTGCCTGGAAACTGCTGATTTAGGCTTTGTAGCTGTTGTTCTAGAGTATCAATTTGTTCTAGCATTTCTGCCTGGCTTGCAGCGGCTTCTGCGGCTTCTCGTCGCGCAATTTCTTGTTGAAGGAGTAAACGATAGGTTAACCAACTTGAAATAATAATTGAAATGACAGTGGCTAACACTAAACCGCTCACGAGTAGTTGTACCCATCCTCGTAGTCTTGATACATCTTTATGAATGCGCTCTAAATCTAATTTAAAGTTAGCTTGTTGTTGCTCAACAGTTTCGAGGGTATGGGGGTGAATATTAGGTTCTGGGGTGGGTTGAGTACTCATAGATTTGATTTTTAGACAATTTAAAAGTTATCCGTACACCACTTTAAGGTAATGCCTGAGATAGCCGCTTTCTACAGTCACTAGTGATAGATGTTCCCGCTACCAATATAACCGTAAATGACTTATATTGACATCGGTGAATCTATATAGATAATAGGTTCAAGAATCTTAAACTTGAGATTATAAGCCAAGAGAGTTTTAGCAATCTTATCGTTAGCTAAATCAACAATTCGTTTACGCAAATTAATTGAATCTTCACTCGAACCCGTAATAAAAAAGTTAACCCTAGCTTGAATTCCTACCTCATTCAAACCCGATGAAAATTCAACTCGGATATTCGCTTTATTTAGTCCCCAAAACGCTTGACTCGTATCCTCAATCACACGAGTCACTAATGCTTTTTCTCCAGTTGTTAATGGTTGACCAAAATCTAAACAGAGCATAGCCATCACTTTTTTACCTCGAGTAATATTTTCAATATGCATTCCAGCCATCATCGAATTAGGTACTACAATTAATGTGTTCGTTGCCACTGTACGAATCTTAGTTGAACGTAAACCAATTGATTCAACTCGACCATAAATATCACCTTTAAATTGATTAAATGTAACTCGAATATATTCCCCCGGAAGATAAGGTCTGTCTAAATAGAGTTCGATTGTTCCAATTAACCGACTTAAGGCTTGTTGCGCCGCGAAAGCAACCGCTACCCCACTAATTCCTAAACTCGCAGTCAGAGCAATTAAGTTCAGTCTTAATCCTTGAGCAAAGATAACAATAGCGAGAATAATAATTAGAAGATTGGTTAATGTTTCAAAGACTAAAACGACTTCATTTACTTCTCTTCCCTGACGTTGTAAGAAGTTAATCACGGCACCGCGAATCACCCGCTGAGCAATTTTAGACGCAAACCAAGCTAAACTAATTGATAGAAATAAATAAACAAAAATTCCGAGGAAAGTATAAAGATCTTCGTAAGCCGCGAGTAAGTTTAAGCACAGAGCAATAAATAATAATGTTCCGGTTGTAATTAGAGAATTGCGAACCGGTTTAATATAGTTATTATAGGTTTCGGCAACGTTAAACTCAACGTAATTTCGTGAGAATTTTAGTATTCTTCTAATGAGATGAGGTAGCGATCGCCCTATCACAGGTGACAAAGCTGCACCCGATAGAAAAAGCCCTAATCGAATGGCTAATTCTAATACATATCTTTGAATTTCTTGCTCTACTGAAATCAGTCCTAAGAATTGAAACATCACTAATTTACTTAATTTTAAATATTCATCGGTTGAGCAATATCAATAATTTTTTCTTCAAAATCAAATATCATACCATATTCTTGCAGCCGATTCATAATATTTTCTCGGGCAATTTCAAGTAAGTTTCTCCGCAAATCCATCGAGGTTTCTGCAGCTCCTAAAATAAAGAATATTACTTGAATTTTAACAGCATAAGAATCTATATCTCGCATAATTTCATCAAATGTGATCTGAGTCAGTCCATGATCAATGCCTAAAATATCTCGAGTACTGTCTAAAATTAATTGCTGCACTAACGCTCTTTCTTCATCGGGCATCGCTTGGAAAAAGGTTAGATTAACCATTAAAATAACTCGTCTAGCCCCTGTCAGGTTTTCAATATTAATTTGAGCTAAATTACTGTTAGGAACAATAACTAATGTATTCTTACCTGATAGCCTGATCTTGGTCGAACGCCAGCCAATTGATTCTACTCGGCCTAATGTTCCATCCGGTAAGTGAATATAATCATCTATCGTAAACGGGCGATCAATATATAAAACAACACTCCATAATAGTTGTTCTAATACTTTTTGAGAAGCAAATGCGATCGCCACTCCTCCGACTCCCAAACTGGCCACTAAACCAATTAAGTTAATATGATGAGTTTGAGCAAATAGAAAAATAACAGACAGGACAATTAACGCTTTAGATAAAAACTTTCCCAGTGAAAGTAACTCACTATTAATTTTACTTTTTTCTTCTAACGCTACTCCCAAAAGATAGTTATCAAATAGTTCTTTAAAGATTTTAACACCGAGAAGAATAACATTAAGAGAAATTAATAAACCCAAAGGGAACTCTAAAACACTAACCCAGTTGGGTAGAGGGACGGTTAAAAAGATAATATCAATAACTATTATTGTTAAAGACCAACTCAGCCATTCTTGATAGGGTAAAAAGACAGTTTTATAAATTTCTTGTGACTTCGTGGATGAAAAAACATGAATTAATCCGCTGGTTAGTTTCGTTATCTGTAGATATGAAAGTCCTGTTAGTAAAATAAAGCTCAGAAAAAATACAAGACTTAACAATAAAGTAGTCCCTAAATCTACCGCTCCAGGTAAAGTAATCTCAGCTAAGCTCATTAGATGGATGTTAGTAATAATCATTAATCCTTATCATTGGTCAAACGTGTGGGCATCTTGACCTCCTGAGTCAGACACAAGCATCTGATACTTGCCCCCCTCAATACAGCATGACTTCCATATCATAGCTTAAGTAAAAGTATTCCTTAAGCGTTCTTGGATGTTTCCTTGAGCTGAAATGAGTATAAAGTAATTTTTTAATCTTAAAGAAAATTAAAACTCATATTCCGGGTTAGTCAGTTATGATAGTAATCTCGAAGTAAAGGTGCAAATACTGTAAGCTAGACAGTTCAGAGAAACTTGTCTGCTCATACGTACGAGTAAAAAGATTCGTACCAGCTTTCTATTTCCGTGCAATATCTTTTAATATTGAAAGGCGCTGTGTATCATTAGTTCCTTTCAAGAGTAACCTGCTCAATTTCCAACAGATAAATTATTGTCACGTTCACTAAAAAATGAATAATCAAACTTTAGTATTTGTTGATTCTCAGGTTGAAAATTATCATAATCTAGTAGAAGGAATTGCCGCCAATACAGAATTTATTGTACTTAATCCTTCTCAAAATGGCATCGAACAAATTAGCGAAGTATTAGCTAAACGGACAGATATTAATAGTATTCAAATTGTTTCTCATGGTAACGACGCAGAGTTACAACTGGGTGCAACAATATTAACGGCTGAAAATATTAATGCTTATACTCAACAATTGAGTCAATGGGGAGAGGCTTTAACCGTAGACGGAGATATTTTATTATTGGGTTGTAATATTGCCGCGACTAATAGCGGAAAAACCTTTATTCAACAGTTGAGTCAGATAACCGGGGCGGATATTGCTGCTTCTAATAATTTAACTGGAAATGCCAACTTAGGGGGAGATTGGGTATTAGAATATGTTACTGGGTTCATTGATGCGCCTTTGGCATTACAACTTGAGGCAATGGCTGCTTATGAGGGTGTATTTGCAGACTTTACAGTTGGCACAGCCGCAGAATTAACAAATGCTATTACTCAAGCAACTAATAATTTGGAGGCTGATGAAATTACAATAGCGGGTAATATTAATAATTTTAATACTCCTTTTAATATCGATATTCAGGATAATCAACCTATTACTATTTTGGGTAATGGTAACAGTATTGATGGCGGTAATAATTCCCAAATTTTTAATATTTTTAATGGAGATATTTTACTTTCAAATCTTACTTTAACAAATGGTTTAGCTAGAGGTGGAGATGGCATCAATGGCGGTGGTGGCGGTTTAGGTGCAGGCGGTGCATTATATCTTGATGGTGGAAATATTACGGTTGAAAATGTCACCTTTAATAATAACCAAGCTATTGGTGGCAATGGCACAGGTGTAGCTGGACGGGGTGGGGGGTCAGGAAATGGAGGAAACCCTGGCGGTAATGGCGGACTCCTCAACAGCATTTTGGGAACTCCTGGGGCTGGGGGTCAGGGAGGAGATACCAATGGTGGCCGTAACCGCGCAAACGCCCAAGCCAAACAACTCGGAGGTAACGGTAGTTTCGGCACAGGCGGCGGTGGTGGTGGCAGCGGGGGGGGAGATACAGGACTCGCACCAGATGCAGGTCGTAATGGCGGCAACGGCGGCTTAGGGGGTTTTGGCGGTGGCGGTGGTGGTGGTGGCGGTGGGGGTAGGGATGATAATGAAATTGGCGATGAAGAACACGGCAACCGAGGAGCCGGGGGTCAAGGGGGAGAATTTGGCGGTAATGGCGCTGGTGGTGGCGGTGAAGTCCGAGATGGCGGTAATGGTGGCGGTGGGGCTGGTTTAGGCGGGGCTATTTTTATTCAGAATACTGCAACTCTAAACCTAATTAATACTACTTTTAATAATAATAATGCTCAAGGCGGTACAGGGGCGAATAATGGTGAAGGTCGAGGCGGGGCTATTTTTATTAGAAATGGCGCTACTGTTAATGATATCGGCACAATTTATAATGGGAATACAGCTTCAGATGGTGATAATGATGTATTCGGAAATACAGGAGATTTAACCCTACCTGTTTTAGAAGTTTCTGCCCAGACAAACCCAACAGAAGCGAATATAAACGGGGCTTTTCTTCTCAGTCTAACTCAAGCTTTTCCCAATGATATTACGGTTAACTATAATATTGGCGGAACGGCGACAGAAAATACAGATTACACAATTGTTGAAAGTGTTACAATTCCGGCTAATCAAAATAGTGTAGAAATTCCAGTTATCGTTCTGGATGATATTAATTTCGATCCAAATGAAACAATTACTTTAACCTTAGAACCGGGAAGTCCTAATTTTTACGATATTGGTTTATCTAATAGTGCTACTTTAACAATTAATGATAATGAACCGGAAGTTAGTCTCACGGCTGGAACGGCAGCGAATGAAAATGGTACAACGGGAACATTTAATATTAATTTGACTCAACCTGCACCTATTGGGGGCTTAGCAGTTGAATATAATATTGCCGGAAATGCAATTAGAAATACAGACTATACCATAGAATTAAATGGTGCAGAAGTAGGCTTAAATTCTTTTGTTATTCCGGCGGGTTTAACCAATACAACTCTAGATATTATTCCCATCCCAGATGAGTTAATTGAAGGAATAGAAACCCTAGAATTAACTTTAATTGAACCCCCAACTTTAGAGAATTATGCCGTTCAAGAAGATGCGGCTACAGCTACTTTAAGTTTAGTTGATAGCGCCACTGAAATTATTGTTAAATTGGGGACTATTGGCAACCCGGCAGAAGCGGGGCCTGTTTCGGGTAGTTTTACTATCTTTTTCGCCGATGCAGCAACCGGGGAAGCGTTAGATAGTCCGCCTCTGGGGGCAGATGGGGAAGCGTTGGGGTTGACGGTGGCTTATGAAGTCGGGGGGACTGCCAGTAGTGGGTTAGATTATTCTCCGTTGTTATCTGGGACGGTAACTATTCCACCGGGAAGGGTGAGTGCGGCCTTGCCTTTAACAACATTAGATGATTTAATAGATGAGGATGATGAAACGGTTATTGTTACCCTAACAGCGGATAATTTACCGGAAGATGCGTTTTACAGCATTGATACCGCTGCGGTAACGTTACCCATTATCGATAATGATAGT
Source organism: Microcoleaceae cyanobacterium (assembly GCA_049649525.1). Taxonomy (GTDB): domain Bacteria; phylum Cyanobacteriota; class Cyanobacteriia; order Cyanobacteriales; family Microcoleaceae; genus JAAURB01. Next base: position 193,696 of record JBARZE010000034.1, read on the forward strand.
GTGGGTATAACGGTTTCTCCGGTGAGTGGGGCGACTCATGAACAGGGCGGAGTTGCCAGCTTTGAGGTTAAGTTAGACAGTCAACCGCAAGCAGACGTTACCCTTAATTTTAGTAGTTCTGACCCCACCGAAGCGGAGGTCACCACTGCTGTAACGTTTGATAGCAGTAATTGGAATCAACTGCAAACGGTGACGGTGACGGGGTTGGATGATGATGAACGCGACGGTGACCAACCTTACACTATTCAAACACAGATTATCACAGAAGATGATCTATATGGTGATATTAATTTAGCCGATATTAGCTTTACCAATATTGATGATGAGACGGAAAATGTCTTAATTACTCAGTCTGGGGGAAATACTCAGGTGAGTGAAGATGGCGTTACGGATAGTTTTGAGGTGATGCTGACGGGGTTTCCCATTGATATTGTCGAAGTCGATATTATTGCCGATACTCAAACGAATTTAGGCAATGGCCCCGGACAACCGATTACGTTGCAGTTTACCCCAGAAACGGCAAGTACGCCACAAACCGTCACAGTAGAAGCGGTGGATGACAATGAAGTTGAGGGTGACCACAATAGCGTTATTACTTATGATATTAAAACAAATGATCCGCTTTACGCAACCCTCAACGGAGAAATTTTAGTCGGAATTACGGATAATGATAACCCCACGGTAAGTTTAAAAGCGGTAGGAAATGGTAGTGAACAAAGTTTAATTCCGGGTGTATTTCAGTTTGTTTTAGACCATGCAGCGGGTAGTGAAGGTTTAACGATTAATTACACGGTTTCGGGTGTCGCAACGTCTGGGGAAGATTATACTATTGTCGGTTTGGATAGTATTACAAACTCAGGTAGTGTTTATATTCCGCCTGGAGAAACGGGGGTGAATTTAAATATTACACCCATACAGGATTTAATTACAGAATTAGGGGGAGAAACAGTCACTATTGAGTTAGAAACGGGTGAGGGTTATAACATTGGTACAATTGAACAAACCAGTATTATTTTAACGGATGATGATCTGCCGGGTTTACGGGTTTTAGAAACCGGAAGAGGCACAGAAGTTATTGAACAAAATGCTAGTTTATTAGATATAGAAAAAGCAGATAGTTATCAAGTTTATCTTACCAGTTCTCCCGCAGAGAATGAAACGGTTAGCATTACTCCTAATTTTAATAATAGTAATTTACAACTGTTAGATTCAGATGAAACTGAAATTAGCGAAGTTACCTTTGATGCTACAAATTGGAATCAACCTCAAGTCATTACAGTTATTGCTATCAATGATAATATTGCCGGAACACCAGAACAAATTATTGCTAATACTGCCAGTAGTAATAATGTTAATTCGGCTTATAATGCCAGTTTAGAATTACCCGAAGTGACGGTTAATATTATTGAACCCACTTTTAATTCTACAGAAATTGCTGATGGTTTATCTTTATTATTTGACCGCATTGGAGAAAGCTTTACGGAGATTTATGAGGATATTAGTTTACCGTTAGTCGGTTTTCTTAATGGTTCAGAACCTGCATTTATTGAAACAATTAAAGCGAATGTAATTAATGAGATTAAAAGTACTGCTAATTTAACTCAGCAGAAGTTAGAGGAGATTTTACAAGAGAAGTTAGGCGCTATTTTTCCTAATGTTGATATTGCCAGTTTAAGCTTACCGGAAGAAGTCAGTTTTGAGATAGATTTAGGCAATACTTATAATACAGATGCTAATTTATCCCGTGATTTTGGCTTACCGAATTTAGGCTTAGAAGTTGAAGGTATTGCCCAGGTTAGTTTTGATTATGAATTAGACCTCAAGTTTGGCTATCATGATGAATTTGGGTTTTATATTGATACGGATGAAACTCAAGTAGCTGCCAATGCAAAAGCTAATTTAAGTGATGATTTTAATACCACAGCAACTCTCGGGTTTTTACAGTTAAATATTGCCGATGGGGCAGAAAATAAAGTTAATGGCGGGACTCAAAACACTCAAGCAGAATTGAATGCAAGTTTTAAAATAAAAGACTTTGATATTGATACCAATAATGATGATGGTAGCCGCCTAACGTTAACAGAATTAAAAGAGTTTAATCAGCGTCGAAATAATGATGCAGCTAGCCTTAAAGACTTATTTGATTTAAGTATAACAGCGGATGCTAACTTAGGGTTAAATGCCCGAACAACGGTAGTCGGAAATACAGCTATTCCGTCTTTAGTATTTGAGTTAATCGGTGATTTTGATATCCTTCAATTTGAAGATTTTAAAGTAACGGGGCCGCAAAATCCTGATATTAGTTTCCAAAATGTTAACCTCGATATCGGTAGTTTTGTTAGTAATTTTGCCCAACCTATTTTAGGTCAAGTGGATGATATTTTAGAACCCCTACGACCGATACGAGATGCCTTAATTCAAGATACAAAACTCTTATCAAAATTAGGTTTAGATGGATTTTTTGATAAGAAATGGCCGGTTCCAGACGGGGGAGATAATCAAGTTGCCACTATTGAATTAGCCGATGTTGCATTACGGGCGTTAGGTAGCGGACTACCCCAACAAGTGTTTGAATTCTTAGATACTTTTAATAAAATAGATAATCTAATTCAGCAAATTAATAGTATTCCAGCCGGAGAAACTATTCTGATTCCTTTGGGTAATTTTAGCTTACCGAAATTAGATGATATTATTCCTATTAGTAATAATATTGAACAAAATACTACGACAATAAAACAAGACTTAGAAGCCATTGCCAACAATACAACAGACCGAGTTAAACAACAGGCAGCGGAATTCTTACAACAATTTACAGATGGCTTTTCTTTGCCTCAATTCGAGGACTTTAGTCAAATTGAACAAAATATTAATATTCTACAAAATGAGTTAAATGATCTCAAAGCCACCACAGCCGACAATTTAAAATTGCAAGCGATAGAATTTTTACAAGATTTTGCTATCTCTGAATTTGGTAATTTTAGCGATATTAATTTAACTGATATTCAACAGCAGGTTACCAATACTGAAGCAGAATTAAATAACCTAATTAATTCAGGCAATACCAGTCAACAACAAGCCGCCGAATTTACTAAAAATTTCACTTATGGTACAAATGGCGAAGCCTTATTTGATGTCCCCCTACTCAAAAACCCAGCCAATGCTATCGCCCTATTACTCGGTCAAGATGTCCCCTTATTTACCTTCGATGTCCCGGAAGTTGTCGTCGAAGCAGGTGTCCGTAAAACCTTCCCCATTTATGGTCCTATTCGCGGCTTATTAGAAGGACAATTTAAAGCCTCAGCCGACTTTGCCTTTGGCTTCGATACCTTTGGCTTGCGACAGTGGAAAGCCCAGGACTTTGCCACAGATCAAGCTTATCGTATTTTAGATGGATTTTATGTTAGCGATCGCGAAAATGCTGATGGTACAGGAGAAGATGTCCCCGAGGTCAAACTCAACGCCACAGTCGCAGCGGGGGCTGGTATCGATATTATTGCCGCTTCTGGCTACCTTAAAGGCGGCATTGAAGGCTTATTTAACCTCGACTTAGTGGATGTCGGGGAAGTCAACGGGACCGATAATGGCCGTATTTACGCGGTTTCCGAAATTGTCCCTCGGTTTGATGACTTATTTAGTTTATTGGGAGAAATTAACGCCTTTTTGGGGGCAGAAGTTAGACTATTTGGTTCAAAAGTTTATGATAAACATTTTGCTACTTTTAACTTAATTGAATTTAAACTAGGAAACAGTAGTATTGGTAAGGTTCAAGATGGGTATTTTGCGGGTTCAAAGGTATTTTTAGATGCTAATTTTAACGGTATTCAAGATTATGCGGACTTAAATAATAACGGCATACGAGATTTTGAGGATATCAATAATAATGGTATTCGAGATACTTATACTGTACCCGACTTAGATACAGGGGAAATTGCCACTATTCTTGAACCGTTTAGCGAACCGTTTAGCGAACCCAGTACTTTTAGTAATGCCGATGGTAGCTACAACCTCAATATATTTAATGAGTTTGATGGTAATGGTAACGGTATTATCGATATTAATGAAGGTCAAATTATCGCTATTGATGGAATTGATACTTCCACCTTTTCAACGCAACTTCTTCCTTTGACTACCCTACCAAAAGCAGAGATGCTAACGTCTCTGACAACCTTAGCGACTCAACTGGCTATTCCCAACTTTGATGCCGCTATTACTCAAGTTAAAAATACCTTCAATTTACCCACGGATTTTAATCTATTTACTGACAACGCTATTAATGAAGAACTAGGAGTATTAACCCAGCAAATTCAATTACAAAATTTCGTTATTGTTGCCACTCAAGCTTTCTCTGAATTCCCTTTCTTAGGTTTAGAGATTAATTCGGCTGAAGTTCGTTCACAAGCAGGCTTACTCTATCTCGATAGTAATAATAACAGTCAATTTGATCCAGAAGAAGCCCAAGTCATTACAGGCGATAACCGCTATTTAGATATCAATAGTAATAGTGTATTCGACGATAACGAACCATTTTCTACTATAACCAATGCAGACATTGCCCGTGAACTATTCCAAACTGTTGCCAATCTGATTCAAACTGGAGTTTCTCCAGATTTTAGTAATGAGACAACTATTACTACACTGTTAACAGCAGCTATTACCAACCTAACAAGCCCAGACTCTAATTTTAATCTAGACTCCGAAGCGTTAAATTCAATAGTTGAAAAAATCATAGATAAAAATATAGCAATTAATGCCATATTTAATAACTCTACCACCTTCCTCGATTTTGAAAATGCCCTTCAACAAATGATTCAACCTTGGGCATTCTTTGATGGTAATAGCAATAATATTCAAGATCAAAATGAACCGTTTACTTATATCGAAAATGACGGCAGTTTTGACTTAGATATTTCTATCGCTGAATTTGATATAAATGGCAATGGTCGCCTTGACCCCAACGAAGGAGAAATTGTAGAAGTTAATGCCAGTCATTCTATTGAATTAGCAACCAATTATTCACACTTAGTAGAATTTCCCTTTGCCACACTCGCCCGTTTATTAACTCAGTCCATTGATACTGAAACAACACAAAATATTGTTAAAACCGCTTTAGACTTACCCGATATTGACCTATACCAATTTGACCCTCTTCTAGAAATTGCCAATGGTAATACTGACGGCTTAAGAGTCTTTAGCCAACAGTCTAAAGTGTATAATACTGTTAGTCAAATTGCTGAAATAATTAATAGTAATTCTGGGGAAAATATCAGTAAAATTGCTATTCAAATTTTTAGTAACTTAGCCGATGAAATAAATCAGTCAGGTGTTGTTATAGATTTCAATGATACTAGCCAAATTCAAACCTTAATCACAACCGCTTTACCGAATATTACCCCAGAAATTATTACTGGAATTACTAATATTATTGTGACAGGCAATAATAAAATTGAAGAAATTGTCGCAAATCCAAATCTAGATTTAACTCAAATAGCCACAGAAATAGCTAAAGTACAAAAAATTGTACAAACCCATATTATTCCCGATATTAAAGCAGTATTTTCAGGAGAAATAACCATAGAAGAGGCGATCGCAAACCATACAGGCGAAGCTTTAAATAATAAAATTCAAGCGACAACCATTCAAGATCCCACCTTCCAACTTAATTTAAGTAATAATAATCCTGAAACGCAAACCGTTAGTAATTACACCACATTAGAAGATACTGCTTTACCCATTAAGATCTTAGATATCAGTCAAGATGCGGATGAAAATGATACCTTAAGTCTCACTACTGTTGGCAGTTTAGTCATTGATGAGTCGGGAGAAATTACCGAAATTTTACCCAACACCCGTGAAGGCGGAACTTTAGAAGTTAGCGAAGACGGTAAAATTATTACTTATACTCCGACGGCTGACTTTTTCGGTGAAGATACTTTCTTCTATGTCATCACAGATAGTCAAGGTAGCGTTGCCAACGGAGAAATAAGCGTCAATGTGGAGTCAGTCAATGACCCGCCGGAATTAATTTCCCAAATTCCTGACTTTGCCAACATACAACCCGGACAGACATTCAACTTAGATATCTCCCAATATTTCACAGATGCTGATGGTGATACTTTATCCTATACTGCCAGCGGACTGCCTAACGGTTTGAATATTAATGCAGAAACGAATGTTATTAGCGGTGTCATTAATAACGATATTGCAGGCAGTCTCATTACTATCGAAGTCATAGCCACTGACCCGTCTGGGGAAAACGTCAGTGATAGTTTTGAGTTGAGTATTAATGATATTCCTCCTATTTTCACCCCCAATAACCCACCTGAATTAATTTCTCAAATTCCTGACTTTGCTAACATACAACCCGGACAGACATTCAACTTAGATATCTCCCAATATTTCACAGATGCTGATGGTGATACTTTATCCTATACTGCCAGCGGACTGCCTAACGGTTTGAATATTAATGCAGAAACTAGCATTATTAGCGGTGTTGTCAATAGTGATATTACAGGTAACTTTGTTATTGAAGCCACAGCCACTGACCCGTCTGGGGAAAACGTCAGTGATAGTTTTGAGTTGAATATTGATAATTCTGATAACGATAATAACGATAACTCAGATAGCGATAATTCTGATACTGATACTGATATTTATGACCCCAGTAACTTTATTAACTCTATTGAATTTCCCACCCTCCTGCAACCTAACCCTAACGCTACTGCAACTGAAACCCCAACAGAAGAAGCGGATATCCTGACAAATATCGGTGAAAATAATATCCTATTTGCTTTGTCGGGAGATGACAATATCTCAACCGGAGATGACAATGATGAAATTCACGCCAACCAAGGCAATGACTTTATCAACAGCGGTAACGGTAGCGATACTATTTTTGGCGGTCGAGATAATGACCAAATACAAGGCAGTCAAGGCGATGATAGTATTTTTGGTAACCGAGATAATGATACGGTTTCCGGTGGGGGTGGCAATGACTGGTTGAATGGTAACCAACAAGATGATTTAATAGATGGTGCCGAGGGAGACGATGAAATTTATGGCGGCAAGGATAACGATCAACTCAAAGGCAATATCGGTAATGATATAATCTTTGGGGATATTGGTATCGATTTAATTGAAGGAAATCAAAATAATGATATTCTTTACGGTAATGTCGAAAATGATACCGTTTCTGGTCATTCTGGCGATGATACCCTCTATGGCGGCCAAGGCAACGACTTACTAGATGGAAATGAAGAGAATGATATTCTATTGGGAGATGAAGGGGATGATACCCTTGACGGCGGTAGCGGTAACGACCAACTCTTCGGCGGTAACGGCAACGACTTACTCATCGGAGAACAAGGCAATGATACCCTAACCGGAGGCGAAGGAAGCGATCGCTTTATCCTTGTAGAGGGATATGGAAAGAATACTATCACAGATTTCGTCAATAGTCAAGATTTAATTGTACTCGATGGCGGTCTTAGCTTCGAGCAACTCACCTTGACTCAGACCAATAATACCACACAAATTCTCGTTAATGGTGAAATTCAAGCCATCCTAGAAAACGTTGAAGTCAGTTTAATAACATCGGCTGATTTTACAACTGTTATCTAAATTAGTTCCCCATCATAACCGATGAGAAAGCGTTTCACACCCTTCTAATCCAGTTAATTCCATCATAATCTATAAATGCTCGGATTGAACACAGAAGGCAAAACAATCGCTAAAATTTAGAATAGCTTATTATCTCAATTGCTGATGTCTTCTCTGCCTACTCAATTACTCGTTAAAGATCATATTCGCTTAGAGGCGCGTTTAAAAGAAATTCCCACTTCTCCCGGTGTTTACTTTATGCGCGATCGCACCGATAATATTCTTTATATTGGTAAATCGAAGAAATTACGTTCGCGGGTACGTTCCTATTTCCGAGAGTATAACAATCATTCTCCCCGTATTGATATGATGGTGCAACAGGTAGCAGAAATTGAATTTATCGCCACCGACACCGAAGCCGAAGCCTTAGCTTTAGAAGCCAATTTAATTAAAAAACATCAGCCTTATTTTAATGTTCTGCTGAAAGACGATAAAAAATATCCTTATGTTTGTATTACTTGGTCAGAAGATTATCCCCGAATTTATATTACTCGTAAACGCCGTTCAGGTAATAAAAAAGATCGCTATTATGGTCCCTATGTAGATACTCGCTTATTACGCAGTACCTTGCATATTGTTAAACGGATTTTCCCGCTGCGACAACGTCCGAAACCCCTGTTTAAAGATCGACCTTGTTTAAATTATGATTTAGGTCGCTGTCCGGGAGTTTGTCAAGGGTTAATTACCCCTGAAGAGTATCGTAAAACCGTACAAAAGATTGCCATGATTTTTCAGGGAAGAACGGGAGAATTGATTGATATTCTGACGGAAAAGATGGCAAAAGCATCGGAAAATCTAAACTTTGAATTAGCAGCACAATTGCGAGATCAATTACAGGGGTTGCGCTCTTTAAATGCCGATCAAAAAGTATCTTTACCGGATGATAGAGTGTCTCGTGACGCTATTGCTTTAGCGGCTAATGAGAAACAAGCAAGTATACAATTATTCCAAATCCGCGCCGGACAATTAGTTGGGAGATTGGGATTTTTTGCGGAAGTTGCTAATTTAAAAAAACAGGAAAATCAAGAGATTTCACAAGTGGAATTAGGCGCAATTTTACAACGGGTTTTAGAACAACATTACCAAACTGTTGATTCTGTAGAAATTCCCACCGAAATTTTAGTGCAGTATGAGTTACCAGAAGAAACGATTTTATCAGATTGGTTGAGCGAATATAAAAGCAGAAAAGTTACGATTATTAACCCGCAGCGGCAAACGAAAGCAGAGTTAATTGAAATGGTTGAACGTAATGCCAATTATGAATTAGAACGGGTACAAAAGCTTAGCGATCGCAATACCGCAGCGATGCAAGATTTAGCCGATATTTTAGATTTAGCCGATCTGCCTCACCGTATTGAAGGTTATGATATTTCCCATGTTCAAGGGTCTGATGCTGTGGCTTCTCGGGTGGTATTTATTGATGGTTTACCCGCAAAACAACACTATCGTCATTATAAAATTAGAAACCCGGATGTTCATATCGGCCGATCTGATGATTTTGCCAGTTTAGCCGAAGTTATTGGTCGGCGGTTTCGAGAATATAACCCCAATAATATTAATTCTCAAGCCGATAAACCCGATTTAATTATGATAGATGGGGGTAAAGGTCAACTGTCTGCTGTGGTGGAAATATTGCGAGAAAAGGAGATTTTAGCAGATTTAGCAATTATTAGTTTAGCCAAACAACGAGAAGAAATATTCTTACCGGGAGAATCTTTACCAGTAGAAACCCATGCCGAACAACCTGGTGTACAATTATTAAGAAGACTCAGAGATGAAGCTCACCGCTTTGCTATTACCTTTCATCGAGATAAGAGAAGTGAGAGGATGAAGCGATCGCGTTTAGATGAAATTCCAGGACTTGGACATCATCGTCAAAAGCAACTCCTGGCTCATTTTCGCTCAATTGATTATCTTCGTATTGCTACCCCTGAACAAATTGCCGAAGTCTCAGGAATAGGGCCAAAATTAGCCCAGCAAATTTATGATTATTTTCATCCTGCGGCTTCTGTTGGGTTGGAGGTAGAAACTGTATAGAAACCCTCACCCCCTTCCCCTCTCCCAAAATTAAGAGAGGGGTGTCCAAGGGACGTTTATGAGGCGTAAACCTGTTTATAATAGGCTTGATATTCCTCAGATAACAATGGTTCCCACCAACTACGATGACTGAGATACCAACTCACGGTTTGTCGTAGTCCTTCTTCAACGGTGACTAAGGGGGCCCAACCGAGTTGAGTTTTGATTTTACTCGCATCAATGGCGTAACGGCGATCGTGTCCAGCGCGATCTTGAACAAAAGTAATTAATTCTTCAGACGGCTTGACGGGTAAACTAGGGGCTAGTTCATCGACGATATGACATAACATCTTGACTAAATCAATATTTTTGACCTCGTTATTGCCGCCGACGTTATAGGTTTCACCGGGTTTACCTTGATGAATGACCGCATCTAATGCCCGACAATGATCCTGGACATATAACCAATCTCGGACATTTTGCCCATCTCCATAGACAGGTAAAGGCTTGCCCAATAATATATTGATACACATTAATGGAATCAATTTTTCCGGGAAATGATAGGGGCCGTAATTATTAGAACAATTTGTAATTAGAGTCGGCATTCCATAAGTATGGAAATAAGCCCGCGCCAAGTGATCGCTGCCTGCTTTTGAGGCAGAATAAGGACTATTGGGGGTGTAGGGTGTGGCTTCGGTAAAAGCGGGGTCATTTGGCTCTAAGCTACCATAGACCTCATCAGTTGAAACGTGGAGAAACCGGAATTGTGAAGGTTGATCTTGTTGATTCCAATATTGACGAAATGATTCGAGTAGGGTAAAAGTTCCCACAACATTCGTTTGTACAAATGCCCCAGGCCCTAAAATCGAACGATCTACATGAGATTCTGCGGCAAAATGAGCAACAGTATCAATTTGTTCTTCTTGTAATAATGAATCAATTAAAGCGCGATCGCAAATATCGCCTTTAACAAACCGAAACTGTGGGTTATCATCTAAACTCGCTAAGTTTTGACGGTTGCCAGCATAAGTGAGGGCATCCAAGACCACCACTCGATCTTGCGGATTTGCCTGACACCAATGATGGACGAAGTTTGAACCAATAAACCCGGCTCCCCCTGTAACCAGTAACCGTCGTGGGGACTGATCTCCACCGTTACTGTAGCTATATTGCATAGCCAATGTTGTCTCCTCCCATTTATACTTAATATTCTCCGATCCCTCAAACGGACTCGCGATCCTTTTCACACCCGAGCGTGAGTTTCGATAAACTCATCGAATATGCATCGGCTGCATCAGTGATGACTGATAGAGCGACTAAAAACTCAAGCTTGAAAGAGAAATTATTAAAACAGGGTGTTTAACTTGAAAACTCATCCCGCTTCGTCATTCTCTCTTAGACTTGAAAATCGCTGCTTATTGCTTTGAGCTAACGTGTGATGTCGTCGTCAGAGTAATTTCAAGTTTGCAGTTGCGCTTGGCTGATTTACATCTTTGTATATCTTATCAAATACTGCCAGGGTATTGAGAACTTAAGTTGAATCTAGCTCAAATCCAGCTCGATATTATGGGACAATATGATCGACAGACATCACTGATGCAGCTTCAGATACAATAGGTAATTGCATCCGAAACTGAGTCCCTTGCCCTACAGAGGATTCTACCTGCAAGCTTCCACCATGCTTGTCTGCAATGATTTGTCGAGCAATAGCCAAACCTAAGCCTGTGCCTTTACCGACCGCTTTGGTAGTAAATAAATGGTCAAAAATTCTCTGCTTCACTTCGGGTGGCATCCCTTTCCCATTATCACTAATCGTAATTTCTACAACATTTTTTTCTGTTATTTGTGCAGTTTTAATTGTAATTTGCTGAGGTTTTTCTTCTAAGTTTGACTTAGATAAATCCTGGGCTGCTTCATCAAACACATCAATCGCGTTAGCAATAATATTCATAAAAACCTGATTCAGTTGTCCAGGAAAACACATAATCTCAGGTAACGCTTCATAATGTTTAACGACTGCAATTTCTGGGCGATTTTCGTTTGCTTTGAGGCGATATTTCAGAATCATCAAAGTACTATCTAACCCTTGATGAATATCGGCACTGACTTTATATTCCATATCAGCACGGGAAAAACTGCGTAAACTGGTACTAATATTTTTAATCCGTTTGGTTGCTAACTGCATTGAATCGAGTAAATTGGGTATATCTTCACACAAGAATTCTAAATCAATCTCTTCAGCATTTTCTTGTATGGGTTCAACCACATTCGGATAGTATTGGTGATACAGTTCAAAATGTTCAATCATCTCTTGGAAATACTCATCAATATTTGTAATACTGCCATTGAGAAAACCCAGAGGATTATTAATTTCATGGGCAACCCCCGCCATTAAATTCCCCAAAGAAGCCATTTTTTCACTTTGCACAATTTGCAGTTGAGAGTCTTCTAACTGTTGAGCATAATCCTGGGCTTGTTGATAGAGACGGGCATTTTCTAAAGAAATTGCGGCTTGAGTACAAAGGAAATTAAGGATAAGAATTCGCTCCGTTGTAAACGCACCACTAATAGATAGATTGGTTAGATATAAAATGCCAATTAAATTACTTTGATTAAGAATAGGTAAACACAATAAACTTTGAGGTTGCTTTGTGAGTAAATATTCATCAATTACAGGTAAATCCGTTTTTAAGTTATCAATAACGACAACTTCTTGAGTGTTTTTGACATATTGGATTAATTTAATCGGTAAATTAGCATTGTTATCTAAAGGTTGAGAAGATAATTCTGTTCCTTCGAGTGTGGTAATGGCTTTAACAGACCATTCTTTATTAATATCAGGTAATATTAAACCACAGCGTTCGCCGCCCGAGTTTTGTAAGATAATTTGAGTCAGTTGACGTAGTAATTCATCCAGTTGAATTGTACCAGAAAGCGCTTGAGACGCTCTCAATACCGCAGCAAAATCTAAAGTATTATTAATGTTATTACTAGAAGTATGGCTAGTGATGGTGGAATGATTAATTGAATTATGAGATTGAGTCAGAGTGCATAGAGTTTGAAGCGGATCTAACGTTTGTGCTGTTCGTTGTAGAATCGGTTGTAGTAAATTAGGATAGCGTTTTTCTAAGTCATGAATTTTAGCTTTAGCTCCCCATTTAGCGTAGCAGTAATAGGCTTCTTGTAGATAGCCTGCTGCCACTTTTTCTTTATTCCAATTCAGGTAGAATTTAGCAGCCAGTTCATTAGCGAGGGCAACTTCTTGGGTATATTCGTTTGCTTTAGCGCCAGCTATAGCCCTATCATAGTAATCCCCGGCTTCATAATTCTGTCCTAAAACTCGACATTTTTCTGCTTCAACTAAATCCACCTTATGTTGACCATTCATCGGGGCATGATTTGCCCAGTATTGCATTTTTAATTGATTGGCTTGAACACGATCTAAGATGCTCTTCTGCTCGGATATCTCAGCATGACTATAGCGAGCTAATTGAGTCAACGAATCATAGAAATTAAACGCATATTCAGACAACAAACAAGTCACGCCATCTAAATAAGATTCAGCAAGTGTAGCATTCTCAACCGCTTGGGAAATCTGGCCGAATAAGTAGCAAAGAATTAACTTATTTAGATAAACAAAATGGAGACCTGTACGATCATTTGCAGCAATTTGAAATGAAAGAGATTCAGTTTCATCATAAGCTATTCCGACTAATTTCCAGGGAGTGTCTGACTCTTCTAATAAGTTAAGTACAGCTTGTTCAAAAGCTTGATTCCAAGCTAAAGTATTTCCTTGTTTCATCGTAGCCAGAGCATGACTTGCCGCTGCTATTTCCTGTTTAACACTAGAGAGGTTACGACCCATGAAATAGAGATATTGAGAGCGGTTTAACATGGCGAACCCCCCAAATTGGAAATTTCCCGTCTCAAGTCCAGTTTGGTAAGCTTTTAGTAGTAGAGGAATGCCATCTCGTACGTGAGAACTATAATGTAGTAGGCAAGCTCCGGCAACATTAGTAGCACCCACACCATCGCCTGTTTGGGGGTTTAAATCCAATTGGCTGGCGAGTTTTCCATATTCAGCCGCCGAGGTAAAGTCTTGTAATACCAAAATACAAACCATGCCATAGTTGGCATAGGCAAACGCAGATTGTGGTGTGTTCCCATATTGAATCAATAATTGCATCAGCTTACAATTCACCCAAGGCAAAAGGCTGGGTTTTGCTTGATAACAGGCTGGTACTAAATTAGCTAAAATGTTGACCTTAGCTAGCTGCTTCTTATCCTCCATCAGGGGCAAATGAGCTAGGTCGGCAATAGCTTTACCTGCCATCGCTTGGGAAATCGCTGCAATTTCTACCTGCAAATCCTCTGGTTGAGGGGAGTCGGGTACTTGAATTCCTAATAAACCCAAGAATTGTATACCGATATCTAAAGCTGATAACTGTTGGGTTTGAGCCATATCAGCTTGAATTTTAATTTCATAGACTTTAACCAAATCAAGTAAGTCTTTTCCACCGTTGAGGACTTGGTCAATCAGGGTTTCCATTAATTCAAAATCACCGGTTAGGTAAGCGGCTTCTGCGTTAGCTTCATGCAATTGCAATGTTAATGGATAATTTTTGTGCCAACTTTCTGAATCCATTAAAGACAAAGCTATTTTAAAATATTGCAATGCTGCTCCATAGGCTGCCGTTGCTTTTGCTTTTTGTCCGGCAGTTAAATTAAGATGAATTAACTGATCTTTTGCTGTTTCATCTACAATTAATTCAATCGCCTGATTCCAGTGATTAACAATTGTAAATATCTGATTTTCTTGCTCTTGCTTAGACAGATTATCTATCAGTAAAGAGCCAATATGTAAATGGGTGCTTTGCTTTTGCTCATCAGGAATGAGAGAATAAGCTGCTTGTTGGACTCGGTCATGCAAAAATTTATAGTGAGCAACTTGAGAACTTTGTTCAAGATTTTCTTGTTTTTCTTGCCCAATGTAAAACTTATAAACTTCACTTTGAGGCAGGATAAAGCTTTCCTGTAACGCCTTCCATAATGCTGTTGCTGTATCCCCTTCTGATTGTTGACAAACGATTGCTAAAGTCTGTAAATCAAACTGATTCCCAATTGCACCTGCTAGTTTCAAAACTGCCTGAGTTTCTTCAGGTAACTTTTGCAATCGTTGCGCCATAAATTTGACGATATCATCGGTAAGCGCCCGTTGTCTAACTTGAGTAATATTACATTCCCAGTGCCCTGCTTCACAATTAAACTGAATCAATTTTTCTTCGTATAAACCTAATATAAACTGAGTAGTAAAAAAGGGATTTCCTTTCGTTTTTTGATAAATTAAGTCGGTTAAAGGTTGAGAAAATACCTCGCCACAACTGAGAGTATCTGCGACTAAAGAATTAATATTATTCTGAGATAAAGGTGAAAGAGTAATTGTATTAATTGTAGTCTCTGCTTTACTGATTTCATTTAGAGTTAACATCAATGGATGAGACGGAAACACTTCATTATCTCGATAAGCTCCAATCATTAATAAATAGGAACTGGATGCTTCACTCATCAATAATTGTATTAAGCTTAAAGAAGCTAAATCTGCCCACTGTAAATCATCGAGGAAAATAACTAAGGGATGTTCTTTTGTCGTAAAAACTTGAATAAATTTACTAAACAGTAAGTTAAAACGATTTTGGGCAGCGCTTCCCGATAGTTCGGTTACAGGAGGTTGCTGACCAATGATTTTTTCAAGTTCCGGAATTACCTCAATAATAACTTGTCCATTCTCTCCCACTGCATCCAATATTTTGTTTTTCCATTGTTGCAGTTGAGTATCACTTTCACTGAGTAATTGCCCCATTAAATCCCGCAAGGCTTGTACAAAAGCAGAAAACGGAATATTACGATTAAACCCGTCGAATTTTCCTTTAATAAAATAACCTTTTTGCCGAACAATCGGTTTATGAACTTCGTTTACAACAGCAGTTTTTCCAATTCCAGAAAATCCCGCCACTAACATCATCTCAGTTTTGCCTTCTGCAACCCGCTCAAAAGCATTAAGTAAGGTTTGTACTTCCGTTTCTCTGCCGTATAATTTTTCTGGGATATTGAAGCGATCGCTAATATCTTTTTGTGCTAATTTAAAAGGTATAATTGTGCCTGTTTCTTTGGCTTGAATTATACAGTTCTCCAAATCATATTTAAGTCCCAAAGCACTTTGATAGCGATCTTCGGCATTTTTTGCCATCAGTTTCATCACTATATCTGAAACCATTTGAGGAATTACTTTTCCCCCCATCTCCTTATCTCCCCATCTCCCCGTCTTCAATGCCGCAGGTATTTTCGCAATATGACAATGAACTAATTCTAGAGGATCATCATAGGAGAATGGTAATTGTCCGGTTAGGAGTTCGTATAGGGTTACTCCTAAGCTGTAGAAATCTGTACGATAATCAATTCCTCGGTTCATTCTACCCGTTTGTTCAGGGGCGATATAGGCTAAAGTCCCTTCTAAAATATTAGGATTTTTGAGTTCTTGGGTTTCTTTTGGAAGTAAAGTTGCAATACTAAAGTCAATCAGTTTGATTTGTTTAGATTGGGGACAAATTAGAATATTAGCAGGTTTAATGTCTTTATGGACAACGCGATGCTGTGTCAGATAGTGTAAAATTTCTGCCAATTGTTGAGCAATGACAAGGACTTCTAAGTAATCTAAAGGCTGATTTTGAGTATATTGTTTGAGAGATAGACCCCCCACATCTTCCATTACCAAAGCAAAACTATTGCGCCAAGGTACAAGCTTTAAAGGTTTGACAATACCCGGAGTGTCTATATTCTTGGCGATGGTATATTGGTTGCGAAACTGTAGCAATTCACTAAAACTAGGATATTCCCGTTGTAAGACTTTGATGACGACTGGCTGTTGTTGATGATCTTGTAGTGCGCGATAAACTGCTGTTTTTGAACCGTTGTAGAGTTGTTCAAAGAGAGAGTAGCCAGGAATTTGAGGTAAGTTAGTGCTGGGTTGAGCTGTCATGGCTAAGTGGAGAGCTTCTAGTTGTGGGATTGATCCCAGAATTCCCATAATTAGCGTTTAGCATTACACACATCAGGTGCGTCCGACAGAAATACCTGATATACTTACCCTTTGCGAACTTCCGTATCGAACGTGGTGATTGATATTTCTATAAAAAAAACCCCAGGGGCGGGGTTGACAAAAGTGATAAATTTTGGTAATGCTTTAAAGCATATATAACAACACAAACAGCACAATCCAAATTACATCGACAAAGTGCCAGTATAATTCAGCAGCTTCTGGCCCAAAGTGATAGGATGCGGAGTAATGACCGGGTTGACGGGCGCGCCAGAGAACTGCAAGGATTAAAATTGCCCCAAAGGTAACGTGCATTCCGTGAAATGCGGTTAAGACATAAAAGAAACTGGTGTACAAGTTAGTGGTTAAGCCAAATTCTAAATTAGAATATTCATAAACCTGACCACAGAGGAATATAATTCCTAAAATTGCCGTGGCTAAAAACCACCCTTTTAATCCGGCTTCGTTTCCTTTTTTGATCGCAGAGTTACCGCGATTCATCACAAAGCTACTAGAAATCAGAATAATGGTATTAATTCCGGGCAGTAAAAGTTCTCTTTCTATATCATCGGGCGGCCAAACATCTGTACTGGCTCGACATATTAAATAAGCGGTAAATAACCCGAGAAAGATCATACTTTCTGCAATCAGAAATACAAGCACTCCTGACATTCGCAGATCGGGATGTTCTTCGTGATGGCTTTCGGCATGGGCTGCTTCTTGGGGTTGATACCCAGCCACACTTTGAGAATCGTCAACTGTTGAACCTTGCATAAATCAATGTTTTAAATAGTAGTGGGTTATTTGTCATTCGTCATGAGTTATTCATTAATTAATTAAACAACAAACAACTAACAACAAATGACAAACAATAATTTAGCGTTGCTGTAGCCTCTTATAAGAGAGAATCACTATCTGAAGAGTCACCCAATAAGAGAGAAGATTGGGCTTCAGACAAGGGAATACCTTCTTCTTTCTGGCGACCGGGCACAGCGGCTGCCATGGCTTTCAAACGAGCGCGAATGGCTAAGGTTTTCTTCATGCCGTAGTCATAAGGGCCAGTTCTCAGGACTGGATCGACGATGAAGTTTTCAATCGGCGGAGGAGAGGAAGTCATCCATTCTAAGGTTAAGGCTTCCCAAGGATTTGCCGGGGCTTTCGGGCCTTTGAGCCAACTCCAAACTGCATTGATGATAAAGGGAACAGTCGAAACTGCCAGAATAGCGGTTCCAATACTACAAACCATGTTGAGATCGGCAAATTTAGGATCGTACATGGCAACCCGTCGCGGCATTCCTTGTAAACCGAGGACGTGCATCGGCATAAAGGTCATATTTGCCCCAATTAAGGTGAGGACAAAGTGAACCCGTCCCCAGGTTTCATTCATCATCCGTCCCGTCATTTTAGGAAACCAGTGATAAATCCCGGCATAAATCCCAAAGACTGCCCCACCAAACAGAACGTAGTGGAAGTGGGCAACGACAAAATAGGTATCGTGAACGTGAATATCAAACGGGACGGCGGCGAGCATCACCCCAGTTACCCCACCAATAACAAAAGTGGAGAGGAAACCGATAGCAAATAATAGGGCGCTGTTGAGGCGTAGTTTTCCGCCCCAAAGGGTGGCTATCCAACCAAAAACTTTAATCCCTGTGGGAACCGCAATTACCATGGTGGCGATCATGAAGAACATCCGTAACCAGCCCGGGGTACCACTGGTGTACATGTGGTGTGCCCAAACAATTAACCCCAAGAAGCTAATGGCTAGGCTGGAATAGGCGATCGCCTGATAACCAAAAATGGGTTTACGGGCATGAACCGGAATCACATCTGAGATTACCCCAAAAAAGGGCAATACCATAATGTAAACCGCTGGGTGGGAATAGAACCAGAATAAGTGTTGGTAAACTACCGGGTCGCCGCCACTGAGGGGATTAAAGAAACTTGTTCCCGCGAGTAAGTCAAATGAGAGTAAGATTAATGCTGCCGCTAATACCGGGGTGGATAACAGAATTAAAGCTGAAGCTGCAATCATTGACCAGCAAAATAGGGGCATTTGGTTTAAACCCATCCCCTTAATTCGCATTTTAAATATGGTGACGGCAAAGTTTACCCCCCCGAGAATTGATGAGGTCCCCGATAACAGCAAGCTCATAATCCAGATTTCTTCTCCCACTTTACCCGAGACTAAACTCAGGGGTGGGTAAGATGTCCATCCGGCTTGGGGGGCATCGATGAAGAAACTGAGTAACAGCAGCATACCGGAGGGGGGAATTAACCAAAAGGCTACAGCATTCAACCGAGGGAAGGCCATATCTTTTGCCCCGATCATCAACGGGATCAGATAGTTGGCAAATCCAGCCCCTGCCGGAACAATCCACAGAAAGATCATAATCGTTCCGTGAACGGTGAATAGGCTGTTATAGACTTCTGGGCTAACAATATCCGGGTCTGGGGTCGCCAGTTCTAGGCGAACCACCCCAGCTAAGGCTCCTCCCACCAGGAAGAACACGAAAGAGGTGACGAGATATTGAATCCCAATCACTTTATGGTCTGTATTGAAGGTAAAGAAATCCTGCCAACGCCGTTCTTCTTCTGTATGTTCGGCGTTCATATTGGCAGTCATATCGAGCTGTGCTTGTGCCATAAGAACGTTTTTCTGATCAATTATTCTGCGGGATGTAACGAATGCAGGGTTTGAGCATTCACGCCCAACTCTGCCGCATAGGGGGTAAGAAATTCGGTTTGTGTCATGTCGGCGGGGTTCATCGCCACTGTCTGTGGATTATCTAGGCTTTGCGCTATTGCATTTTCACTAACCCAAGCGTCATATTCATTTTGCTCTTCAACGATCATTTGAGTTTTCATCGAGCCATGATAGCCGCCACATAGTTCGGCACAGACGACCGGATAAGTACCGGGTTTTGTGGGTGTAAACCGCAGTTGAGTTGTGCGTCCTGGGATCGCATCCTGTTTTAAGCGGAATTGTGGTAGCCAGAAGGCGTGTAGTACGTCTTGGGCTGCAATATTAAGCTGAACTTCTGCACCCACTGGAATGTGCAATTCCCCAGCAACCACTCCACTATCTTGATAAGTAAAGATCCAGGCATACTGTAAACCCATTACATCAACCACAACATCGGCGGTTTGTCCTTGCTCATCTGGAGATGCACCGATACCAATTGCAACTTGAGTTCGGGCTGTAACCGGGGTGTCGAGTGAGTTTTCGCTTCCGGGTAAGGGAGCTGCGATCGCCGCACCACTGCGATGATGATGAGCGTGAATATCACTCACATTGGCTACCATCGGATCTAAGCCGCCCATTTGGTTATAAATTTCAAAGCTATAGATACCAATCGCCAGGACGATAAACGCGGGGATCGCTGTCCAGACAATTTCTAAGGGAATATTGCCATGAATGGGAGGGCCGTCTGTGTTATCATCTTTGCGACGACGGAATTTCACCATCGAAAACACCAGAATACACTGAACGAATACAGCCAAACCAAAGGCAACGGTTAGCATCGCCCGGAATAAAACATCGACTTCAGCCGCTTCTGCCGAGGCTGCCACAGGCATTAAATCGTTATGTTGACCATACCAGAGACTGACTAAGGTTAGCCCTATCCCGAATAGCATCGTCAAAATTGTACTGGGAATATTCAATCTTCTACCTCCTTATTTCGTACTTCCTATATTCGAGAAAATACGATTTTTGTTTCCATATTTAATCATAAAGGAATTGCTAACCGAAGATCTGATTTAACCCCACATAGATTCGCAATGATACCGATCTAAATTATGGATTTTAACTCTACTTCTCTTAAAGTAAAACAGATCGCAAAATTCGGTTATAATTCCTGACAATTCTTAGGATTTTCTTTAGAATTATGGCAACTCATCTGAAGCCTTAGATCAGTTGCCATACCCGAAGTTATTTTACCACTATTTTCTTGTTGTTGGAGGGCCTGACTCAGCTCCAGGTAAAATCGGTTACTTTTTTGACTCTACGGGACTTCGCCGGGTGAACTAATGAGAATTTTTCTTGTAACAAACACCTGACATAACTCACTTTTGCCGATCGAATCATCCCCATAAAAATTAAATTTTTCTTTAAAATTTATGAGAATCTCCGCAACTAATGCTAACTGATAATAAGAATCCAAAAACTTTATAAAACTCTGCTCATTTCGGGCGGATATCGTTAAGGTAGAGAGATAGCACAATATATTTTTATCGCTGAGTTAGTCAATGTTAGGGGGAAGTGAGTTAAAACAATCACAAATACTGATCTCACTCAGCAATAATGGGATTGAACAAAGATGGCTTTTCCCCTGAAAAAAACACAGCTATCATCCATTCATGTCTTGGGAGAACTCATGGCAAACACTATTTTAAATCAGAAAATCGAGATTTCCTCCCCAACTTCAGCTCAAGCGACTGTGCGTCGTTTAGTATGGAAGCTTGCAATCGCCACTTTCGTGTTAATGGCCATCGGCAGCGCCACACGAGTGATGAATGCGGGACTGGCTTGTCCAGATTGGCCGCTATGTTACGGACAGTTAGTACCAACGGCTCAAATGAACCTACGAGTGTTTCTCGAGTGGTTTCATCGCCTTGATGCTGCTTTAATTGGCTTAGGAACTATTGCACTCATGGGTTTATCCTGGTGGCATCGCCTCGAATTACCGCGTTGGTTTCCCTGGGTGGCGACGTTTGCCTTGTTTTTAATCGTATTTCAAGGTATCTTAGGCGGACTGACAGTCACACAACTATTACGGTTTGACATTGTTACTGCTCATCTCGGCACTGCCTTACTGTTCTTTTGTACCTTACTGGTGATGGGTTGTGCGATTATGCCCTACAACAGTATCGCTACAGTCGGACGTTTGCCCTGGGTGGGATTAATTGCGGCAATTTTTGTCTACCTGCAAAGTATCTTAGGCGGACTGGTTGCGTCTCGTTGGGCATTGCACCAATGTTTTGGTAGTAGTCAACTGTGTTTGGTAATGAATAGCCATATTGCAGGAATCGTCCCCGCAACAGTAAGCAGCTTAGCAGTTGTGATTCTGGCATGGCGCACTTCAGCCCTTCATCCCCTATTGCGTCGTTTATCCCACTGGGTCGGAATTTGTCTACTGGCTCAAATTGTGATTGGTGTCGCCACATTCCGTCTACATTTACAAGTTGAACCCTTAACCGTCAGTCATCAAGCAGTCGGTGCCGCCTTACTCGGGGCTTTAGTTGCCTTCACCGTATTCGGATTTCGAGATCGACAAGACAGTTGGCCGTCTTCTAAACAGTCTTAAACTGTTACGGTATCTGCCCGGTTGATTTATCCTTTATTTCCAATTGATTAAAAAATATCCATGCAAGAATTGATTCAAACCCCAGCCCTTCGCCATCACGACAACCTCCTGCAGGTTGCCAAAAGCTATTATCAACTGACTAAACCCCGAATTATTCTATTACTCCTCATTACCACCACCGCTGGAATGTGGTTAGGGGCAAAAGGCGAAGTTGACCCGTTTTTATTACTGATTACTTTAACTGGGGGCGCACTGGCTTCCGGAGCAGCCAACACCATTAACTGTCTCTATGACAGCGATATTGACTATATCATGGAGCGCACTCGCTGGCGGCCCATTCCTTCTGGACGAGTCAAACCCCGCCATGCCTTACTATTTGCCGCTGCATTAACCCTGATTTCTTTTACTTTATTAACCGTATTTGCAAATCTCTTAGCCGCATTATTGGCGATGAGCGGTATTGTGTTTTATGTTGCAATTTATACCCACTGGCTCAAACGTCATAGTGTGCAAAATATCGTTATTGGTGGGGCTGCAGGGGCAATTCCTCCCTTAGTCGGTTGGGCGGCTGTGACAGGTGAATTAAGTTGGGCAGCTTGGTTACTATTCTTCATCATCTTTCTTTGGACTCCGCCCCATTTCTGGGCATTGGCTATTATGATTCGAGATGAATACAAAGAAGTCGGTGTTCCCATGTTACCCGTGGTTGAAGGAGATGAATTAACCGCAAAACAAATTTGGATTTATAGTTTACTGCTAATTCCCAGTACTTTATTGTTAGTTTATCCTCTCCATGCCAGCGGTTTAGTTTATGCCGGACTCGCGCTGGGTTTAGGAGTAATTTTCTTACAAAAAGCATGGCAATTACTGCAAACGCCGAATGACCGAGACGTAGCGCGAGCGCTATTTAAATACTCTATTTTTTATATGATGTTGTTGTGTCTGGCAATTGTAGTTGATAGCTTACCCATCACTCGTCACTTCAATACAGCTATGCTAGAACAGGTTCAAACTTGGACAAGTAGCATCATCGCTCTGTTTTAAAGCGTAATGATCTGTTTTCTATGAAACCGCTTCATACAATCAATTTTGGGCTTTGTATTGCTTTGGTTTCGTCATTTTAGCCAATGACAGCCTGACAATATTTAGCCCTTTTTATATGATTTTCTCGCTTAACAATGA
The DNA here is from genome assembly GCA_049649525.1 of Microcoleaceae cyanobacterium. Lineage (GTDB taxonomy): Bacteria > Cyanobacteriota > Cyanobacteriia > Cyanobacteriales > Microcoleaceae > JAAURB01. The sequence goes on from JBARZE010000034.1 coordinate 216,952, forward strand.
TAGTAATACATCGTATCATCTCAGACATTTCTACCCACTCACGGGGCAGTCAGAAGTATAAATCTGCGCTCCTCATCAATAATTCCACTCATTACTCAATTTATACCCATTTCCTATATATATAAATAATGGAACTGATACATCCTTTAGAAGAAGGACTTTCTGGAATTGTTTCTATCGGCAAACTTTTGTTAGAAGCAATTTCTGTTTTCTGTGTTTTATTGGGTGTGGTTAAAACAGCCCAACTGGCAATTCATCTCTCCCGATTTAAAGATGATACTTTTCCATTTATTCAACTGCGAATTCGGTTTGGTGTTTGGCTGGCTTTAGCTTTAGAATTCCAATTGGGTGCAGATATTCTGGCAACAACAATTGCCCCTTCTACTCAAGCTTTAATTCAATTGGGTGTAATTGCCTTAATTCGGACATTTTTAAACTATTTTCTCAATCACGAACTCGAAAAAGAATTTGAATTACGCAAAGCCAGTAAAAATTTGTAGGAATTATTAATTATCATCAAATCTCGACACCTATGGTAAAGCCTATCCCACCTAAACCCTTTAACCCTCAAGCCGAACTCGCCAAAGAACGAAACCGCGCCGCTGCTGAACGTACCTTAATGGCTTGGATACGGACTTGTTTGGCTTTGATTAGTTTTGGTTTTGGGATTGAAACGGTTGTCAGTGCCATTCGTTCTTTAGTCGGGGCTGATGTTAATCCGGTTCGTCTCTCTAGGTTACTCGGCTTATCGTTTATTGGGTTGGGAACTTACGCAATGTTGGCGGCGGTGATTGAACACCATCGGGAACTGCAACATATCCAACGAGACGAAGTGTATTACTATACTCCCCGTCGTTCACTCGGGTTAACGGTTGCCTTAGCGTTGGTTACCATTGGGATATTGGCTTTTTTGGGCATATTAATTAACGCATTTAATCTGTTGCCGTAATCGAAGTCGGGATAACGCCTGGGTTGAAACTTGTGATAAAATACTCAAAGGGTTAATGATTATTACCTATTAATAGGTTAAAATAAACCTGTAAAATAAGCATCATTTGACGAAATCTCAAGGAGTAATATTATGGTTGAACCTTTATTGTCTGGTATTGTCATTGGTCTAATTCCTATCACCCTTCTCGGACTGTTTGTGGCAGCGTATCAACAGTACCGTCGTGGTAATCAGTTGAATGTTGACTAAATGAGTTTGGTAAAGGCGTTTGCGTTTGAGCGTCTTTACCGATCTATTTTTGATGACTGGGTTGAGCGATAAAAAAAGTCACTGCACTATTGCCATAAACTTTTTGACGACAGATTTCTAATTGATTAATATCCGGAATATCCCAACGTTTCGGATGATGTTCTACAGCAATTTCTCCCTCAACGGCTAAGAGTTGAAATTGAGCGATCGCATTTAAAACGGGTTGATATAAATGACTTTGATAGGGTGGATCAAAATAAATCCGGTCAAATTTTTGTCCTGCTAAAGTCTTTAATTTCGTCGTAACATTGCCTCGGATAATCTTAAAATTCTGTTCGTTTGAAGCGACTTGTTGCCAATTTTGCTGGATAATTCGACAGGCTTGAGGAGACTGTTCAATCGCGATCGCTTCTGTTGCACCCCGACATAATGCCTCTGCTCCCATTGAACCACATCCGCTGCATAAATCCAACCAGCGACAGCCTGCGATCTGATTTTGCCAGATATTAAATACCGCTTCTCGGACACGGGCTAAAGTAGGACGAGTCAATGTGCCAGGTAATGTTTGAAGCCGCCGGTTGCCGTAAATTCTTAAACCCATAATAGTTCAGATCATAGATGATGCAGTAAAGATTAATCACATTAAAAAATAACTTGATTTTCTACAGAAAAAATCCTATAGCAACGAGCGCTGGTGTGTTTACAGATTTCAGTAACGAATCATCACAAATATCTTTATTTTACAGTACTTTCTGCTCCCTAACACCTCATACCGGAGCGATCGCGCAAGCGTACCGTCAGGCGTAAGCGCTATAGCTTGACTACAGTTTAATCTAAATAGAATAGTTAATCCAATCAATCATATCACCGCAACTTTACTTTCAGCAAATGCACAAAAAACATTAACTCATAGAGATTATAGTGATTAATAAAGCGAGTAAAACCTGCAATAGCAAGAATCGATAAAATCGAAATATTAGATTAAAAAATGAGATGAATTAATGTGATAACGGGATTTTTTGTATATGATTCTGGCTAATTGTTTTTCTGCCTCTAAGCGATCGGCAATTTACCAAGACTGTCAGACTTTTCACTGAATTAATTGAGGATTTATGTGACACCGCAAAAATGCACCTTGACAAGAGAAATCTTCCCTTAATGGATTTTATCTCTGAATCGGATATACTCTGCCTCAGAGGCGATAATGATGCTTTCATTTATCCGTCTGGCTGTATAATCGATTCATGGTCAATAGGAAAATCGAGAGGATGCCATTAGCGCTGATGATACCGGAATCGGGGCATAATTGGCTACTGTGACCCACAGTGAGATAAGAATTGGAAGCGGGAACTGCTACACTAAAAAGACTCCCCTCTCTAAAAAAGGGAATCTGAAAGTTGGTAGAGGGAACGATAGCAGGCTTAGAGAACTCTTTTTTATTCGTATGTTAGACGTAGACGTTGTGTTTTGGATTCTAATTTTTGTCCTCAGCTTATCAATTTTAATTAAATTCTCTGATTTTTTTACAGAGTCTGCTGGTAAAATAGGAGTAGTTTTAGGGTTTAGCCCATTTATTATCGGTGTTACTATTGTTGCAATTGGTACATCCTTACCGGAACTGATTTCTTCTTTAGTTGCTGTTTCTCAAGATTCTACAGAAATTGTTGCCGGGAATGTAATTGGTTCAAATATTGCCAATATCTTTTTGATTATTGGTGTCGCGACTCTTATCAGTAGTCCACTCAAAATTTCTTATAACTTACTGAATGTTGATTTACCCTTATTTGTTGGGTCAGCATTTCTATTATATTTTACTTTATCTGATGGTCGTTTCTCTTTTGGGGAAGCGATTTTGTGTATTATTGGTTATATTATTCATCTGGCTTATACGATTCGCTGCGGACAAATTGAGAGTGAAATTAATTCAGATAATGTCGATCGTAATCCCGGCTATTTAATCAAGCAGGTTTTGTTTCTTTTATTTTTTTCAGCGGGAATGTTTATTGGTGCTAAATATACAATTGAATCCATTATTGAAATTTCCTCTATATTGAATATTGGTAAAGAAGTTATTGCCGTCAGCGCAGTAGCCCTGGGAACTTCTTTGCCGGAACTTGCGGTCACTTATTCAGCAGCAAGAAAAGGAGACCCTGAAGTTGCAATTGGTAATGTTTTGGGGTCTAATATTTTTAACTCATTAATCGTGATGGGAATTCCTGGGCTAATTACAGAATTAGAAGTCCCTGAACTACTCAGAACAGATGGCTTACCGATGTTACTGGCGGCGACACTATTATTCTTTTTTGTGACCCAAGATAAGCAGGTTACCAAATGGGAAGGTTGGTTATTTTTTGTATTGTACGCTTGGTTTATCGGAGATTTATATAATTTTCTTTAATAGAAAGGGGATAAGTCATTCATTAACTCGTCCCCAATGTTAAACAAAAAAATCTGACAAATTTTTAAGTCAATGGTAATTAATTATGTACGATCAAAATCCCTGAATTAACTAACAGCAGAAATTCAACCAATTTGTACAAGGATATTATAAATCACAGAACTAATTACCCCGAGGGCAAGAGAACCAATTAAGGCACTCCAAAATCCCCAACGTAAGCGGAAACCCTGAACTAACCAAGCGGCTAACCCAAAGATAATCGCATTAATAATAAAGGCGAATAGCCCAAAAGTAATCAAAGTTAAAGGGAAGGCGAAAAACGCAAACACAGGACGCACTAAAGCATTCAATAGCCCGAAAACCAATGCTGACCATAATGCTTTTTTAAAGTTATCAATTTCAACGCCAGTAAAGGCACTGAGTTGGGCAATGATAAATAAACTGACCGCTGTAACCAGCCAAGTAATAATTAAACCAATCATGTTAAGTTGCTCCTAATTGGGAAACGATATACTAAACATTAAAGCGGAATAACATCACATCCCCCTCTTGTACGAGATAATCTTTACCTTCCGAACGCACTAAGCCTTTTTCCTTTGCCCCATTCATCGAACCTGTGGTGACTAAATCATCATAAGCGACCGTTTCTGCCCGGATAAAACCCCGTTCAAAATCTGAGTGAATTACCCCCGCTGCCTGGGGTGCAGACATTCCTTCCCGTATAGTCCATGCCCGTGTTTCTTTGGGGCCAGTGGTTAAATAGGTTCGTAAACCGAGTAATTCATAAGTGGCTTTAATTAAAGATTTTAATCCCCCTTCTGTGACTCCCAAAGACTCTAAAAAGTCTCCTCGCTCTTCTTCGGGTATTTCAATTAATTCTGATTCGACTTGGGCGGAAATAACCACAACCTGGGCGTTTTCTGTGGTGGCAATTTGTCGAACTTGTTCGACCCAGTCGTTACCTGTGGCTAAATCTTCTTCCGAGACATTGGTTGCATAAATAATTGGTTTATTGGTTAACAGTCCCAACGGCTTAATGATTTCCGCTTCTTCTGGCTCTAACTCCACCGTGCGGGCGGGTTTGCCTTCATTCAGGACTGCAACTAACTTTTCGAGTATCTCTAACTCCGCTTGGGCTTCTTTACTGGTTCTAGCTTGTTTGCGTACCCGTTCAATGCGGCGTTCTACTTGGCTTAAATCGGATAAGGCTAATTCTAAATTAATGATTTCAATATCCCGCCCCGGCTCAACCGAACCCGCAACATGAATAATATCATCATCATCAAAACAACGCACCACATGAACAATGGCATCGACTTCGCGAATATTGGCGAGAAACTGATTGCCTAAACCTTCCCCTTGACTCGCCCCTTTAACTAACCCAGCGATATCAACAAATTCAATCCGAGTCGGAACAATTTGTTCAGAGTTTGATAATTTCCCGAGTACCTGCAACCGTTCATCGGGAACTGCAACCACACCCACATTCGGTTCAATTGTACAAAACGGAAAGTTTGCAGCCGTTGCTTTAGCATTCGCAACAAGGGCATTAAATAAAGTGGATTTACCGACGTTCGGCAGTCCAACAATTCCAGCTCTGAGCATATCAATCAATCGCCATGGGTTACAATTGTTCAGGATAGCAGAAATTGTCATGAGGTGAGGGAAAGATCCACCCTAACGCCGAGCAGTTTTTTTAATCGAGTTTAGTTAGATGCAAAATCAATGATTCAATAGTTATCCTAACTGATGAAAATTTGAAGATTGAACAGAATCTAGTATTTGTGGGGTTTCGTTAACCTCAGATTAATCGGGAAATAAGATAAACAAAGAAGTCATTGCTTGAATTCCCAATACCGTAATTAATCCCCCCGCAGCGAGTAAACTAATGGGAATTAATAGTTTTTGCAATAGTTGTAATTTTTGTTCGAGTTCTTTTTGATAATAAATTGCTAGTTTTTGAACCGCTAACTTGAGATGACCTGTTTCTTCCCCTGTATGAATCATTCGGAGGGCAACAGCAGGTAAACGTCCCTCTAAACTTTGGGCTAGGGTTTTACCCGCCGGAATTTGACCCAAAGCAATGGTTAAACTGGCTGACATTTCGGATTTAGGGATATGATCCCGCACCAGTTCAATGGCCGTTAAAATAGGAATACCATAGCGTAGAGGCAATTCTAACTCTGTAAACTGTAGCATTAAACGAGCAGTTAAAATCTGACCCACCAAAGGCAAACGAGCGGCTGATTGAGGTGTAATGACGGCCAGCACAATCAGGAGTGTGGCAATTAAGATTAAAGCACCTAAGATAAAGTGTGAGCTGTACATCAGTACTATCCCTAAGATTAAAACAAAAAATAGGGTTGTTCCAGCGACGACGAGTACGGAGCGAAATAATTTCTTCTGTTGCTCTTGCTGTTGAGCCGAAGTGGCTAAATGATAACAAGTTTCAGGTATTCTTCCCCTTTCTTGCGCCACTTGAATTAGGCGAATTGTCCACCGATCAAAGCAGCGGGGAGCATGGGCCAAAGCAGAGGCTAAATCCTCACCTAAACTTGCCGCCACACTCACACTGGTGAGAGGACGCTCTAAGCGACCATAACTTTCATTGATCATACGCTCTAGGCTACCCGGCACTGTGAAGCCAGACTCTAGCAATGTCGCCAGCTGAGAGAAGAATTGAGCCTTTTGTTGAGGGGTCATCCGTTTCGTAAACTAACTCCTCATCTTCTCAAACCCCGATGTTAGGGGCAAGTAATTGGGAAAGGGAATATATATAAACTTTGAATAATTTTGTATGGGGAGCGCTCAAACCCCGTGCTGTGGGATACTTTTGTTTTTGGGTTAAAAGGTATGTCTCAATGAAGTTGTCACGAAAATCAAAGCATAATTAAACTTTAAGTATCGCACGATTTAAGTAGACTATCACGCGCGACGAAACTATATGTCACAAGATTTACTGGCGGGCAAAACAATACATCTCAGGCGAGGAGTTGATTTACAAGTGTGTCATTCTCCGGGGACAACGCCTGCAATTGTTTTTCTTCACGGGGGCCTCGGAAATCGATATAATTGGCGATCGCAATACGAATTCTTTGCTGAGCAAGGTCGAGAAGTGTTAGCCTATGATTTAGCCGGACATGGAGAGTCTACACCGTACCCACGCTACTCTTTAGGTAGACATCGACGAGATTTAACTCGCTTATTAAAACGCTTACACATCCGCTCTCCTGTGTTATGTTGTCATAGCTATGGCGTACCGTTGGGTTTAGAATGGGCCAGGAAACATCCGGTCAGAGGTTTGGTTTTAATTGCGGGAGGCACTCACGATCTGGCTCCTTGGTGGGAAATTCCGTTGATGAAATTTTTCGCCTGGGGCGGGAGATATCTTTATCACTTACCACCCATTCAGTCTCTCACCAGCCGCTTATCGAGCGATCATAACGGAAAAAAGATCGAACGTTTTTTTGCAGAAAGTCCTGTCCCGACAGAACCTCATCCCTATGAAGCTTTAGAAATATTTTGGGGTTATAACTATTTTGCTCGTAACCGCCCAAAAGTCAAGTTTCAGTTTCCTGTGTTAGTCATTAGTGGGGGGAAAGACCCGATGTTTACGGAAACAATGGGAGCAGAATTAGCGCAATTTTTTCCATTGGGGCAACATTTACATTTCCCAGAAGCGGGGCATTTACTAATCGCAGAATATTCCGATCAAGTGAATCAGGCAATCTCTAATTTATTAGAAGTACATTAGTATAATCATATCGTCACCGAGAATAAATCGATTAAATGGGCGACCGCAAAACTCAAAAAATAGGCGTTTATTTAGCTGCGTTTCTAACAGCTCTCGTTGGAGTGGTTAATTTACTGTCTTCTGTCACTCCTGCCTTACAAAGTAGAGCGATTTGGCTATCTGATATTTTTCCGTTTGAAGTGCGAGCCAGTAGCCGGATTTTTGCGGCCTTAAGTGGCTTTTTTCTCCTCACTTTAGCTTCTAATTTGTTACGACGCAAGCGAGTGGCTTGGTTGCTAACGATTATCTTTTTAATTATTTCTATTATCTCTCATTTAATCAAAGGATTTGATTTTGAGGAAAGTTTGCTTTCAGTGCTATTACTGTTACAACTAATTGTGATGCAGCCCGTATTCACCGCTCGCTCAGACCCTCCTTCCATTGCTCAAGGTGTTAGAGTTTTAATCGGGGCATTTTTGTTTACTTTGGCTTATGGTACAGCGGGCTTCTTTATCCTAGATCGCCAATACAATGTTAACTTTGATTTACCCGGTGCTATCGTTCAAACTTTAGCGATATTTTTTACGTTTGATAATGCCGGACTAGAAGCCACGACACGCTTGGGGCGTTTCTTTATTAATTCAATTTATCTCGTCGGGTCGATGACGCTGTTGACGGCTTTATTAATGCTGCTGCGTCCTGTTTTACTTAGGGGTAATCCCGCTTCAAATGAAGAAAGACAACGCGCTGAAGAAATTGTCACAAATTATGGTTGTTCTTCTCTTGCAAGGTTTACTTTATTTGAGGATAAAGCCTATTATTTCAGTCCTTCAGGACAGAGTTTTATTGCTTATGTACCCAAAGGCAGAGGAGCAATTGCTTTAGGAGATCCGATTGGGCCACCGGAAGATCGTAAACAAACAATTATCGGTTTTCAACAGTTTTGTCAACGCAATGATTGGTATCCGGCTTTTTATCAAACCTTACCCAAAGATATCGAAATTTATCGCTCTTTAGGGTTCAAGATATTAACAATTGGTCAAGAAGCGGTTGTGGATCTTAAGGCTTTTACATTACAAGGGAAACCGGGGAAAAATCTCCGGACTGTGATGAATCGTTTTACTAAATTAGGATATAAAGTAAATTTTTACCCACCTCCCATTACTGATGATTTATTGCAAGAATTACGAGTGATTAGCGATCAGTGGTTAAATATGATGCAGGGTTCAGAAAAACAGTTTTCTTTGGGTTGGTTTAATGATGATTATTTAAGAGATTGTGTTATCGCTGTTGTACAGAATGCTAACGGAGAAATAACGGCTTTTGCTAATGTCGTGCCAGAATATCAGTTAAATGATATTACGGTAGATTTGATGCGGAAACGGACAGAAGTAGAACCCGGTACAATGGACTTTCTTTTTATCTCTCTATTTCAACATTTTAAACAGCAGGGTTATGACAATTTCAACTTAGGTTTATCAGCCCTTTCTGGAGTCGGTGAACAGAAAAAATCACCCCGTTTAGAAAAGGCTTTGCATTACTTCTATGAACATTTAAATCAATTTTATAACTTTCAAGGTTTGCATACATTTAAAGATAAATTTCATCCCCGTTGGGAACCCCGTTATTTCGTTTATCCCAGTGCCGCTGCTTTACCCGAAGTGGTTGTTGCTTTAATTCGGGCAGATTCAGGCGATCGCTTGCTAGACTATTTTAAACCGGGTGTGTAAATATACAATCGCTCATTATTATAACTTACTGCTATTATATTTTACTTTTATCTCTCGATCTAAAAGTTGACAGGTTTTTTATAATGTGTTTATCTACTAATATGATATAGCCCAACCCTAAAGCGGTTACACAAGCAGGCTATTTTATATTTTTCGAGTAAATTATTAATAGATTCGCAGATAAAATTAAACTTAATTCACTTTAATTATGCCCAATTGGTTAATCAAAATTGCTCGTTTTTGGATTGATAAAGTCAACCCACGAATCGCTTCTTTAATTGCCACAATAGGTACATTCGGACTATTAACTTGCTTGGCAATTCTTTATATTTTAGCTCAACTGTCTGATGAAGTATTAGAAAAAGAAGCTTTTAGTTTCGATAAAACAATTCTACTCTGGATACATCAATTTACTAATCCAGTATTAGATACAATAATGCTCAATATCACCCGCTTAGGAGATCCCAACTTAGTCGTATCGGTCACTATCATTACATTAGGAATACTTTGGCAAAAACGCTACCGTCAAGAAGCTAAATTTTTCTTGCTGAATTGTTTAGGTGGGGCAATTCTCAGCTACGGACTCAAGTTAGCTTTTAGTAAAACCCGTCCTCAACTCTGGGATTCAATAATTACAGAAACTTCTTATAGTTATCCTAGCGGTCATGCTTTAGGTTCAATGGTATTGTATGGTTTTTTAGCCTATTTATTAGCCACTCATTACCCTAAATATACTACAGTTTTTTACTCTATCGCTACTGTCTTAATTGCTGCAATTGGTCTCAGCCGACTTTATCTCGGAGTCCATTGGCCAACAGACGTGATCGCTGGCTATGGAGTGGGATTTTTATGGGTGACTTTATGCATTACAATGGTGAAGTTACAAACAGCTAAGTAACTGTATATTTTCGTCGATGAATTGGAATTGAATAGTTGCCAATATTCTAAGATTACTACTGTTAAAATCTACACAATAACTATTGTCATCTCAACATAATTCCTAATTCATAGACTGAGTCAGTCGGTTACGATGAGCGACCGCAGTAGAATGATTTGGTTGAAGTTCCAGGGCAACCCCATAAGAACGCAAAGCCTCTTCATATTGATACAATTGTTCAAACGTCTCACCCCGACGAATCCAAGCCTGACAAAAATTAGGTTTACGTTGAATCAGGCGATCGTACACTTTCAGCGCGTCCTGATACCAATGAGAGGCTTCTAAAGCTTGTCCGTATTTCAGACTGACGGATTCATTATCAGGCCAAATACCGAGGGCTTGTTCATAAGCTTCTACGGCTTTTGTCGGTTGTTGAGTCTTCTCGAACACTTCTGCCAGTTGTATCCATGCCTCAAAGTGATTCGGTTGCAAATGAACCACTGTTTCATAGGCTGCAATCGCCTCATTGTAACGTTCTAAACGCTCTAGGGCTTCTCCGCGTTGTAACCCGGTTTGGGAAGCGAGGGGATGAGCCCCTGAAGTATAGGATAGGACTTTATCGTAAGCGGCTAAAGATTCTTCATAGCGTCCCAAGTGATCTAAGGTGCGACCTCGATAATTCCAAGCTTCTAAAAAGTCGGGCTGAATTTGCAAAGCATTATCAAAAGCAATAATCGCTTCTGTGTAACGTTGAATCTCAGACAGGGCAATTCCTCGACCGAGCCAAGCTTCTGGGTAGTTGGGATTGACTTGAGTGGCCCTGTCATAAGCGGCAATTGCAGATTCATATTGCTTGAGATCCAATAAGATTTGACCGCGACTAATCCATATAGCAGCAGATTCTGAATGGATTTGTAAGGCAGAGTCAACAGCAGCTAAAGCGGCTTCCGGCCATTTGGGTTTGAGGGCCATTGCTTTGTATAACCAGGCTTCATAGTCTTGAGGTTGGAGTTGAATTACTCGATCATAAGATGCCACTGCTTCGGGGTAACGGTGCAGTTTTTGTAGGGCAATTCCCCGGTTAAACCATGCTTCATAGTTACCGGGTTGTAGTTGGATCGCTTGGTCATAGGAATTGAGGGCATCTCCATAACGATATTGATTCATCAACATCTCAGCCCGATTAAACCATGCTTCATAATTACCGGGTTGTAGTTGCAGGGAACGATCATAAGCTTCGAGTGCATCAGCATACCGTTCTTCGTTCATCAGGGCATTACCCTGGTGATACCATAGCGCAGAGACATCGGGTTGAATTTCTATGGCGCGTTTATAGGAAGCGGCAGCGGCTTTAAATTGAAAGATTCCTTCAAAGGCTAAACCCCGTTCATACCATGCTTCAAAGTTCTCGGGATCGATTTTAATTGCTTTATCAAAAGAGGCGATCGCTTCATCAAAACGTTCTAATTTGGTTAAGGCAATCCCCCGAAATGTCCAACCCCAATAGTCATGAGGTTTAATTTTAATGGCATGATTATAAGAAGTCAGGGCGTCTTTGTAACGTTGAAGCTGTCTGAGGCTGTTTCCTCGCCGTAGCCAAGCATTGTACCAGTCCGCTTTTTTTTGAGTGGCTAGATCGTAGTGTACATAAGCCTTATCATAGCGTTCTACCTGGTACAGTCGATTACCTTTCTGATAAGCCGGATATGCCCACAAAATACTCAGTAATCTGATTGGGGCAGAGAGGATGGAATATGGTGAGGTCGGGTTTGTCAGCGAAATAGAGGTTACTTCTTCAGCCATAGTAATGTCAGACTCCGGATAACTGATATAGCTAATTTCCTATAATCTCTTTAATTTTAATCAGATTGAGCTGAATTTCAACCCCATTTCTATTGAAAAAACACTTTTATACTATTTGTCAACCTTTTTTATATAAAAATTTCTTATAGAATATATAGGTTTCATTTATAGTTTTGATTAAGATTCTGTTACAATTTCTGTGGATTTGAGGCACAATCATTGATGGCAGGATAAAACAGCCTGATACATTTTGAGGCAATCAGCCTTTATACAAATACCCGCTGTCAAATCTCCATTCTCACTCTAGAAGTTATTCTGATCCCACTAATGAGAGACTGTACATAACAGTAAGAGATGGTTACTGGCTGAGCATTTATAAGCAGCAGATTTATATTTCCATCAGTTGTTAAATCAACCACCCTGCTGACTCAGTTATCAACTGCTCTGTCTCTGCTTTCGATGCAACCGCTATACACAACAGCTCAATCAACAGCTTCTGATTAAAGCGCCCGATCTAAGGAATTAGATAATGAATATTGCGTACTATACCATGTCTCATCTCACCTTTGCGAACTCGATTCGGTCTCATAGAGCCCATCACTTTATTCGTACTCGTCTATCTCGAATATTGAGTGGCTTGCACCTCAAACCTCTGTTTGCCTTCTTGCAACCCCTACGCCAATGGCTAAATCATATAGAGGTGACAAATCCTAAACTCGCTGAGACATTGTGTCAACTCATTCCGGCTCAATGTCCGTTTGCGCGTCAAATTCGTTTTCACAGTAAAGTTTTATTTGAGATTCCGCCGATGTGTAAAATTAATCCATTGTACGAAGAACTAATGTATCTGCGGTTTCGAGCCATGTGTTACTTGGCTGACGAATGTGGTGGCTGAATTGGGTTAGAGGGTTATTGGAATCGATGATGATCTACTCATCGCTTCAGATTTCACCCTAACCCCCTCTAGTGTTATCGTGCAAAAATAACCGATAAATTATTAGCTGGCATTTGCACCACTTCTTTGAGTCGGAAACCTTCAGCTTCAGCTTGTGCGACAACTGCTTCTAAATCTCGCACCCCCCATTGTGGATTAGACATCTGCAAAGATTGATCAAAAGCGGCGTTACTCGAAGCCGTATGCTTGCCTGCGCGTTTGTATGGCCCGTATAAATACAAAACCCCGTTGGTTGGTAAAATTCGCTTAGCACCCGCCATCAACCCCAAACAAGCAGACCAAGGGGAGATATGAATCATGTTGATGTTGACAATGGCTGAAATGGGATGATCTTTAAATAAAGGATCATTCGATGTTTCTATTGGCCATTGTGTCGCTGTTGCATCTAATATCAGCGGCGGATGAAGTGTATCAACGGTCGTATGCAACCGCCAAGCTGCAATACTATCACAAGCTTGGGGACTGGGATCTGTGGGTTGCCAATGACGAGGGGTTAAACGAGGAGCAAAATAAGCAGCGTGTTGTCCGGTGCCACTGGCAACTTCTAGAATTGTTCCTGTTGGGGGTAATACCTGTTGTAATACCTGTAAAATCGGTTGACGGTTACGTTCGGTTGCGGGGGCGTATTGGCGCGTATCTTCAGAAGAAGTCATTTGTGTTAAAAGTAAAATTTATCAACTTTGCTCGGGTTGTAATGTCCCTTCATAGGTTACAATTGTTTGTTCTTCTTTCTCTAGCAAACTATTAACGATTTCTGTTAAAGCAGGTATGATTTCTTCTGTGGCGATCTGGTCTGGATGTTGTTCTAGTTGAGATCGAACGGCCTGATTGATATCTGGATTATAATCGCAAAAATCGGTAATTGCATCGGCTATAAATTCTAGTTTCTCTGGGTTGGGTTGATATTCTACCTTGTCTAATGCAATTTCTAGATCAGATAAGTCCTGAAACGCTTCTCCTTGAAATAGTTCAGGTTGTTGTGTAATCACTTGATAAAAAGATGCAATCATTTGCTCCGGTTTAATCATAATATTTTTTCTAGACTGGTTGATTTTTAATTAACTCAGCACAGAATATTGTACATGTTGTATTCCCTCTACAATAACCGCCATCGCATTCGTGTGTCCTTGGAGGTATTGCGCCCCAAAAGCTAAATAGTCCCAGCAACGTGCTGAGACTAATATTGAGAATATAGTGAAGACGAAAATTAACTCAGGATTGTTTCTTTACCCCGGAATATTTGTTGAGTTGGATCATCACATTGTAGCAAAGTAGTTTTATCCTTAAACAGACCCCCTTCATCTACGAAAATTAAAGCTAAATATACCGTCTCCGGCTTTGTCATTGGGTAGTGCGCCTGCAAATCAAGCCAGATTGGATCATTCAAACATTGTTAGATGCGCTCACACTCGGAGCCATATCATTGCAAATGAGGTAATGTGTTAATTTTATTTATACTTTCCACCCGCTGATTTATCAAACCGTTTAGAAAGTAGTTAAACACCCTGATTTTGCTAATAATATCTCTCTCTGTTTTTCAAAGATACTCAAAATAGCATGAGCTTGTCTACTCTTTTTACGTAATTTTACTGTTTTTAATTCAGTTTTTACAATATATTTATATTATTTCAAGTTGAATATAACTCTAAATATAAATAGCTTTTAATCTAAAATTGTTGTGATGGGTAACAAATCATTCGCGCAGGAAACAAGGAACGGGGAACAGCGGTGGGACCCCCGCCCAATTACCTTTGATTCCCAGCTTAAAGTTTTATCCATTAGCAAAATTAGATTGAGTCACTGGAGAACTACTAATTTCAACCGGACTTGAACTGCTGACTCGGTTGCGTCCTTTTTTCTTAGATTGATATAATGCCTGATCTGCAGCTTGAATGATTAATTGACTATCTGCTTCCGAATGAGGAATCATATTAGCAACCCCTAAACTGACTGTAACGACTTCTTCTGGGAAACCGCCAAATTTAGAGCTTTCTATCTTCATTTCTAACGCTTTTACGCCTTCTCGAATCCGTTCTGCAACACAAACCGCTCCTGTTAAATCAGTTCGGGGTAATATAATAGAAAATTCCTCTCCGCCAAACCGTGCCACTAAATCTTCGGGACGTTTGACACAATTTTGTAACGTCTGAGCGATTTGTTGTAAGCATTCATCTCCAGCGGGATAGCCATAAATCACATTATAAATTTTGAAGAAATCAATATCACAAAGAATTAAAGATAGATTTCCATGATCGCGGACTGAACGCTTTAGCTCTCGCTGCAAATACTTATTAAAATAGCGTCGGTTAGGAAGTTGTGTCAGTTCATCTAGATAACAAATTCGTTGTAACTCTAGCTGTTCTTGATCGACTGTCGCGAGTTCGTCATTCGGTGTCATCACCAAAGGTTGTAAGACGGGAGTGGTTTCTGTGGGAAATTGTTTACTAAAATACAGTCGATACAGCTCACAGCAATAAGTAGAAACATCTCCATTTAAAGTGATTAGACCTAAGCTATCGAGTTTATAAGCAATCACAGGCTCAAGTTTTACACCTTCGGGATGATTGGTTACCTGCTCGGCTGCGGCTTTCAGTTTTGTATTTTCCTGCAACATCACCAGTAAACCCCGTAAATGATTACTATAAATTCCGGCTTCGGTGGGTGCTTGGGTTAACAGGTGGTTTAATGCAACCGTGGGGTCTAAATTGTCTTGATGAGCAGGATTTGATGAATCAATGGTCGATTCAGCTAGATGATGCAAAGCCAACTGAATCAGATAAGGATGTCCTCCTACCATAGACATCAGTCGTTCAATATCAGCATCCTCTATCCAATTGAGTAAATAGCGTTGGGCTAATGTTTTAACTTGTTTGGTGTTAAAAGGTGGTAAAACCAGGGGTAAACCGACGTTAAACGGAGATTGATGTAATTTTAAGGGAATATGAATTTCTGTCGAGTAAGTCACCACCACTCGGAGCTGTTGCCAAGTTTTGGATTTACGAGCTTGTTCATGCCAAAATCGCAATAAGGGTAAAAATTCTTGAGCGACTTCTGGATACTCAAACACACGATTTAGCTCATTGAGAACCAATACCATCGGAGATTGAATTAATTTGAGCAGATAGTTCTGAAAATAGATTGTACAACTGACTTTGCTACCAATTTCTTCATCCCAATATTCATTGAGATTGAGGGAGAGTTCGAGTTCTTGAGTGATGTTTGCACAAAACCAGCGTAAGAATCGATCTAAATTGGCAAATACTGCAGCTTCGGCTTGTTGAAAGTCAACAGAAGCAACCCGATAATTTTCTGTTCTGGCCCGTTCAATAATTCGCAAGGCTAAGGAACTTTTTCCCATTTTTCGGGGTGCTCTAATCCGGATAATATTACCGGGTTCAAGAATGCCAGCATAGGCTAGTTCTTCAATGGGAGGACGACGAACGTAAAAATCAGATTGCGGTGGTAACGGGCTACCGGGGAAGCTATGATGAAGCGGTTGAAAAGACTGAGAAATAGATTGAGTCAGTTGTTGCTCAAAGAAAGACAGGGGCCGAGGTTCTAAGATTTTACGGAAGTTGGCTTTACTAATGGGTTCACGCAGAATATGGCTCATCACAGACCATAACTCAGCAGAGATTTTCCGAATTCGCTCCGGACCATAGTAGGCTTCTTGAGCAATTACATTATAAGTTTTGCCATCCCAGGAGCGGCGTAAAATAAACTCCTGAAGCGAAGTCAATGGTTGACTTAAATGAATATTCAGAACCTGTATAACTTCGTCAATTGTCATAGAATAACCAGTAAGTAACCCGTTTTCAGTATTTTAACAACTGTATTACCTATTGTGAATCACATCTCTTAAAATGACACATAATTCATAGAGGAAACGTTATGAAAAGTAGTATGAAAAAATGTAACAACTATTCAGTGTAGCCATCTCATGAGAGTGGTGTTAATCATTTTTAATTTTAAGCAAAAGCAGGTAGGCTATGAAGTAGGATCGGATTAATTGACTGTAAGTTTCATCATAACAGACATCAATTATTGTATAACACGTAATATAAAAAGTATAAATTTTAAGTGGTCAAAAATTACTGGAAGCGACAAATGGGAATCCGTCAAATCTAAGTTAAAAATTAATCATTATGATTTTATTTTTTATATCTTAATTCCCAGATTAGTGAATTGATAGATTGTATCTTTCAGCCGTTCACCATCAACTTGTGATTAATCATTTCTGTTTCGGCTGAGGCTGAGGGATAATAGTACCCAAACCCAAATCATCAAAATCAATATTTTTTGCACCTTTGACCTCAAGCTGATAGAGGACACGGGACAACTGATACCAGACTAAACCTGCAGTTAATGCAGTTAGAGGAATTGAAAATCCGTAGGAAAATTGAGGAGAAAAAGTAAAAATCTGTAGACAAGAGGCAAGAAAACCACAAATACCGCAGGCAATTCCACTAAACGGTAATAATAATTGAATCCCTTTTAAATTAGCTAAGGTTCGGGTTGATTGATTTTTTTTCCAGTCTTGAACTCGTACTTTTAACGTGACACCAAAGGTAAATGCACACAGAATTCCTGCAACTAAACTAGCAGCTAAAAAAAAGTAGGGCGGTTGCGTCATTTCGTACATAATTTACCTATATTAATTATTATTAAAAATAATCCCCCAGCTATTATACCAGGGGATGTGGTAATTGCGGAGGGAATTCAGTTAACTTTGTTTGAGGGCGGCCACTTGGGCAGTAGAAAATTCTGCTAATGCACCCATTGCCACATCAAATAAGCGAGCGGGTTTCAACTCGGGACTGACTAATTGCCACAGTCGTTGAACTTCTTCTGTGTGCAGTCGATCATCTTCTGTCAGTGCTAGAATAATTTGACGACGGAGAAATTCCCCTTCTTCTGACATTAAATATTGCAGTCCTAAACGGGCTGTGGGAATGAGATCGAACCCTCGGTCAGATTGAGCAATTTCAATCATATTTTCTAAGCGTTGCCATTGGAATTTACCATCTTTAATTAAGACTTCCAACAGCCGCCGTCGTAATGCTGGGGTTTCTCCTTTTAATAACCGCCGAGACACATAAGGATAAGCGACATCGACAATTTTAAAATCGGGGTTGAGGCTGAGGGCTATTCCTTCTTGTGTGACTAAAGATCGAATAATTAAAGCAAATTTAGCCGGGACTCGGAACGGATATTCATACATTAATTCCGAGAATTGATCGGTGATGGTTTTGAAGTTAAAGTCTCCAACACTTGCCCCCAATGCATCCCCTAAGACTGATTCTAATGCCGGAATAATGGGTGATATATTGGTTTCGGGGGTGAGAAACCCTAACTTCACAAAACCAGCGGCGAGTTCATTGTAGTCTTTATTAATCAGATGAACAACAGCATCGACTAAGGTTTCTTTTGTGTCTTGATTCAGCTGATCCATCATGCCAAAATCAATAAATGCCATCCGACCATCGGGCATGGCAAATATATTTCCTGGATGAGGATCGGCATGGAAGAAACCAAATTCTAATAACTGCCGTAACCCACTGCCAACCCCCAATTGAATTAAACTATCTTGATTCAATCCATAGGCTTCAATTTGGGCTGTATCGGTTAATTTAAATCCATTGATCCACTCTAAGGTTAAAACTGTAGTAGTGGTATAGCGCCAATAAATGGAAGGGACTTTAATCTGAGGATCGTCAGCAAAGTAAGTGGCAAATCGTTCCGCATTTTGTCCTTCATGAAGATAGTCAATTTCTTCAAATAATTTGATGCCAAACTCATCTACAATTAACGTTAAGTCATGACCTAAATTCAACGGCAAGAAAGGGGCTAACCAACTGGCACCCCATCGCATTAAATACAGATCTAATGTAATAGTGGGTAATAGGTTTGGGCGTTGAACTTTGACGGCGACTTCTTCGCCTGTGTGGAGTTTTGCCCGGTAGACTTGACCTAAACTGGCAGCAGCAACAGGGGCGGGTGAAATTTCACGATAGGCTGTACTCGTACTTCGATCTAATTCCTGTTCAATAATCGCCATCGCTCGGTTATTATCAAAAGGTGGTAAACTATCTTGGAGCCGGGTTAGTTCTTCGAGAAAGTCTTTGCGAATTAGATCGGGACGGGTCGATAAGGCTTGACCGACTTTAATATAAGTAGGGCCGAGATCGGTGAGAATGTTTCGTAGTTGAATTGCCCTTTGGGGGGTATGTTCCTGATGACGCCATCGATCCCACAATAACCCGAGTAGCAGTCCGAGAAAACACCAAATTACACTAACAGTTCGCCACAAAACTCGTAAAGGACGACGACGATAATAACGGGCGATTTCATTTGCGTTATAATGTCGTCTGGTTGTAGATTGGTATGGATTCACTCCTGAATATTCCTCTTTAGCGTTTGATATTGATTAAACAAATTTAAAAGTCGTAACCGAACTAAGGGTTAGAATTCCCTAAACTTGATGCAGTCTTCAAGGTTTTTAAGCCTATTTCTTATCGTTTTGTTAACTCTAGTATACAAAACTACAAACAATCTGGCTTAATAATTTTTAATTTTTGCCCAACAGGTTTTAAAACCGTCGATCACTCGATCCTGTTGAGGATCGGATAATTCAGGAAACATCGGCAAGGATAAAACTTCTCGGGCAACCCGTTCGGCGATGGGGAAGCGTCCAGGGTGATATCCTAAATTCTGATAGATTGGCTGCATATGTAAAGGAATCGGATAATAAATCATCGTCCCAATTCCCTGCTGTTGTAGTTGGGTTCGCAGTTGATCTCGCAGCAGTGTGGGGGAAGGGGTAGAGTGTGAATCTATCGTGAGTGTATATTGATTCCATACACTCATTTCAACCGGATTAACCTGGGGAACTGTAATTCCTGGTATATGGGATAAGAATTGATCGTATCGCCTAGCAATAGCAATTCGTTGTTGATTCCAACGATCTAGATATTGTAATTTAATACTGAGAATAGCGGCTTGCAAGCTATCGAGACGACTATTGACCCCAACAGTTTCTGAACAATATTTACTCGACTGTCCATGATCTTTGAGTTGACTTATTTTGAGCGCCAGATCGCTATCATGGGTTGTAATTGCCCCACCATCTCCACAAGCGCCTAAATTTTTCGTGGGGAAAAAGCTAAAACAACCAATATGACCAATACTCCCGACTTTCTGCCCTTGCCATTGCGCTCCTGTGGCTTGAGCACAGTCTTCAATCACCATTAAATCATGAGTTTTCGCGATCGCCATCAACCGCGTCATATTTACGGGTAAACCAAACAAATGAACCGGAATAATCGCGCGAGTTTTCTCGGTAATAGCGGATTTAATTTGTTCAATATCTAGGTTAAATGTATCGGCTTCAATATCAACAAATACAGGGGTCGCCCCTACCGCAGAAATCATCTCAGCCGTGGCAATAAACGTAAACGGGGTGGTAATCACTTCATCACCTGGCCCAATCTCCAACGCCCGCAAGGCTAAAAATAGGGCATCTGTGCCTGAGTTGCAGCTAATCACCTCAGAAACACCGATATAGTTTGCTAGCTGTTGTTCAAACTGTTCTACAACTGTACCACCAATATAATAACCCGATGCCAGTACTGCCTGCAGGGCAGTGGTTACTTCATGATGAATTTGTTGATACTGTAGGCTTAAATTGACGGGGGGGACTGTATTCACGCTTGACACCAATGATAGGTTTAAAACCTCATCCGCTCTCGGACGACCGTTAATAGTGTATCAATAGATTCTCTCAGTTTGTCTAGCCTGCCGAAGATTGATTGCAGTTATTTTATCTCTAACTTAGCGATGAATCCAGCCATTAATTGTAAATCGTCCATTTTCAAACTTTTGGGAAGGACAAATCACAGGCATCACCTCATGTTTAGCCCGACTATCAAAAAAAACAATACTATTATTTTTCGGTTCAATTATTTTAAACGGGTCTTGAATCCTAACATCGTGGTCTTGAATAATCGTATCATAAATCCTTAAGTTTCCTCCGTAGAATGATTGCGGTTCTTGATAAAAATAATAGACATAAGTTAAAACCCGATTCCAGCTATGTTCACCGGGTGCTGCATCATTATGAATTTTATAAAAGTCTCCATGATTATGTGCGGTTAGTTGCATTTCTAACCACGAAACTAAAAAAGGCTCAATATTTAATTGTTCTAAAACTTGCGGTCGAACTTCTAAGACTTTATGCCGCATCATTTCATAAAAATCGGGAATATTTTTCATCACAAAAACAGCAGATTTGCGATGTTGCTCTGCATTATTGATCACTTGAGAACTAAAAAAGCGCTCTTGATTGGAAAATGCTAATTCTAAAGCGGCTTGGTGTTCTTCTGGTGATAAGAAATTTTCAATTTGAATAAAATCTGCAGGTAATTTAACAGGTTCTACTTTATTTTGAGAAGGATTTAAATTAGGAGGGTCTGATCGTTGTTGTTGATGAGCGATTTCTAATATTTTTAATGCCACTTCTGCTTTTTCTAGTTTAGAGATACTGGCATCATTTAAAATAGATTCTACTAATTGATAAGATTGAGATAATAGCTGATTAAATTGTTGAGCAGATATGGGAATATTCATAAGTTAAAATTGATTCTAAAACAGTTAATCTTATCATATATTCTGTAAATATTTCCTTTCATTGATTGAATTTTATGTATCATTATTCATAAGAAAACGGATCGAGATACATGATTAATCTGAGAACAACTTCAATCATTCATCAGAGAGATTGAGCTTCAATTCACAAAAGAGTTGAGGAGAAATTCATCAATCGATCCCTCCTCCAGTTTGTGATTTAAATGAATTTATACCGTTTTCCTGATTAGAATATGATTTAATTCTTCTCAACACGACGTAGCCAACCATTGAGGGTAAAACGTCCATCTTCAAACTTTCGAGAGGAACATTTCACAGGCATAACTTCATGTTTACAACGACTATCAAAAAACACAATACTATTATTTTTGGGTTCAATGGTTTTATATTGACCATTGGTTGTCGCTACACCATTTTTTAATTCAGTTTCATATATCCGTAATTCACCACCTGAGAATTTTTTCGGTTGTTGATGAAAATAGTAAACATAAGTTAAAACACGGGTTGCTGTTTTTTCGCTACCCGAATCATTATGAATTTTATAAAAACAGCCATCATTGTGAGCTGTTAATTGCATTTCAACCTGAGAAACAGAAAAAGTAGGATGATTTAATTTTTGTACAATATCAGGTAAAGTTTTCAGCAATTTTTGCCGCATCAATTCATAATAGTCTGGAAATAGAGTGGCATATAAAATTGAAGATTTTCGATAATCTGCCGCTTGAGTTGTTGTCTTTGATCCGACAAATTGATCCGCTTGATTTAAAGCAATTTCTAAAGCTTGTTTATTTTCTTCCGGACTGAGAAACTGTTCAATAAATACACACTCACCGGGTAAAGAAACTGATTCTTTTTGAATAATTGATTGCTGAGAAATGGCAGGTTGAGCAGGAGGTGAGAAAGCGGGTTTTGAGGAGGGAAGATTGAGTGGAGATGCAGATCCGGTTTGTTCTAACACTTTTAGAGCTATGGCTGCGCGATCTTGAGGTGAAAGCGTCGGATCTTGTAATAAAGATTCTAATGTCTCAAAAGAACAATCAACCAGGCGTTGCAGTCGAGAGTCTGAAACAAAATGGTTCGGCAGAATGGGTTGAGAATGAACTGGAGTGATAGAATTTAAGAAACGTTGCTCTTTGATCATGGGTGGTTAATTCTAAATCAGTAGGGGATTATAGAAGATGTCCCTGACTATATTGTTCGGCAATGACTCTGAAAATCCGATCGGAACCGAATTTACTATTGATTTTTTTAGATTGTATCAGTTAAACTAATAAATAAATCCAATAATTGATTAAGCTTGGTTAAAAAATATTTAATTTTTATATCAGATAGAGCTCAATCAATCTAAAACCATTTGAAAATTCAAGTTTGAAATAAAATGATTTGGAATTCTCCTGTAAATTGGGGTTTAGGCTTTATTTTACTATTTTTGCATTGCTTAATTGGGAGTATGGCTGCTTTAATTGCACGACAAAAAGGATACAGATATAATCGATGGTTAGCGTTAGGGCTAATTGGGGGGACACCAATTTTTGCGATCGCCCTGTGGCTCAAACCTCAAGCTTCAACTCAGTAATTTTCTAAACTTTAACCATTTCTCATTTCATTTAAGCCTACAGAGGGAGGTGAGATTTCATTGAAGTCGTTAAACTTGAAGCAGCTATAAAGATATAAAAGCTGTCCTAGAATATCCTAACTAAAAATTATTGAATATTCTAGTATTTCTTAAAGGAGAACGTAAAAATGCTGAAGTATAGAAACACAATCGGATGGTCACTGATTAGTTCAGGACTTACCACACTTTTACTCAAGGTTTTACCCGGTGATTCGCTGTTGTGGGGAGTTGGATTTCTGGCTGTGGGGACTACAGTCTTTTTATTGCGACAAACTGAAATAACCAGTTAAAAATTGACGGAGAGTCAATCACAATTTCTATTAATTACTATTCCCCGCATAGAAAATCGGGGAACAATCTCTAATTAAAATAACTCATTTTTAGATTGAGCTATTGATTGGCTTGAGCTTCTTTAATAGCGGCAAAAAACAAAAATATCCCCAGGGGAACACTTAACCCTAAAATCACTGTTGTGATCGTTCCCCCTAACTGAGGATTGCCCGAAGACAACTCAAATATCGAACCCACAGCGGCAATTCCAGCGATACATGAACCCCCTAAAAATAAACCGCTTTTTGGAGTACCTACCATGATTTATTCCTTAATTTTAAACTAACTTATTTAACACGCCGAACGGCTTTGGGCGAAAACTTGTATTTAACCAATTCTTCGTTTAAAGCGAGTTGATTTTCTACCCGGTCTACAAATAATACCCCACTCAGGTGATCCATTTCGTGTTGAATCGCGCGGGAAAGTAATTCATTGACTTTAATGGTACGAGGACGGCCATTTTCATCTTTAAATGACACTTCGATCGCATCAGGACGCACCACGTCCATATAAACCCCAGGAATACTCAGACAACCTTCTTGAAAGGGAGAAATTTCTGAGCTATATTTTTTAATCACAGGATTAATTAACACCAGCGGTGGGGTGGTAGCGTTATCCGGTTCACAGTCAATCACAATCACTTGTTTCTGAACACCCACTTGAGGTGCAGCCAAACCAATCCCATCTGCACTATACATGGTTTGTAGCATTTGCCGCACCAGTTTACGAGTCTCATCATCGACACGAGAAACTCGTTTAGCAGCTTGCCGTAAGG
Source organism: Microcoleaceae cyanobacterium (assembly GCA_049649525.1). GTDB lineage: Bacteria > Cyanobacteriota > Cyanobacteriia > Cyanobacteriales > Microcoleaceae > JAAURB01. The sequence goes on from JBARZE010000034.1 coordinate 241,009, forward strand.
TGCGATCGCCGAGGTAATGAATCTCAAACGGGGGAGTTTCTAACTTTTGTTTTTCTACAAGAATTTGACTTGCCATGAAATAATTACTCGCTTTTCTTTACTGTTTTGATTGACTCAATGTTTTATATACTCCCTTTATGTTAATAGATCTTTACCTGAATCAGCTAGTGATTTTCGCTCAACAAGGCTTGTAACTGAGGTGGGAGACGACGCATGATTTTACCTGTTTTTGAGTCAACGGCAACTAACGTCACTGTTGCTGTGGCATATTGCTGTGCTGCATCAACTGATTCTATTTGATATTCCCACTGAATCCGCACTTTCGAGGGAGAAACCAGACGACAGCGGATCATGATGTCCATCCCCAGTGTGACGGACTGATGGTATCGAATCGATAAATCCACCACGGGTAAATCACAACCAACTGCCACTAAGTCACGGTAATGGAGTCCTGCCCGTCGCAACCATTCTACTCGCGCTTCTTCGAGCCAATTAATATAACTACCATGCCACACCACCCCGGCGTAGTCAGTTTGGTGAGGGAAAACATGAACCGGATAGTTAAGCCAATCGTCCGAGGTGAGGGGGGCTGTAGAGGGAAATTGAGAGGGTTGAATTGGTGACATTTTACAAACTGTTTTAAAACGCTACATTTCTACAAATTATCTGTCAGATATCCAGTTTATGCTGAATATAAGAGACATTTTCATCGCAAATGTTTGTCGGGATACCCAAAGCTTTAGATATGGGGACAACGACGAACCCATAAAACACCGAACGCAGTGACTCCAAATATTAAATAACTAGGCTTTACAAGCGGGTAAATTCGCTATATGCTGTTTTTACAGTGAATTCAATCGATGATGTACGCCACTCAAAAAAATCAACTTAGACGACTTAGCAGCAAAGAGTTTGATGCTCTGCTGGCTTTGACTCGTTTGAGTAAAAATCTTTTTAATGTGGCATTGTACTCAAGTCGTCAGTATTTCTTTACTGAAAGAAAACGCTTGAGCTATGAGTCTAACTACCATATTTGTAAGTCCAACGAGAACTATCAGATGCTTAATACTGACATCGCTCAGCAGACGATGAAAGTGGTAGATAGAAGCATGAGAGCTTTTTTGGGATTGCTTAAAACAATCAGTATTGGTCGTTGCGATCAAAAACCCAGATTGCCTAATTATCTTCCAAAAGAAGGATATTTCCCTCTGATTATTCCAAGAATTAGACTGAAAGACGGGTACTTTGCTGTACCGATGTCTCGTGAGTTTAAAAAGAAATATGGTGAGGTTTTAATCCAACTGCCAGAAAGACTTAAAGATAAAAAGATTAAGGAAGTACGAATACATCCCAAATACTCGGCTCGGTGGTTTGAGATTGAGTATATTTATGTTGATGAGAAAATAGAAACATCGGTTGATTCGGGTTCGGCTATTGCTATTGATTTGGGAGTGGATAATCTGTGTGGTTGTATTGACACCTTCGGGCATCAATTTTTGATTGATGGAAAACGACTTAAAAGTATTAATCGTTGGTACAATAAACAGAATGCTTATCTTCAATCTCTCAAAGACAAGCAAGGAATAAAATTCTTAACGAATAAACAAGCCAAACTTTATCAATGGCGTAATAATTGCGTTAGAGACTATTTGAATAAAGCAGCTCGGATAATAATTAACCACTGCATCTTTTATCAAATAGGTAAATTGATAGTCGGCTATAACCCAGGTATTAAACAAGAAATTAATATTGGTAAATCCAATAACCCAAACTTTGTCCAAATACCTTTTTGGCAGTTGAGGCGTAAGCTTGCAGCAAAATGTTCTAGGTATGGAATAGAATACATCGAGCAAGAAGAGAGTTACACTTCTCAGGCGAGCTTCTACGATCGAGACGAAATACCTGTTTATAATGCCGACAATCCTGTAAAGTACAAATTCTCAGGTAGGAGGGTTAAGCGCGGATTGTATCAGACGAACGATAAACATCTTGTTTCGGCTGACATTAATGCTAGTGCCAATATATTGGCTAAATGTATGCACAGACTCCCAACAGAGCGAGTGAGTAGCGGGTTTTTGGCGAACCCTCTAAGGATAACTATCTCTTAGAAATCCTAAGGCTTCAGCTATGGGGAGCGTCAAAATTTTGTCAAATTTTAACTGACACCCGATAGAACGTCTATTTTAATCGGATTGAATTTTAGGAAGAACAGATGATCAATAAAATTTTAGTTGCGGTTGCAGGTCGTGGTTTGTGCGAAGAAATGTTGAATATGCTGATTGACTTGCCTCCATTTCAACAAGCAGAAGTCACAGTCCTTCATGTGGTCCCTCCCCAAGCCTCCGCAGAGGGTATGGCGGATAAATTGGAAGAAGGCGGAAAAATTTTGGCTAAGGCGGTTCAATCTTTAAAAATTGATTCGAGTAAAGTCAATCCTCGCCTCAAACAAGGAGATGCCAAAGATATTGTTTGTCAAGTCGCAGATGAAGAAAATTCTGAGTTGATTATCATGGGATCGCGGGGACTCCAGGGACTGCGGGCAATTCTGGAAAACTCCGTCAGTCAGTATGTCTTTCAGTTAACTTCCCATCCGATGCTGTTGGTCAAAGATGGGACATATATCAAAAAACTCAAACGGATTATGGTGGGGATCGATCCATCTGAGGATTCTCAACAATGCCTCGAGATGGCAATTTCGATGGTTAGAAATTTACCCGGAGGTGAATTGATTTTAGCCCATGTCAACAAAGATTTACGAAGCACTGGGGCAGAAGATTATTCTAGTAATGCTGAGTCGGATCCCATTCTGGCCCCAGCAGTCGAAGAAGCCAAACGCATGGGAATTAAGTATCGTTGTGTCAGTGGTGTGGGTAAGCCGGGGCCGGAGATTTGTAAAATTGCCGAAGATGTCAATGCAGATTTACTGATTTTAGGATCTCCAGATCGTCGTCCCACAGTAGCTAAAAGTTTGGTCGATTTGGATAAACTGATCGGCGGATCATTATCCGATTATGTCCGAATTCATGCAGAATGCCCGGTATTACTCGCCCGTACAACTCAGGCTTAAAATACAATCAATTTAAAAAAAGTGCCAGAAATCACGGAGAGTATCGGCACTTTTTTATTCGGTTTAAACAGTAAAAGAACAAACTGTGATTTTATTCGGTTTCTTCTCGGGTCTGAATATAAAGAATTAAAAGAAAAACCGCAGGCACTAATATAAATAATAGTGTTGCCACAAATCCTAGATCATTAACTTCCATGACTATTTGCCTTGTAATGAATTTATCAAATCTTCACATTCTAGCATATCATTAAATTGGTCAATCCATTTCATCACTAAGGCTTAACCGACTTAACCTTGAATGCGATCGCGAACCTTTCCTTTTGTGGCATGCTTCTCTAAAAATTCAATAATTTTCCCCGGTACATCAATTTGAGTTGCTTTCTCAATCCCTTCAAGTCCGGGTGAGGAATTCACCTCCATCACTACCGGGCCATGATTAGAACGGAGTAAATCCACTCCTGCGACTTTCAAGCCCATTGCCTTAGCCGCACGAACTGCTGTTGAGCGTTCTTCCGGGGTTAATTTGATCACCTCAGCGCTACCACCACGATGTAGATTAGACCGAAATTCACCTTCTGCCCCCTGACGTTTCATCGCAGCGATGACTCGCTCTCCAATGACAAAACAGCGTAAATCAGCACCCCCTGCTTCTTTGATATATTCTTGGACTAAAATATTAGCATCCAACCCTCGAAACGCTTCTATCACAGACTTTGCCGCTTGATAGGTTTCTGTTAATACGACTCCAATTCCTTGGGTCCCTTCAAGTAATTTAATCACCAACGGTGCCCCGCCTACGACATTAATTAAACCCTCAATATCTTTAGTTGAATGGGCAAAACCCGTCACGGGTAAACCAACACCTTCACGGGCGAGCAGTTGTAAGCAGCGCAATTTATCTCTTGAACGTGAAATCGCCTGAGACTCGTTGGGGGTAAAGACTCCCATCATCTCAAACTGTCGGACAACAGCCGTGCCATAGAAGGTTCGAGATGCACCAATACGAGGAATAATTGCATCAACTCCTTCTAGAGGTTTGCCGCCATAAATGACTTGAGGTTTGTGGGAGGTAATATTCATATAACACCGGAGATAGTTAATCACCTCGATGTCATGACCCCGTTCTTCTGCTGCTTCCCGCAGTCGCCGAGTAGAATACAGGTTTGGATCTTGAGATAGGATAGCAATTTTCATGGGTATAGATAACCGCCTGGGTTAACCAGTTAGTGAGTTTTCAACAAAGACTAAATTTTTTATTGATTTCAGTATCAGTTTTTTTCTCGTCTGTTGACGCAATACTTATTTAATTTTTAGAGATGAGTTGATGCTCAATTTAGGATAGATTTTCAATCCGAGTAAAGACTCCTATTTCTATCATAAATATCAATTTCATCCTCAAGGTTGATCAAATTAAATTTTGGGTAAAATTTCTTAATTTTCTAACTCTCTAAAATTAAAGTTGATGATCTCAGTTTTTGGGTAAAATGTAAAACGTCAACCGCTCTATTATACACTTTTTTTACTTCTTTGATTCCAGTATTTTCCAAACAGTTTGCATTAATTCATCGAGTCCAATTTTAGCCACTGCAGAAATCAGAAACACAGGTGAACCCGTCCTCTGAGATAATGAAGCAATCAATTCTTGGATGTTTTCACTGTCAAGATCGACTGCATCAACCTTATTAAAAGCGACAATTTGAGGACGTTCAGCCAGTCCATGTGCGTAAGCTTCTAACTCCTGCTGAATTGTGAGATAATTTTCAATCGGCTCTGGGTCAGTAATATCAATTAAATGAAGTAAAACTCGTGTTCTTTCGATATGACGGAGAAAATCATACCCTAAACCGACTCCTTCGTGTGCTCCTTCTATTAAACCCGGAATATCCGCAAAAACAGTACCATCTCCGGTTGGTTTTCGCACCACTCCTAAATTCGGAATTAAGGTGGTAAAAGGGTAATCTGCGACTTTGGGTTTTGCCGAGGATAAGGCAGAAATTAAGGTAGATTTTCCGGCATTGGGCAAACCAATAATTCCCACTTCAGCAATTAACTTTAACTCCAGCCTTAAGCGTCGTTGTTCTCCTTCTAACCCCGGCAAGGCATGCTCAGGAGCGCGATTTTTGTTACTGAGAAAATGACGATTTCCCAGGCCTCCTTTACCCCCTTTGGCGGCACAAAATTGATCCCCCGGTAAAACTAAATCAGCGAGTAATTCTTCGGTTTCAGCATGATAAATAGCCGTCCCACAAGGAACATTTAAAATCCAATCTTTTCCGGTGGCTCCCGTCATGTTTTTCGGGCCGCCTTTTTGACCATCTTCTGCTTTGAATAAATGCCGATATTTAAAATCAAGCAGGGTTTGGATATGCTCAACTGCGACTAAAATAACAGATCCACCATGGCCTCCATTTCCACCAGCCGGCCCCCCAGCCGGAACATACTTTTCCCGACGAAAAGCCACCATGCCATCGCCGCCTTTACCGCCTTCTACTTCAATTTCAACTTGATCGATAAACTGCATTCAGGTGTCGGTTTTTTTGAATTAAAATACCCAGCTTGAAGCTTAACACTTCTGAGTTAAAAACTGGATGAATTATGAACGTTGGAAATAGAAATAAGTTGCCATCGGTGCAACGGTTGCAACCACTAAAATGATCACCACAACAATTGTAGAGGTTTGATCGTCGGTTTCCTCCGCCGATTTAAACGTGCCTTCGACTTGAATATTTTCTTTAACTTCTGGTGCGCCGGGGTCAGGCTGACCGGATAATACCGCCACTAAACGATCTGTCGCATCCACGAAGGCTTCATTATAACGATTTCCGTCCCGTAAAGGTACTTGTAAGGTTTCTTCCGCGACGCTTTCGGCGATCGCATCTGATAATAAAGTATTGGCTGTTGAGCCTGTATGAATCGCGCTATTATTGGTGAGGATATCGAGGACTAACACGGTTTCATTTGCCCCAGCAACGTCAGTGGGGAACCATTTTTCAAATAATTGATCGACAAAGCTATCAACTGTTTCACCGTAATCTAAACGGCGAATGGTGACAAACCGGATACCGTTACCTGTGTCATCAGCGAGTTTAGAAATTGCCTTATTAATCCGTCCTTGTGTGACTCGACTGAGAACATCACCATCGTCTATAATCCAAGTGCGATCGCCGGGGGATAAATCGGGAATTTGATAAATTCCTGTGGCTTGGGCTGGGGTCACCCAGAGTTGGGTTGCCAAAATCACAGAGAAAATCGGTAAAATAATATTGAGCAGAATTGTTCTGACGGGTTTAAATCGCTGCATCATTAAATTTTTTAATATATATAACCACTCATAGAATTTTACTATACAACGCGATGACAGTAGCAAGAATATTCAATCTTATCAGTCGGTCTGGCTGTTAATTCAAGGAATGTGTAATCTTGTATCTGTCCTGTTGAATTGATCCCCATTACAAAATCGAATATTAACGTAGAGACGCTACTTCTAACGTCCCTACACATCGATCCGATTTTACTGACCAAAACCTTTGCCTCGGCCTTTTGAGGGGAAACAAATGCAGTATTCAAGTTGACTCCGCAATTGATCGCCATCTAAATCTTGACCAATTAATACGAGTTGATTTTTCTTTTCTCCTTGCCATTCATCATCATCAATAGAAAATCGCTTGCCGCTGAGGTGGAAAATATGACGTTTTGGGCTTTCATCAAACCACATAATTCCTTTCGCCCGAAAAATATTACTAGAGAGTTGATTATCTAGAAAATATTGAAATTTCTTCAGGGAAAAAGGTTGACTACTTTCAAAGGATAATGAGGTAAATCCATCATTTTCTAAATGGTTTGAATGGTCATGATCGTGGTCGTGATGATGATGTTCGTGGTCATGGTCGTGGTCATGATGATGATGGTCATGATCGTGATGATCTTCAGTTTTAAAATACTTATCAGATTCAAATAGTCCGACGCTTAAAATTAAGGGTAACGAAGCTTTAGATTGGGTGGTGCGAAGAATCCGGGCATCATTTTTTAGATCTCGAATGCGGACTTCTAAACGATCAACATCCGCCTCATCGACTAAATCGGTTTTATTCAGAATAATAATATCACCATATTGAATTTGACTCAGTGCCGCTTCCGAGTTGAATAAATCCAAACTAAAGTTAGCACAATCAACTAAAGTGACAATAGAATCTAAACGAGTCATATCCCGTAATTCTGTGCCTAAAAAGCTTAACGCTACAGGCAACGGATCGGCTAAACCTGTAGTTTCCACTACCATATAATCAATCTTTTCAGGGCGTTCTAATACTTTGTAAACCGCATTAATCAAGTCTTCATTAATAGTGCAACAAACACAACCATTACTGAGTTCCACCATTGTATTATCTTCATCGGTGGCAACAATCAACTCATTATCAATGCCAATTTCACCGAATTCATTCACCAAAACAGCCGTTTTAACCCCGTCCTGGTTCGATAAAATATGATTTAACAAGGTGGTTTTACCACTACCGAGAAAACCCGTAATAATTGTCACGGGCAAACCCCGTTTAGGGTCAGCCATGGGAGATTCTGGGTTAGAAGTAGCAATAGATGTCATAAGTCAATACTGAAAAATATGATGGACTTAAAAAAGATTTATCATTACAGTGTATCGCAAGAAACTAAAAGTCTCTTAATTACGATGATTGTTCACATAGCGAATTCTTGCCCCTGCCCATTGTAATTTTTCTCTTAGGGTTTGGTAATAAGAATAGTCTTCCCGCAAAATAATAAATCGGGCTTGACAGTCGGCTTGGCGAACATCCACCCGTTGCCCTGGCCAAACAGAGGTCGCTAATACCCCATCCATCCAAAGCTTCGTTTCATGTTCCGCATCAGCCAATGGCCACACACTGACAACAGATCCAGGGGGTAACACAATCGGACGACTCGACAAACTTAGGGGACAAATTGGGGCAACAATTAAGCCTTCCATCCCCGGATGCATAATCGGCCCGCTAGCAGAGGCATTATAACAGGTCGAACCCGTTGGGGTACTAACAATTAAACCATCTCCTTGATATTGATCCACCACTTCCCCATCGACTTCCATCTCTAAAATTGAACTCGGCATCCGATAAGCTGAAGCGGGTTTGACACAAAATTCATTTAACGCTAAAAAGATATCACTTTCTGGGGTTAAATTGGTGCGGTTACCTTCAAATGTTGCGGCTTGTACCATCATCCGCTGTTGGACGGCATAACGATCTTCAAATAAACGGTTAATGACTGCTTTGGTATTCTCGACATCTTCAAAAGACTCCGTCAGAAATCCTAAATGTCCCCCCACATTTGCGGCTAACATCGGAATGCCTTCCGGGGCTAAATGACGGGCAGCAGCCAGGGCGGTACCATCTCCCCCCAAAACAATCGCTAAATCAATCGGAACATTACTCGAAGCCAAGAAAACGGGATAGGGATTATCTTTCGGTCCGCTTGGCCCCATTAATACCCCACAACCCCGGCTTTCAAATTCTTGGGCGTATTCTTCCGCCCAGTGTTTGCTTTGAGGATCTCGGGCTTTGTGGGCAATAATCACCTGTTTAATATCCACACCTTTATTCCGTAAAATCTTTATTAACTATTGTGATACTTTTGTTTTGATTCTGGGGGAACCCTGAGTATAGTATGCATCGACTCTCGATGAGAATTGTCACACATGAAGCGTTGGATCAAAACTTTTCTTAACTTTTTTCTCAAACCGAATTGTCCGTTATGCTATCGTCCGGCTGAGACTTGTTTTTGTTCGGATTGTCGAAAGCAACTACAAGACTGTCAATTTCCGGCTGGGCTACGCTGGAAAAATGATATTCCGGTGTTTATTTGGGGACGATATGATGGAGCGTTAAAACAGGCAATTACTAAACTAAAATATCATAATTCTCCTGAAATTGCTCAGCCTTTGGGAGAACAGTTAGGGGAGGCTTGGTTAGATACGGCAGAATCGACTTTAGGTCAGTTGGTTGTTGTTCCGATTCCTATGTTTGCGGCGAAACAGAAAAAACGAGGATTTAATCAGGCTGAATTAATTGCCCGCAGTTTTTGTAAAATTACAGGTTTACCGCTGAAAAGTCAGGGGTTAAGACGGGTTCGTAATACAACGGCACAGTTTAGTTTATCGAGTAAAGAACGTCAGAAAAATTTAAAAAGTGCTTTTAGTTTAGGCCGAGATTTTCGACAGAGTCGTATACGCAGGAGTGTGATTTTAGTTGATGATATTTTTACATCAGGCGCGACCGTTAAAGCGGCAATTAAAACTTTGAAACGGGCAAAAATTCCGGTTGCAGGGGTGGTGGCAGTTGCAACAACTCGTCAGCCGTTATCATTGAAAAAATCTCCTATTGTTCCGAATAAATTAAAAAAATAGAGTATGACTCTACCTATTCAGAATCAAGAATGGAGCAAGTTAAGAATAGCCTAAAACGGATCGTTAAGCTGAGTTAAAATAAAGTATAAATCATTATACGCCGGGACGAAACAGACTCTTTTTTCCCGTAGATAGGATTTAAGGAAAATCGATTGAGGACATATTCCCACAATCCTTTCTTAGATTACCTGGAAAAAGGCGATCGCCTGAAATCTAACTCCCATAAGAATAATATATTTTTACTCCTCTATTGATAAAAAATATAGGATGAGGTGCTGAAAGAATACAATAGGAGTTATAATATTCGGACAATAAATTATCTTAATTTAGGGGATTAATGGAGAATTTTACACCCATACAAACAGTAGGGCAGCAGCTCATATCAATGATAAAAAGTACAATTGAGCTATTGCCTAATATTATAATCGCGATTATTGTATTTATTTTATTCTGGTTTGCTGCCCGATTTTCTAGAAGATTAATTAGGCGGTTTAGTCAAGGCAAACAGTCCCGTAATTTAGCGTTAGTTCTAGCGAGATTATCTCAAGGACTGATTATTTTATTCGGTGCATTTGTTGCTCTGGCAATTATAATTCCTTCCTTTAAACCTGGAGATTTAGTACAGCTACTGGGAGTGAGTGGGGTAGCAATTGGTTTTGCTTTCCGCGATATTCTACAAAACTTTTTAGCGGGTATTTTGATTCTAATTACTGAACCCTTTGTGGTTGACGATCAGATTATTTTTGGAGATTTTGAAGGGACAGTCGAAACAATTCAAACCCGTGCGACGATTCTTAAAACCTACGATGGTCGTCGAATTGTGATTCCGAATGCGGAACTATTTACAAATTCAGTTACCGTTAATACTGCGTTTGATAAACGTCGTTTACAGTATGATATTGGGATTGGTTACGGTGATGATATTCAAGCGGCAAAAGATATTATTTTAGACGTGTTACGCAACAACCCCAATGCGCTACAAGATCCTCCGCCAGAGGCATTAGTTGTTGATTTAGCAGGCAGTACAATTAATATTCGCGCTCGTTGGTGGATCACTCCTCCTCGTCGTGCTGATGCCCTAGAAACTCGAGATCAAATATTAACTGAATTAAATAATAAACTTGTCGCTGCGGGTATTGATTTACCTTTCCCCACCCAGCAAATCTTATTTCACGACCAAACAGAAGAGACAGACGGCGATCGCACTCGTCAACGGGAAGGATGGCCTGCTGCTAAAGGACAGAACCCTAAACCGAGAACGATTGGTAGATCTCTACTACAATTAAGTAGAAGGCGTAGTCGTGAAGGTAAAAGCTAAGATAATCTCGCGATTAAAATTAACTGATTCATCATAAAATTGACTCTATATGTGTCTTTGTCGTTGCTCTCAATTGCTGTAGATGCCCTGATTTTAGATTCAATTCAAAGTTTAATACTTTTCCCTTTTCCCTTTTAGCCAGTAAGTTTTCATCTCTCCTTTTCCTTTAATATTAATTGTTCCTCGTTTTTCTAAATGGTACTGATCTTTGAGTAATAAATAAGTCGATTGACTCACTTGGATTTCACCGACTGCCCCGTGAGATTCCATCCGGGAAGCAATATTAACGGCATCTCCCCATAGATCGTAAGTAAACTTTTTCAAGCCTATTACACCCGCTACAACCGGGCCTGTATTGATGCCTATTCGGATATTAATCAGTTGATTATCATCACGATGAAAATGATTGATTTCTTGTTGCATTTCTAAGGCAATATCGGCAATTGCTGTGGCATGATCCGGGCGGGGTTTCGGAATACCACCAACAATCATATAAGCATCTCCAATTGTTTTTATTTTTTCTAAATTGTATCGATCTACCAGCCGATCAAAAGTAGAAAATATTTCGTTTAAGAGTTTAACGAGTTCAGTCGGAGACAGTTGAGAAGCGAGTCCGGTAAAGTCCGTAATATCTGCAAATAAAATAGTGGCTTGTTCAAATCCATCGGCAATACAACCGGGGTTTTGTTTCAGTTGTTCGGCAATTGCTTGGGGCAAGATATTGAGTAGTAAGCTTTCTGATTTTTCTTTTTCTTGTCGTAATTCAGATTCTGCTTTTTTTCTTTCGTTAATCGCCTCATAAATTTGATCAAACATTTGAATAAATGCTATTATTACATCTCCTAATTCATCTCGACGATGGATAGAAGCAGAATAAAATTTAGGGGGAGGTTGATTTAGGCTAATTGCATTTCCGGCATTAATTAAATCTTGTCTTAAGTTTAAAATCGGTGTAATCACTAACTGTCCTATTACAATGATTGTACCGCCAGTAACAAAGATTGAAATAATCAAAACGAGTCCAGCAATTCTCAGAATAAATCCGCGAATTTCTAGATTAATACTACTCGCATCATGGCGAATAATGACTAAGTAATTATCTTTGAGTTGCTCAACATAACAAATAGCATCATAGCGTTCGCCTTCTGGGGTTTTAAGATAGAGACTCTCTCCTTGTCTTACTTCAGCTAATGTTAATTGTGGAATTTCTCCAAAAGTTCCAATCAATTGCTCAGTTTGTTTATGATAAAGTGCGCCTCCTAATACAGTCGGGTTCATTTCATTTAAATATCTCAGTTGTTGTAGCAACTCAGTATCTGTTTGCTGAGGATAGGTTTCAACAATCCAAGCAATTTTACTAGAAGACATTTGAGGGAGTTGAGATAATAATTCTTGTTTTCTCCGAGAGATAGACGGAATTAAAACAATGATCTCAATTGTAATAATACTGACTAAAATCCACCAGGAAATTCGCCGGGACAAACGAGCATTAAGGACTCGATTTAATCGTTTTAGACGAGTGGACATGAGCAATATTTCTCGAAAATTAAGGATGTTAACAACAGTTATCCTCTCACTTATTATTGATGGTGAATAACTGCTTGATTATCTGAATTTTCAAGCTAACATAGGTTGAGTGGAAAAATGATCCGTTATGATTAAAAATTGGTGGGTATAGCTTTGAGTTAACTGGCTTCCAAAGTAAAAAAGGTTAATTCAGGCGGACAGAATAAGCGTATTGGTGCAATACTCATACCAATGCCCACATTAACATATAGTTTATTACCCGCTTTGCCGTAATCTTTCGCCCAACCATCGGCATGAACTTCACCTTCCTGAACAAGTCTTAACCAGGAGAAGTGTGGTGAAAAGGGTAGGCGCACCTGTCCCCCATGAGTATGCCCTGCCACGGCTAACGGTGCTGAGTTGGCAGGAAACTGGGTAAATGAGTCGGGATTGTGCATTATGGCAATTCTAGGGCTATTGTCTGGTACGTCTCTCAAAGCTTCGTCTACGTCATCTCGATTTGCCCAACGGGAATTTACCCCAATTAAGTATAGTGGCTCATTACTATCTGGTAGCTGCATTTCAACTGCCTGATTCTCTAAGACGACAATGCCTGCTGCATCTAATGCTGTTTCTAAACGACTCGCTAAGTCTACTTCGGGTGATGCTGACTTATCGCTTAATCCGTAGTCATGATTACCCAACACCGCATAAGTGGGAATACCTGCTTCGACGAGGGGGGTGACTATATTGACGGCTTTTTCTATTTTAGATTCGGGATTGGGAGTAGCATGATACACAAAGTCTCCAGCAAATAAGACAGCAGCAGGTTTGGCTTCGATTAGCTGAGCGACGCTACGACGAGCAGTATCGGGATTACCACCCCACATTCCAATTTGGAAATCAGCAATTAAACCAATTTTCTTACCCTGCCAAGCTGGGGGAAGATCGGGAATTTGTGCAGTTTCCTCCTCTACATTAAGAATATGGGGTTCGATAAAGCTCCAGATTGCCAATAAACCAATTACTCCTGTCAATCCCAGAGCAGCATATTTTAATTTATTATACATATTAGTTGAAAAACTCGATTTTCTAATTTAAGTATTCTCAATCATCTCATTTAAGTTGTTTTCTGTCTTCTACCGTAAGTCAGCTTGCTCTCCGGCAAATCAACCGAAATGCCCTACATTAAAAGTAGCGATCGCCACTCTTTTACTGCGTGACGAGGCCCTAGTTCGACCAACTGCAAAAAAAAATATTTTCTTAATTTCTCAGAAAAAATTAAGTAAAAAAAGGTTTAATAATAGGTGGATAGGAAATTAATAAGCTTACAGCCGAATGACCCAAAAGTTTTTAAGTGTATTAGCTTTCAGTTTATCTTTGGGATTGGGACTGACAGCCTGTAACAATTCTACCAACCCAGAATCGCAAAAGTTAATTTTAACGGGTTCGAGTACGGTTGCCCCTTTGGCTAGTGAAATCGCTAAAAAATTTGAAGCAGAATACCCTGAAGTACGGATTGATGTGCAAACAGGAGGATCTTCTCGCGGTTTGGCTGATGCCGCCCAGGGTTTAGCCGATATCGGCATGATTTCTCGCGCCTTGAAAGAGGAGGAAACCGATCAGTTTCAAAGTTATGCGATCGCCACTGATGGGATTGGGATTATTTTAGAAGGGAGTAATCCGGTTCAAAGTCTTAGCAATCAGCAGGTCGTCGATATCTACACGGGTAAGATTGATAATTGGCAAGAAGTGGGGGGAGACAATGCCCCTATCACTGTGGTTAATAAAGCCGCAGGTCGTTCTACATTAGAGCTCTTTTTAGACTATTTTCAATTAGAAAATTCCCAAATTCAAGCCGATGTGATTATCGGGGATAACCAACAGGGGATTAAAACCATTGCGGGGAATAAAAACGCCATTGGTTATGTCTCTATTGGGGCAGCAGAAAGGGATATTAACGCGGGTGTGCCTTTAAAACTCTTATCTGTCGGCGGTATAAATGCTAGTACCCAAACCGTTCAAGATGGCTCGTTTCCTCTATCTCGTCCTTTAAACTTGGTAACAACCCAAACCCCTACAGGTTTAACGGCAGAGTTTATTCAATTTGCCCAATCGGAGAAAGTTCATGACCTTGTCGAAGCGCAAAACTTGGTCCCCATCTTCCCTAATAAGATGGTTCAAACACAATGAAGATTTACTTTTAGTCTGGGTACTCAGGCTATTAGCTGCGATCGCCTCGGCAATTATGCTATTGATTTTGGGCTTTTTACTCAAAGAAGCTTTACCTATCTTGCAGAAGGTAGGAATTACAGCGTTTTTTCAAGATCGAACTTGGAATCCTAGCCAACAGTCTTACAATTTAGTGCCGATGATTTGGGGGACGGTTTTTGTGACGGCTGGTGCGGTTAGCTTGGCTACTCCCTTGGGTATTATTTCGGCACTTTTCTGCCAATATTATGCTACAGGTGCGATCGCTAGTATTTATCGGCGTTTAATCGAACTGTTGGCGGGTATTCCCTCGGTCGTTTATGGTTTTTGGGGTTTAGTGGTGTTAGTGCCTCTGATTAATCAGCTTCATCCTCCAGGGACGAGTTTACTGGCGGGAATCGCTATTTTAACTTTAATGATTTTGCCGACTATTGCCTTAGTTGCCGATGCCACCTTTGGTGAAGTTCCGCAAGAATATTTACTGGGTGCATCTGCAATGGGTTTATCACTCTGGGGGACAATTTGGCGGATCGTGCTTCCTGTTTCCAAGTCTGGACTCTTAACAGGAGTCATCTTAGAAATAGGTAGAGCGATTGGTGAGACGATGGCAGTGTTGATGGTATGTGGTAATGTCGTACAAATCCCTGATAGTATTTTCGCTCCCGTTCGTACTCTAACTGCTAATATTGCTCTAGAAATGGCTTATGCTCTAGGCGATCATCGTTCTGCTTTATTTGTCAGTGGTTTATTGTTGTTAAGTGTAATTATCGCTTTTGCGATCGCTATAGAAATAGTGAGTCAAGAATCTCTTTAATTAAATTCTGTGCGATATATTGTAGTCAAAATTGAACATTGAACAGCCAACTGATAACTGATAACTGATTAATGATTCATAAGCAAGGTATAGATAAAATAGTCAGTCTCTTATTTTGGTTAGTACCGTTACTCATTACCGCCATTTTTATTTGGATATTGAGTGATATTGTGCGCGGTGGCATCGGACAACTGAATTGGGCTTTTCTGACTACCGCCCCCATCGATACGGGAAGACAAGGAGGCATTGCCCCGATTTTAGTATCTACTCTGCTGATTCTGGTAGTGTGTTTAGCTGTATCCCTACCTATTGGTATCGCTACGGCAATTTTACTGGCAGAATTTACTCCAAATCATAATTGGTTTGGCAGATTAGTCCGTCGTAGCCTAGATGTGTTAGCGGGAGTGCCTTCAATTGTCTTTGGTTTGTTTGGCAATGCTTTTTTTGCTAAAACCCTTGGGTTAGGTTTTTCAATTTTATCGGGTGGTTTGACTCTGGCTTGTATGGTGTTGCCCATTTTAATTCGTTCTAGTGAGGCAGGATTAAGTGCCGTCCCGATTGAATATCGCTTAAGTTGCGCTTCATTAGGTATATCTCGCACCAGTACCCTGTGGCGTTTACTCTTACCCGCCGCTACCCCAGGATTGTTAGTCGGTTTAGTTTTGGGAATGGGTCGAGCGATCGCCGAAACCGCAGCCCTTATTTTCACCAGTGGTTATGTGGATCGAATGCCTAGGTCTTTATTAGATTCGGGTCGTAGTTTATCAATTCATATTTTCGATCTGTCGATGAATGTGACGGGGGGAGATCAGAATGCTTATGCTTCGGCTTTAGTTTTAATTTTAATTTTGTTAATTATTAATGCGATCGCTGCTTGGTTAGCGAGTAAATATAATCATAGTCATGACTAAATCAATTAAAAATTCTGCTGATAATCGGGTGGCGGACATTCAGCAAATCATGCAAATTCAACAATTAAGCTTGCGTTACCAGCAAAAACTGGCTTTCCAAGACATTACCCTATCCATTCCGCAAAATTCTATTACTGCCATCGTGGGTCCTTCAGGCTGTGGCAAAAGTAGCTTTCTCACCTGTCTCAACCGCCTTAGCGATCTTATTCCGGGTTGTAGCGTATCGGGTCATATTCAATTGGGAACGCTGAATATACTTAGCCCCAAACTCAACACTACTGCTTTGCGTCGGCGCATCGGCATGATTTTTCAAAAGCCCAATCCTTTTCCCATGTCGATTGAGAAAAATATTACTTTTCCTCTGACTGAACACGGTGTTAAAGATGCTAGAGATCGCCATCGCATAATAGAGCAGGTTTTACAAGATGTAGGTTTATGGTCAGAAGTAAAAGATCGCCTACAAGACAATGCTTTAAATCTTTCGGGAGGACAAAAACAAAGACTGTGTATCGCTCGTACCTTGGCATTACAGCCTGAAATTCTTTTAATGGACGAACCTTGTAGTGCTTTAGACCCGATTGCTAGCGGAATTGTCGAAGAGTTGATTATCCGTCTGCGCCAAAAATATAATTATACCATTATTATCGTGACTCATAATTTAGCCCAAGCCAAACGGATTGCAGATTATGCAGCTTTATTTTGGGTTGATAATGGTTGCGGTAGATTGATTGAGTTTGCCCCGGCTGAACAGTTTTTTAATACTCCGACTTGTGAGTTAACTAAGGCTTACATCAATGGAAGTAAAGGTTGACGATCCATCAATACTTCTGGGGTCAGCATTTTTTAATCAGTGGTTATGTTTGGTTAAAGGTTAAAACTAGATAATTATTTCTTTGATCCTTTACTTAATATAATAAATTAATTAATAGGTTTTAAAGGAGAAGTATGATAAACGAACCTCAAATATTTTTGCTGATTCATGCAAACAATGATAATTGAACTATTTGTGGTTTTTTCCCACAATCAAGATTAGAGAGTGAAAGACCGAGTAAACGAATACTTCTATCTTTAAGTTCGATTATTTCTAGTAATGCTAATGCTTGGCTGACAATAATATCTAGACTATTAATACTATCTGTAAAGGTACGCGATCGCGTAATTTGCTGATAATTGGCAAACTTTACCTTCAAAGTTAACGTTTTACCCTCAGCTTGATGTTGTTCAATCCGTTTAAATAGAGTGAGCGCAATTTGTTTGAGTTTAATAATAATCGTTGCTTTATCCCTCAAGTTATCAGTAAATGAATTTTCTGCACCAATAGATTTACGAATACGGTTTGCTTCAACTGCTCGATTGTCTTTTGCTCTAGCAATGTTGTAATAGTAATTACCCGCTTTACCAAAAAAATGGATCAGATCATAGCGATTATATTGCTTCAAATCTGCCCCAGAATGAATCCCTAAAGCGTGCATTTTAGCAGCAGTAACTTTACCAATACCGTGAAATTGTTTAATCGGTAATTCTTCAATAAATGCTTCAGCATCTTCTGGTAGGATAACGCTCATGCCATTAGGCTTGTTTATACTCGATGCCATCTTTGCCAAAAACTTATTCACCGAAACGCCAGCCGATGCGGTTAGATTGGTGGTTTGAAATATTTCGTTGCGGATATGTTGAGCCACTATAGAAGCATAAGGCAATCCCTGCTTATTTTCGGTAACATCGAGGTATGCTTCATCAAGGGCTACGGGTTCAAAAATGTCGGTGTAGCGTCTAAAAATATGGTGAATTTGTGCCGATATGGCTCGATATACTTCAAATCTAGGTTTGACAAAGATCAGATGTTGACATTTTGCGATCGCTTGTTTTGATGCCATAGCAGAATGAATCCCAAACTTTCTGGCTTCATAACTTGCAGCAGCCACCACTCCGCGTTGACCAGGAGAAGCACCAACAGCTAACGGCTTGCCTCTATATTCTGGATTGTCTCGCTGCTCTACCGATGCATAGAAAGCGTCCATATCAACGTGAATGATTTTTCTAATTTGATTCGCCATCCCTAAAGACTAAAAATCACCTGAATATATTAGTTTAACTGTACGAATAAAAACGAGCCACACATTTTTTAGTTTATTGTAAAAGCAGATAAGCTGTCACGCTTTTAAATTGCTGATTGATGCAAGGTAACGGGTAAATTCGAGAAATAGCGTCGGCCTAAGAGGCATTCGCGGAGCGTTGCGTGATTCTTTCGGTCTCGCTCGACGCGGGGTGTCGGGTAACGGGTTAGACCGCGTTACTATAATCACAAA
>JBARZE010000035.1:0-25869 GCA_049649525.1 Microcoleaceae cyanobacterium
GAAATGTAGCAACAGAAGAAATTGCTACAGCCGAATATTGGTGTCGTCATCTGCGTCAAACCGTGAAATTTGCATCGGGAATAGAGACATTAAACCAGGCAGGAATAGATATATTTGTGGAAATAGGGCCGAAACCTACGTTAGTGAATTTAGGGCAAAGTTATTTACAAAATCCAGAAAAAGTTTGGTTAGGAAGTCTGACACCAAAACAAGAGAATTGGCAAACCATGTTATCGAGTTTATCTCAGTTATATGTGGCGGGAGTGGAGGTAAATTGGTCAGGGTTTAACTCAGATTATTCTCGTCAACGGGTAGCATTACCCACAATGCCTTTTCAACGCCAACGTTATTGGTTTAAATCTCCTAGCTACCCGTCTAAATCTACAAAAAATAGATTAAAATATACCCAACATAACTTGTTAGGAAATCAACTCAAGATTGCTAAATCTGATGTAATTTTATTTGAAAGCGTAATTAGCTTAGAAGATTTAGACTTTCTCAAGCATCATCGTGTTTTTGATACTGTTATTTTACCGGCTGCTGGTTTTATTGAAATGGCGTTAGCGGCTGGATATGAAGTAACTAAAGCCATAAGTTTAGCTTTAGAAGAAGTCAATATTAAAGCCCCTTTAATTCTAGATGAAAATGAAGAAAAAATTATACAAACGATTTTAACGCCTTCAGGTCAAGGCTACAGTTTTGAAATATTTAGTTTAATCGAATCAGATTCTCAGTCTTATTGGGTCATCCATGCTAGTGGAAAACTAACTAATCAAAGTATGAGTAAATCCAATTTTATTAATGCTAAAGATAGTTTTGAACAAGCAATAGATGTTGAAAAATATTATCAGAAACTGCAAGCAACCGGAATAGAATTTGGGGAAAACTTTCAAGCAATCGGTCAACTTTGGAGTAACGATACACAAGCTTTAGGTATTATTCAAGTTCCGGAAAAACTGATTAGTGAAAGTTCAAGCTATCGATTTCATCCGGTATTATTAGATGGATGTTTACAAAGTTTAGGTGCAATTATAGGAAAAGAAAGTCAGTCAACAGCTTATTTACCCATCGGTTTAGAACGATTTACATTCTATGATACTCCGGGTTTGACCGTCAAAAGTTTAGCTGAAATTAGGCAGATTAAGTCATTGAATCAACACACCTTAGTTGCTGACGTTAAAATTACTAATTTAGATGACCAGCTAATTGCAACTATAGAAGGTCTACAACTTCAACCGATTAGCCCAGAATTACTTTTTAAAAATCAATCTAATTTATTCCAGGATTGGCTTTATAAAATAGAATGGAAGCCTCAAGATATTAAAAATAAAACAAAATTGGCGGATTATTTACTGAAGCCAGAAGAGATTCAGCAACAGTTGTCTTCCCTATTTACTCAATTAATCAGTCAACCCGATATTATTAAATATCAGGAATTTTTACCCGAATTAGAGTATTTGAGTTTAGCTTATATTTTAAGTGCTTTTCAACAAATGGGTTGGAACTTTAATCAAAATCAGCACTTTTCAACTGAAGAAATTATCAACGAACTAAATATTGTAAACAGACACAATAAACTGTTAAATCGGTTGCTAGAAATATTAGCAGATGAGCAAATATTAGCAGCAGTAGACCAGGAACATTGGCAAGTTATTAATGTACCTAACATACTGGCAGTAGAAGTACAGCCAAAAACTTTATTAGAACGTTATCCTAATGCTAAAGCAGAATTAACTTTATTACATGACTGCGGTTCACAACTCGCGGAAGTTTTACGGGGTAATATTGAGCCGACTCAGTTGCTTTTTCCGAAGGGAGATTTCAGTTTAACGACTCAACTGTATCAAGATTCTCCCGGTGCAAAATTAATGAATACTGTTGTTCAAAAAGTAGTTACTTCAGCATTAGAAAAGATTCCTCCAGAACAAAAAGTAAGAATTCTCGAAATCGGAGCAGGAACAGGAGGAACAACAGCTTACTTACTTTCTCATCTGAATACATCTCAAACGGAGTACACTTATACTGATGTTTCTCCTATATTTTTAAATCATGCACAGCAGAAGTTTCAAAACTACGATTTTGTTAATTACAAAGTGTTAGACATAGAGAAATCACCCGAATTGCAAGGCTTTGAAAGTCATAAATATGATATCGTGATTGCGGCTAATGTTCTGCACGCTACCTCTGATTTGAAGCAGGTTTTGGAGAATGTTAGACATTTACTAAATCCAAAAGGATTGCTGATTTTGTTAGAAGGAACTCGACCTTTACGTTGGTTTGACTTAACCTTTGGCTTAACGGAAGGATGGTGGAAATTTAATGATTTAGATCTACGTCCAAGCTACCCTGTGATTGGGACTTATCAATGGCAAAAGCTATTACAAGAAAGTGGATTTGAGCAGGTTAAAATTATAACAGAAAATGGTAGTCAATCTTTAGAACAAGCAGTCATTGTTGCTCAAGCTAATCCAGTCAATCAGTTGAAATCAAATCAATGGTTAATTTTTGCTGATAGACAAGGAATGGGTCAACAGCTTGCTCAACTTTTAACAAATCAGGAAAGATTATGTACCTTGGTTTTTGGTGGAGAAGAATACCGACAAATTGAGGAATATATTTACCAAGTTGATCCACATAAAGTTAGTGATTTTAATCAGCTTTTTAGTATATTTAATCAGAGAAATATTAGATTTAAGAATGTAGTTTTTCTCTGGAGTTTGGCGGATTCAGAACCTGAAGCTTTGAGTTTTGAAGAACTGACAGCCACCTCAAAAGTGGGATGGGAAAGCCTACTCAATCTAACTCAATCTATTGTAAAAAACTGTTCTCAGCCGCCATCTCTAGCAATGGTTACCAGAGGTTCTGTAGCGACTGAAGTTGAGACTAATTTATCAGGAATCGCCTATTCTCCTTTGTGGGGAATGGGTAAAGTCATTGCTTTAGAACATCCAGAACTACAATATATTCAAGTTGATTTAGACCCGGAAATATCATTAGAATCTCAAGCAGATATATTGTTAACAGAACTTCAGCAGCGCTCCCCTGAAAATCAAGTTGTTTTCCGTAGAAACACTCGGAAAGTGGCTCGGTTAGTTCGCTATAAAACCCAGAAATCAAAATTATTAGAACTTCCTGAAAATCAACCTTTTCAACTAGATATCTCAAAACGGGGAACCCCTGATAACTTACAATTACAACCAACAAATCGCCGTCATCCAACAGCTAAGGAAGTTGAAATTAGAGTTAAAGTAACCGGACTCAACTTTATTGATATTTTGGATAGCTTAGGTGTGCTTCCCTTTGAAAGAAATTGGTTTGGAGTAGAATGTGCAGGTGAAATTGTAGCAGTGGGAGAAGATGTCAAACACCTTAAAATAGATGATGCAGTTATCGCCCTAGCACCCGGAAGCTTCAGTCAATATGTAACCGTTAATGCTGAATTAGTGACTTTAAAACCCAGTCATTTAAGCTTTGAAGAAGCGGCTACTATTCCCGCTAACTTTATAACAGCTTATTATGCTTTACATCATCTTGCTAATATTTCTAAAGGAGACAAAATTTTAATTCATTCTGCTGCTGGGGGAACAGGGATGGCGGCTGTTAAAATCGCCAAAGCTGCGGGAGCTGAAGTGTTTGCAACTGCTAGTTTTAGTAAATGGGAATTTCTCAAATCATTAGGAATTCAACATATTATGAACTCTCGGACATTGGAATTTGCCGATGAAATAATGCAGCAAACTGAAAATCAGGGCGTTGATATTGTCTTTAATTCTTTATCAGGAGAATTTATTCCTAAAAGTTTATCGGTACTCAAAGAAAATGGATATTTTCTCGAAATTGGGAAGCGAGATGTTTGGAGTGAAACTCAAGTTAAAAAAGTAAAGCAAAATGTTTCTTTTTCCTTAATTGATTTAATGAGTACCGCTCAGAATAATCCCAGTTTAATTCAGTCACTTTTATCTGAAATATCCCAAAAATTTGAAAGGAAAGAATTACAACCCCTACCTCGTAAAGTCTTTAATATTCTGAATGCACCTGCGGCTTTTCGATATATGCAGCAAGCTAAGCATATTGGTAAAATTGTCATCAAAAACTCAACTCATGAAACTCAAATAGATTTCTCGAAAGGAACCTATCTCATTACAGGAGGATTAGGCGGATTAGGATTATTATTGACTCGTTGGCTTATTGAGAAAGGAGCTAAAAATATAGTCCTATTAAGTCGTCGTCATCCTAACGCTGAAGTTCAAAATACTCTGAATGAGTTAGAACAATTAGGAGCGCAAATTATTGTCTATCAAGCCGATGTTTCTAATGATAAAAAACTAACAGAAATATTTCAGAATATTCAACAGCAATTACCCCCGCTACGAGGCATTATTCACGCGGCTGGCGTATTAGAAGATGGTGTTTTAATGCAACTCAATACCGATACATTTGAGCGAGTAATGCAGCCCAAAATGCACGGTGCATGGAATCTTCATCAGTTAACAAAAGACATTCCGCTTGACTTTTTTGTACTGTTTTCTTCAGCGGCTTCCCTATTAGGTTCACCCGGACAAGCAAACCATGTTGCAGCAAACACTTTTCTCGATACTCTGGCTCACTACCGCCAACAATTGGGGTTACCTGGACTTAGTATTAATTGGGGAGCTTGGTCGGAAGTCGGAGCGGCGGCTCAACGTCAAGTGGGTGAGCAGATGAACCTCAAGGGAGTTGGAATGATTTCTCCTCAGCAGGGGTTACAGATTTTTGAACAGTTAATCATGCAACCAACCGCACAAGTTGGGGTAATTCCGATTGATTGGTCGCGCTTTTTAACACAAGGATTAACTGCACCTTTCTTCTCGGAGTTTATTCAGAAAAATGTACAGCAAAAACAGCCCATAACCTCACAAATTATTCAGAAATTAGCCAGCCTTCCACCCAGTGAGCATGAATCTATTTTAATCATTCATTTGCAGGAAGAAGTGGGGAGAGTATTAGGACTACAACCGAATCAATATCCTCATCCAAAGCAAGGCTTTTTTGATATGGGAATGGATTCTTTAATGGTAATAGAACTGAGAAATCGCTTAGAGAACAGTTTAGGAAAATCTGTGCCTTCCACTGCGATATTTGAATATCCAACTATACAGGATTTAGCGGAATATATTCAAACAGAAATTGTTTCATCTGAATCGATCAAAAGCTCTGTTAAAGATGTTAAAATCTTAAAAAAAGATATAGATAAAATATCTGAAAATAATATAGAAAATTCTATTGCTAAAGAACTTGAAAACTTAGAAAAATTATTAGGAGGTTAAACAAATGAACGATTTATCTTCATCTCAACGAATACTTGCCGCTCTGACAGAAGCCAGAACTAAAATAGAAGCTTTAGAGCAAGAAAAAAATGAACGAGTTGCTATTATTGGCATGGCGGGTCGTTTTCCGGGCGCTGAAACAGTCGATCAGTTTTGGGACAATATAAAAAATGGTGTTAATTCAATTCAATTTTTATCAGATGAAGAATTAATTTCATCCGGTGTTAGCGTAGATGAGATTCATCATCCTAACTATGTAAAAGCTTATGCAAGTTTTAAAAATATTGAGTATTTTGATGCAGCCTTTTTTGGTTATTCCCCCAGAGAAGCAGAACTAATCGATCCTCAACATAGAATATTTCTAGAATCTGCCTGGGAAGCTTTAGAAAATGCCGGTTACGACCCTGAACGTTATCTTGGTAAAATAGGAGTTTACGCAGGTTCAGCATTAAATAATTACATCATTAATCTTTTCAACAATGCTAATTTAAGAAACGCTGTAGACTCTGTGCAATTTGTTGTCAGTAATGTGATGGGTTTAATGCCCACTAGAGCGTCCTATAAATTAAACCTGAAAGGCCCTAGCTGTGGAATTCAAACCGGATGCTCTACTTCATTAGTGGCGGTTCATATCGCTTGCCAAAGTTTACTTAAAAAAGAGTGTGATATGGCTTTAGCAGGTGGAGTGACTGTTAATTCTGCTAACAAATCGGGTTATCTTTATAAAGAAGATGGAATTGCTTCTCCTGATGGTTATTGTCGCGCTTTTGATGCCAATGCCAAGGGAACTGTTTTCGGTAATGGAGTCGGTCTTGTTGTCTTAAAACGGCTGAGTCAAGCCTTAGAAGATGGCGATCAAATTTATGCAGTGATTAAAGGTTCAGCAATTAATAATGATGGTTCTCAAAAAGTAGGTTTAACCGCTCCCAGTGTAACAGGTCAAGCTGAAGTTATTGCCACTGCTCTTGCAAAAGCTAATGTCAAACCAGAGACGATTAATTATATAGAAACACACGGTACAGGAACCGCATTAGGTGACCCAATTGAAATTTCTGCTTTGACAAAAGTTTTTGGTAAAAATAGCAATAAATCTTGTGCAATTGGTTCGCTAAAAAGTAACATCGGACATTTAGATGCCGCCGCTGGTATTGCCGGATTAATTAAGACAACATTAGCCCTAAAAAATCAGCATATTCCGCCCAGTTTAAACTTTGAAAATCCCAACCCTCAAATTAACTTTGCTGACAGTGCATTTTATGTCAATACTAAACTATCTAATTGGCAGAAAAATGCTACGCCTCGCCGTGCTGGAGTTAGTTCTTTTGGCATGGGAGGAACGAACGCTCATCTCATTCTTGAAGAAGCGCCCCAAGTTCAAACGACCAGCAATTCTCGTCCTTGGCAATTGCTATTACTCTCCGCCAAAACATCATCCGCTTTAGAAACAGCAACAACTCAGCTTAGAGCCTATCTTAAAAAGCATTCTGACCTCAATATCGCAGATGTAGCTTACACCCTTCAAGTGGGAAGAAAAAGCCATGACTATCGTCGAATGTTAGTCTGTAATAGTTTAGAAAACGCCATTGAAGTATTACCCGAGTCTGAACAATATTCTGAAAAAATATTAACAAAATTCTACCCCAATACTTCCCAAACCATCATATTTATGTTCTCTGGGCAAGGCAGTCAGTATGTAAATATGGGCTTAGAACTCTATGAAACAGAGCCTATTTTTAGAGATGTCATTGATAATTGTAGTCAACTCCTCAAACCTTATTTAGAGAATGATTTACGAGAAATTATTTATCCTAAAAAACCCCTAGAAAACAGCTTAATTAATCAAACAGCTTACGCACAGCCTGCACTATTTGTCATAGAATATGCTTTAGCTAAATTGTGGATGAGTTGGGGTGTAAAACCTCAAGCAATGATAGGTCATAGCATCGGAGAATATGTGGCTGCCACCCTAGCAGGTGTGTTTTCTTTAGAAGATGCTTTAGCCTTAGTTGCAATAAGAGGAAAATTGATGCAAACTTGTCCGCCAGGGGCGATGCTTTCTGTTTCTTCAACAGCGGAAAAAATTAAATCTATACTTCCCGAAGAACTAGTCATTGCAGTGATTAATTCTCCGAAATTATCTGTTTTGTCCGGCTCAAATACTGCGATTGAAACATTTGAGCAAGTTTTGAATCAAGAAAATATTACTTATCGCCGTTTACATACTTCTCATGCTTTTCATTCTCCTTTAATGGAACCGATTTTGGATGAGTTTAAACAGACAATTAGCAAGATTCATCTCAACACTCCGACCATTCCAATTATCTCTAATATAACTGGAACTTGGCTGACGGCAACCGAAGCAACTCAACCCGAATATTGGGTGCAACATCTGAGAAAAACAGTGCAATTTTCTGAGGGAATTAAACAGGTATTACAAAAGCCAAATCCTATATTATTAGAAGTAGGGCCAGGACGTACACTCAAGACATTTGCTAAACAGCATCAAGCCGATGTCAATACTTTAACCTCATTGCGTCATCCTCAAGATAAACAGTCCGATATGGCTCATATTTTAGAGACTTTAGGACAACTTTGGATATCGGGAATAGAAATTAATTGGTCAGGATTTTATGCGAACGAAAAACGTCAGCGTTTACCCTTACCGACTTATCCTTTTGAACGCCAATATTACTGGGTAGAAGCTCAACATAATAGTAATTTTTCAGAAGTTAAGACTCAAGAATCGCAGAAAAAATCGAATTTAGCGGAATGGTTTTATCTTCCTTCTTGGAAGCGTTCAACTTTGCCCCTACCTGCTTCTAAAACAGAACGTAAATGTTGGTTAATTTTTGTGGATGAGACAGGATTAGGTGAAAACATCGTTCAACGGTTATTAGAGGAAAATCAAGCTGTAGTAACAGTCAAAATCGGAGATAAGTTAATTCAGCATACTGAGACTTTATTTGAGATCAATCCTCAAAATATTGATGACTATAATAAATTAATCAGTATTCTGAAGCAAGATAAATTCGTACCTGATTGTATCGTTCATTTCTGGGGAACAAAATCGACCGATTATTTACATTCAACGTTAGAAAATGATTTTGAATCCGATCAAAACAAGGGTTTCTATAGCTTACTAACTTTAGTTCAAGCTATGAGTCAACAAAACATCAATACACCCATAAAAATTACAGCCATTACAGATAACGTTCATGATGTAATCGGTACAGAAACATTAAATCCGGCTCAAGTCACACAACAGGGACTCTGTAAAGTAATTCCTCAAGAATATCCTCATATCACTTGTCAAAATATCGATATTATTGTTCCCCAAACTTCTAATTTATTCAATCAACTGACAGATCAATTAATAACTGAATTGAAGCATGATTCTACAGAATCAGTTGTTGCTTATCGAGATCGATATCGCTGGATACAAATATTTGAACCCTTTATTTTACCTGAAGTTTCAGTAGAAGACACCCGATTTAAACCCAATGGTGTATACTTAATTGCTGGGGATTTAGTCGAAGGATTAGGATTAGTTTATGCCCAATATCTGGTTCAAGAATTCCAAGCAAAACTGATTTTAATGGGTCGCTCAAATTTACCCGAAAAACATCAATGGGAACAGTGGTTAGTCTCACATGGTCAGCAGGATACAATCAGTCAATTTATTCGTAAAATAAAAGCCTTAGAAGCATCTAATGCCGAGTTTATATTCTACAGTGCTGACTTATCAAATGAAGCAGAAATTAAACCTATAATTACTCAAGCTTACGCTCAATTTGGTCAAATTAATGGAGTCATTCATGCTGGAACAATGGGAGATCGCTCAAGCTGTCCTATTCAAGATTTAACTCTAGAAGAATGTCATCATCAATTTCAAATGAAAGTGCAAGGATTAATCACATTAACTAAAGTTTTACAAGGAAAAGAAATCGATTTTTATCTGCTACAATCTTCTTTATCTTCAGTGGTCGGAGGCGTAGGATTTGCAGCCTATACAGCCGCTAACTTATTTATGGATGCCTTCGCTCACCAACAAAATAAAATCGGTTCAACGCCTTGGATTAGTGTTAATTGGGATGCTTGTGAATGGAATGAAGAATTAACGCCTCAGAAAACAGGTTCAGCATTACTTGATTTAGCGATTAAACCCCATGAAGTTTGGCAAGCCTCCCAGCGAATTATCTCACAAAATACTGTGGAGCAAGTCGTTGTTTCTCCCAGCGATTTATACACTAGAATCGAGCAATCAATTCATTCAGAACCGTTAAAAGATATACAATCAAATCAAACCTTAAATCATGCTCGACCCGATCTTAAAACCTTATACCAAGCACCTCGAAATCAAACCGAAAAGATCATTGCCAATGGAATGCAAGAGCTGTTAGGTATAGAAAAAGTCGGGATTTATGATAACTTTTTTGAGTTAGGTGGACATTCATTACTAGCGATTCAAATTATTTCTCGTTTGCGAGAAGAATTTCAGATTGATATTCCCATGCGAGAGTTTTTATTTGAGTCACCCACTGTGGCAGGGATCGCTAAAATTATTGATGAAAATCAGTCCAAACAAACAGATGATCCGGAAATCGAAAAACTCTTAGAAGAAGTCGAAAATTTATCATCAGAGGAGGTAAAAGCATTGTTATCAGTTCCGGATAACTTGCAGGAAGATGATTAAATAAACTCATTAATTCTGTATTTATTCGTCAAACCACTCAACGCAAACAATTAATTTGGAGAACATCATGGATTTCAGTTTATTTTATTTCGATGGAGATGGCTCAGTTGCACAACCGAATAAATATAAAATGCTGATTGAAAGTGCAAAATTTGCGGATAAAAATGGTTTTTCTGCTGTTTGGACACCCGAACGACATTTCCATGCTTTTGGCGGACTTTATCCCAATCCTTCCATCACAAATGCCGCACTCGCCATGGTAACAGAACGAGTTCGATTACGAGCCGGGAGTGTGGTTTTACCTCTGCATCATCCTGTCCGAATTGTAGAAGAATGGGCGGTGGTTGATAACCTTTCAAATGGTCGAGCTGAGATTGCTTTTGCTTCCGGTTGGACGATGGATGAATTTATTCTTTCTCGTGAAACTCATGCAAATCGCAAAGCAAATATGTGGCGAGGAATTAAAGCGGTTCAGCAACTTTGGCAAGGGGAAGCTGTCGAGTATCAAGATGCAACAGGTAAAACGGTTGAGGTGAAAACGTTACCAAAACCTATTCAGCAAAAACTGCCAATTTGGATTACTTGTCAATCTTCAGAAACATTTATTGAAGCCGGAAAAAGGGGAGCAAATGTTCTGACTTCTTTATTAGGTGGAACTTTAGAAAGTGTCGTTCCTAAAATTAAACTCTATCGAGATACATTAGCAAAAAAAGGTTACGATCCAGAACAAGGTAAAGTGGCTTTAATGATCCATACTTTCTTAGGAGAAAGCCTCAATGAAGTTAAAGAAAAAGTTAGACAACCTTTTTGCGACTATCTGAAAAATCACTATGATTTATTAGATAACTTAGCTAAAAGTATGGGCTTAAATGTGAGTCTCAAAAACTTCTCAGAAGATGATTTAGATAGCTTACTTTTATTCGGCGTTGAAGGATTTATGAAAGGACGCTCTCTCATCGGAACTCCAACTAGCTGCCTTCCTTTTCTTCAAGAAATTGAGCAAGCAGGTATTAATGAAATTGCTAGTCTAATTGACTTTGTTCCTAGTTATGACGCTGTTATCGAAAGTCTGACTTATCTGAAACAGTTACGAGAGAAATATCATGAAGTTAAATTGAGTCAGAAAACATTAGTTTAGAATTTAATACAAAAAACTATCATATTTTAACAGAGAGCAATGACCAGTAATAATCCAAAATTTAATGAGTTAACCCAGAGAATTGCTAGTCTCTCTCCTGAGCAGCGGCAGCTACTGGAGCAAAAACTAAAAAGTAAAAAGCAACAATCTAGTTCACTCAAAATAAGAAAGCGAGAAATAAATGATGATTTGCCATTGTCATACGCACAGCAACGCCTTTGGTTCATTCATCAATTAGAGCCGGATACTTCTGCATATAATATTCCGATTGCTTGGCATCTAAACGGGAATCTTAATATTGATTTTCTTATAAAAAGCTTCACTGAAATTATTAGCCGCCATGAAAGCTTGAGAACCAACTTTAAAAGTCTTGATAATATAAAACCTCAGGCTGTTATTTTCAATAATTATAATTTAAATATTCCGCTCATAGATTTACGCCTTTTATCTAAAAGTGATCGTGAATTTGAGGCAGAACGACTAGCCAGACAAGAAGCAAAGAAACCGTTTAACCTGAACACAGATCCATTAATCAGGATATCTTTATTACAACTCAGTGACAATCAATTTATCTTACTTTTAACCTTGCATCATATTATTGCAGATGGATGGTCAAGAGGAATTTTATTAAAGGAATTTTCGGCAGTTTACAAAGCATTTGAGCAACAAAAACCCTCACCCTTACCAGAACAAAAAATTCAATATACAGACTTTGCAATTTGGCAACACCAATGGCTAACAGGAGAAGAATTAAACACACAATTGAGTTACTGGAAACAGCAACTAACTGATTTAGCCCCATTAAATTTACCCACAGATTATCCTCGACCTGTCACTCAGACTTTTCAAGGAAAGACTGAATCCCTAACACTTTCTCAAGAATTAACCACAGCTTTAAAAGCCCTCAGTCGTCAGCAAGGGGTTAGTTTATTTATGACATTACTGGCGGCTTTCAAAATATTATTACATCGATATAGTCATCAGGATGATATTGTTATTGGTTCCCCCATTGCTAACCGAAATCGCAAAGAAATAGAAAGTCTAATCGGTTTTTTTGTTAATACTTTGGTTTTGCGAACCGACTTATCGGGGAACCCAACTTTTCAAGAGGTCTTGAAGCGAGTTCGAGAGGTTAATTCTGGAGCCTATCAACATCAAGATTTACCGTTTTCAAAGTTAGTAGAAGAACTGCAACCCGAACGCAATCTGAGCCATAATCCTTTATTTCAGGTAATGTTTCAGTTTCAAAATGAAGCTTATCAGTTTCAAAATTCATTAACTCCTGAATTACAATTACCTAACTTACAAATAAGTCAAGATTGGATAGATCCTGAATCAACTAAATTTGATCTAACTTGGCATTTAATTGAACGAGAACTTGAAATATTAGTTGTTGTAGAATATAGTACAGACTTATTTAAGCCAGAAACAATTACACGAATGCTGGGGCATTTTCAGATGCTCTTATCAGAAATTATTGCGAATCCACAGATTAAACTTTCTAATCTATCAATATTAACTCCTACTGAAAAACATCAATTATTAACAGAGTGGAATCAAACTCAAACTAATCATTTGACTACTTATTGTGTTCATCATCTGTTTGAAGATCAGGTTAAACGAACACCCAATGCAGTTGCGATTACATTCAATTCTAATGAAAGCTTTGAAAGCAAAACCCGCATCACCTATAAACAACTCAATATAAGAGCCAATAAACTAGCACATTACCTTCAAAAAAAAGGAGTGAATTCCGAAGTTTTAGTTGGAATCTGTATGCCACGCTCACCTGAGTTACTGGTAGCAATTTGGGCAGTTCTCAAAGCAGGTGGTGCTTATGTTCCACTGGATTTTAACTATCCTCCAGAACGACTAGGCTATATGCTTAATGATGCACAAGTTTCTGTAGTGTTAACCACTGAAAACTTAAACCCAGAGATAGCAAAGCATATTCCATCAACTCCTATTCTAAATATTAGAGAGAACTGGAATATTATTGATCGTGAAACCGATTCTAATCCTGAAGTTTCAATGACTCCAGAAAACTTAGCCTATGTCATTTACACATCAGGTTCAACAGGAATGCCCAAAGGAACGATGTTAACTCATCGTGGGCTTGTTAATTATTTAAACTGGGCAATTCAAGAATATAATTTAGTCAAAGGAGAGGGTTCTCCCCTACACTCTTCTATCGGATTTGATGCCACAATTACCAGTTTATTCTGCCCTTTATTAGTGGGTAAAACCGTTTTCATTTTGTCAGAAAATCAAGAAATAGAAGCTTTGAGTACCGCTTTAAGTTCAGAAAATAAATTCAGCTTAGTTAAAGTCACTCCGGCTCATTTAGGAATATTAAGTCAACTTCTGTCTCAGCAATCAAAAGTTAGTCAAATAAATTCCTTAATTATCGGGGGAGATGCTTTGTTGGGTGAGAGTCTTTCTTTCTGGCGTGAATCTTCTCCAAACACGAGATTAATTAATGAGTACGGGCCGACAGAAACAGTGGTGGGATGTTGTGTTTATGAGGTTCCCACTCAGGCTTCTCTTTCTGGTGCAGTTTCCATTGGTCATCCGATTTCAAATACTCAAATTTATATCTTAGATCGATATTTACAACCTGTTCCTATTGGTATTCCGGGTGAACTCTATATTGGCGGTAATGGTGTTTCTAGAGGTTACTTAAATCGACCCGATTTAACCGCTGAAAAATTTATTCCAAATCCATTTAATTCAAATGAAAATCAAGACCGTATCTACAAAACAGGAGATCTAGCAAGATATATTCCAGATGGTAATATAGAATATTTAGGACGACTAGATAATCAGGTAAAAATTCGAGGTTTTCGTATCGAACTGGGTGAAATTGAAGCTGTATTAACTCAACATCCAGAAGTTAAAGAAGCAATAGTAGTCACTCAAAGTAATTCCGCTCATCAGCGTTTAGTGGCTTATATCATAGTTCAATCCGACCATTCAGATGATGATTTAGAAATACAAAATAAACTGCATCATTTTCTCAAAAACAAGCTGCCTCATTATATGATTCCAAATGCTTTGATGGTCGTACCTAACTTTCCACTCACTCCCAATGGGAAAATAGACCGGAAAGCTTTACCGACAGCAGATGAAGTGATGAAAATATCGTCATCTTATGTTGCTCCTAGTACCTATAATGAGAAAATTTTAATAAAAATATGGCAAGAAGTTTTAAGAAGAGAAAATATCGGAATTCATGATAACTTCTTTGAACTGGGAGGCGATTCTATTCAAAGCATTTCAATTATTGCAAAAGCCACTCAAGCAGGCTTAAAACTCACACCCAGACAGCTTTTTCAGTATCAAACGATTGCTGAATTATCCGCTGTTGCGACCTCAGTTCAACCGCTGAAAGCTGAACAAGGTTTAGCCACGGGTTCCGTCCCTTTGACACCGATTCAACATTGGTTTTTTGAGCAAAAAATATCACATTCTCATCATTATAATCAATCTGTTGTTTTAGATATTTCGCCGGATGTCGAGTTTAAATACATAGAGAAATCGATTCAACAGTTACTCATACATCATGATGCTTTACGATTGAGATTTACACAGGAAAAGCCAGGTGAACAGCAATTTTATTCATCTCCTCAAGCAACTATTCCAGTGAGTTACATCGATTTATCAGAATTAACAAAAACTCAAAAAGAACAGGCTTATCAAACGGCTACCGAATGTTTGCAAAAAAGTTTAAATCTTTCATCGAAACTGATTCAAGCAACACTGTTTAAACTTGGAAATAACCAGCTTAATCGTTTGCTATTTGTAATTCATCACCTTGTTATTGATGGGGTATCCTGGCGAATTATTCTAGAAGATTTTGCTTTAGCTTACCAGCAAATTAGTCAGGCTAAAAAAGTACAACTACCGGCGAAAACAACTTCTTATCAAGATTGGTCAACTTGCTTAGTTTCTGCGAGCGACTCTGAAAAACTTACCTCTGAATTCAGCTATTGGTTAGCTCAGTCTCAAGAATACGTCCACTCAATACCGGTTGATTTCATTGTTGGAAATTCAGCCAATACAGTTGGATCAACAGCTCAAGTGTGCGTTACTTTAGATCCCAATGAAACTCATATTATTGTAGAAGAGCTTCCTAAAAAGTTCAATACACAAATTAATGACATTTTATTAACTGCTCTCGTTCAAAGCTTTTCCTTATGGACAGGTTGTCACTCTCTTTTGATTGACTTAGAAGGGCATGGAAGAGAAGAACAATTATTTGAAAATATTAATATCTCACGCACAGTAGGTTGGTTTAGCGCAATTTTTCCAGTTCTTTTAAAGTTAGAAACAGTTCAGAATACAGAAGATGCTCTTAAGTCGATAAAAGAACAACTTCGTCGTATTCCTAATCATGGAATTAATTATGGAATTCTGCGATATCTTAGTCCAAATGAAGCTGTGCGATCGCAATTGAAAGCTGCTCCTCAAGCTGAGGCTATTTTCAACTATCTTGGTCAAATTAATCCAGTCCAGTCTGAGTGGTTTACATTAGATTTGTCTGATTCAAACCCGTTTAATAAGTCTCCTTTTGCAAATCGTCGTTATTTACTAGAAATTAATGGATTTATTGCGAAAAATCAACTACACCTGAACTGGATCTATAGTAAAAATATTCACAAAAGAGAAACAATTGACTGTTGGGCTAATCATTTTATCACTGTCTTAAAAACATTAATTAATTATGCTTCATCTCCAGAAACAGAAACTTATACCCCCTCTGATTTTTCTGCTGCTCGCCTCAATCAAAAACAACTTGATAAATTAATAACAAAAATTAAAAGTAAAAAGTAAAAAGTAAAATTTTATTCTATAGTTTTATAACATAAATTTAAATGTCAAATCAAAATATAACCGATATATATGAACTTTCTCCAATGCAGCAGGGAATGCTTTTTCACACCTTGTATACTCCAAACTCAGGTGTATATTTTGAACAGCGGAGTTGTTTGATTTCTGGAGAATTAAATACGCAAGTATTTAAGCAAGCCTGGCAGCAAGTTATCACTCGACATTCCGTGTTGCGTACAGCCTTCTATTGGGAAGAATTAGAGAAACCATTGCAAGTCGTTTCTTCACAAGTGAACTTGCCTTGGCATGAGGAAAACTGGCAAAATTTAACGCCAGATGAACAGCAAAATCAGCTAGAATATTTTTTAATTACAGACAGAGAAAAAGGCTTTAAACTTGATCAAGCACCTTTAATGCGTTGTGCCTTATTCAAAGTACAAGAAAATACCTATCAATTTGTTTGGAGTCACCATCATCTGCTGATGGACGGTTGGTGTAATGGTCTGATCATCAAAGAAGTTTTAGCATTCTATGAAGCATTTAAGCAAGGTAAAACTTTGTCGCTTACATCCCCACGTCCTTATCGAGAATATATTAGCTGGCAGCAACAGCAAGATATTTCTGAAGCAGAAAAATTTTGGCAAAAACAACTTAAAGGCTTTACAACTCCGACACAACTATCCGTAGAATTTTATCCAGAAAATGAAGACATTCATGCTCAAGAATATCTAGAATTTACTCATAGAGAAAATATTGAAATACAGTCATTTTGTAAGCAATATCGCCTCACTCTCAATACTTTAATTCAAGGAGCTTGGGCTTTACTCTTTAGTCGTTATAGTGGAGAATCTGATATTGTATTCGGTGCAACAGTATCCGGTCGTCCCCCCACTTTACCTGGAGTAGAATCTATAGTTGGGCTATTTATTAATACTTTACCAGTACGGGTCAAAATTCATGCTAAAACACAATTAATTTCATGGTTGCAAACATTACAAACTCAGCAAATAGAACAAGAACAATATGCTTATAGTTCTTTGATAGATATTCAAAAATGGAGTAATATTTCTACAGGAACACCACTGTTTGAAAGTTTAGTAGTCTTTGAAAATTATCCGGTTTCTCTTGATACTGTATTAAATCAGTCAAACAGCAGCTTGAAAATTAGTCAAGGTCAAGGTTTTGAAAAAACAAATTATCCTCTAGCATTGTTTGTTTTACCCCATTCAGAACTATTATTTAGGATTGATTATAGTAAAAGTTATTTTCTACCTCAAACTGTTAAGCAAATTTTAAGCCAATTAAAGACATTACTTTTAGAATTTATTAGTTCTCCTCAATCTCGATTATTTGAGTTATCTTTACTATCCTCCATTGAACAGAAAAAACTATTGATAGAATGGAATACAACGGCAACAGAACTTTCTGATCAAGCCTGTATCCATCAATTATTTGAGGCGCAAGTTGAGCAAACACCTGATGCTATTGCTATCGCTGACGAGCATCAACAATTAACCTATAAAGTTCTCAATCATAAAGCAAATCAGCTTGCACATTATTTAGAGAAACTGGGTGTAAAATCAGAACAACTGATTGGTATTTGCCTAGAGCGTTCTTGTGAGATGCTAATCGCACTTTTAGCTGTTTTGAAAGCGGGTGCAGCCTATGTTCCTCTCGATCCTGCCTATCCTCAAGAACGTCTTTTATTCATCACAGAAGATGCTAATATTTCATTATTATTAACTCAATCTAACCTGCTTTATCCTAATTGGAAGACGAATAAAGTAATTTGTTTAGATCA
The DNA here is from genome assembly GCA_049649525.1 of Microcoleaceae cyanobacterium. GTDB lineage: Bacteria > Cyanobacteriota > Cyanobacteriia > Cyanobacteriales > Microcoleaceae > JAAURB01. The sequence goes on from JBARZE010000035.1 coordinate 17,769, forward strand.
AGAATGGGACAGCATTACACAACAAAGCGCTGAAAATATTGACTATGAAATTGTTCCTCAAAACTTAGCTTATGTCATTTATACATCTGGTTCAACAGGTCAACCAAAAGGTGTAGAAATTTGCCATTATAGCCTGACCAACTTCCTAATGGCAATGAGACAAAATATAGTTTTATTATCAGAAGATATTATTTTATCAGTCACAACCATTTCCTTTGATATTGCAGCTTTAGAATTATATTTACCCCTCATTGTAGGTGCTCGTTTGATTCTGGTCGGTCGTGAAGTTGCTACAGATGGTGTTGCATTGGGTGAAACATTAAACACCTCAAACGCAACATTGATGCAAGCGACACCAGCCACTTGGCGAATGTTAATGAACGGTGGATGGACAGGCAATAAAAATATTAAAATACTCTGCGGCGGTGAAGCACTCGAGCATTTTCTAGCTCAACAACTTTTAGACAATTCTCAACAAGTTTGGAATTTTTATGGCCCAACAGAGACAACAATTTGGTCAGCGATTTATCAACTAAATTTAAATGCCATTTCTCCCGAAAAATCAACTTATATTTCAATTGGTCGTCCCCTTGCCAATACGCAATTCTATATTTTAGATTCCAACCTGCAACCTGTTCCTATTGGTGTCTCGGGTGAACTTTATATTGCAGGTTTTGGTGTAGCGAGAGGATACTTAAATCGTCCTCAAATGACAGCAGAAAAATTTATTCCCAATCCTTTTAGTCAGGATAAAACTCAAGATCGTTTATATAAAACAGGAGATTTAGTCCGATATTTATCCGATGGAAATATTGAGTATATGGGGCGATTAGATCATCAAGTCAAAATTCGAGGCTTTCGGATAGAATTAGGTGAAATTGAAGCCGCATTAAATGAGCATTTAGAAATTCGAGAAGTCGTAGCAGTTGTTAACGTAGATACATCGGCAGAAAAACGCTTAATCGCTTATTTTATCCCTGAAAATAAAACAGAAAAATCAGTAAACTCAGAAACTTTAACCCCCAAAAACTTACGCCATTATCTTGAGCAAAAGTTACCTAGCTATATGATTCCGGCTGTTTTTGTGCAGTTAGAAGCATTTCCTTTAACTGCAAATCAGAAAATAGATCGTCGTGCTTTAGCAGCGATTGAGTATCAACTTCCTACCTTATCTCAACAGATAAAGCCGCAAACACCGATTGAAGAAATTATAGCTGGAATTTGGCAAAATGTTTTAAACTTACAGGAAATAGGAGTGAATGAAAACTTCTTTGAACTAGGCGGACATTCACTTTTAGCAACTCGTGTCGTTTCACAAATTAGAGAAGTCTTTAAAATAGAATTTCCTCTACGTTATCTATTCGATTTTTCCACAATTACTGAACTCGCTCAAGAAATAGAAAAACTAACAAAGAATAAATTAAAACTTCCTGTTTCATCAATTCAGCCCATTTCTCGTAACAGTGACTTACCTCTATCATTTGCACAACAGCGACAATGGTTTTTATCACAGTTTGAACCCAATAATCCCTTCTATAACATTCCTATCGCAATTCGTTTGCAAGGAACTTTAAATATTAAGATACTCAAGCAAACCTTTTCACAAATTATCCGTCGCCATGAAGTTTTAAGAACAGCTTTTCACACAGTTAATGGTAAACCAAAACTCATGATTTCAAGTAATTGTGAACTGGAAGTGCCAATTATTGATTTATGTAATTTATCTCAAGCCGCTCAAGAATTACAAATCGATCAACTTTTATTCGCTGAAAATAAACAAGCTTTTGAACTAAGCTCTACTCATTTAATCAGGGTTAAATTGCTACATTTACAAGAACAAGATCATCTATTATTAATGACCTTACATCATATTATTTCTGATGGTTGGTCAATGGGTGTATTGTTACAAGAACTCTCAAGATTATATCAAGCTTTTTTAAATCAAGAACCTTCTCCTTTAGAAGAGTTACCCATTCAATATGTAGACTTTGCCAGTTGGCAGCGACAGTGGCTACAGGGTGAAGTTTTAGAAAATCAACTTTCTTACTGGCGACAACAGTTGCAGAATGCACCTACGCTTTCAGAATTGCCGACAGATCGCATTCGTCCAGCCGTTCAAACTTTTCAAGGTGCCAGTTACAAATTCAAAATATCCTCACAATTATTAAAAGCTTTAAAGATTGTTAGTCAAGAGTCGGGAAGTACCCTATTCATAACGCTACTTGCTGTTTTCTATGTCTTAATTCATCGCTATACAGGCAATGAAGATATTATTATAGGCTCCCCCATTGCCAATCGTAACCGAGCTGAAATTGAAAAATTAATCGGCTTTTTTGTTAATACATTAGCTCTACGAGTCAATTTATCCGGAAACCCCACATTTGAGGAAGTTTTGCAACGAGTTCGTCAAGTCTCTTTAGAAGCATATCAACACCAAGATTTACCGTTTGAACAACTTTTAGAAGAATTAAAAATTACTCGTTCTTTAAGTCATACCCCTCTATTCCAGATAATGTTTGTGCTGCAAAATGCTCCTATGAATACTGTCGAAATATCAGATTTAAGTTGGAGTCCTCTCGAGATTTCTCAGCAAACAGCAAAGTTTGACTTAACCCTATCCTTCACAGAAATAAATCAGCAACTGATTGGTAATTTTGAGTACAATACAGATTTATTTGAAGCAGAAACTATCTCTCAAATAGCAGAGAATTTTCAAAATTTAATACAAGCGATTATTACAAATCCCGATCATAAAATATCTGAATTAAACTTATTAAATCAAGCTGAAAAAGAACAGTTTTTAGTAAAATGGAATCGAACTCAAACCCATTATCCGCGAGAAGCTTGTATTCATCAGCTTTTTGAACAACAGGTAGAACAATATCCAGATGCAATCGCTCTCACTTTTGCCGATCAGCAACTCACGTATCAACAGCTTAATATTAAAGCGAATAAAATTGCCCATTATCTACGAAAAATAGATATGAAACCCGATACATTAATTGGGGTTTTTATGGAACGCTCAATTGAGACCTTTGTCAGTATATTAGGAATCTTAAAAGCGGGATCAGCGTATGTTATTTTAGAAAAAAACTATCCTCAAGAACGTCTCTCCTTTATTCTAAAAGATACTCAACTAGCGGCAATCATTACTAATAAAAAAGAAAATTACCTAGACTGTTTAAATATTCCTATTCTGGATTTAGAGAAGGATAGGAATATTATAAGTGATGAAAAATCCAACAATCTCAATAGTCAAGTAACAGCAGAAAACTTAGCTTATGTTATGTATACTTCTGGTTCAACAGGGAAGCCAAAAGGGGTCTGTATTCCTCATCGAGGTGTAGTTAGACTTGTTAAACAAAGTAATTATATTAACTTTAGTACTGAAGAAATTTTCCTTCAGGCTGCACCGCTTTCTTTTGATGCTTCCACCTTTGAAATTTGGGGAGCTTTACTCAATGGTAAACGTCTAATTATCTTACCCACTTCTCAGCCTTCTTTAAATGAACTTGGACAAATTATTGAACAACATAATATAACAACACTTTGGCTAACAGCAGGCTTATTTCATCTCATGGTTGATGAACAGCTTCAATGTTTTAAAAACGTGCGTCAACTCTTAGCGGGTGGTGATATTTTATCGAGTTATCATATTCAAAAACTTCTGCAAAGATTCCCTTATTCCAAACTAATTAATGGCTATGGCCCTACAGAAAGTACAACATTTACCTGCTGTTATCTGATGACAAACAATACTCAAATTAAATCATCGATTCCGATTGGTTATCCGATTTCTAATACTCAAGTTTACGTGCTAGATTATTACCTGAATCCTGTACCCAAAGGAGTTCCAGGAGAACTTTATATTGGAGGAGATGGTTTAGCTAGAGGTTATCTAAATCGACCGGATTTAACGGCTGAAAAATTTATTCCTAATCCCTTTAGTTCTCGAAAATCATCGGAGCGTTTGTACAAGACTGGAGATTTAGTCCGATACCAAAAGAATGGAACAATTGAATATTTAGGACGCTTAGATAATCAAGTTAAGATTAGAGGTTTTCGGATTGAATTAGGAGAAATTGAAGCCGTACTCAGTCAACATTCAATGGTTCAAGATGTTGCTGTTATTGCTACAGAATATCAAGGTGGAAACAAGCGTTTAATTGCTTATGTCGTTACAGATGAAAACTCAGAACAAATTATCTCTCAACTTCGATCTTTTCTATCAGAAAAGTTACCTGACTACATGATTCCTGCTCTTTTTATTCCCATCGATTCACTACCCCTCACTTCTAACGGAAAAGTTGATGTTAAAGCTTTATCCCAACAAGAAGTTATTCCATTAGAAACTCAATCGGAATTTGTTAAGCCGGAAACAGCGATTGAGAAAAAGTTAGTAGCAATATGGTCAGAAATTCTTCAACTTGATCGAGTGGGAATTCACGATAATTTCTTTGAGATCGGAGGAGATTCAATTTTAGCAATTCAGATTGTTAGTAAAGCCAATCAAGCAGGAATTCAGCTTACACCTAAGCAGATATTCCAACATCAAACAATAGCAGAATTAGCTACAATTGCGACTGTAGAGATCGTGATTAATACCGAACAAACATTGGTAACTGGTTTAGTTCCTCTGACTCCAATTCAACATTGGTTTTTTGAGAAGCATAAACAAGATATTCATCACTTTAATCAGGCTACTTTACTGGAAGTTAAAAATATAAATATTGCGATTTTAGAACAGACTATTCAGCAATTATTAGTTCACCATGATGCACTACGGCTTCAGTTTGAACAAACAGAATCAGGCTGGAAACAAATAATAACTGAGCCTAATCTAGATGTGCCATTCACCTATTTCGATTTATCGGATATTCCCGAACTCCAACAAGGACAGACTCTGGATTTTATCATCAATTCACTTCATAAAAGTTTGAATTTATTTACGGGTAAATTCTTGAGAGTAGCATTATTTAATTTAGGATTAGAAAAAGGCTTCCGTTTATTATTTGTTATTCATCACTTGGCGATAGATGGATTATCTTGGCGAATTTTATTAGAAGATTTTCAGACAATATACGAGCAATTAGAAAATCATCAAAAAATTAACCTTCCCTTAAAAACAACATCTATTAAACAATGGTCTGAAGCTTTACAGGAATATGCAGCCTCACCCTTCATTCAACAACAGCGAAATTACTGGCTAACAGTTTTAAATCCAGATATTCATTCATTACCGATAGATTTTTCTCAGGGAGAAAACACAGTTGAAAAATCAGAAACGGTTACAATTGCTCTCAGTTTAGAAACAACAGAAGCCTTACTGAAAGATGTTCCTTCTGCCTACAATACTCAGATTAATGATATCTTACTAGCAGCCTTAACAATAACCTTGTCAAACTGGGTAAGTCAAGATTCCCTTTTAGTAGATTTAGAAAGTTATGGGAGAGAGTCTATTTTGGATAATTTTAATCTCTCTCGAACAGTGGGATGGTTCACTTCTATTTTTCCAATACTATTAGAATTAAATCAAACAGAAAATATAGGAGAAGCAATCAAAGCTATTAAAGAGCAACTACGTCAAGTTCCTAACTCTGGAATGGGCTATGGAATTCTACATTATCTGACAGCTTCAGAGTCTAAAATTCCTAAATCTAAAGCGAAAATTTGTTTTAACTATCTAGGGCAATTTGACCAAACCTTGTCTTCTTCTTCTTTAATAAGTTTAGCTCCTGAATCAAGTGGCCAAGCTCGGAGTTCAAAACAAACTAGATGTTATTTGCTAGAAGTGAATGGGTTAATCATTGAAGGACAACTCCAATTTCAGTGGATATATAGCAAAAACTTTCATCGTCATACTACGATAGAAAACCTAGCAATGGATTTCAAAGAAACATTAAATCAGCTCATTATTCACTGTTGTTCTCCCGAAACTGGAGGTTATACACCCTCTGATTTTTCATTAGCTCAACTCGATCAAGATCAACTGAGTCAAGTATTAGATCAAATTGAATTATAAACTTTAATTATTCCTCTATTATGAATAAAAAAAATATAGAAGATATCTACCCTCTCTCTCCCCTGCAGCAAGGAATGCTATTTCATAGTTTATTAGCTCCGGAATCCGGAGCCTACATTGTACAGGCTTGTTATCAAGTTCAAGGATATTTAAATCTCACTGCTTTTGAACAAGCTTGGCAACAGGTTATTAATCGAAATTCCATTTTAAGAACAGCTTTTGTCTGGGAAAATTTAGAGAAACCTTTGCAAGTTGTCGGCAAAGAGATAAAAGCATTAATTCTCGATCAAGATTGGCGAAATCTGACACCAGAGCAGCAAAAGACACAACTTAATACCTTATTAGCAACTCAACGAAAACAAGGGTTTAACTTAGCAAAGCCTCCGCTAATGTCTTTGAATTTAATTCAAATTCAAGATAATTTATATCAATTTATTTGGACGTATCATCATCTTTTATTAGATGGCTGGTCTGTCCCTTTAGTTTTGAAAGAATTTCTCACGTTTTATCAGGCTTTTTCTCAAGGTCAAAGCTTACCTTTAACAAAGCCTCGTCCCTATCGAGATTATATCGCTTGGCTACAACAGCAAGACCTCTCTAGTGCTGATAAATTTTGGCAGAAAAGGCTTCAGGGTTTAACGACACCAACGCAAATTAGTCGCCAAATCAACCGCTTTGAAAGCTTAAATCCAAACTATCAAGAAGAACATTTTCAGGTTTCAGAAGAGTTAACAGCAAAACTATTATTTTTTGCCCAACAAAATCAACTAACGATTAATACTTTAGTGCAAGCCGCGTGGTCATTAATTCTAAGTTTTTACAGTGGAGAAAATGATATTGTTTTTGGATCAACTTATTCAGGTCGGCCGCCTAGCTTAAGAGATGCTGAAAACATAGCCGGACTATTCATTAATACCCTGCCTGTGCGAATTCATATCAATCCAAAGCAAACCTTATTGCAATGGATTAAAGAAATACAATCTCAACAAATAGAAGCACAACAATATCAATATATACCTTTAGTAGACATTCATCGTTTGAGTGATATTCCCAGAAATTTACCCTTGTTTGAGAGTCTGGTTATTTTTGAAAACTATCCGGTTGATGCCGCCCTCAAACAATCTTTAAAAAATATTGAAATTAAAACCGTTTCAACCCTGGAGCAAACTAATTATCCTCTAACGCTTTATGCAGTTCAAAATTCTCAACTTTCACTAAAACTTGTTTATGATTCTGAGGCTTTTGATTTAGTTACAATCACTAATATTTTATCTCAGTTAAATACTGTATTACTCAGCATTATTGAAACACCTCAAAAAAAGCTTGCTCAGATTTCGCTTCTTACTCCTGATGAAAAAAATCAACTCTTAATTGAATGGAATAAAACCCGAAAAACCTTTGAAAAACTCGCCTGTGTTCATCAACTAATAGAAACCCAAACCCAGCAAAACCCTGATGCAATTGCCGTTATCGACACCCATCAAAAACTCACCTATCACCAACTCAACACCACCGCCAATCAACTAGCTCATTACCTGCAAAAACAAGGTATTCAACCCTCACAAACCATCGGTATTTGTTTAGAACGTTCAGGCTCAATTCTCATCGCACTACTCGCCATATTAAAAGTCGGAGCCACATACATCCCCCTAGACCCAAGCTATCCCTTAGACCGTCTTCAATTCATCACAAAAGATGCTCAAATTTCATATATTATCACTCAAACTTCCTTCAATACTCTACAACTTCCTATTCAAAATATCCTCAATCTAGAACAACATTGGTCAGAAATTACTCAACAACCATCAAATAACCCCGACACTAATATTCACTTAGAAAACCTAGCTTATATTATCTATACATCCGGTTCGACCGGTCAACCCAAAGGCGTACAAATCTCTCACCTAGCTTTAAGTAACTTTATCTTAGCAATTAATCAAACACTCTTACTCACAGCATCAGACCGTTTACTCTCAGTTACTAGCCTCTCATTTGACATCGCCGCCTTAGAACTTTATCTACCCCTAACTATCGGTGCTAGTGTGATAATAGCATCCACAGAAACCATCACAGACAGCC
>JBARZE010000036.1:0-31661 GCA_049649525.1 Microcoleaceae cyanobacterium
ATTTAACTGCCGAACGTTTTCTACCCAATCCCTTCAACAATACAGGTAAACGCTTGTATAAAACCGGAGATTTAGTTCGATATCTCAGTGATGGCAATATGGAATATTTAGGACGGTTAGATAATCAAGTTAAACTGCGAGGATTTCGGATAGAGTTAGGAGAAATAGAAGCAAGCTTGAGAGAACATCCCCAAGTCAAACAAGCAGTAGTGAGTGTTAGTTCACAGGGTGAAGAAAAGCGTTTAGTTGCTTATATTGTATCTGATGAAAACTCGGAGTTAAATGAAAGCCAACTGCGCCAATTTGTAGCCGAAAAGTTGCCAAGTTATATGATTCCTTCTGCTTGGGTGAGGTTGGATGTTTTGCCGCTGACTCCGAATGGAAAGATTGATATAAATGCGCTTCCTAAACCCGAACAAGAGCTTGTAAACTTATCAGATTCTCATGAAATCCCTCAAACACCTACCGAGGAAATCTTAGCAGGAATCTGGGCAAATATTTTAAATTTCAAGCATATTGGCAGAACAGATAACTTCTTTGAATTAGGCGGACACTCGTTACTGGCTACCCGTGTCATTTCTCAAATTAGAGAAGTTTTTAATATTGACTTACCTTTGCGTCGTTTATTTGAAACACCCACCTTAGCCCGGTTAGCCGAAGCCATTTTGATAGCTAAAAAAACAGATTCAAAACTTAAAATTAAACCGCTTCAGCGCATTACTAGAGAAGAAAATTTACCTTTATCTTTTGCTCAACAGCGACAATGGTTTCTGGCTCAACTTGAACCGGATAGTCCTTTTTATAATATACCAGGTGCTGTCAGAATTGAGGGAGAACTAAATATTAATATACTCGAACAAAGTCTGAATACAGTTATTCATCGTCACGAAGTTCTACGAACTAATTTTCTAACGGTTGAAGGAAAACCCAAGATCGTTATTTCCCCCTCACTTCAATTTAAATTACCCGTTATTGATATTACTGAACTTCCCAAATCAATACAACAGTCTTACATTAAAAACTTAATTAAACAAGAAGCACAATATCCTTTTAGTCTCTATTCTGATTCGTTATTGCGAGTAAAAATTATAAAAAAATCTCCAACAATTTATGTAATTTTAATGACGCTACATCATATTATTTCTGATGAACAATCAGTGATAATTTTGATACGAGAAGTGGCTAGATTATATGAATCTCTCTCTCAGGCTCAACATAATTCTCTTGCACCATTACCCATTCAATATATAGACTTTGCGGCTGGGCAACGGCAACATTTACAAGGAGAAGTATTAGAGAATCAATTGGCTTACTGGCGACAACAATTAGAGGGAATACCGACCGTTTTAGAACTTCCCACTGATTACACTCGTCCGGCAGTTCAAAGCTTCCGAGGTGCAAAAGAAACCTTTCAACTTTCTCTCGAACAATCTCAAACGATTAAAACTTTAAGTCAACAATTTGGTTGTACATTATTTATGACATTGTTAGCGGTATTTAAAACTTTATTATATCGCTATACAGCAAGTGAAGATATTGTAGTGGGTTCTCCTATTGCTAATCGAAACTCAACAGAAACAGAAAACTTAATTGGCTTCTTTGCTAATACATTAGCCTTACGAACTCATCTGACTAGAAATCTCACTTTTGAACAGTTATTACAGCAGGTGCGAGAAGTAGCATTGGGGGCTTATGCTCATCAATATTTACCCTTTGAACAGTTGGTTGAAGAGTTACAACCACAGCGAGATTTAAGCTATACACCTTTATTTCAGGTGATGTTTGTCTGGCAAAATGCAGCAATACAACCTATGCAGTTATCAACTTTAAATTGGCATTTAATTGAAAATGAAAACAATACAGCTAAGTTTGACCTGACATTATATATGGCTGAAACGGTTGATGGATTAGTGGGTAAGTTTGAGTATAATACTGATTTATTTAAGCCCGAAACAATTCAACGTTTAATTGATAATTTTCAGACTTTAATCTCAGGAATTATTGCTAAACCACAACAGAAAATATATAACTTACCGCTTCTTCCAGCAACTGAACAGCAAAAATTACTATACGAATGGAATCAGACAAAACAGGAAGTTCAAGAAATATGTTTACATCAGTTATTTGAAACCCAAGTTGAGCAAACACCTCATGCAACTGCTTTAATTTTTGAGAATCAATGCTTGACTTATCAACAACTTAATAATCGAGCAAATCAACTGGCTCATTATTTGCAAAAATTAGGGGTTAAACCTGAAGTTAGAGTAGGGATTTGTGTTAAACGTTCGGATAAAATGATTGTGGCAATGTTAGCCATTCTCAAAGCAGGTGGTACTTATGTTCCCCTAGACCCAGCTTACCCTCAAGAACGGTTATCTTTCATGCTAGAAGATGCTGAAGTTGCTGTATTACTAACTCAAAATATAGAGAATTTAGAATTAATAAATTCTTTCAAAAATGTTATTGATTTAGAGAATGACTGGGAAAAAATTTCTTCAGAACTAACAACTAATCCTAGCAATAAAGTGATTCTTGAAAACTTAGCTTATGTCATCTATACATCCGGTTCTACAGGTCAACCGAAAGGAGTTGCAATCACTCATTCTAGTTCTGCTACATTCATAGAATGGGCAAAAAATATATTTACTAACGAACAACTTGCAGGTGTTTTTGCGTCTACTTCTATCTGTTTTGACCTATCAGTCTTTGAAATATTTTCACCTTTGAGTATTGGAGGAAAAATTATTCTGGGTGAAAATGCTTTACAGTTACCGACTTTACCTCATTCCGAAGAAGTGACTCTGATTAATACAGTCCCCTCTGCCGCCAGAGAACTACTCCGAATTAACGCTATTCCTCAGAGTGTAAAAACTGTCAATTTAGCAGGTGAAGCTTTGTCTAATGAATTAGTTCAACAACTTTATCAACAACAACAAATTCAGCAGGTTTTTAACCTTTACGGCCCCTCAGAAGATACAACCTATTCAACCTTTGTATTAACTGAAGCAGGAAGTGTTCAAACGCCTTCAATTGGTCGTCCCATTACAAATACTCAAGTTTATATTTTAGACTCTTATCTTCAACCTGTTCCGGTTGGTGTTCCGGGTGAATTATATCTCGGAGGTTCAGGTTTAGCTAGGGGATATCTGAATCATCCTGAACTGACGGCTGAGAAGTTTATTCCTAATCCATTTATCCAGAAAAATAGAGAAAATAAAACTAATCGTCTGTATAAAACTGGAGATTTAGTTCGATATCTACCGGATGGAAAAATTGAATATTTAGGTCGGTTAGATAACCAAGTTAAAATTAGAGGATTTCGGATTGAATTAGGAGAAATAGAAGCAAGTCTCGTTAAAAATAATCACGTTTCTCAAGTTGTTGTGAGTGCGTGGGAAGATCAAGCTAAAAATAAGCGTCTAGTTGCTTACATTGTACCCAAATCAAAAGCTGAAAATTTAACCTCTGATCTGCCTAATGAATTACGTCACTTCCTCAAAGAAAAACTACCGGATTATATGATTCCTTCAGTTTTTATGATGTTAGAAAGTTTACCTTTAACACCTAATGGAAAAATAGACAGAAAAGCCCTTCCCTTACCCGAAATACAGCCAATTGAACGACAGCAAGGTTATACTAAACCTCAAACTGAAAAAGAAAAACAACTGGCTAAGATTTGGAGTCAAATTCTTCGAGTTAATCAAATTAGTGTTAACGATAACTTCTTTGAATTAGGGGGTGATTCTATCCTGGCAATTCAAGTGGTTTCTCAAGCGAATCAAGCGGGTTTAAAGATTACACCGAAGTCTATATTTAAGTATCAAACCCTCGCAGATTTGGCGGCTACAGCCGAAGAAAAAGATATAATTCAAGCTGAACAAGGTATCATTACAGGTTCTGTTCCTCTGACTCCAATCCAACACTGGTTTTTTGAGCAAAACTTTACTAATCCTCATCATTGGAATCAGTCGATATTACTAAAAGTTCAATCAGAAATTAGCTTAAATCAATTAGAAATAGCTTTTCAAACTTTACTGAAACACCATGATGCGCTGCGGTTATATTTTGAAAAAAATCAAGTTAGTTGGCAACAGTACAATTGCGATCAAAATTTAGATTTTCATATTCTTAAGATTAACCTATCAGAACAGACTAAAAAACAGCAAGAAAAAGCGATCGCTATTTCTGCAACTCAGCTTCAAGCTAGCTTTAATCTCTCTCAGCCGCCGTTAATTAAAGTCGCATGGTTTGATTTAGGTTCCGATCAACAAAGTCGAATACTTATTATCATTCATCACTTAATCATTGATGGCATTTCCTGGCGAATTTTATTAGAAGATATTCAGAACCTTCTTCACGCAAATTATCAACGTAAAACCTTTAAACTGCCTGCAAAAACAACCTCCTTTAAACAGTGGTCAGAGTCTCTACAAAAGTATGCTAATTCAGCCGAACTTCAGACGGAACTTGAATATTGGCAAAGTCTATTCCCATCTAAAATTACCAAAATCCCGCTAGACTTTCCAACTGGAAATAATACAATGGCTGACGCTAAAACAATTTCAGTAACAATCAGTTCAGAAGAAACTGATGCGCTGCTTCATCAAGTTCCAGGTGTTTATCAAACACAAATTAATGATATCTTACTCACCGCTTTAGTAGAAACATTTTATCAATGGACAGGAGAACGCCAACTGCTAATTGAACTCGAAGGACACGGACGAGAGGAACTTTTTGAGCGGGTTGACTTATCCCGCACAGTTGGTTGGTTTACCACATTATTTCCTGTATTATTAGAACTAGGAAACAGCGATAATCCAGATGATAATATCAAGTCAATAAAAGAACAACTACGTCAAATCCCAAATCGAGGCATCGGTTATGGTTTGTTGCGTTACTTGAATCATTCCGATCATCTAATTCAAAATCAAAATCCGGAAATTCGCTTTAATTACTTAGGACAAGTTGACCAAATCTTTCCTTCTAATTCTCTATTCTCTCCTGCTGATGAAACCAGCGGAAACGCTCGTAGTATTAGAAATCATCGAAACTGTTTAATTGAAATTGACAGTATTGTTTCTAGAGATAAAATGCGCTTTAACTGGACATATAGTCAAGCTATTCATCGTCATAAAACCATAGAAAATATAGCCCAAAATTTCTTAAATACTTTGCAACAATTAATTACTCATTGTCTCTCCTCTGAAACAGGTGGCTATACTCCTTCTGATTTCCCGCAAATGAATTTTAGTCAAGATGAACTAGACGATATCTTAACAGATTTATAGAATTAAACTTTTAAAATTAAACTTTTTAATTGATTAAACCTACTACTAAAAAACTCAAATAAAATGAATCAAAATAAAAATATTGAAGATATTTATCCCCTTTCTCCGATGCAGCAGGGTATTCTATTTCATACTTTGCTTTCTCCTGACTCTGGTGAATATATTCCTCAAGTTTGTCTAACATTAACAGGCTTATTAGATATTGAACAGTTTAAACAGGCTTGGGAACAAGTAATTTCCAGACATCAAAGCCTACGAGCCGCTTTTTATTGGGAACGTCGAGATCAACCTTTTCAAGTCATTTATCGACAAGTTAATTTACCTTGGCAACAACTAGATTGGCGAGAATTCTCTAGTGATGAACAGCAACAATTACTAGAAAATTTACTACAAACTGATCGCCAAGAAACTTTTAATCTCAAAAAACCGCCTTTAATTCGACTCAACTTAATTCAACTGAATGATAAGACTTATAAACTGGTTTGGACTCAACATCATCTAATTCTTGATGGTTGGTCTGCGGCATTAGTAATTAAAGAATTATTAGACATTTATGAGCAGTTATCTTTACCAAAAACTCGGCCCTATAGTGAATATATTGCTTGGTTAAATAAACAAGATATCTCAATCGCTGAAAAATTCTGGAAAAAACAATTAAAAGGTTTTACAACTCCAACCACTTTTAGAGTTGAGAAAAACTTAAACGCTTTAGATGCTAAACATCAGCAACAACAACAGCAGATTAAACTCTCTCAAACAACTACATCAGCACTTCAATCCTTTGCTCAAAATCATCAACTCACTTTAAATACCCTTATTCAAGCTGCTTTAGCAATACTTTTGAGTCGATATAGTGATGGGGAAGATATTATCTTCGGTGCCACTTCTTCCGGTCGTCCCGCCTCTTTAGCTGGCATTGAATCAATGGTAGGGTTATTTATTAATACTCTACCTGTTCGAGTTAAAGTTCCTGATCAAGCTGTTTTAATTTCATGGTTGAAGAAACTACAAGTTCAACAATCAGAAGCTTTGCAATATGAATACACTTCTTTATTAGATATTCAAAAATGGAGTGATATTTCGGCAGGATCATCTTTATTTAAAACTATTTTAGTTATAGAAAATTATCCAATTGATACAACTTTAGTAGAATCAGATAAAAGCCTCATTATTCAAGATGTCAACTCTATTGAGTGGACCAATTTTCCATTGACAATATTAGTAGGACTGGGTTCAGAGCTATCAATTAAGTTTAAATATGCAAATCATCTTTTTGACACAGCAACAATCAGCCGAATTTTAGAACATTTTTGCATATTACTCGAAACAATGGTCGCTCATCCTGAGCAACGCTTAGGAGAACTAAACTTTTTAACTGAAACTGAACAACAACAGCTATTTTTTGACTGGAATAATACTGAGATTGATTATCCTAAGACTCAAAGTATTCATGAATTATTTCAACAACAAGTAGAAGAAACTCCCGATGCGATCGCACTTATTTTTGAAGAACAACATTTAACTTATCATGCTCTCAATCAGAAAGCTAATCAACTGGCACATTATTTACAAAAACAGGGAATTACATCAGAATCTTTAGTGGGGGTTTGTGTCGAACGTTCTTTAGAAATGTTAATTGCTATTCTTGCTATTCTTAAAGCTGGGGGAGCTTATGTTCCGCTCGATCCATCTTATCCTAAAGAGCGACTAGAGTTTGTCTTAAAAGATGCTGAGGTTTCTACTCTCCTCATTCAAGAAAACTTACTCGATATCATTCCAGAATTGGAAGCCAATATTATTGTTTTAAACCACAATTTAAAAGCAACACTAGCTGAACAACACTGCTTTAACCCAAGCAATAGTATTACAAATCAAAACAGTATTTATGTGCTCTACACATCCGGTTCTACAGGTCAACCGAAAGGAGTCGTTAATACTCATCAAGGATTATGTAATCGCTTATTTTGGATGCAAAATACATATCAATTAAATTCCAACGACCGCATTTTACAAAAAACACCTTATAGCTTTGATGTATCCGTGTGGGAATTCTTCTGGCCTATACTCAATGGTGCTTGTTTAGTGATGGCTCAACCTGAAGGTCACAAAGATAGTTACTATTTAGTCAATTTAATTATTAATCAACAGATTACAATCCTGCATTTTGTGCCATCAATGCTGCAAGTATTTTTAGAAGAAAAAAACTTAGCTCAGTGTCAATCAATCCGGCAAGTTTTCTGTAGCGGAGAAGCTTTAAATATTGAACTTAAAAACCGCTTTTATCAACATTTTGATGTGGAATTACACAATCTTTATGGCCCCACAGAAGCAGCAATTGATGTCACAGCTTGGCAATGTGTTCGCCATCACAATTTATCTACTGTTCCCATTGGTTCTCCCATTGCTAATACTCAGATTTATGTGCTTGATTCTCATTTACAACCCGTACCCGTTGGTGTACCGGGAGAGTTACATATCGGAGGTGTAGGACTGGCGCGAGGATATTATAATCGTCCAGAATTAACCGCTGATAAATTTATCCCTAATCCTTTTAATACTGATGAAACATCAAGTCGTTTGTATAAAACAGGAGACTTAGTGCGATATCTAAACGATGGGAATATAGAATATTTAGGACGACTGGATTATCAAGTGAAAATCCGTGGTTTTAGAATTGAACTCACAGAAATAGAAACTGTATTACAACAATACCCAGATGTTAAAGCTTGTCGGGTCGTGGTTCAGAATAATCGTTTAAATGAGCCAGAAATTGTCGCTTATTTAATTCCCGATCGCACCTCAAATAAAATTGAGAAAATATCACAAAATATCAAAGAGTTTTTAGAACAAAAACTCACTCATTATATGATTCCCGCTCATTTCATAATATTAGATCAATTTCCTTTAACTTCCAATGGAAAATTAGATCGGCAGTCTCTTCCTAAGCCAGGTAAGCAGACTCCAAAAACATCAGTTTATGTTGCACCCCAAAATCCAGTAGAGGAAAAAATTGTCACCATTTGGCAAGAAGTTTTAAAAGTTGAAAAAGTAGGAATTCACGATAACTTTTTTGAACTAGGAGGACATTCTTTACTCGCAACTCGTGTTAATTCTCGTCTCCGTGAAGCCTTTCAAATGGATATTCCTTTGCGAACGTTATTTGAGAAACCGACTGTTGTCAGCTTAGCAAAACGAATCTCTGTCATGCAAATAACAATTCAACAATTTTCACAGTCTTCTACTACTCAAAAAGGAACTCGAAAAGAAATGGAGATTTAGCTGAGAAAATTGATAAATTCAGCCACAAACCAGCTATTTTTCGACGTATATTGGCTCTAGATGAGGCTCGCCATTACCACAAGCGCGATTCTCAGGAGATAATTTTCTCTCAAAGGGTAGCTCAAAGTCAGCTTCAGAGTTGATCTGATACATCAACTTGGCGGTACATTTTCCCAAGAGTGATACAAGGATTTTAGGGTATTTTAACCCTTTTTACCTCTCTTGACACTGAGCATTGGTTTCTCAAACTACTGATACGGCTAGTTTCCTTAACTATTCAGTAAGCCCTAAATAGATCTACCTAAAATTCAGGTAACTTTGGGCTACTTTGAATACATGTCGCGACCTGCAATCATCAGTCGCTACGGCTAACGCCACGCTACGCGAACGACCCGCATCGGCGCGCATCAGACCACAATAAATGCAACTATAAATCCGCCTCAGACCACAATAAATGCAACTGAGACCACAATCATAAATCCTACGGCTAACGCCACGCTTCGCGAACGACCCACAATAATTGCCACTTTAGAATATGACCTAATAGCATGGGCTTAGGGGCTGATGTCCACATCCTGAGTCAAGAGTAAGATTAATGCGACAAGCTTCAAGAAAATATAAATTACTAGGACTTACGCATTGAAAAAAATAGGTACATATGAATTCTAATAGGTACATATGAATTCTAAGTAGTGCAAGCGCTGCTCAAGTTACTGAAAATATATTCGCGAATAACTTTGGTAAAAAGGTTTCTTTGCAATTTATACCAATTAGAAATAATTTGTTCAGAACGCATTTTTTCTAAATGAACAAATGCATAAAGCGAGCAAAAAATATATGTTTGGATTGCGTGGCTATCTCTTACCATAAACCGACAAATACCACATACCTGTTTAATGGCTCTATGAAAACTTTCAATACGAGGGTGTGTATCATGAATAGTGATAAATTCACTTCGAGCTACTTCATTTAAAGCAGATGATGAAGGTAGATATAATATGTAGTGTCTTGAGTCTTCTTTTTTGAATTCTTTCCTAAACAACTTGATCCACCCAAATTCTCTGTGCAGGAGTTATGACTCCGGCTTCTGGAATCTCTAAACTTCTGACCTGACAGTACTTTCCTGGCTCGTTTGAAACCGTTCTGTTTTTCTCGATCCCGAATAGAAAACCCAATTTCTAGTTTCTCAAAAATTTCAAAGTTTCTACACCTGAGTACCAACGCTTCACCAGTGACTATCCTGGGTTTTAACCCCCAATTTATCACTGTAAAGGTTTTCTTTCACTTTTATCATATATTCTATAGTTTATTGGAACTGAATAACCATAAATATCACTATAAAAAAGTGTTATTAAATTTAATCTTTTTATAGCTTTATGATATTTTACAGACCAAAAATATCCAATAAATTAAGCTTTTTTGATCTGGCTATACAGCTTTTCTATTACTGTATCGTCAACACTTAAAATCCATCCTTATAAGTTGATTATTTCAGTTACCATCTCAAACCCATCTCTGGGTTTATACCTTTCTCTGAGCAAAAATCTATTCACACTGTCATGTGAAACATTCTCTAGTATCTCTGCTAATCTGCTTCCGCCAACCTGTTTTGGATCGGACAACAAAAATAGAGTGTAATGTTCTATCTGGTAATGCCAGATCGAAGGTTTAGTGATTTCTCTAATTGTTTGATACCTACTGATAGACGACATTTGTATTTCAACACACTATTTTACCATTCTGTCAATGCGTAAGTCCTAATTACATATCTTCTAGAACTTGAGAAAAATGTATAAGCGTCATGACTCTCAAACATTATATTTTTAGTCATGCCAGTGGGGAGTGGAGAATTGACCACACAATCACCGAGTCAAGAAAAATAGTAATAGTCTTCAGGATGCAATCACTATGTTGTTTACCAAAAAACAAAGCAGGGTCTTTTCACAAATGAAGTCTCTTAAGACTCAAAAATATACTATTTTAGAGACTGTATCAGATACATCGAATCAAGGTTTTACGCTCATCGAATTACTTGTAGCGATTATTATCATTGGAATTTTGTCTGCTATTGCACTTCCTACATTTCTCAGACAAGTAAATAAAGCCAAAGAAGTTGAAGCCTTTACTAGAATCCGCTCAATCTTAGATCGTCAGCTTGAGCATTATGTCACTCACAATCAATTTGCTAATTCATTAGAAGATTTGCAATTTTCACTGTCTTCTGAAACGGAAAACTATCAATACAGTGTATTATCTGCCGAACCCTATTTAAGTGGGAAAATTTCATTAGGTTTATCCAAAAAATCAGATTTAAAATATTATGCTGGGGTAGTCTTTGTAAAAGATGGACAGACTAATACCTGTCCTCAGATTCCATTAGATCTTAACACTGAAAATTTTGAGCAGGTGATTCTTCCACTCATTGGTGATATGATTGCCAATCCGAAAGAATATTGTTTACGATTCTTTGAGAAACTGGCATGAATTCAAAATATCCGTAAACAGGATAATGATCTCAAAGGTCTTGATGGGAAGTTTTTGTTATTCCTTTCCATTCTTGATCTGCACGGATGAAGCGAACCTCATGGAATGCTTCTGCTGGACGTAAATGATTATTTGAATAAAAAACATAATCGAGATAAGTGCGGGTATTTATACCCTTTAAATCATTAATTTTCCCATCATAAGTGTACCGTATATCTTTTGAATAAGGACGGATGAAATTCAAAATAGCTATCATTGATTCATAAGTACTTTGACTAAATCAATTAACATTAAAGTCACCACCAATAATAACAGGTTCATCAGTAGGGATTTGTTTTGAATCAATCAATGACTTCATTATATGAAATTGCTGTTCACGGATGGTTTTTTATTTCTTCCGGATTGAATATGTGTTCCAAATAGATGATAAATTTGTCCTTGTTTGTTAATTTGAGCATAGAGGACACCCTTGTCTGCTAGACAGTCTTCCGCAGCGCAAATATTACTAAACAATCGTTGGTATTGTGCTTTAATCGGCCATTGGCTGACCATAATAACACCACCATCCTGCCTAATTCCTTTATCACTGCCTAAAATTTTAGTTTTATAGGGATATTCGTTGTTCAGGCGATTAGGTAAGTTATTTCGTACACGATCATCAAAAGCTTCTTGAAAGATGATAACATCATATCCTTGAATTTTATTCGGGAGTAAATCTGCTTGAATCTCCTGACCATCGAAAAACAAAAACCTGGGACGCATATAGATATTGTAGGATAAAACGTCGAGAGTTTGAGGTGGACTGGCTGCAATGGGATGAGCTATTAATAGTCCCAATCCTAATAGAATTGATGTTAGTAAAGATTTCATCAAATTCATGACAGTATAAGAGTTAGTGATTGATTCTAGAATACATTTGAGCAAAATGTTCTTGCAGTGTTCGATGAATAAAAATATAACCCCCTCCAACTTTTATGAGAAAAACACGTTCTGTTGCATAGTCAAGAAAACGAGCATAATTCCAAGGAGTATAGCCTTGCAAGCAGAGAATTAGACGTAGAGTAAAGTGTTGAATTAAAACCACTCCGGCAAATACTGGCCCTTTTCCACCTGCAATTGCAGCAATTAATCCAACTGCTAATCCGATAGTAATGGCTTCAGAAAAAACTCCATCAGCGTAATTTAAATAATTTAAGCTACATAGTATTCCTATAGGGAAAAATATACTGAAGAACAGAGCAGCATTTTGAGCGGATTTCTATGTACCATGGTTCGGAATTATAGTTTGTGTTAAGTTATCTCCTTTGTCTAATAAACCAAGGAGTCCAGGAAGTGTAGTAAAGATGAGCAACTCAGCAAAAATGTCAAATATATGTTCTGAGTCACTGAAATTATATCGAGTTGTAAATAGCAGACGGATCAGTATATAAATTAGGCAACCTATCAATCCCAATTTTGAATATTTTGCGGCTTTTTTTCTGGATACAACAATAGTATCGATTAGACCTATTTATCCCTCTATCAAACTTTAAAAAATACTGAAATCAACACTATCAATAAAGAAAGGAGATAAAGCAACACTCAATAATTCATCTTCTAGGTTCTCTACAATAATTGGATAGCTCATGAAAGCGGCAATTGTAAAATAGAGCAACCCAGATAAGCTATTATGCATTTAAATTGCATGAACAGCATTACCTTTGTTTTTTAACTTTCTATCCCATTTAATAATTAAACCTCCTTCATTTAAAAGTTGATTGAGTATAGATTATAGTTTTTCAACAGATTCAAAAATACAATGAGCTAAGTATTCTTTGCCTGAGTGCCAGACTAATTCAGCTCTGTTATAATATGGACTAGAAGCTGGTAAAAATTATAGAACTCAGTTGGGCATTTATTGAGCAATTTTTTTGATAATATCTTCTTTCTTATGAAAACTTGCATTATCTAAAATCACTATAATTTTTGTCCCTTTACTGACAAATTATTTCTCCTGAAAACATCAGATATCCACTCATACTTCACTTCTTCATAAAGAACTTTTAAGGTTGAATAAAAATTATTACTATCTCCTTTTGAGACAAAATCTACTAGTCTTTTTTTGTCAGAATAACGAACAGCGCCCATGAGATTAACTCTACATGCATCCTCTTTGAACGGCTATCTTTTTACGACAGCCTTCTTGCAGGTCCTTACGCGCCCAGAAACCTCGATGCGGGCGGTGCGCTTTTTTACCCCACACTTTCCTTTTCAACACCCTCATACTAAATCCACTTTCATCCCAAAACCATAACTGCAATAGCTTTGGCTTCTCTTTACTTATTTTTATATATTCTTCTAATTTCTTTTTGAATACTTGTCTTTTTTTGGGATATTGTTTATCTTCTAGACTATACTTTGCTCAAAGGTAAACGTACTTTCTCTTGGTGCGCGTTCGCGATTCGCCGTACGATGGCGCAGGGTCGCACCGCTTTTGTTTTGCTAATATTCTCCTAACTTGTGAACCACTTAACTTGATTCCTGTTTGAGTTTCCAGATAAACCGCTAGTCTAGCAGTTGTCCATCTACCGAACTCATATCCAAACTTATTAAGCTCTCTGTCTATTGTTTGTAATAGTAATTCAATATATTTATCTGTTACTTTTTTATGATTTTCTTCCATTCTTTGATCTTTAAGTGTATTAAATTTCTCTGGATCTCCATGAACGCACCAATAAGCCACCTTTCTTAATGAGCCACTTAGAAATTGCTGAATTTCTATCTGTTTTTTACCATCATTAAGTAATAATAATATTAAGACTCTTTCCCTAATTTCTGGATGCTCCTCTTCTTTTAAGCTTTTTTGAAGTTTTTCCTGTTGCTCTTGAGTAAGAAATCCTTTGGCTGGCATTGGCTTATACTTGATTCTATTTTATACCTTTATTATATGCGATTTAGATGTGTGACAATTTATCTCACCAATCAGAAAAAAATCATTACCAGAGATAGCATTCATTTGTAGGAGTATCATCACATCAGTCATTACACCACTTCATAGCTAATTCACCCTGGTCAGTAGAAGAATTGAAATACATAAGATTGGCTTCAACTCTCGAAATATTAAAAGATGAAAAAATTCTAGTAGCGATAGATGAAACAGGAGATAGAAA
Organism: Microcoleaceae cyanobacterium; assembly: GCA_049649525.1. Classification (GTDB taxonomy): domain Bacteria; phylum Cyanobacteriota; class Cyanobacteriia; order Cyanobacteriales; family Microcoleaceae; genus JAAURB01. The sequence goes on from JBARZE010000036.1 coordinate 14,201, forward strand.
AACAGCGCATCAAGACACAGAATTAGTATAAATTGGCTGAAAAATCGAATTAGTCTTAGCCGATAGTTTGTACGGTGAAGCCAGTTCATTTATTATATAAAATACGGAAAATTATGCTACAATTAGTTAATCGCGATAGCAGAAAATATAGGGAAAGCTAAAACGAAAAAGATGATAGAGTGATATATGATTAACGATGTAGAAAGTGAGAGTTCAGGGCAGCAGGTGATACAGGCTATATAAAGGCAATGCCAAGGTGGTAAGGAAGTGGCGCTCTAGAGTAATCTGAGCAGATAACTGAGTGAGTTTGAAGAAATGACAGGAATAATTAAGATTAAGATTACAGAATCAGCAGAAGAGTTACGAAAGCAACTCAAAAAGTTAGAAAATTAGGAATTAAAAGAAAGAATACAAATATTGTATTGGCTAAAAACGGATAAAGTAGAGAGTACAGGTGCGATTGCAAGTTTAATAGGCAAACACAGAACGACAGTATCAAGGTGGTTAAGTCTGTACAGAAAAGGAGGAATAAATTGTCTATTAACTAAGGGAAAAAAACAGGAAGAACAAGGAAAATGTCAACAGAGGTTGAAGAAAGGTTGCAGAGATAATTATGTGAAGCTGAAGGATTTTCAAGTTCTAAAGAAGTGCCAACTTGGTTAAAAGCAATCGAAGCAATAGAGATGAGCTATACTCGAGTCCACCAAATAGTACGTTATCGGTTAAAAGGAAAACTGAAAGTTCCCCGTCCTGTTCATACTCGACAAAGATAGGGAGTAGTAGAAGAATTTAAAAAAGCGCACCGCCCGCGCTGAGGTCTCCGGGCGCGTAGGGACCTGCAAGAAAACTGAAGGATGAAATAGAAGAAAAACTTAATCAGTCAAGTGAACAAGTTAAAAAACATAAGAAACTCAGGTATTGGTGTGGAGATGAATCGAGGTTAGGTTTAATTACATTATGGTCAAGAAAATTAACAGCAAAGGGAACACAACCAGTAGGAATACAACAGTGATGCTTTGAATACTTTGGGCTATATGGCTTAGTTGAGCCTCAAACTGGAGAGAGCTTTTTCGCGGAGTTTTCTCATGTCGATAGAGTCTGCTTTCAGCAGTACCTGAAATGGTTTTCGGAAAAATATCCAGAAGAACTACATATTATTTAATTAGATAATGGTCGGTTACATACTTGGTCTGAGTTAGAAACTCCTGAGAATGTCATCCTATTATTTCAACCTCCCTATAGTCCACAAGTCAATCCCATTGAAAGATTGTGGAAAGAATCGTTAGAATCTTTTTCTGAAACTTATCTGCTCAAATGCCAAAGGCGATCGCCAGGGGGAACTGCACGATCACCTTTTTAAAGAATTTAAGCCCGAGGACGGGACTCATTCAATAGAAAAAAGATTAGAGAAATTAATCTCAAGCAGATAGACCGTTTCAATCCCGCTTGCAGGATTGATATATCAATCAGCTTTTAGCCTGTTGGAGATCATTCTATAATGATCAAATTTTAGAATCAAGACTTTCAGCACTTTAGATTATTGGCGATCGCAACCTCTGAAATTCCAGCACTTTAGATTATTGGCGATCGCAACCTCTGAAATTCCAGCACTTTAGATTATTGGCGATCGCAACCTCTGAAATTCCAGCACTTTGTACCGATTCAACTGTTTCATGCCTCACAATAACTCAATCGTGCCCTTAACTGCATCTAGCGAAACCTCAATATATCGCTGCAGGGAAGCAAGCGACTTGTGAGCGCTGATATGTTGAATAGTCTTAATCGGAACCCCTCGCTTGTCATTTGTCACCATAGGCGCACAAGCGATCAATAAATATCAGGTTCAAAACTTAGTAGAATCAGCTCTCTGGGGAATGGGAAAAGTAGTTGCGCTCGAACATCCAGAGCTACGGGTGGTGCAAGTGGATTTAGACCCCGAGGCGACAGTTGAGGAGCAAGTGGAAGTGCTTAAGGGCGAACTTCTCGCTACCGAAGAACCTGTACTCACAACATCTGCGCCTGAGCTTCAAACGCAACCTCGTGAAGATCAAATAGCATTTCGTGAGCAAATGCGTTATGTGGCAAGACTTTCACCCTTAGCTCGTCCTAATTCTACGGAGAAAGGTGAACAGGAGTCTCTCAGGTTTCGTGACAAAGACAATCGCCTAATCATACTTGGGCATCCTAAATACAAACGACCCTCATTTAATTTCTCATGTTAAAGTCCATCTTTAAAACCTGCCTTCCCCGAACCGAAATCCAATCGGGCGAACTCTCGGTTGAACTGTTTGCCGCTAATGAAAAGCGATACGGGCGATTGATAGACAGCACATCAGATAAGTTTTTTTCGCCCTTTTCGATATTCAACTGACTTAAACACCCTTTATTTTAACCGGATTTAGTATTATTTTTTTCAATATATTGAGTTTGTATTTCGGAAAGATTAGCAGCACTCTCTCCATTGACAATCGTTCTTTTTAACATAGGATTATTTTGATGAGTATATCCTGTATTACTATCAGGATGAAACATCACAGCCGTTAAACCCTGTTGATGAATATTAAACTTATGTAAGCTATTTGCAGGAATTAAAAAAATACTCCCCGATTCAATATGAGTGCTTGTTTTTGGGGTTTCTATTTCAACACTACCCTCAACTATAATACCAATCCGATAGCTAGGATGAGTATGCATGGTTTGGTTAATATTGGGAGGGAAATACATCGCATTTAAACAAGGATTTCCGACAATAATTGGCGGAATTCATACGCTGTTTGTTCCTCCATCAATATAAGCTAATCGACCCGTCGGTTCGAGGCAACCCCCTAAACTAAATACACCATTATAGTTGAAGTAACTAATGACAATTCCAGCAGAATTTTTGCCTTCAATTTTACCTTGACTGGGAAGACAAAAATACATTCCTGGATGCAAAAAATAACGTTCTTCACCCCATTCTTGATTCGTTTGTCGAGAAAGAATAGGATGACCTTGATAGACAAACCCAAAATGAGTCCCAACCGCCGGAAGATCGAGTGATTCTTCTTTCCAAATCCTTAAAATCACCGGAAATTGATCGTGGCTTAAATCTTCAGCTATATCATTATGCTGAAAAGAATAAAATTTAAGATTCATATAGATATCTATTGGTTAGAGAAAAGATTTAACGTGAAGGCAAGAATAAATGACTTTCAATTTCATCCCGTAATTCTGGTGATAACATACATCCATCTGTTTGTAAACATTCTACTAAAATTTGGATCGTATAATAGTACTTTCTCAGTTTATTTTTTTCCTGAGGTGTAAAGTATCCTTTTTGACCAATTTGATGGCGCTTTTTAGCCGTTTATCTGGCTTTATCCGCAATTTATTTAGTAACTTCATCATCATCAACTTGCTCTTGAAGACGTTGTAAAAGCTGTTTTAGTATTACCTTTTCGTTTTTTTCTATTTTCTGAGAATTTGAGGCAATATCAATCGCAATTAACATCACTGTATTCGCAGAACTTGCTGCCATAATCTGTTGACTAGAATCAGCTTTTTCTGCATCATAATTTTGTGCCATTTTAATCCCTTCTTTTAAACTGACTCCATCTAAAATTCTGGTGAAAAAGATCCCACAAACCAAATAATTTGCTGTGCGATATAACCGGAGTGCAACCGTTCTATTTTCATCAATATCAAAGTCAATATCGAAATAAAACGCTCTCAAAGCGGCTGATTTTATTTGAGAACATTCTAATGTTTGAACTTGACAATCAATATCTGCTAAAAAGTTTTGAATTTTATCCGAATCTGCTAAAAGTTGGTCGGCATATTGCTTTAAAGGTAATAGTAGCATCGATCCATCCCGTAGCATTTCTGTCATTAATAAAAATATTTCTCGCCAGCGTTGCTGAGTTGCCTGTGGTACTAAATCTTTTAATACAGTATCTAAAGGATGACTATTAAATACAATTTCCCGCGCTGTAAAGTATTCATGAAAGGTTAAATGAGAAAAAGAATAAATCCCTTTTGCTCGTTCAATTAATAAACCATGTTGCGCTTCTATTGAACGAACAATTGCTTCACTATCAAGCTGTAATTCCTCCGGTTCAGAATTAATATGGGGTAAATTACGAATATAATCTGCAATAAATTGTTCAAGAAAAGATTGCTTAAAGAAATAATCTTTTTTCTTAAACGTTACTAAAGCAAGTTGACTGAGTAAATCTTCTTTTCGCTGATGAGATAACTTTTTATAGCCTTGATTTCGTTGAATTCCTCGCTTAGCATCCCATTTTTTTAATAAAGCATCAATTCCTTCTTTATACAGTTTAGAACGACTCTAAGGAAATTCTCCTGATTCTTCAAAAGTCAAACAGATTAATGTTAGTAAAAGTGGACTAACGACGAGTTGTTGAATTCGAGGATGTTGTGCTAATTGTTTAAGAAAGGTTGATGCTTTGACTTGTTTTTGATTAAACCATTTATTGGCAAAGTCTTCGACTTGAGTTTGATCAAAATCAGCCACTTCTACCTCTGTAAATTTTTCAAAGGTATATTCCCAAGCGGCAATTCGACAAGTCATGACAAAATGATTATTCCAAAATTGTTCAGAAAAGTCTCGAATTTCTTTAATCACTCGATAATGATCTTCGTCTCTGACTTCATCTAAGCCATCTAATAATATTAATACTTTACCCTGATGTAAAATAGTAGAAAGCTCAATCATTCCTTGTTCTTGAATCTCTTTTGTAATTCTGGGTAATGTATATTGAGCAATTCTTTGACTCATATATTCGAGTAAATTCGGTTGTTCTTCTGTATCAGCAAAATCCTTTAACGTGACGAAAATCGGAACTCTATCAGCTTCAAAATAACCCTCATTACATTGAATTGCTAAATATTTTAAAAATGTAGTCTTTCCCGCTCCTGGTTTTCCTAACATAATCAGCTTCTGATAGGTTTTAACCGCCTCTAATCCCGAGATTCGTTCTTCTTTAATCTGACCTAAACCAAACCGTTCAAAGTCTTCTGTATCACAACTTTTTAACAATTGGTCAATCCGTTTATGCTGATTTCCTGTAATTTGCTCTAAGACATTCACATTGGTATAAATATCTTGAACTCCAATCGGATAAGACATATCCAATACCCGCATTGTGCCACATTATTGACGAATACTGGTGTAAACTTTCTGACGTAATTCTTGGATTAAATTATTGGTTTGTATCGATTCATTTGGTGTTGAAACAAGGGATTGAGTGAGACTCGGCGGTGTTAACAAACCTGCTACTTCCTACCAGTTTAGGTTTAAATGCTCACAAATTGATATAAAAATCGTTTGGCTCACCGCATCCCCATTAAAGAATTTGGTAATGGGTTGACGACTACAACCCACAACGCTTGAAAGATGCTTCATTGTCCATCCTGCTTTCGTCAAGGCTTGCTGAGCAGCCTGAATCCCTTGTATTGAGGCTGTTAGCGAAGGCTTTGCCATATCCAAACTCTCCTTAACTCTACATTCGTTATTCTATCAAAGGTCATACTAAAACAGACCTTACCCTGACAATTTGCACTATAAACATTATTTAAACAGTATTTATTCATTATTTAATTAACTTATTGTCAGGGCTAAGATAGGATTTACTCACTACACTCAATAAGGCTACTGTTAAAACAGAGCGGATAGTGTGGTTATTATCCAATTATTTACCTTGTAGAGGTTGCAGCATCTCTTTAAGAAAAATGCCTGCTCTCTAATTTGGAAAACTTCAATGCAAAAATCTAACCTTCAATATTCTGAACTTTTAATCATCTTGACTGTAATTAAGGTGTGGATATTTTGGGGAATATCTACTAACTATGATTATTTACAATTACCGACTACAGAAGCATCTTTGTTAATCCGCTTGTATCAACCTCGGATCGCCCACAGTGGGGGTTATCAATAATTTTTACCTTTAAAAATATAAAATATTTTGGAATAGCTATCATGACAAGTAAACTCATTAATCAAACTTTTCAGGGACGCTATAAAATTCAATCATTACTGGGTCGTAAAGCGGGTAGAAGAACCTTTTTAGCAAAAGATTTACAGACACAATCTCAAGTTGTTGTTAAATTATTATTATTCAATCCAGACTTTACCTGGGATGATTTAAAACTATTTTAACGAGAAGCATAAACCCTGATAAATCTCGATCATCCAGCCATTCCTCAATATCTAGATTACTTTGAAGTCGAAACCAAAATAGGAAAATGTTCGGCATTAATTCAAAGTTATATTGAAGCCAAATCTCTGCTAGATTGGATTGACTCTGGACGAAGTTTTAGCGAAACAGAATTAAAAGCTATTGCTACACAATTATTATAAGTTATTCAGTATTTACATAGCCATTTACATCCTGTTATTCATCGGGATATTAAACCTAGTAATATTCTCCTAACAGATCGCAGTGGCAACAGTCCAGGAACCGTTTATTTAGTAGACTTTGGTTCAGTTAAAACCGTAATTCAAAGCGGTACAATTACAATTGTGGGAACTTATGGATATATGCCAACGGAACAGTTTGGTGGAAAAACAACACCCGCTTCAGACTTATATAGTTTGGGTGCAACTTTAATTTATTTAATTACGCGATACGCCTGACGGCACGCTTTGCGACCGCATCCAGCAGACTTACCCACTCGTCGTGGACGTATTCAATTTGAAGTTAATTCTCAAATTAGTCAACGGTTTCAAGCTTGGATTAAATGTTTAATTCAACCGGATATTGAACAACGGTTTAATACAGCACAAACAGCCTTAGAAACGTTACAAAATGATGCTATTCCGTTAGATGGTTTCTCCATAACTCATTCTAAACCGCGTGGCAGTCGAGTCAATTTAAAGAAAACAGATGAACAATTATAAATTATTGCTCCCTCAATTCCTATAGCACAAAAAAATCAAGCTTTTTTCGGAACTATTTTCACAACTTTTTTGCTTAAAATACCACTATTAATAATTTATTCAATGACGGATTTTCTTGTTATTATAGGAGTCAATACAATTATTTTTGCTGCTATTTGTTCATGGATATGGGCTGATACTATCTATAATTGTTTCAAATAAATTCGAGTATCAATTGAGCATAAAAAGATTATTCACGTGATTCGTTCTTTATTTACTCAATCTAAAAAAGTACTATCAATCAAAGAGATTACCAAGTTATAAAAAGCTTTGAATAGTATCAATGTTTTAACTAATGAAAGTTGCTATCCTCTCCAGTCATTAACCCCAATAGAGGTAGAGTGGTTAACTCATTAAATGAGTGATTGGCTAGATTTACCCATTCAATATAGTAATAAATCAACTAAAGATAATCTTTCTGAAGTATCACAGAGTAATAAAGATGATCTACCGGAAAAATAAGAGAATGATTCTATTGATTCTTCTAGCTTATCTTCAATAAAAGCTCATTTTAAAACTCAATTTTATCTTAAGATAACTGATAACATCTTAGAAGTTTCTGCTCCTACTAAAACTTATATTTAATCTTGTGTGGCGTTTGCTTTTTTATGAGTATTTATAGGCTTCATGACAGCAGGTGCGGGATTTACAGTAGCTTTTTTTTCTTGCAACTATAACTACTTTGGTTACTGAAATTATCGCTAATATTTTAGATCGCTTGAAAAGTACTAAAAACCAACAGGAGGACAGAATAATACTTCGGCTCGATCAAAATATGGCTTGTGTTTATAGAAGTTATAACCCTGAGAATTATTTCAATCAGATTAATACAAAAAATATTCAAAATATAAAAGTTGTTTATTATCGTTCACCCCGACAATATGACTACCATGTTGTACTGAAAACAGGTTCACGTCACCAATTATTAGTGGGAAATCGTACACATTGGCTATCTAAACGGGAGGCATATTGGCTGGCTGAGGAGTTAAGTCAGTGGCTGAAAGTACCTGTAACTGAAAAGGAGGTAATTAATGATATACCATATTAATAATCGGTGAAATAACATCATAAAAAATAGAGACGCTCATCTCAGAATGCCTCAAGCGGGACTTTAGCTAATTTCAAGCCCAAATATAGCCCAAACTAGCTTTATATAAGAGCGAATACGTTAGTATGATTCCGTAACCCGTTGTGAAAACGTGCTTGAGATCGCACCTACGGAATGCGCGGTTGTTGAAGGGGTTCGATGCCCCCTAGCTCAGCCAATCACTCTGTTGGGGAGTCTTGAGACTCGATGTACATCGAAAGTGCGGACACCGTCACACCGCCACAGGACGCAATGAAGTACGAACCATTAATTTCCATTCCACTAATCTTTAATCGGTAAAGAGCAAGCATAACATCGGGTAAATTATGCCGTATGGTAGTTTCATAAAATGCTAAATTCGTACCTTAAGAGGTAGACTCGTTTTGCCAAACAAATAATCTTTCGTGAGGTAGAGGATAAATTAGAAATTTTCGTAAATCATAACAATAGCTTCTTTTTTCAAACTAGCTATTAACAAACTTAAAAGATTCTGATGACTGACACTACTAACCTCGCCTCCAAACTAGCAGATCTAAAACTGATTCAAAATGTTTTGATTGATTGCGCTCAAAAATTAATGAGCCTCACATTGGATGAAACGATTCAAGAAAGAGTAGCGAAAATCCTTGATAGCGATCGCGAAAACTTAAAAAAAATTGACACATCTATTGCTGAATCGGGCTTAAGCGTTGAACCTCGCGAGATTACCAAACAGCACGCAGACAAAATTTCTCAGATGATGAATGGTTCGGAATTAACTACTTACGATAAGTTTTTCCAGTACGAACTGCTTAAGCACCAACAGACTATGACAGGTTTGGTCATTCATAAAGTTGCTCAGTCAATGAACGACCAACTGCAAGATGCGATGGAACCTCTAAACAAAGTTAACTTTGAAAACCGCGCTCATCAAGAAGTTCTTAAAGGCGTGCTTTATTTTGTCGGTACCCGAGAAATTGCAGGAACCGAACCCGATATGGGACTTTGGGCTAGTATCGAACAAGGTATTGCCGCTCTCAAAGGTGTAGCTGACAGCGTTAGTAGTACTATCAACTAACAAGATTGTTTTTGCTTTGGCTTCCCATAACGCTATCATTGCGCGCGCAATACGGACAAGTCCACGAAAGCTGAAAGCCGCTTTGACATTGCCTCCCACGAACGCAACTATTCGCCTGGAGTTTCTGATTCCAGGTGTTGAACGTTTTACAATTTACTCTTTGGAGAATTTCATTAATCGCTGTATTCGATTCTGTGACTAGATCGCGGTGTCTAATACTACCAAGCGGGATGGCTCAAGGGACACGAGTAGATGGGAATTGTTGAAGAAGTTGGTTTATCAGATAAAATAGTCAACGTTACACCGTCGTCTTAGCTTTTTTTGCTGACGGTACTTTTTTTATCTGGTGTAGAACAGCAGTAATAGAATTAAAGTAGCATATTGCAGGATTGCTCTACACCGGATAACGAGTCACAAAATTAACATACTACTCAACAGTTTGAGAATTCTCGTTTCAGTTTCATCTGGATAAGAATAAATATTGGTAACCTTGAATTTTCTTATCCAAATGAACTAGGAGATAAGCTTTACGGGTAGTTTAGTTTAAACTCCAGTTAAAAAGTCAAGACTAGAAAGTATACTTAATTTCAATCACACTCATAACGCCGTTAACAATGGTTCGCCACTGTCCAGTAAATTCTGCCCCGTAAGAAGCGGCAATTTTGGAGCCAATTTTCTGTGCTTCGTCGTTACTCCAGAGTGGACCTGCAAGCACAGTCGTCTTATATTCATTAGATCCGCAGTACTCAACTGGGAGTTCGACTTCAACCACGCTCATTTGACCCGCAACCACAGTTCTCCATTGACCCGTAAATTTTCCTTGGTGAGCAGCAGCAATTTTAGGACCTATTTTTTGAGCTTCTTCATTATTCCAAAGGGGTCCTGCTGGGATGTTAACTTTATAAGTTTCCACGATTTTTAGGCTCCATGTATTGTGAACTTTTTGAGTCTGACGTTTCTTCTGTAACTTCTGACTGAATTTTTAACTAAATACTAATTTTATGATTAGTAAATAGTTCTAACTTGATTGATATCTCAAGTGTATGGGAGTCCCTATCTACATACCAGTCGCTTTTTTGAGTGTCGCTTATTTGCGTTAAAGATTTGTTTGAGGGGGTTTAATCGCAGATCAAATGATTAAGAAGCGTAAACGGGGAATACAGTTAATTTATTATTCCGTTCAGAAATAAAAATACCCCAGCATTGCCAGGGGTAACATTCTTATTAAGAGAGATAGACATTTACAGTAAGAAATCCTCTGAGTTTGCTAATACCGTTGGAACGTCAATTGGTATTTCTGTAGTTACAATTTCACTGACAAACGAGTTGCTAACATCAGGTATCAAATCAGGTATTAAGCCAATGTTATCGCTACCCACTCCTTCAGGTAGAATGAAATCATCGACAGAGGTTTCCAGGTTTGGCTGAGGATTTGGCTCAAAGGGAAGTGGGTCAGGCCCTGCCCCTGGTGGAAGTTGGATGGGAGGTATGGGCGTGATGCGGAACTCTAATTGTTTGAGAAAGCGGGATAGACCTTGTGCCTCATACAATTCATCAAAGAAGGTTGTTGATAGACTTAGCATATTTAACTCCTGTTTCACTCTTTTTGAGTGTTTTCTTAGTTCTATATAAGCTTCTTAAATCCCCCAGAAATTCTTAACACCAGATACCACTCCTCAAGTTGATGTATTGGGTTTTAAATTGCTGCAAAAACGTTCTCCATCATAACAGCTTGCAATGGGCTATCAAATGAATCAAAATGCTCGAATCTTTTCTCTGTCTTGTTTTCGTCAACGCTTTTCTAACTGATCTGAGAGACAACTGGCTCAAAAATTAGCAACTGCTTGGTTAGGAGAAGCACATTTTCCCAACTTTATTACAACTAAAAATTAAATGAATTGGACTCAAGATTCAATTGCCTTAGCAGGACGGTTACACCTAATTTTTGAATCCCATATTACAGGCAAAGTAGCAGCAATCGCTTACGGGGAAGTTCGTACCACTCGTGATGTTGATATTGTTATTTTTATTCAGCCGCAAGATGTTACTACACTCGTAACTGAATTAGAAAGTGTTGGGTTTTATGTTCCCGGTGTAGAGGATATTATTCATGGAAAAATGAGAATATTGCAAGTAACTGATATTGAAACAATTTCCCGTGCTGACCTAATTTTATCTTATGATAATACATTTGAGCGCATTCAATTTGAACGTAGACAACAGTATGAAATTCCAGGTATAATTCAAATCAATCTTGCATCTTCAGAAGATATTATTATAAGTAAACTTCAGTGCCGAAGTCAAACTCAATTAGATAAACAATTGCGAGATATTTTAGGAATATTAAAAGTACAAGGAGAATCCCTCGAATTTAACTATCTAAACGATTAGTCAGACCGTTTAGGATTCACCCAAGACTTACAGCAAGCACGAATAGAAGCAGGACTTTAACTTTGCCAGAGGTTAATTGTGTCATCATTGATGTGTTTCCACCGTCGCTGTTTTTCGTCCTCAACCTACCGTACTAATGCCCATAATTCAGAGTTGCTTATTGAGGAATATTTTGCCCGAAATTATAGTTGCAGTTATTGTGAGATATTGACAAATTTTGGCGATATTCATCTTCAGGTAATATAGCTTTAGTGCAGGTAAGGGTGGTAGCCTTAGCATCAGTCATATCTGTCAGGACTATTGGACTAGCCTCAATAGCGCGGAGTCAAGCGCGTTAGCCTTAAGATATCTTTAATTGATCGACCAAAGAGAAGACATTCACTTTCGCAAGTGACAGGTCAAATCCCGTTACTTTGCTTAAATTCATATTCAATTTTTGCTCTAATATATACAAAGATTACTGACTTCTTTATATTTGATATTTTCCAACTTCGTTATGACAAACCTAATCGATTATTCAGAATTTTTTATTAATATCTAGTGATTGTATAGTATTTTCTACCTTTCTTTTCTCTAGACATCATTTCTAATAATGAACATTTACTTGGCTATCATGTCAGATATGATAAGATCGGGTTGAGGATTGAATAGATTCAATCTTATCTTTTTATGAATCACGCTAAAAATGGCTATTAAAATCGAAGCGACAAAATTCATTGATAACTTAGATCAAGTTGCTCAGGTTCGTTCAGAGATTGCTCAATGTCTAAATCAAATGGTTGTGACATTAGAAGAAGCTGAATCTGAAGGAAAAAATAAATCTGGTCAGTTCGGTTTAGAAAGAAATATAAAAGATCTTAACCAAGTTAGCCAAAATTTATATCAAGGTTGTTTTCGGCTCTTAGTTCTAGGAGATATGAAACGAGGTAAAAGTACATTTCTTAATGCTTTAATTGGTGAGAATCTCCTACCGAGCGATGTTAATCCTTGTACAGCCTTATTGACCATTTTACGATATGGCAAAGAGCCAAAAGTCACGGTTTATTTCAATAATGGTCAACCTCCAGAAATCATAGATTTCAAACGATTTAAACATCTTTATAGTATCGATCCGGCTGAAGCTAAAAATTTAGAAAGAGAGAAGATTCGAGCGTTTCCTCATGTAGATCATGCTGTTGTTGAATATCCCTTAGCTTTATTAGAAAAAGGAATTGAAATTGTTGATAGTCCGGGCTTAAATGACACAGAAGCTCGAAATGAACTGTCACTCGGTTATATTAATAATTGCCACGCTATTTTATTCGTCCTCAGAGCCTCGCAACCTTGCACATTAGCTGAACGTCGTTATTTAGAAAATTATATTAAAGATCGAGGACTCAGTGTTTTCTTTTTAATTAACGCTTGGGATCAAGTTCGCGATAGTTTAATTGACCCAGATGATTTTGAAGAACTTCATGAAGCAGAAGTTCGATTACGTCATGTTTTCCGAGCCAATTTAGCAGAATATTGTCAAATAGAAGACGAGAATTATTATGAAAAAAGAGTATTCGAGATCAGTGCTCTCAATGCTCTACGTCGTCGAATTAAAAATTCAGATCTTTCTCTTGAAGGAACTGGATTTCCCGAGTTTCTGGGTGATCTCAACACATTTCTCACTCAAGAAAGAGCCACTGCTGAATTTAGACAAGCTCAAATTTTAGCTCATCAAACAAGCCAGTATATTCATGATGCTGTTGAGCGTCGTATTCCCTTACTAACGCATGATCTTGAGGAATTGAAGCAGAGAATTAACTCAGTTGAACCTGAGTTTAAAAATCTCAATCAAATTCGCTCTGAGTTTATCGCTGAAATTCGGACTGTACGAGATAGTAAAGTTCAGAGCATTATCAACTCATTCCAAAACTATGTATTGAGCTTAGAAAACTCTTTTGAATCTGACTTTCAACGCTATCAGCCTGATATTAAATTTATGGATTTATTCGATTCAGGAAAGCGCAAAGCGTTTGAAGCCTCTTTCAAAGAAGCATTTGAACACTATATTAATGACAAAATTTCAGATTGGACGATTTCGGCTGAACGAGAAATGGATACGGGTTTTTCTCACCTGTCTAAACTTGCTGCTCAGTACGGTGCGGACTACGCAAAAGTAACAAATAGAATGACAGAAAAACTGACAGGAAATCAAGCCGTTGCCAATAATTTGAACTCAAATTCTAAAGAGGAAGATGCACCTGCTTGGGCCGCTTGGGCTATGGGATTAGTCTCCTTAGCGTCGGGTAATTTTGCTGGGGCTGCACTCGCTGGGGCTGGATTTGATTGGAAAAACATCCTACTGAATTTAGTAACCGTTGTGGGAATTAGTGGAGTGGTTACGGCAATTTCCGGTATAATACTTGGTCCTGTCATGCTACTATTACTCAGCTTTGGAGTAGGGGTATTACAAGCAGATACAGCGCGTCAAAAAATGATTCAAGAGGCTCAAAAAGAGTTTGCTAAACACTTACCCAAAATTGCCCAAGATTATTCACCCCCCATCTCAGAAGCGATTCAAGAATGTTTTGATACTTATGAACAAGAAGTGGTTAAACGAATCGATGATGATATCCAAGCCCGTCAAGCTGAGTTAGACAATTTAATTCAGCAGAAAGAACAGCAACAAATTAATCATGAACAAGAATTACAGCGGTTAACTCATTTTCAATCTCAGGTCGCTACCCAATTCAACACCATTGAAACGATTTGTCAAAATTTTGTCTCATCTCTTGCTTAAATAACCCTTTAAATTTTTTAGATTTCAGAAAACTCAACGATGAAACAATCAACTGATACTAAAAGTTTAACGCAATTGTTAAAAACAGCAGTGGGAGTATTGGAATTAGAGCCAAATTCACAGCTTGTAACAGAGGTCAATTTAATTTGTGAGTTTTTAGAGAATCCAAGTTTCCGAATTGCTGTATTCGGCCCGTTTAACTATGGCAAGTCTACTTTATTAAACGCTCTTCTCGGAAATCGAGCATTACCGATTGATTTAATCCCAACCACAGGGGCAGCAATTCACGTCCGATATGGTGATGAATTGAAAACTAAAATTACGTTAAAAGCGGGTGAAGAAATTGTAGAGAATGGCACCAAAATTTTAACAGAGTTTGCTATTTTAGATCAAAATAGACGAATGCGAGAGGATGTAAATCGGGTAGAAATTTTTTGTCCTAATTCTTTCTTGAAAACAGGTGTAGAACTGTTAGATTTGCCGGGAAGCAACGACCGAGAACCACAGAACCAGTTAGTTTATGAACAGCTTCTTACAGCAGATTTAGTTGTTCAGATCTTAGATGCTCGTCAACTGATGACTTTACAAGAGCGGGAAAATTTGAAGGATTGGTTAATTGAGCGAGGAATTGAGACCGTTATTTTTGTTGTAAACTTTCTTAATTTATTGGAGCCGAACGACCAAAAAGAAGTTCTAAACCGACTTCGATTTGTGGCGGAAAGCTTTCGAGCTAAACTTCCGAATAATATGAGTAATCTTTACAGAGTTGATGCTCTACCTGCCTTAAGAGCTAAATTAAAAGGAGATGCATCCGCTGTACAAACCACAGGGCTGGCAATGTTTGAATCTGCTTTACAGCGTCTTGCTACACATCAACAAGAGTCAACAGTGATTGATGATTCTCGAGTACAAAAAACGATAACTTGTCTCCAACAGATCTTAAAAGATAGAGTGGAAACTATTTCAACTAAACTTGAAGGTTTTCAACAAAAAGAGCAAAGTAAGATAGAGATTCAACAAAAAGCAAAAACTTTAATTAAAAAAGGATTTCAAAGCTGTTTTTCTGATTTTCAAAGCTGGTTGTATCTACCCAAACTTCTAGATTGCTATCAATCAGAAATCGTCAAAGCATTGGAACAAGGAGAATTTAAAACCTGGGAAACAGAAAGATTTAAGCCCGTTGTAATTAAACATCAACAGAACCTGATGGAATGGGTCAGTAAAGCTTGTGAATTTTTTAAACAAGAACATCCGGGTGAATTAATGATGACTTATCCAGAGGCACCGCAAGTATCCGTTTCTCCTCCTCCTCCTCAATCTCCCAAATCATCTGGAAGTGCAACTCCAACAGTATTAGCAACGGGAGTCGGTTGGGTGCTGGGCGGGCCTGTTGGTGCGGCTGTAGCGGGTGGAGCCACTCATTTCCTCAAGAAAACTTTGAACTCACAACAGTCTATAGAAACAACAACACAATCCAATTCAGTTACTCAGGTTTATACTAATTTAGCTCAGAACTATTTAACTCACTTCAGTACAGAAGCTTTTTATACTCTCGATCACTACGAGAAAAAGTTTGAAAGCTTGACTCATTTTCATCAAGCAGAAAAATCATCAGAATTCACTTATTTATATCATCAATTGCAGTTGTTTGATGCTTTATTGAATAACCTCACTCAAGCCTTATAGCCGAGTCTGAAACCATAACAGAATTAAGGGAAATATAAGGTTCGTGCGACGAAGTGCAACCCCCTTTTTCAACTGTTTGTAAGCCGCTACAGATATGACTTACAATAAAAGCTCTGCAACGACAGTTGAAATTACTCACGCGGCGGGCGATTATATAGGAGTTATTCTACTTCAACTTAGCCATAACTCAGTTACCGAAGCAGATTATTGCGCTTGGTGGCGGTGGTTTTTCTATCGAACCCGACAACATGTTGCTAGATCGCTGCATCTTGCAGCAGTCTCCCAAGTAAAATCCTAAAGTCTGCTTTTTACCTACGGCTAGTGGCGATCGCGATCGCGCTACATCTGTCGATTCTATACAGCTTTCACTCATCTTCCCTGCCACCCCTGGCATTTAAGCCTTTTCAGACCACCAACCGAAGGTATAGCAGAAATTCTCAAAAAACAGGACATCATATATGTAGGGGGCGGTTCTACAACTAATATGCTTGCGATTTGGAGAGCGTGGGGACTTGATAATCTGTGTAGTAGCTGTAATAACGATTATTTCTGAATCCTGAAATAATGGTTTTAACCTCCTCAACAGTGAACGGTTTCGGTTTTTGCTTAGGGGGGACTGTAACGCGGTTTGGTATTGACTCCCCGAGATTTTCAATTAAATAACTTTTTTCAACAGCGAACGCCCAAACCTCACGAATACAGCTTAAGCGTTCCTTGATTGTTATGGGTTCAAGTTTTTTGACAATGAACCAATCATAAAATTTTTCTACTGGTTTTTCTTGAATTGAGGCGATACTGCTACCGCAAGGCTTCGCCAACGCACAATTATGAATTTTATTACCGTGAAATTTTTCTAAATATTTTAGTGCTGCGGTATATTTTTCTACTGATCTAGCTGTAATTGATTTTGATTTAATTTTCAAAAACTGCTCAAACAGTTCAGGGATTGTCATTGATGACGGTTCGGTGACATTAGGTCTATATTTTGCCCGGGTTGGATCATAATTTCCGGCTTTAATATCAAGCTCTATCTTCCTCGCCAGACCCTCTGCCAAAATCCGGTTCACTTTGGTATCTGGCAGTCCAATGGACATAGATTTCCTCTTCCCTTGGTAGCGCCATCTCAAACGTAAGCATCCATTATCTGCGAACACTACTACTGTTCCTTTCTGTGCTTTTGTCTGACCCATTCCTGACCCTTTTTTGCCTGAAACTGATATATCACGTTGTATCAGTTTGTAGCATTGACTTAAAGATCATATTATAACTGATAGTTAAAAGGCTTGCCTATGTTGAGTAAAGCCTTGGTTCTATAAAGGTTTTAACTAAAATCTGAGCGGCGGGATTTGAACTATCGCAGTCTTTTTACCATAAAGGCTTGATGCTCTCTTTCTAAGGAATTGACGCTTTAACGACTCAGTAAAACCTACAAATTGAGCCGACAATGAGCCGAAATGACAAAATAGGTAGAAAGGGGTCATATCAGTCCTTTAACGACTTATTAGCCTTCTATCACCGTAAACCAAAAGAGTA
>JBARZE010000037.1:0-53811 GCA_049649525.1 Microcoleaceae cyanobacterium
TGAGAAGAGCAGTTGGCGATACGTCTGACGACACGCTGCGCGATCGCCGTGGAGAAGCAACCACTCTCAGTAATATTGGTGTTGTCTACAATGCTTTAGGGGAAAACCAGAAAGCGTTAGATTATTACAATCAAGCTTTACCTTTGTACAAGGCAGTCGGCGATACGTCTGACGACACGCTGCGCGATCGCCGTGGAGAAGCAACCACTCTCAGTAATATTGGTGTTGTCTACAATGCTTTAGGGGAAAATCAAAAAGCCTTAGATTATTTCAATCAAGCTTTACCAATATCACAGGCAGTGGGTAATCCAACTTTGGAGGCTACTATCCTCGGTAATATTAGAAATCTTCAGCAATAACAACAGCACAACTAAAGAATATATTTTTTCCTCATTTCATCTCCTCATCTCCTTCTGGTAATTCCGAGTCGGTTGGCGATACTTCTGTCTTTTCAATATTATCTGGATTTTCTTCTATCGAATTAACTGTTTCTTGCGGTTCTATTTCAGACTCAGTCGTAACAGTATCTTGTTGTGTGGTTAACTCTAAGAATACTTGTTCTAAACTGGCGCGAGTTCGACGCATTTCATATAAGTTTAACCCAGATAGAACTAATGCTGAGACTATTTCTGGCCCTGGTTCAGTTTGCGGTTCACACACAACACGCACATGATGACGGGAAGATTCAGCAGATAAGGTTTCTAACGGTTGTATTGTTCGCACGCCGTTAATTTGTTCTAAACTCTCTAAATTTCGCGGACTCAGTTCTCCTTCTATTTCCAATTCATAGCCAGAACCTGCGGTTAATTCCGCCATCAACTGATCCAATGCACCTGTTGCTACCACTTGACCGCGATTAATAATGGTCACGCGATCGCAGGTCATACTCACTTCAGGCAAAATATGAGTTGAGAGGATAATCGTATGATCTCCGGCTAAACTTTTAATCAAATTACGAACTTCAATAATTTGGCGCGGATCTAAACCCACGGTTGGTTCATCCAACACGATCACATCGGGATCGTGAACAATAGCTTGAGCAATTCCCACCCGTTGACGATACCCCTTCGATAGCTTGCGAATTAATTGGTTACGACGATCTTCGAGTCCACAACGAACTATTGCTGATTCTACACTTCTTTTGCGGAGACTGCCTTTAACTTGTTTAATTCGCGAGACAAAGTATAAGAAGCCTTCTACTGTCATATCCGGATACAACGGCGGTGTTTCCGGCAGATAACCAATCCGTTGTCGGACTGCCATAGATTGTTCATGCACATCATATCCAGCTACGGTTGCAGTGCCGCTAGAGGCGGGTAAATATCCTGATAATATTCGTAGGGTTGTGGTTTTCCCGGCTCCGTTTGGCCCTAAAAAGCCTAAAATTTCCCCCGGCTTCACCGAAAATGAAACATCCTGCAATGCCGGAGTCGTTCCATAAATTTTACACAGGTTTTCAACTTCGATCATGGGTGATAAATTTTTTGGCAATCATGCAGATCATTTTGATAGTATCGCAGCTTGGAGACTTCTGTTATATTATTAACTTAACTAATATATTTTTATGAATAAAATCAGAAATTTTAAATTTGACGATGTTATAAAACTTAATTTTTTAGAAAATTTTCTTTACATTTAACGGATTGACAAGGGTTTGCGGTTCAAGTATTATTTTGATAATCTAAGGCATTGTTATATTCTATTACGTTTTTATTCGCCTCAAGTATAAGTTTTTCGTGAGTTAAGGGGCTTGACAAACCGGATTATAAGCCTCTTCGATGCACAAGTTTTATTGCAAAATGTAACTAAAAATTGGGTTGAATTTGACAAAATAACTATAGTATGCAGTCACCGCTCTCAACTTTTTTCTGGACGATGTCAGTATAAACCCCTATGATTAAACTAAAGTCTATATCAGTAGGTTGACCGAAGTTTAGTCACAAACCCTCAAGAGCCGCCCGCCAAGAACTTACTTTGACCATAGGAAACTAGGACACTACCATGAATCGATTATATATGAAGAGTATTTTAGGTGCTCTTGCTTGTACTGGGATTTTCCCCTGTGCTGCTCATGCCTTCTCTTTCACCACTAACTTTGAGGCAGCTCTCACGGGTGCGGATGAATCTAAGGGTGATATTTTACTAAAGTCAGTAGAGTTTGGCGGTGAATCCTTCTCGGACTTCGTCTTTGTCGATCAAGCCAACATTGTCAGCAACGATGTGTTCACAGGAGGTTCAAAAAGTGGTGGTGCAAGCGCCGACAAAGGAGATCTAGCCACTGTTGGACTGAGTCAGGAAAATATTACAGCCGAGCAAATCGTTGAAGCGGTGGGTAATCCTTATCTCAGTAGTATCCTGGATGTTGAGGATCAGGGAAGCTTTGCGATTGATTTGTTTTTTGATCAAGCAGCAGATCAAGTCTTTCTTTGGGAAAGAGGCAGTAACAGTCGGGTTGATGTTCAAGGACTCGATGCAGATGGAAATCTTGTCGGTGACTTATTGGCTTTAGATTCGGCTGATTGGGATTTTGCAGGTTACAGCTTAGATACGATAGAAATTAGGGAAGCTCAACCTGTTAGTTCTATCGGAATAAACTTAGAAGATTTTGGTATTGCTGATTCGGCAGTTGCGGGAGTCCGTTTAACCAGCGAAGGGGAAGAATATAATGGCCCTGATTTAAAAGTTATTGGTTTGGCAGCAGAAGACCCCGAAACAGTACCCGAACCGACCGCATTATGGGGATTGGGTTTAATTGCCGGATTACTAACCGTGCGAAATCGCTCTCGGTTTCAGCGATAAATTGCATCCGCAACGCGACAAATATCGTACATTTCTTCGACATCGTGGACACGCAGAAGATCTGCACCATTAGCAATAGCGGCTGTACAAGCGGCCGCTGTTCCCCAAACTCTGGCTTTTGGGTTCGGTTGATTCAGGATATGACCAATAAAGCTCTTACGAGAAACCCCAACTAAAAGCGGGCAACCTAAAGCCTGTAATTGAGGTAGTTCGCGTAAAATAGTCAGATTTTGTTGATAAGTTTTGGCAAAGCCGATTCCTGGATCTAGAATAATGCGAGAACTTTCAATCCCCGCCTGTTGACTAGCTGTGACTCGATGAGTCAGAAATTGAGCTATTTCTAGCATCAAATCTTGATAATCTGTTAAAGTCTGCATCGTTTTCGGGGTTCCTCGAATATGCATCAGTATAATGGGAACCTTTAACCGAGCAACGATTAACAGCATTGTTGGGTCGAATGTCGCGCCTGAGATATCATTAATCAAATTAGCCCCAGCTTTAACAGCAGCTTCTGCCACTTTGGCGCGGGTCGTATCAATAGAAATGGGAATTTGGGCTAACTGTTGGGACTGTTGGCGCAACTGTTGAATGACGGGAATCACCCGATGTATTTCTTCTTCAGAAGAGACAACCTCTGCTCCGGGTCGAGTGGATTGTCCGCCGATATCAATGATATCTACTCCCGCTTTAACCATGTGTTGAGCGTGAGTGACAGCCCTCTCAACAGTGGAAAAATTTCCCCCATCACTAAAACTATCAGGGGTAACATTCAGCACTCCCATCAGGTATGTGCGACTTCCCCAGTCAAATGTTCGATTTCCTAGGGTAATTGATTTTATCATATAGCACTTCGTTGAGAACTGCCCTCAGCAGAGAAGACTCTACCCCAAGCCTGTTAACTTTCCTTGATCTGTTCCCTGTTCCAAGAGCGCGTAGCACTATGCTTTACTGATAATTCACAAGACGGGCAAAACTTTCAGGCTCTAAACTCGCCCCGCCAACCAGTGCCCCATCAATTTCAGGTTGAGCCATAATTTCATCTATATTATTGGGTTTAACTGAACCCCCATATTGAATAGAAACATCTGGGTTAGTCAACTTACTGCGGATTAAACCAATCACCCGGTTCGCTTCTGTCGCCGCGCAAGTTTCTCCTGTACCAATTGCCCAAATGGGTTCGTAGGCAATCACCAAATTATTTTGATCAACCTCTTTTAAGCCCTGTTGAAGTTGAGCAAAAATATGATTTTCAGTTTCCCCAGCATCTCGCTGTTGTTTGGACTCTCCGACACATAAAATGGGAGTCAGACCATGACGTTGAGCCGCTAAAACACGCAAATTAACGGTTTTGTCGGTTTCCCCAAAATATTCTCGCCGCTCACTGTGGCCCACAATCACATAACGAACACCGATTTCGGTTAACATGTCCCCCGCAATTTCTCCGGTGTATGCTCCCGCATCTTCCCAGTGAATATTCTGCGCTCCCAATCTAACCCGACTGCCGTGTAAACTTTTCGACAGACTCCATAAATCAGTGAAAGGGACACACAAAATAATCTCTCGATCTTCGGGAGTTTCATTTAACTGACTGGTAAACCCGAGCAAAAACTCTGCTGCTTCTGCTTGAGTTTTGTACATCTTCCAATTCCCTGCAATAATCTTTTTTCTCACTGTTCAATTAAATAACCGCACAATACAAATCAAGACGCGCCCACTCCAGTGTACAGCGACGGGGAACATTTTTGATCAAAACTCTTGATCGCAACAAACACGCTCTTACGAGCAGACTTATTGAAAGCGGGTAAAAGTGCAAACAAACACCGATACCGCTGCTGGGTTGAGATGAAAAATGCGTCAATCACAAGCAAACCTCAGCCCGCCCGTATGGGTTTACTTTTCTGTCAATCTCCAAACGCCATCCCAAGTTTCATCAGGTGGACTATCTGTCTCAAATAATATACAGCGCTTGACATGTAATTGAGCGGCTTTGTTTTGAGGATCGATGTCTAATACTTTGAGAAACTCTCGTTTGGCTTGTCGAAATGTCTCTTTTGCTTTTCGAGAAAACTTTTTCTTGGCTAACTCAATCAACTTTTTCAGTTGAGATAGGGATAATTCTTGTGCTTCGTCTTCAATCAATTCTTGAGTGGGTGCGTCAACAGTAAACTGTTTCAGTTTAGCAATGAGTAGCTTTTTCGTTTCACGCGGGGTGATACTTTGCAGTTTTTCATTTAACAAAGAATTGATCGCTTCAGGATTCATTTGTTTGAGAGTCACTAAGTCTAGACGAGAAACCGCCTTACTCCCCAAAATTTCAGTCAATGCTTGTAAAGGCATTTGTTTGATCATCTGTTTCAGTAGTTGTTGATCGTCATAATTTAATTGTTTAATCTGAGTTTCGGATAAACTTTCCAACTGTTCCAATAAGGGAATAAAATCTTGGGTAAAAAATTTCTCATTGGCGGGTTTGAGATAGTATTCTCGTCCTTTATGATAATAATCAATAATATTTTGCTGCGATTCGGAAAGAGGACGATTTAATTTCCCCTGTTTAATTCCGACTAATTCATAAATTTTAACAGGCTTACTTTTGCCTTTTACCGTAATGAAGTCTAATTCCCGTACAATCAACTTCTCTGCATATTGAGAGTAAGTATTCTCACTAATAATTAAATCAGTACCATATTGCTTACTCGCTCCTTCCAAACGAGAGGCTAAATTCACCCCATCCCCAATAGAAGTGAGTTCCATCCGTTTACTCGAACCAATATTCCCACTAACCACTTCATCCGAATGTAGCCCCATACCAATACTAATGGGCATCAATCCTTTGTCAACTCGACCCTGGTTAAACTCGGCCAAACGATAGCGCATTTCAACAGCGGCTTGCATCGCCATCCAAGGATGATCTTCGAGGGATGCCGGAGAACCAAATACCGCCATTAATGCGTCTCCAATATATTTATCCAGTGTCCCTTTGTAGTGCAGGACAATATCCACCATTTCCTCAAAATATTCATTCAGCATGGTGACGACTTCTTCTGCTTGTAGCTTTTCAGTCAAGGTGGTGTAACTGCGAATATCACTAAATAATACGGTGACGTGTTTGCGTTTGCCCCCAAGGCCAATATCACCACTGGCTAAAAGCTGTTCAGCGACTTCTGGGGTCATATAACGGTAAATCAGATTTTTCACTTCTTTTTCGCCGCTAATATCTTCCATCACCACCAGTACACCCCGGACTTGCTCTGGATTTTTGATATCCAACATCGAATTAATACACAAATTAATACTTTGATTGTCATCTGAGGCCCCAGATAATAGGGTTAAATCGGGATAATACTGCTGTCGATCTTTGACTTCGACGGGATGAAGAGCCGCTTCAAACCAACTGGTAAAATCAGCCTGTTTGAGATGAATTAAATCTGTGACAGAACGTCCTTCTGTCACTTCGGCTTCGGTTAAACCCAACAATTCACGGGCGCATTCATTCGTGGCAATAATTTTTCCATTCTTATCGGTTGAGATCACTCCATTGGTTAAACTCCGGAGAATATCACGCTGCATTTGTTCTTGTTGGCGGACGGTTTCAAATAACTTCGCATTTTGCAACGCCACTCCTGCTTGAATATTAAATGCCCGCATAAACTCTAAATCATTGCGATTAAAACTAGCTTTCCACTGTTCGGGTGCCTCGGGCCAATCGCCCGGATTATAAGGGGGATGATCTCCTTGTTTTTTCTTGTTAATCAGTTGAGTCACCCCAATTAGCTCATCATCGGCATTATAAACAGGCATACAAAGCAAGCTACACGTCCGATAACCCGTTTTTTGATCGGTTTCTTTTGATTGTTCTGAATGTTCGTTCTTGTAAACATCAAACGGGATTAATAGGGGTTCGCCTGTAGTGGCCACAGTTCCGGCAAAACCTGCGGTTCGGGGAATCCGAATTTCTTTTAATTCGTCATTAATTAAAATTTTTGTCCATAATTCGTCTTGTTCGTGATCGATTAACCATAGGGTACTGCGGTCTGCGTTCATCAGCTCTTTGGCCTGACCCATGACATTTTTTAAGGTTTCTTCCAGGTCTAAACTACTCTTGCTGAGGGAATTAACCGCATTCATCAAAGCAGCCGCCGCCCGTTGTCGTTGAGCGGCAGCATAGAAAGATTTAGAAGATTCTAAAATTAGGCGAATAGAGGGGACAAATTCATTAAATAGCCCTTCGTCTTCTTGAGAAAAACCGTTGAGATCAATTTTTTCTTCTAAGGGGGCGTTTCGATCGCATTCATGCTCGAGCTTGTTGAGTAGTTGTACGACAGCGACTAATTCTTCTTCTTCGTTTAGCAAGGGCATCACTAACATACTGTAAGTGCGATACCCATTTTTTTTGTCCATCTCCCGAGCAGCGGCAGAGCGAGAATCATCATAAAAATCATAGGGAATATTGACGATTTTTTTTCCCATGGCCACTTCCCCAGCAATACCTGCCCCAACTGGAATTCGTAATTCTAGGGGTGTGCCGTTATTACTTGCCGCGACAATTGACCACAGTTCGTGTTTCTCCTCATCGATTAACCAAATGGTTGCGCGATCGGCGTTGAGTAGTTCTCCGGTTTTAAATGTAATCGAGGAGAGCATTTCATTGAGAATTGCTTCAAACCCTTGAGCATCTAAGAGATTCTCCAACATCGATAGGGTTTGATTAACGGTCTTGAGCTTTTCTTCAACGTCTTTGACTACCCCAACAAAGGTGTCTTTTTTCAGAGGGGCGAGGAAGCTAGAGAAACTCCCTTCTTGAGGAGTGCGAACAATGGCACTGCCTTCGGATTGATGGGGATGAATGTTTTCTGAATTAGGGTTGGGCTGGGTCGGCACTGAGCCAGGTACTGTAGAGTCTTCTACAACAGTTGCTTCAATTTCGACTGTCGGAATCACCTGATCTTGAGTGGAAAAAGAGTTCGTTGAAGATGCAGTATTCATAACAATAAAACTTAAAATTTAAACTTAATTTGAAATTAACAGTAGTCTTTTATACTGACTCACTCGAGAGTCTCTTCCAACATCATCATTAATTAGACTACAGTGACTCGGGAATAGATGTTATTGAAGAGACAGGATGATTGGCAAGCATACTCTATTAGTACGTAGAATCTCCTATAAATTCAGTGAGAATTTACCTATCACTTCGGATCGCGATTGAAGTTGGACTCTTACAACTGATTAGGTGTCAATAGAAAATCGATTAACTGATCTAACATGAGCAGTAGGTCAATTTTACGGTGAAGCTGCTGAATATTTTGAATTAAGAGATACAGAGCTTAATTACAGTTCTCAGAGAGAGTATACCGACCCCGGATCATATTTCTATCAATATAAAAATTAAAATTCTGTTTACCCCCTGTTTTATACAATGGCCTGAGCATTATTCATAATCTTAACAGACCTGATAAGACGCTCAGCGCTATACTTGGACATCAAGTGTTCTCAAAGGCATTTGTCTGGGATTGGGAGCAAATATCTACTCTGACTTCTCAAGCGATCTGCAGTCCGCCTCACGAATGGTTAAGATAGATCAACCATTCATTTTGGTCTAAGGCTTCGATCTCAATCCGCTGGCGAAGTCAGGGGGCTGTTGTCCAGACTGAGTATAGTCTAACTGGTATAATTGATATGCCTTTTAGGCTATAGGTGATTAACTGTTTCTCAAAAACAGCCCATATCGACTTGATCAGTTCTGGGGCAGATTGTCCCTGATTTTATTAAAATCGGATTCAGCAAAAACCCAATTCAATCATATCGGCTTAAAACCCCGATCCAAACTCCCTCTGGCTCAGTAGCCTGAACCCAAAAAGTTTTCCGTTATTGATCACGAGGAGTGTCAATTATCCAATTTTTAAATTGTACAAGTTCTCATGCAGACTGAAGCTTTCAGTGAGCTTTTCCCATTGTTTAAAGGGGCCAATCCAGAAACCGTAGAATGGCTACTTTCCGTTGCGGTCAACCACGACTATCCCACCAGTCGTGTGGTATTAATGGCTGATGCTTGGGGTAATGCGGTTTACTTTATCGCCTCAGGCTGGGTTAAGGTTCGACGAACCTCCGTAGAGGACGGCTTTACTTTGGCAATTTTGGGGCCGGGGGATTTCTTCGGAGAGATGGCGATTTTAGACGAGTCTCCTCGCTCTGATGATGTCATTGCTTTATCCCCTGTGAATTTAATTAGTATTTCTGCCCAACGATTTATTCAAACCTTATTTAAAGATCCTCAACTTCATCATCGGATGTTGCAGTTAATGGTACGGCGGCTGCGACAAATGAATCAACGCTATCAAATTCGTCATCGACCCCCTGCGGTAAAGCTCGCAAATACTTTAATGGTATTGGCGGAAAACTACGGTCAACCCACAGATAAAGGCTCGGATATTTTGAATATTCCTTACAAGGATATCGCCAATGTCACTGATATCAGCCTGCCTGAAACTGAAAAAATCATGGAAAAATTATTGAGTAAAGGATGGTTAAGTATCGATGAAAATCATCAACTGATTCATCTATTAAACATGAAACATCTTTCTCATCTGGCGAGTCAGTAGTGGGAATTTAGGGTCGATTTTTGTTTGATTTTCTGGGTTTTCAGTCCGGCTAAAATGCTTGAATCAATTCTGATTTAGTGGCTCCGCTATTGACCGAAAAACTTAATCTTTACCTGTTTTATTATGACCATTGCGACTCCGATTGATTCGTTGTCTTCTGTTTCTCAAAAACCTTTGATTTATTATCAAGTGGCAATGCGCCAGCCTGAGTCTCATTTGTTTGATTTAGAGATGCAAATTTCTGTTGAACAATTAGAGCGGCTTGGGTTTAATACTGGGATTTTAGATGTGAAAATGCCAGTTTGGACACCGGGATCTTATTTAGTCCGAGAATACGCTCGGCATTTACAAGAACTTCACGCAGTCGATCAAGCGGAACAACCGATTTCTGTTTGCAAAGTTGCTAAAAATCATTGGCAAATTCTGACTCAAAATATTAAGGAAATTACCCTGAAATATCGAGTATTCGCCAACGAGTTAACGGTACGAACCAATCATCTTGATGGCAGTCACGGCTATTTTAATGGGGCGGCTTTATTTCTCTATATCCCCGGTTATGAATCTCATCCTATTTCTGTTGAGATTGTGCCGCCCAAAAATTGGCAAGTTACAACCATTTTACCCCAGTTAAGCGAATCTGAAAATACTTTTATTGCTGATAATTTTGATGTTTTAGTTGATAGTCCGTTTGAGATCGGTCAACATCAATCTTACTCGTTTGAAGCGGCAGGAAAGTCCCATGAGTTAGCGATTTGGGGTGAGGGAAATGCTGATATTGATCGGATGATTCCGGATTTTCAAAAAATTATTGAAACGGAGTCTAAGCTATTTGGCGGTTTACCTTATGATCGCTATTTATTTTTACTGCATTTATCGGGTTCCGGTTTCGGTGGACTAGAACATAAGGCTTGTTGCACTCTCAATTATCCTCGATTTGGTTTCCGTGACTCGGAAAAATATAATCGATTTATGCAGTTAGTAGCGCATGAATTTTTTCATCTCTGGAATGTTAAAAGAATTCGCCCGAAAGCGTTAGAAAGTTTTGATTATGATGCTGAAAATTATACGCCTTCATTATGGTTTTGTGAGGGAACAACGAGTTATTATGATTTATTGATTCCTTTAAGGGCAAAACTATATGATGCTAATAGCTTTTTAAAAGGTTTATCGAAAGATATTACCCGTTTACAAACGATACCGGGTCGTTTAATTCAACCTCTGAATGAATCGAGTTGGGATGCTTGGATTAAACTCTACCGTCGTGATGCTAATAGTGATAATAATCAAATTTCTTATTATTTAAAAGGACAACTGGTTTCTTTATTGCTAGATTTACTGATTCGCGATCGCCACAACCATCAGCGATCGCTCGATGATGTTATGGTGCAAATGTGGCAACAATTTGGTAAAGCAGAAATCGGTTATACTCCGAATGAACTGAAAAGAGTGATTGAATCAGTCGCCGAAACGGATTTGAGTGACTTTTTTGAACAGTATATTTATGGCACTGAAGAGTTACCTTACAATCAATATTTAGCAACCGTGGGCTTACAACTGAAAGCCGAAACCACAGACAACTCTCCCCAAACGGGCTTAAAGGTGGTAACGGATGCGGGAGTGGAAAAAATTAAGTTTGTCGAGGTGGGTAGCCCGGCTGAGGCGGCTGGGATAGAATCAGGGGATGAATTACTGGCAGTCAATGGGTTTCGTGTCCGGGCCGACGGGCTCAGCGATCGCCTACAAGATTTTCAACCGGGGGATACTGTGGAATTAACGCTTTTCCATCAAGACGAACTTCGTACCTGCCCGCTTACCTTAACATCTCCTCAGCCCAATCTCTACAAAATCGTTTCACTCGACCAACCCGACTCAGAAAGTCAACGAAACTTTACGCAGTGGTTGGGATGTGCTTACCAAAAGTTGTGAGAAAATCTGAACTGTTCTGTTATGATCAACTTTTAAAACTATGATGCAACCTCCCCCGCCTCCTTCAATTACCCCCCGTCAGATGAATTTGTTACGAGTTGTCACCGCGATGGCTTGGGCTGATGGACACCTGGCAGCAGAAGAAGTCGATGTCATGCTGGAAGAATTTAGTCGGTTATTTGCCACCGGAGATCGACAGGAAGCACTACGTCAAGAATTGCGGGAATATATGATGCAAAATATTCCTCTTGAAGAGTTGATTCCTAAACTGCAAACCGATGAAGAACGAGAACTCGTATTGATGTTAGGCTATGAAGTGATCAAGTCGAGTGCGCGATCTGCAGATGAACCAAAGATCAACGACGAAGAAGCGGCTGCTTATCAAAAATTAGTCAATTTATTGGATTTACCGGATGAGGTGGTGAAGCGGGTTGAAACGGTTGTGAATCAGCAATCTCAAGGATCGGTTGGTTTAATTGTCACCCTTAAACAAAGACTAGAAGAGTTTATTAATTCTGACAAAAAACAATCGTAATTTTCTGTAAAAATTAGCAGGGAGTTCAAATGATATGATTGAGGCCTGCTCACGAAGCTGAAACAGTATTGACCTGAATCTAATTTTGAATTCGCTGCTTTCAAACCCAAATGTTTCGACCTCACTGCCTGATGGCCCCCGTGGGATAGGGCTACTGCAAACATTACAAATTATTCGTCAACCCATCCAATTTCTAGAAAACTGTGCCCGTTCTTACGGTGATAGTTTTACTTTGAGGGTTTTGGGGGTAAATTCTCCTCCGGTGGTCTTCCTCAGTCATCCAGCCGCGATTGAGGCCATTTTCACCACAGAAGCTGGGGCCTTTGAATTGGGTCAAATTACTCATGTTTTCCGGCCGCTGACAGGGATTCAATCTCTGATCATGCAGAATGGCAAACGGCATCAGCGTCTGCGTCAACTGTTAATGCCGCCGTTGCATGGGAAACGCCTACCGACTTATGGCAATCTGATTCAAGAAATTACGACTCAAGCCACACAAAATTGGTCGGTGGGGACACAACTCTCTATTCGCGAAGCCGTCGCTGAGATTGTGTTAGATGTGATTCTACGGGTGGTATTAGGTCTGCATCCCAACGCCCGTTATACCCAACTCAAAGCCCTAATTAAACCCTATTTAGAACAAGTTAACGCACCGCTATATTCTATCCAGTTTTTCTGGCCGCCATTACAACAAGATTTAGGGGCTTGGAGTCCTTGGGGTAAATTTCTACATCAACGTCAACAAATCGATCAATTAATTTATGATGAAATTGCTGAACGTCGAAATCAACCGGGTGGAGAAGATGTACTATCGTTACTGATTGCAGCCCAAGATGAACAGGGTAAAGGCTTGACGGATGAGGAACTTCACGATCAATTAATTACTCTATTATTGCTGGGTTATGATACGACAGCAAGCGCTTTAAGTTGGGCGTTTTATTGGATTCATAAATATCCTCAAGTCTGTCAAACGTTATTACAAGAAATTAGTAATTTAGGCGATAATGCCGATCCTATTGCTTTGACTCAGTTGCCTTATCTCACTGCAGTGTGTCAAGAAACCTTACGAATTCATCCAATCGCCCTCATTTCTCAACCTCGTGTTGTTCAGAAAACAGTTAAAATAGACTCTTATCAATTTAAACCGGGAACCATTTTAGTTCCTTGTATTCATTTAGCCCATCATCGTTCACAAGTTTATCCTCAACCTCAACAATTTCAACCGGAACGTTTCCTCAATCAGAAGTTTTCACCTTATGAATATTTCCCTTTTGGAGGGGGTAGCCGGAGTTGTATTGGTATGGCTTTATCTTTGTTTGAAATGAAGTTAATCCTAGGGACAATTTTATCGCGCTTTCAGTTAACACTCATTGAAAATAAGCCCGTAAAACCCGTTCGTCGAGGCATTACAATTGTTCCTTCTGATACGTTTAAATTAGAGGTAAAAGTCAGAAATTAATTAGATTATTAACTAAAAAAAATGACAACAAAAATTATTGCAAACTCTCATCAAAAATTATGGTTAGCAGCCATTAAACCGCCGATGTATAGTGTGGCAATTATGCCAATTTGGGTGGGCAGCGCCATTGCATTTTATCAAACTCAGACTTTGAATTGGACGATTTTTAGCGCATTTATAAGTTCAGCTATTTTGATTTTAGCTTGGGAAAATATTCTGAATGATGTGTTTGACTCAGAAACGGGAATTGATAAAAATAAAGCCCATTCTTTAGTTAATTTAACCGGAAATAAATCTCTAATTTTTGCCATAGGAAATTTGTGTTTAATCTTAGGAATTTTAGGGATTTTCGCAATTTGTTGGTGGCAACAAGATCCAACGATTTTAGGATTAATTTTAACTTGTTGTTTTCTGGGTTATCTCTATCAAGGGCCGCCTTTTCGTCTGGGTTATCAAGGATTAGGTGAATTCTTGTGCTTTTTTGCGTTTGGCCCGGTGGGAACGACTGCCGCCTATTATAGTCAAACTCAAACGGTTTCAATCTTAAGTTTAGCCGCTTCTATTATTGTCGGTTTAGCCACTACTTTAATTCTGTTTTGTTCTCATTTTCATCAAGTCAAAGATGATATTGCGGCAGGTAAGAAATCGCCGATTGTTCGTTTAGGGACAAAAACGGGGGCGAAGCTATTACCATGGTGGTGTGGAATTCAATTTGCCTTAGTTTTATTATTTGTTGGATCGGGTATTTTCCCCATTTGGACGCTATTAAGTTTAGCGGGAATTCCGGCTAGCATTAAACTTTGTATCCATGTCAACCAAAATCACAATTCTCCTAATTTAGTCAATAATTGTAAGTTTATTGCGGTTGCGGTTCATTTTTGGACAAGTTTACTCTTGGGAGTCGGTTTTGTCATTCCTCAACTCTGAGGGTTATTTACAATTCAACAATAAAATTTTCTTGATTGACGCTGACGCGATCGCCTGCCACTAATTTACGTCCTCGGCGAGTTTCAACACTACCATTGACTTCGACATCACCGTATTTAATTAAAATTTTAGCTTGTCCTCCCGTTTGGACACAGCCGACATATTTTAGAAATTGATCCAGTTTAATGGTCGCAATATCAGAGGGTGTCATGTTAAATAATTAATCCAAGCTGAAACAACTTCAGTAGAACCATACCATTTTCCCGGCGATCTTGGAGAATGCCAAACCCCCTCTAGCGTTAAGTTTTCTGCCCCAGCTAAATGGGCGGCTTCGATGGGTGTAATACCATCTCCCCAGGTTTTGCCATTGCCAATGGTTAACTGATAACTATTATACGCTAACCAGGTTCCGGGCTTTCGTTCTCCATAAATCGCTTTTCCCGCAACACAAATATAGTGAATATCGGGATAAAATGCGCCGGGATAGTTATTTTTAACAAAATCTAAGTTTCGTTTTGTCCAGCGTTCTTGACTAATATGAGGTGTTCCGAGGGTAATCAAATTGGCAACAGATTGCCGCTGATTCCATAAATAACTTATATTTTCTTCTGGTTTATCCTGAATATTGTAAGGCTTTTCTCCTAAATAAATTCGGGCTATCCATCCCCCCGCAGAATGTCCGACTAAATTAACTTTTTCAACTTGATATTTTTCTTGGGTTTGTTGAATTGTGGTGTGAATTTTGCGTAAAATTGGAATCATTGAACGTCCACCAATTGTGGGTATCCAATCTCGTTTTCGCAAGGGAACGACAACTGTTGGAAAACCTTGTTGAGTTAGGTATTGTTCTAAAGGATAATAATCGGTAGCGGCTGCAAAAAATCCAGGTAAAAGAATAGTTGGAAGCGGCATATTTTATTGAAGTTCAATAGAGTCTGACAATTTAAAACAAATAATCAAAAAATTTATGATAATAGCTTAGTTATCTTATTTTAGAATAAAAAGTAAAGATTCAGCCATGATTATTCAATCTTTTTCATCAAGTTATCAAAAACAAGTCATTAATTTAATTTTAACGATTCAGCAAAAATAATTTTTAATTCCAATTCAACTCAGCGATCAACCTGACTTATTAAATATTCCTATATTATATCAAAAAGAAAAAGGCAATTTATGGATTGCAATTGATGATAATCGCATTATTGGAACGATTGCTTTAATTGATATTGGGAATTCTCAAGGTGTTTTACGAAAGATGTTTGTTTTACCAGAATATCGGGGTCAGACAATAAGTGTAGCAAAAAAGCTATTAGAAACTTTAATTAATTGGTCACAACAAAAAGGACTAAATTCTATATATTTATGAACAACAGAATAGTTTAAATTATCCCATTAGCTATATGGAAAAAAAGGTTTTATTGAGATTGCAAAATATCAACTCCCGGCTCAATTTCCAGTAATGGCAGTCAATACAAAATTTTATCTTTTAACACTTTTTTAACACTATGAGAAACGACCATTTCCTTGAACAATATGCTGTACAGTTGTTAAAGCTTCTAAGCCAATTAATCCGCGACGATAGCCTTTTTGATTTGACATTCCAAGAAATATGGAATCCCCTCTATTTTGGTGGCGAGAAAATTGGGGAGATGCATTAATATAGGTCATGGCACTGTTAACATTCAAGGCAAATTGACGGCTTTCTGTATAGGACTCTGTTGCCAAACAATTCGCGTGACCACTACTAAACTGATTCATTATAGTAATGGCTTGTTGGATATCTTCGACAAATCGAAATGTGATGGTTTTATTCAGGTAGGGTTGATCCCACTCAGCATCTGATGCTAATTCTAATTCGGGAAAAGCTTCTACCATTTGAGGATCACCTTTAAGAACAAAACCAGCCTCTCGTAAACTATTCCAAAGCCTTGTTAAAAAAGTTAATTTTTGGTTAGGATCAATCAATACTTTTTCAATGGCGTTGACGGCATCGGGTTGACTATTATGACTTTCTAAAATCATCCATCGCACTAAGTCTACACCCGCTGTTGCAGACCAATATAGATAACAATTTCCTAACGCTGAGCGTAATACCGGAACCGTTGCCTGTCGCACAACTTGATTAATCAAATGGGGTCGCCCATATGGAATAGCTAAATTAATATAAGGATTTTGGATAACTAATGGCTGCAAAGCTGCATCTTCTTGGGGAGAAATCATTTCTAAACCACCCAACGGCATGCCCATTTCTTCTAATTTAGATTGTAATATTTGGGTGATAATTTGATTAGAATGATAGGCTTCTGTCCCCCCCACGAGTAACAAACTATTGGCTGTTTTTAAACATAATCCAGCCGCAATTGCCCCTAACTCCGGGAAAGCTTCATAGATTAGTGCAACCACTCCTAGAGGAATGGACTGATAATAAGTTTGACACTGTTCGAGTTGATAGGAGGCACTCACGACACGACCAATTGGATCGGGTAATTCTCCTAAGCGTTGTAAAATCTGAATGGTTGTTTCTAACCGCTTGGGAGTCAGTTTTAACCACTCCCCTAAAATTTCCGGTATACCCGTTTCTCGGTTGGCTTCTAAGTCTAAAGTATTGGCTTCTAAAATATCATTTTGATGCTGTTCTAAAGCCATAGCCATCGCTTTGAGGGCCTGATTTCGTTCACTTCCGGGGATTTGTGATAATACAATACTCGCCTCACAAGCAGAATCAACAGTAGCTTCTATATGATGAGGTGAAGGGGTATAATTTTCTACGGCCATAATATTAACGTCGATAAGCTAACCAAACCATCACAGCGGGTAGCATGGCGAGCATTACGGCTACCACCGCCCACAAAACAATTCCCGGCCCAGGAGATGAGAGGGCTAAAGGCAGCCAAATCACTAACAAAACTAATAAAATCCCTAACGCTAACGGTAAGTAATGGGCTTTGACTCCGGGTGTAGCGCGGTTCCATTGATGACCTGTCCATCGCCATACTTGTTTGTAGGGGTAATGAGTTGAGAGTTGTTCTAAGGAATAGCCTGTCTCATCGACAACAAAAATTTGCTGACAGCGATCGCATCCTAAAGCTTCTGTCAGTGTGATGGGAACCAGATTACCTTTGCGCCGACAAGGACAAGGGTACTCACTATTCAAGTCAATTTTCTGAGCTTTTTTCGGTGGCACAGGTGACAATTCGTTCCAAGAGAGGTTGATTCTGTGAAGATTGAATAAACTGAGAGGCTTATATGGATCATACTCAGCAACTCTATTTTGTCAAATTACTATTCTAAATTTTGAGGGTATCCTGGCATTAGAAAACCAAATCTGTTTAATTGTTACTGATTAGATTAAGTTTGCCTAGTTGTTAATATTATACCTAAATACAATAAATTAGTCACTACTTCTCCAAGAGCAATAATTATACAACGATCTCCACGACTGCTGAGTGTTCGGGAGTTATCCCGTTCAGCCCATACTCAAGCTCAGGAGAATCTGTTACGGGTGAACAGAAATTGTGGGCTTTAATCTGATCTATTGTCTGTTGTAAGCCAGGAGAAGGATGATTAACTAAAAACATCACTTGTCAAGCATCTGAAGCGATATTTTTTATTATGAAATAACTGGCTTTTTTCAATGTCACTTCTTCTGCTGATTCTTCTTGCTGTCGTTGCTCTATTGCTTGTCAATCTGGAGTTATTACTTTTCTTTATTGCTCGTTGATAATTTTAAAATGAATTGTAACTCAATCCGCTTTAAACGAAGATTATTAACTGAATAAACTCTATTAATAGACTTTCCCAGGCTGCAAAAAAGTCTGATTAGTATAAATAAAAAACTTATTTTATATATTTATATATTTACTCCTGGGTTTTGATGTTCATTGATGAGAATAAAGCACGAATTATTGATTTTATATTGATTGATTTTATATATTATTTTTTAGCCCAAAAAATAGAGGCTGATTACTCTATACTTTTATAATATTATTAACTATATTTTCATAATTATTTAGATCTGGATCAACTAAGCATTGTGGATAAATCAAACAAAATCCTGTATTTTCTCTATATTCTCCTCGGCTTCCACCTGAGCTTGTGGATCGTCCTAATATACCTCATCAGTGGCTTTATCCTGAACGTTTTTGTTGTTTAAATGTACCTAATTTATTTAAAAATACAGTTTAAACTTCTTCCCAATTCTCACTTTCATCTTTTCTCTTAGATCGTCCTAACCTTTCTTCCGAATGACTCACTACTTTTAAAGGTAAAACTGAGGGCATAGTGAGGATAAAAATAAGGATTAAAACGTTACTAATCAATTTATGATCGAGATTAAGATTTGCGTCCTCCCATGAGATAACTCCAGAATACAACGATAGGGAAAAAACAAGGAATTAAAACGCTCAAAGAAATATAAATTTGTAAACAAACTAAAATATAAACCAGAGTTGCACCGCCTAAAACCAGCTTTAATTGATTTTGACGATAAGTATTTTCTTCAAGGATAATTAAAGTACATTTCCCCACAACAGCAGCACACAAAATCATCCAAAAATCAGGAATTGGAACAACCAGCCTTTTTGTCAGTAAATTATGAACAATATAAGCATGATATTCCCCTCCGGTAAACCAACTTTGCGAAGCACCTTTCCAGAAGCTGATAGCACGAGGTAACGCGAAATTATCACCGCCTAAACAATCAATTCCCGCTTCGATGTATCCTCCGGGTGCAATAATTACGACTTGATTTTCGATATTACGAGGTATATTACCACTGAGTATATTTTGAGCAGAAATTGTTTCATAAACCCGGTTTGGTGGAATAGATAAGTCAATCAGAGGATGTAGCCATTGAAGTTGTAAAAAGCTAACGGTTTTAGGAAGTTTTAATTGAAATAAATAATTAATATATTGATTTTTATCGTGACTATTTTTTAATTGACTAAATAATTCAGAGCGAAGAGAGGTTTTATTATCTAAGCGAGGTTTAGCTAACTTATTTAAATCAGATAATGAATTAAGTTGATGCGTTAAAGCGAGTAAATAGGCAAAAGGACATCGTTCATCACAACTTTCATCTGATGATAATAGCTCGATAAAACCAGGGAAAAATTGAATATCTGCTTCCATACTCCAATTCAGACTAGCCAAATTTTCACTAATTCCTTCCGGTGGATTCACTGTTTCTCGAGCAGCAAAGATAAATAATTTATCTTGTTTAACTCCGTCTCGAATTGCCTTAGTTAGAAAGGCTGCATTTTCAGGTTGTTCTTGGTCTCGATCTAGAATATAATCAATACCAATAACAGTAGCATTTGACTGAGATATCTGATTAATTAATTGACCTAAATAGCGATAATTTAAAGGACAAGCTAACTGAATTTCTTGTTGAGAATTACTGATAGACTCTCGATCAATTTGAACCAATAAAACCGGGGTTTTTTGGGGTGGGGTAATTTGTCCGGTTTGTTGACGATAAAGTGCTTGGCTAAATAAGCGTAAATCAATAAATTTATCTTGAAGAGGATATAATAAACTGATGAATAAAACACTTGCTAAAGTGACTCTCTCTACAGGATTTGTACACAATAACCGTGGGAATAGACGTGAAAATCGGGATTTTTTAAGATAAAATAATTCGGCTTCGGGATGACGGAAAATTGAAGGAACTAAATAAGCAGATGGATAATTAACTCGTTTTTCCTGTTGTTTAAAAAAGATGCACGCTTCCCGGATTGCCTGATGAACATCTTTATATTCTGCTAAACAATTTAGAAATTGAGGCAAAAAATCTTGAGCCACTTTATTGTGAATGGGTTCTCGCATCACCACCACTTGATTCAGTCCTAAATTAATCAAAGATTCAGCAATATCTATCCCACTACAAGAGTTGAAAATAGCAAATTGTAATCCATTTCGTTTGGCTTGTTTCAAACAGGGTTCTAGTTCCGAAATAAACATCGCCATTTGGGGTGCAATTTGTAATTCTCCCCCCGTTAATCCGGCTTCATTACTGTGACCCGCAAAGAATAAAATATCCCAGCCTTGTTGATCAGAAATCGCACGACAAATCCGAGTTTTTAAGGCATTAATATCTGTCTCTCCCTGTTTCCAACCTTCAACTTGTATGGTTGCAATTTGACGGAATTGTTGTTGTAAGGCTTGTCGGTCTAACTCTAAATTAATCCCTGTATCATCTCCAAAAATAGCGAGTATTCTGGGTTTTCGACGCAGTGGACGAACGGGTTCATATTGAATATTATTCGGTGTGCGGGCAATCCGAATTTTACCAACCGCATTAATATCTGTACCAATTTGCCAAGTTTCCCAAGGAAAACGAGCGATTTCGGGAGAAATACAGGTGAGAAATACATCTACCCATTGCACCTGATTTTGACTGGCTG
Source organism: Microcoleaceae cyanobacterium (assembly GCA_049649525.1). Taxonomy (GTDB): domain Bacteria; phylum Cyanobacteriota; class Cyanobacteriia; order Cyanobacteriales; family Microcoleaceae; genus JAAURB01. The sequence continues at coordinate 20,647 of JBARZE010000037.1, forward strand.
CATTGGCAATTTCACGGCGTATAGGAAACAATTCAGGACTCAATAACCAGTTATGAAATCGGTCTAATAATTTTGCTTCTGCTTCGACTAAAATCCCTCGCCAGTCTTTGGGTTGTGCTGTGCCAGCGCCTTCAGTTATTTTGCCTCTTAAACCTTTGTAATAGTTCAAATAAGCCTGTTGCCATTGATGATACAAATGCGTTAACAATGTCGGATATTCTAGTGGAATATTGAGATTGCAGCCGTTTCCCCAGGACAAATCAAAGTCACATAGTGCTTGAATTTGTAGCACTTTTAATTTAAATTGCATTGTGCTTTCCACTCAACTTAAAATGTAAATACATGAGTCGTTTCTAAGTTATCATCAATTCTCAGATTGACTAAAAACCTTTCGCCGATTTCACCAAGGATTTGGGTAAATAGGTAAGTTTGACCTAACTCAGGACGTAATTTTCGATCAATTAAAATATGATTTTCATCACTAATATACCATTGTATCTTAGGCGGATTTACAGCTTCTGAAGGAGTTGTTACAATTAATAATAATGCCCATTCTTGCTGCGGCTTCAGCCAAGTAATGGCATAGAGTTGAATCTCATTAGGCAAATTTTCCCGCCGACAAGCGGCTTCTAAAGGGACCTGAATTTGATGTTGATTTTGTAGTTGCTTGAGAATATCTTCTAACTCATTAACTGGGGTGGGTGAGGGTGAAACTGTTGAGATATTGCCGCGCATTACAGGAACAGGTAACGGTTGCCATTCTAGACTTTGACTAACATCATTAAATTGATTTTGTAACCATGTTCCTAATTCAATAGCTGGTTGAGTTAATAGTTGTAATAATTCCGATAATCCCAGAGAAGGTTGTGAATGATTCAACCATTTTATGAGTGAGGAATGAGTGAGTAACGCTTTCGCTTCATTCCAGTTGAGAACTTGCCATAACGGACGATTTTTGACTTGAGGTAATAGTGTCGCTAACTGCGTTTTAACTGCATTTAATTCAGCTTGTCGGTTATTAGGAATAGCAGGTAATGAAATAGCTGATGAAGTCAAACATTGTAAATTGAGTAAGAGTTCATCTGTTATGGGGTTAAACTGTTCTCTTGGAATCATATAAGTCCAATCAATTAAAGACTGTAATTGAGAGCGATATTCAGCCAATTGATTATAATTTAAAAAACCAAGAATCCCGATTAATTCTAAATCTTCAGCAACACCAATAGAAATATAAAAATGAGCAGCAAATTCCGGTAATTCTAAAACGGCTCTAGGGATAATAATATCTAATTCACTAAAGCTATTAGTGGGAATTAAACACACTTTAAATTCACCGATTTGTAATAAGCAAATACTTTCTAAACTGGGGATCGAATCGAGATAATTAATTTCAAGCTGGGGCTCTCGTTTATTGAGCCAATTCTTAAACCCAAACTGTGCTAATTGTTGCAGATAAACAGACCATTGCTTGTCTGCTGGAGTTTCTCGGCTAAGCTGTAAAGCACAATCAATTTGTTCAGATTCTAACGGAATGGTTTCAATCGTTTCTTCTAATTCTACAGAGAGATAATCATCAAATAAATCAGTTAACATTTGCAATCCTCCTGAATAATTTGGTTAATTTTTAAAGGTTTGTTTTCTACTTGAACAACTGCCGTTTTTAAATATTGGCAAATAGTTTGAGAAAGCTGACTAAATTGACGATAGGCAATGCCCGTATTAGCATTTTTTCGATCTTCTGCAATTGCTTGATCGATTTTATCTCCTAAAGCTTTCTCTACTTTTTCACTTAAATTTTGTAATTGTTCTAGATTAATTTCCTCCCGATCTTGAACCAGTTGAGTCACTCGATTACATAAACATCGGACTGTATTTCGTCTAATATCGCTACGAAGCTGTTTTAATTCTAATAGACGACTGACTCGAGGTTGATCGTTAAATCCTAACTTTTCTGCAATTTCACCCATTGAGAGTCTGTGACAATGAAACCAATGCAGTGCTTTAATAAAGTTTTCAATTTTTGCCCTATATCTCTCTTGAGATTTAGGAGTGTTCTTCTTAGGCTGGTAATAAATTAAACGGTGTTCTATAACGGCTTGTACGGCATCTGCTAAGCAGAGATTTAACTCTTTTAGAGATGTTAGGTTTGAGGAAGAAGAAATCGATTTTTGTTGAGAAGAATAGTGAGGCTGGGTTTTTCGCTGTATTCGCTCCTCCCGTAATATTTGTGCTATATTTTGTAATTGTTCTAAAACGTTTTCAGCGGATAACGAATCAATTTTTGCAAGTTTTGCGATTTGCTCAAGTTGGGTTTTACTAGGTTCAGGATACCGCTTGCGTGACCCTTTTTGACGCTCTTCTAGTATTTGCTGGCGATACACTTGATGATAAAGAGTTAGCAAGTTTAAACCCTGTTCAATTTCTATTTGAGTTGAGTTAAAATTAGATAAAACTCGTTGGAGTTGACCGACAGAAGTTTGATTTAAAATCAACCAATCAGTTACTTGCTCAATCCCATGTTCCAGTAAAATCTGCTTCAGTCTTGCATCGCTTTTGGCAATCCGAATTGTCCAGGTAGATAAATTGCCTTTACTCGGTTCAAAACTTTCAATAATTTTAGTCGTTAAAGACTCTGATTCTGGGTGAGAATCTTCTTCTAAATGAGCATCAAGCAGATAAGGAAGCAGTTCTTCACTTCGCAGATCATAAGCGTTACTAAATCGTTGTTGTAAGCTATAACAAAAGTCTTTAAGCTGATTGGAAATAAAGCAACGAAGACTTATATTTACCAATAAAACCAGTTCCGGGTCGCCTCGCCACTTCACTAACTGTTGTTGAATTTGTCTTGGGTTTAGTTCAGTCGATAGCTGAGAATCCGACTCTGTTTGAGTGAGTTGAGAAAAGTGTTGCTTCATAAATGTTTTTGCCGCTGGAATTTCTCGGCTATGACAGTGACCTAAACTGTCAATTCCAAACCAAATCCAGTATCTTGATAATGTCCCCATAACAGTTGCGTTAATAATTGGTGATGCTCTCTGTTTAGTTTAAGGTAGTTCCGAAACCGGAAGTATACTTGTCACTAAGTTGCTTTCTGACTAAATATAGTTCTGCCAAGAGGGAAGTTATGTATTTTTTTTTGGAGTTATTTGATTTGATAAATAGAGTTTGTCATCTGAAGCCGCCAACGAAGCGTTTTTGTGAGTCACTAGATATCATTATTTTAAACTGTAAAAATTTAGGATAAAGAGCTATAATAATAATTTTTAATTACCAAAATAGTATTTTTCACTTTTATTTATTAATTAAACTGAGTTAATATTGCCAGAGAAACCGCGATTTGTTGCTAAATAAATTGCAAAACTTCCGAGCCAATGACTGCCGCTATATTCTTGAGTAGAAAGAGGATTTAAACCAGCTTGACGATGAAGATCAGCAATCGTTTGTAACCCTCGAATCCGATTATCTTGTTGTGGAAGTGCCGCAATAATTCCATCTAACATCCAAGCGCGGCTAAGATTCAAACCCTCCAAATGAGAATGATGATAATCTTCTGGATTATTGGCTTTAACGGGTTGAAACCACTCTGTATTAGGTTCAAGGGATAATTTAGGTAAAAAATCATCCAACCACTCAGCAAAAGCTTCTGAGGGCAAAATCCGCCGAATTAAGTCGGCTTCGGCTAACGTAGGTGAGAGAAAATCATACCCCAAGGGTTCCAAAAACCAGGGATAGTTTTTATCAGTTAGATAAAATGTTTGAGCAAAATTTATGATCAAATCTAATATTAGTTTATTCTGCTTTAAACTCGCCCAATCCCAAATTAAACCCAGTGAAAATGCGGTTTGTTGATGGGTTCCGGTGCGGTCAGGATAAGATAATATCTCTAACCATTTTTGAATATTATTAGCGACAATATTTTCTAGGGGTTGTAGATAGTTTGACCACTGTTTTGCTTGAGAATCATTCCATTCAATTAATTCTGCAACCAGTTGTAGTAACCAAGCTAAACCATAAGGACATTCAAATTGAGGATGAGATTTTAAATAAGCGATTTCTTGTGATATTTTATCGGCTGTAAAATGAGTCGCAATTGCTTCTCTAGCAATAGATGAAAAAGTAGCATCAGGAAACAAACGAATTAGTCGAATTAACATCCAATGATTATGTACAGCAGAATGCCAATCTAAACACCCATAAAATACAGGATGCAGTTGATGAGGAATTATTAAATCCTGCTCATTCTTTAAAAAATAGCGATGAACATGAGGATATTTACGGTGAATACAGTCAATTGCCAGTTGAGCAAATCGACTCGCTAAAGTTAGGTTAAAAGTTGTTTCTTGCATCTGTATATAATTATTTTTGAAATTAAACTTTTAAAAACCAACCTTTCCGGTACATTCCATATAAAATAAGCCACCAAAAGAATACAGTTGTTACTGCAAAGAATAAAGAACCATTTAAATATCCTGCCCAGGATTGAAAGAAATTTTGATAAATCCAAATCTTAGTTGTTGGTGCATTTGCACTATTTCCAATATAAGTATAATTTAAAATTCTAGCAAAAAATCCCGAGGCAACAAATAGAAAAATTGAGTTGACTCCCATCACTTTAAATGGATATCCCCATCGCCGCCAACCTCGAACTTCAATGGTTTCATAACAAATTGCCAGTAATAATAATGCCCAGCCAGCAGTAACCAGCACATAAGAACTCGTCCATAAAGCTTTATTAATCGGTATAAAAATCCCACATAAATGACCGAGTAAAACAGCAGATAAACCGGAAATAATTAAACTAATACTAGTTTTTGTCGTGGTGGGTTGTTGCTTCAGCCAGTCACCACTGAGGTAACCCATTAACACCGTTGCAATTGCGGGGAAAGTACTAAATAATCCCTCCGGGTCATAGGGGCCACCGCGCCAAAGGTGTTCTGCACTGAGAATAATTGTATCAATATATGCACCTAAATTACCTTCTGGGGTAAGATTTCCAGCTCCATAAACGGGTACAGGAATTAATTGTATCATTCCCCAATATCCGAGTAAAATAAAGATGAATAATATCCAGAGTTGTTTACGGGATAAATGAAAAATAGCAATTGTACTGAATAAATAGGCTAAACTAATTCGTTGTAAAACTCCCATAATTCTAATATTACTTAAGTCGTAATTTGGAAAGCCATTAAGCGCTAATCCTAAAAGAAAAAGGCTAATACAACGTCGAAAAATTCGCAGATAAATTGGACGAGGAATGTGTTGTTCTAAAGTTCGGTTTTCTCGGGCATATTTACTCAAAGAAAAAGCCATAGCCACACCAACAATGAATAAGAAAAAAGGAAAAACTAAATCTGTAGGCGTATAGCCATGCCATTCTGCATGAAGTAAAGCAGGATAGACATGATTCCAGCTTCCGGGATTATTCACTAAAATCATGCCAGCAATTGCAATTCCTCGAAATACATCTAAAGAAGTTAAACGCATTTTAAATAATAATTAAATTAGGGTTCATATTGTACAACTTAAACAGATTTTAATTTTAGTTTTTCCAAAGTTTTATCTTTTTTTTGATTTATTTAGTAATGATCAATCGAGAGACAATTACACCAAGCTGCAAGCTGAAAAATCCCATAATAGCACTACTCAACCAATAGAAGAGAGCGGACATAATATTACCTACTCGTATAAAATTATAAGTCTCTAATTCATAAGTTGAAAAAGTTGTATAAGAACCTAAAAAACCGACAGCAATTAATAAACGTAATTCTGGATTAATTAGTGTTAATCTTTCAGCGATCGCTACAAATAAACCCATCATAAAACAACCCGTTAAATTTATTAAAAATGTTCCGTAGGGAAAATTTATACCGAAGCGATTAGCGCACCAAAGGGTTAAATAATAACGGGTTAATGCTCCCGCAATTGCACCTAAACTAATGGCAATGGGTTTACGAATTACAGGCTCTGCAAACGCATCTAAAATCGAACGAGATGTATTCGCAATCAAATATATTAGCTGCTGAATCATGTCAGAATTTGAGTCTCTACTGCATTTAATTGACGGGTGATACTTTACTATAAATTGTTTTGGGACAGCGGTTCAATAGTGAGGTTCAGTAAGTAGAGGCTTGGCAATTCTCCGGGAACATCTTAAACTGAAAAAGAGACTATAGTTTTAAGTCACCTTTTCAATCTAGACATCGCAAAAACTAGACGCTAGATTAAATTAGTTAATATAGAAAGGGGAACAATTAGGTAATGAGTGAAATGAAAGTAGTAATCCAGTCAAATCAAGGAATTAAAATTAATTCATCTAAAATAATAAAAGATAAAATTTTGTTTACTTTAAGCCCATATTATAGATTACTGAAAGGATTGAATAAATCATTGCAAATAATCATATTAGGACTATTTATTGTCTGTGGATTTGCAACGAATAGTTACCCACAAGAAACAACACCTATCTCTGCTGATAGTAACTTTACAACCTTTGCAGATTGGTGTAGAAACCGAGAAAACTTAGAGCCTGCAGCTAAAAGAACTGTCAGTTTAATTCTACAGCAAGTGGGTACATTTAATTGTGGTCGTGCATCACAAAATCTACAGGATTTGACCCGACTAGATCTCAGTACCAGTCAGATTTCTGATGTTCGCCCGTTTCAATCTTTAAATAATTTGGTAGAGTTAAAGCTGATTAATAATCAAATTGCTGATATTTCACCGCTTCAATCTTTGGAAAAATTAGAAGTTTTAGATTTAAGCTATAATCAGATTTCTAATCTTGCCCCTTTAAGTTCTCTCACTAATTTAGAAGTTTTAAATCTTAGTTATAATCAAGTTGATCAAGTAGAATCTCTGCAATCTTTAATGAATTTAAATGAACTCAATTTAAATAATAATCAAGTCACTGATATTACACCGTTAAAACCCTTAGATCGACTGATTTATCTCTTTATTCGTAATAATCCTATCGAAGAGCAAACTTGTCCTGTTTCACCTAAATATGTCTGTCAATTCTAAATAATTATTATAGAGAGATATTGAATATAAATACCTCTCTAAATCAAAAAAATTAAATCTCGTCCCAGCCCCCAACTCCAGAAGACATAACGTAGCTGGTAACGCTGGCTTCAAAGAAATTGGCTTTTGTATGGGCTTCTTTTTTGGTATCTGAAAAACGTTCTAAGTGACTGTAAGGACTTTTCTTATACTTTTTCTCAGGATAAAGCGGTTGTAAACCAATCGAACGTAACCGCATATTCGCTAAATACTTAGTATATTGTTCAGTACTATACTCCGTAATTCCGAGTATATTATTTCCTACAATATGGTTAGTCCACGTCACTTCATGTTGTACTGCTGTATCGAACATTTCATAGATTTGATCGACGGAATGAGGGAAGATAGCAATCGCTTCAGGAATCAGTTTTTGAAAGAGTCTAACATGACTTAGTTCATCTCGGTTAATCATTTTGAAAATATCAGCAGCTCCCGGCATTAACATTCTAGAGGCTAAATTATAAAAGAAAATAAACCCATTATAAAAGTAAATTCCTTCGAGCAAAAAGTCAGCGAGTAGGGCAACAAAATAGTTCTCTGTTGTGGGATTATCGACGTATTTTTGGTAAATTCCGGCAATAAATTCACAGCGATCGCGCAACACATTATCAGTCCGCCAAAAATCATAAACCACACTTCTTTGTTCAGAAGGAATAATGGTTTCGATAATATATTGATAACTTTGATTATGCATGGCTTCTTGAGAGATTTGTTCCGCCATACACAAGCTAATTTCCGGTGCTGTAATACTTTTTTTAAGATGAGGAATATTACAGGTTTGAATTGAATCTAAGAAGGTTAGATAGGATAAAATACCGTTAAATCCGCGTTGTTCATCTGTCGTCAAATTACTATAATCGACTACATCTTGAGTAATATCTAGCTTTTCTGGAACCCAGAAATTCTCTCTCATTTGTTTGTATAAACCCACTGCCCAAGAATAGCGGACATCATTCAGTTGCATTAGATTTGTTGTTTCTCCAAACCAAATTGAACGATGTTCTACCGCATCATTTCCTTGAGGATTAAACAATGCCTTATCTGACATCATTTCTGAATAGTTTGGTCTAGAATAGTTAATTGCAGTCGTCATCTTTACTTGTGCTTTACTTCGTTGTTCTTACAGAATATAAATTCACACTAAAACAATCTTAATCTCTCAACACTGCGAGGGTGTTAATTTGTTTTGAGGTGAGGCTTTATTCTAACAGATTATTTCAGATTAGTTTGCACAAGCTACACAACTTTCATCTGCTTCTTTAAAGCTATCGCGTTGTACCGTTCTAATATAATAAACCGCTTTACATCTTTGTTGCCACGCCATCACTAACGTTTCAAAAATATCAACGGCTTTAATGCAACGCTCGGGTTCATCAGCAAAATAAATACCTTGATTCAGGTTAAATATTAACTCCATAGAAATCCCGGTGTCAATCCATTGTTGCATAGCCGCCACGGCTTCAACAACTATTTTTTGATTCATTGTTTTGTTCTCTGGGTAGAACCAGAATTTATCGCGAATAAAAGGCGGTGCAATGGGTACTGTTCCTTTCGCCCATTTATCATAAAAGAAACGACTATAACAAGGTAAAATACTGGCTGTACATCCTTGAACTAATGAACTTGAGGTGTTAGGGGCGATCGCCATAATATGAGAATTTCTAATGCCATATTGTTGCACTTCTTCACTCAATTTAACCCAGCGTTGTTTATCGACTGCATTGGCATTAAACCATTCGATAGATTTTGCCCCAATTAATTTACCTTCACTCCAAGCACTCCCTGGAAATGCCGGATAATATCCCCGTTCTTTTGCCAATTCAATAGAGGCTTTTGTGCAATAAAAACCAATATCTTCAAATAGTCGGTTAATCTCTATTAAATTTTTATAATTCAGTTGACGCTTTGCTAACCAATCAGCCAACCCCATTGCCCCTACTCCAATGGTTCGATACTTTTGATTATGAGTTTTACTGGCGGCAAAAGGTGGGTTAGTAATTTCTATTGTATTATCCAATAAACGAACCGCAATTTCACAAACTTCTGGTAATTCTTCTACTGTTAAATTAGCTAAATTTAAACTATCTAAATTACAGGTATGGGCTTCTTCTCCAGGAGACACATTTGACCAAGATTCTTGGCATAAATTCCCTCCTGGAATATACCCGGCATGACTATTAGGATTCGTTTGATTTGAAGTATCTTTAAACCATAAATAAGGCATCCCGGTTTCGAGTTGACTTCGCATCACCGTCTTAAACAGTTCCCTAGCATTAACCCGCTTATATAATGTAATAGTTGTATCCAGATTTTCTTCGATTTTCTGATAAGCAGATTCAAATGCTTCTCCCCAAGTTGTTGCCAATTCAATCCCTAACTTTGTCCGGACTTCATAAGGATCGACTAAAGTCCATTCTTCGCAGCTTACAACCCGCCGCATAAACTCATCTAAGATAACTAATTGAGGGAAAATATCATAGGCTTTTCGACGTTGATCGCCGTTTTCCGTTTGCATTTCGAGGAATTCTGGTACATCTAAATGCCAGATATCCAAACTAACTGTAATTGCCCCTGCCCGTCTACCGCCTTGATTAACCGCAATAGCAGTATCATTTAATAATTTAATCCAGGGAATAACACCGCCTGAAGTATTGGCTTTCCCCATCACCCAGCTTCCCGTTGCCCGCACTCGACTAACATTTGTGCCGACACCGCCGCCATTTTTAGAGATTCTAGCAGCATCTTTAATCGTGTCAAAAATGCTTTCTAAGTTATCATCCATTGCGGTAATAAAACAGCTAGATAATGAACCTTCCGGTACTCTTAAATTCGCTAAAATAGGAGTTGCTAAAGAAACTTTCCGTTCAGCAATGGCTTGATAAAAACGACGCGCCCAAGTTAAACGATTTTCTGGTTTTTCAACTGTTGCCAATAGTAAAGCACAAGTTAATAACGCTTCTTGTGGTAATTCATTATCCAACAAATAACGCTTGGTTAATAAAACTGCCCCAGCATAATCATAATCTTTATCCCATTCTGGATTAATCCAACTTCCCGCCTCTTGTAATTCCTCAGGAGAATAAATTAAAATCCGAGAATCATACTCTTCATTGTCAACCTTTTTTTGCACGGTTTGGGGATAATTTTCGTATTGATAACCCCGACTCGCCCTTATATCCTTCCACAAACTCCAAATATGTAATCTTCCCGCCACATAACGCCAGTCCGGTTCTGTGGGGCTACAAAGTTCTATGGCACAATTAATTAGATTATCCTGAATCTGCCGTGTCGTCACCCCGGAGCGTAGACGAGTAGTTAACCCGGCTTCTAGGGTAATGGGGTTTGCCTCCAACCCCTCACAAGCCCAATTGACCACCGCCCGAATTTTAGACACATCCAGGGGCGTGGGTGTGCCATCTCGCCGAATGACCTGAATTTTTGTATTCAGAGGTGATAGGGCTGTAGTGGGTAGGGTCTGCATAGTCTCTTGACCTAGATAACATTGGTAATTTTTGGTGCTTATCCAATGTACTCTAAAATCTACATCTGGTGATAGTTGTTGACAAATATTTTTTTTTACGCTATATGTAGTGTTGAGTTAAAAATATATTCAATTTTAACTTTCAGTTATTTCTGTATCTCTGTATACTTATAAGTTTTTCAGAATCAATTCGTATTGATCCCAAACTTAATCTCAATTTCTTTGACATTTAGAATTTTGACGCTTGCTTGAATTATCACTCAAAGCAGACGCTTCAGTGTTGATAGTGCAATCATATTGGAGTTATTTGGTATGCACATTTATCACTATGGTAGTTGCTAGGTAAAACGAAGTCAAACCCAAAACATCGAATGAAAAATGTTGGGTTTTGTCCCTTAACTTAACCTACAATACTTAAATATAAATTTATAATCTATTGAGCCATCTTTCTAACGTTAAATCGAGGAGTGTATTAAGTGATTGATCAGGTGAAGCGTTAAGCTTATAATCTATGTTTACTTGTTGTTTTAGTAGTTTCTTATGAAGCTCAAGTAAATTCAGATCTGATCTACTTACCACTTTATCATTTTCAATATCTCTTGAGATTTGATTGACAAGCTTGACATATCTTATTGTCATTTTTTTAGAAAGGTATAAGTATAGACGATGATATTCGCCATAAGTCACATAATTAAAATAATTACGAGGTTTTTTCTCATTATATTCAATTTTATTAATCAAACTATTTATCATTGTTTTCCGTTTATTAATCTCAGTCCCAATTCCTGAAGAAACATATCCCTCAATTAACGCTTTATCTTGCCAATCTGTCCACATTCTCGCTCGTCCTATTCTTTGACTTTTACCGCCTTTGTAAGGCAGCCATAAAAATAACGTTAACCCGTACTTTTTATCTAATAAAAATTCAGCACAATATTTACTACTTTTAGCGCTACCATTACCATATTTAACGCTACCTGAACTATATACCTCTTGCATTCGGCAGTCAAACTGAAGAATTTTACGACGAAACTTTAAGATATTTTCTTTTTGCAGTTGATTAAAATTAGCTAAATACTTGAGAAAGGCAGAAGGCGGCGAAGGCAGATCATAATCTTCTGATTTTTGATAAGGAATTTCGACTCGTGAAATCTCAACGAGATCAGTATCTTGCAAACTTAAATGAAATTTCTCTTGTTCTGAAATAACAGAAAATTGTAAAAACTGAAACTCTAAGGTATGATACTTTTGATCGATAAAATTATCACGATGAAAACTCGGTGCGATCGCCACTAAGTGAACAGGCTTTTCATAACTCACCTGTTGACAAAACGGCTGTTCCTCAATTAAAGTATCATAATAACGAGTTAACTGCTGAACAATGCCTCTATCCTCAATATTCTTTAACTCAATAATCACTAACCGCTGATTTTGATCGACAGCCAAAACATCACAACGCTGACCATTAACTGTATATTGCCGTTCAAGAACTTTCCACTGAAATAACAAACTCAAATATTGACAGACAAAATCTTCTAATATTTCCTCTGTTTCAAACTCCCAACCTAACCCCACTCTTCTTAACATCACAACACTTGTAATATTATGTCCAGTTGATGAATTATCATGTAAAGACATTACACGTAACATCTCTACGCAGGTTACCCAATTTTTAGCCGGATTCATTCAGCAGACATGATATGATTTATTATTGTTAACTTGTGATTAATTATTAGTCCTCAGAGAAAAATCTTCACTTTTCCTCTATCTTAAAACTGAATACTATATTCAAACCGAATAGCACTACTATCTCGAAAATCAGTTTCTCCCCGTAATAATAAATTATCATTCACTCGATAATTCACCCCCAAGCGAGTGGGTTGATCGTTAGCCAATACACGGGTTAAACTAGCAGAAACATTATTCGTAATATCTAAACCCACTTCCAACCCCAACCCTAAAGCAGAAGCACCACTAGAACCATTTTCCTCGAGTCTAGCGGGATAAAGACGAAATTGATTAAGTCCAGTTGCTTCGGTTACTGTGCGTTGAAGTTCACCAAAAAGTTCAGCACTGGCTATATTTGCCAGTAATAAAGTACTATCTCCGGTTACCCCATCTATCACACTACCGCCGAGTAATGCAACCAATTGAGTATCAGTCCGGCGAGGAGAACTGCTTAATTCTACAATATCATTAATTTGAGAAGCAGGGCCTTTTGCGGTGGCAATAACCCGAATGGTTCTAACTGTACCAAAACGTGCGGGACTCGGGATATTTTGTTCTTCTGGAAAAATAGCAGAAGGGGGATTTACAGCGCGGTTTGTTTCGGTGACTTGAGTGATTAAACGCACATCTATATTGGGAATAAGCCCTTGCTCGGGTACAAAAGTAGCGGTTTGTTCATAACCTTTATCGAGGGTAAAGCGATTGGTATACAGATTAATTGAGCCTCCTGTCAGTTCAACGACTCCCGAAGGACGAATATCACTGAATGAATCTAAATCTCCGTTGACAATAATTTCTCCTGTTGCGCCAATATCTAATACTGGTGCATCAAATAATTGACCGACAGGTGCAGATTGAATTCGGACTTTGTCTCCTAAACTAATTTTAAAACGATTTAAATCAATATCAATTGGAATTGCAGATAAACCACCGCCGCCTGTGCCACCACCTGCGCCGCCACCACCGGGAAGGGTAACCACTGCTTTGTTAATGTCTATATTCCCGCCGATATTCGGTTCTAAGGCGGCTCCTGTGAGAATAATGTTCCCCTCCGCCTCACCGTCATAAAGTCCGTCTACGTTGAGATTAAGGCTGTTTAGAGCCAGTTGTAAGGAGTTCGTTAAATCAGGCTCAATTGGATTGAGTCGATCTTCAGCAAATAAAGGTAATATCCCCGCCAATACAAATGTACCCGTGCCACTTTCTCCTTGTAATTCACCTTGAATATTTCTGACAATTTTAATTTCATCAGTATTAAATTCTGCCCTTCCTCCCAAATTAACAATAGATTGTTCTAGGCTTTTGGCTTCTAACACCGCGTTGTTGAGTTCTAATACACCTTGCGGAACAATCAAGCTATTTTCAAAGTCAATTTCACCATTATTTTTTTGCAGAAGTCGTCCTGTGACTTGTAGCTCTAAGTCTCCAACTCCATCTACCCAATCTATTTCAGGATTAAGAACATTAATAATTTTGAAACCTTCATCTTCAATATCAACTTTAGCGAGTAATTCATTATCACTTGGGTTGACTTCAGCAAAAGGCAGTCGATAAGGAATTCTCGCTTGATATGTAATCGGGTTATTTGCTGTTTCTGCAACAAAGAAATCTCCCCCTAAATTGAAAATGGCTTGATTATAACTAAAGCTGCCTCTAGCTTTTTCAATATCTTCGTTATTTATCACTCCATCTAATAGATTAAATTCACCTGTGGCTTGAGGATTTTGTAAACTACCCCCCACAAAAGCTTCAATATTAAAATTACCTTCTAAATCAACCGCCGGGATATCATAATAACGTTCAATAGCAGCAAGACTAATATTTTTCGCTCTAAATTGTGCAGTGGGTTGTTGAGTGGTTAAATCGAGTTGTCCTCGGACATCATACAAAGTTTCATCTGCTTTTAATTGCAGGGGTTCAATTCGTAAGACATTATCTTGAAATTCGGCATCTAACTGAAATTGATTAGCGGTTAATTCTCCCCATTGCCAGTCTCCTTGATTATTTATATCTGCGGTTGCAGTAATTCCAGAAGTTAATGCTCCTTCGGCAGCAAGTGATGCCGTAAATTCACCCGCAACTGCTTCTAAAGGCGGTAAGGATATTCCTTCTTCTTCCTGTGCTTCTGCTAATTGAATTAAAGCTTGAATTTCTGCTAAACGGCGTAATTGTTGAAATAAAGTGACAAATTGATCGCTTGCAAATCCCACAGCAACAGGTTGAACTGCTGAAGCAGGTGCATAACTAGGGGCTTGAATACCACGACTCAAGTCTGATAATTGATAAAGTTCTAAAGTTGCTAATACTTCTTGTAATTGTCCGTTGGGGATATCAATATTAACAGTAAATTGAGGCGGAATATCAATATTGGGTTCAACATCACTCGGAGAAAATAAAGCAACACCGCTTTGTAATTGTGCCAGTATTTCCTCAACGTTAGCAGTTGCCGAAATTAATATTTCTGTTTCACCCGGTAATATTTTCCCATCTTCTAATCTTGCCAGTTGCAAAACCCCGTTGTTAATTTCCGCTAAACCATTGACATAACTAATTTCTGTCTTTAATAGGTTGGCATTAATATATCCCAAAGCTGGATCTTGAACGTTAATATTCCCAACCACATCAATTTGATTGGGGTCTAAAGTTGATAAATCAGAAATAACTAAATTAGCAGACGTTTCTCCTTTTATTGCACCAATACCTTGAGAAGCGAGGGGCGCTAATCCTAAAGCACCTAAGGGAAATTGTGCTAAATCAACGATTAAATCATTTCCTTGAGATCTTCCTTTTGCGATCGCCTCGTCTCTTTGGATTAAAAATGAAACGGGTAAATATTGATCGTTTAATACTAGTTCAATTTGATCTTGTTGTCCCGCTAAATCTAGATTAATCCCACCGCCAAGCTGAGCATTAATATCCCCTCTTAACCTATCCTCAAAATCCAATTCTCGCAAAGCAAAATTATCTAAGATAATATCACCATTTAAATTTAAATTGGGCAAAGATCCCGTTACTAACCCATCAAAACTAACAACTCCCGTAATCGGTGGTGTATCATTTGCCGTCAGTTCTTGAGGTAAAGTCGCGAGTAAAGTTTGGGCTAAAGGAGACTGAAAATCAAACTCAGAAACTCGTACATTTAAGTTGAGATTTCCCAGTTGTGGAACGCCGTTTCCTTGCAGTTCTAACGCAATCGTTCCGGATGTACCAAATTGTGGGGTTTCTGCTTTTTGAATATTGATTTGTTCACCATTCCACCGAGCAATAGATTCAAACGGTTGTTGTAATATGGGTAATTCTGTTAAACGTAAGTTAGCGGCGGCTTCAATTGCAGCGGGATTGAAATTAGACAGCGATCCACTCGCTTGTAATTCTGTATTTAATAATCCCCGTAATAACGGCAAATTTTCCGCTTGTGTCAATATAGACGGCACAGCATCACGGGTTTGAGACTCTACCAACTGAGAAAACCGACTTAAAGCAATTTGATCTCCTTCTACCCTAGCTTGCCATTGCCCATCTTGAGCGCTTCCTGTTGCCGTAACAATACCGCCTTGATTGCCTAAATTCACTGTACTATCGACGTTTGCCGTAATTCCATTCGGGGTTAAATTGGCTAAATTTCCCCTAGCGGTGGCATCAGCTTGTAGGGTAGCGTTTCTCAAATCTAATCTCTGAATTTCCCGTTCTAACTCAGGAGATAAATTAGCAATCGGTAACCCGGCATTAATTAACGGTGGAAGTGCAACAGAATTAGCTGCTATATTAGCTTGAAAATTACCTTGATTTATATCAGCCTCAGCATTAACTACTCCGCCGAAATTACCCAGATTAACTTGTGCTTGAACATCCCCAGAAGCGTCCGTTATATTATTAAAATCGCCAATAATATTTCCTCTGGCTTGAATGCTACCCCCTTGCAAGTTTAGACTCTCTACCTGTGAAAGCGCTTCAGGAGATAAGTTAACAAAGGGCAAACCCGCATCAATTAAAGGATTAAGCGCAATAGAATTAGTATTTACATCAGCTTGAAACTGCCCTTGTTGTAGTTGAGTTTCTGCATTAATTATTCCCCCCAAATTGCCTAAGTTGACGAATACCGCTGCCGATGCTACTATATTATCTATATTGCTAAGATTGCCAATTACCGTGCCCTGCGAGGTGATTGTCCCGTTTCTTAAGTCTAAACCTTGTATTTTAGCGGCGGTTTCAGCATCCAGATTAGCGAAAGGTAGCCCCGCATCCAGTAATCGATTCAGCGGTAAAGCATCAGTATTATAATCACCGTTAATTGCACCTTGGTTGAGTTGAGCATTCGCCGTAATATCACGCTCGCCTAAACTGACTTGTACAGTCCCATCCCCATTGATATTATTGGGATTGAGATTATCCAAAGAACCCGATACATCGGCTTGTACATTTAAACGACCATCATTTAAATTAATATTGGCAATTTGAGCTTTAACAGCATCCGATAAACCCGAAAACGGTAATCCTAAGGTCACTAGCGGTGTTAACGCCACATCACCCGCATCAATACGGGCGGTAAAATTCTGTTGTTGCTTTGCAGCAGTAATCTCAACCGTTCCTTCCGCAATCTCTATCGTTGAGTTAAGTTGATTATTGGCTATATTCGCTTCCCCGGAAATCGGATAAGATGCCGACGGTAAACTAAAATTAGCATCCGCCTCCAACTCCGCCAAACTACCCGACACCTCTACATCCGCCGATAAATCCCCGATGCGAAATTGAGGTTGAACCCCATAAGCCCGAAGCAATCGATCTGCGGGTACTTGATTAATATCGAGGTTAAATTCAATATCTGGATTAAGCGGATTATCCAGTTCATCCTCTTCTTTCTCAGTTGTCCGTTGCCGAGCTTGTAACTCCTCTAACCCCGTTAACTCAATCTCTCCCGCCCCTAAAATACTACCGCCAAAACTAGGATTAATTTCAACACGATCAATCGTAATAATTGGATCTGACTTTAACTCAAACTCATCATTTAACTCGGTTGTCGTTGTAAAGTCCGTTGCAATCTTATCAAATAAAACTCTATCGATTCTCGTTGGCTGCGTGGTCGCAATCTGTGCCGCAACCTGAAGATTTGCGATAGTTCCCGTTACATTAAAATCGGCTTCAACTTCCCCCGAAATAGGCACCGGAAGCGTAATCGGTTCTGCTTGAAAAGATTCTGCGGTTTCAATTAAACTCGCTACTTCAACAGGCAGAATATTAACATCTAAATTTAACTCCGTTTCGGGTAATTTAAACTCCGGCTCTGTCGTTACAGTTACTGTACCATTCACCTCAGCCGCAACATCTCCTAAACCCCCCGTTAAACCTTTAATGGTTGCCCGTTTACCGGAAAACTGAAGCTGTCCATCAACTGAACGTAGAGGCTTTTCTAAATCTTCAATATCAGCTTTTACTTCATCCAAATTCAGATTACCGCGCAGACTAGAAAACTGATAACCGTCTTTAAATCGACTATCTAAATTAGCCGTAATTTCACCCGCTTCAAAGATTACCCCTTCATCTTTCAGTAAACCCGATACCTGGTTTAAATTAACTTGATCCGCCTTAACTTGTATTTGTAAATCTTCTTGCTCTAAATCAGCTTTAACTTTCGCATCAACAATTCCGCCTTCTGATAAAAAGGTATCCAAATTAACAGCAATATCTTGATTATTATCCTTTAAATTAACACCAAGTTTATTAACATCCAAAGAAATTAATTCACCCGAATTATCCAAAGTAAAAGGCTGTAAATCTACATTAGCATCATCCGCCTTAACATTAATATTGCCGTATTCAAGCTGAATCGGTGATTTTCCGTCTCCTTGTTTTAACTCAGTCCGAATCCAACTCCCATCTTTGCCTTCTTCTAAATACGCATTCAAACCGATTAAATCAACATCAACATTTACTATTTGTTGAAACAGTAACGGAAATACTGATAAACGAATATCAATCCCTTCAACAGTCGCATTATTGGGGTTATTAGCCGTCGGAGGAATAGCAGATGGTCCCACACGAATTGTTGTAGGATTAGTAAAGGTAGGGGATTGAATAGTCCCGACATCTACAGGACGTTGTAATAAATTTTCTAATTGAGTTGCAACAATCGGGGCGAGTCGGTTGCGAATAAACCAAGCCGCTGCAAACCAAGTCCCAACAGACGCAACACCCAGCCCAATACCACCCCAAATTAATGCACGCCGCAGGCGATGAGGACGGCGAGGACTCGGTTCATTATTGGCGGGAGAATTTGTCATTACTTGTTCACGACAAAGCTAGATCAAACTAAGATTGAGGCAAATCAATATCTAAACTGAATGAAATCATAACGTAATTTATCGCGTTTGTGGGAGAATTATTATAATACTGATCTATTGCCTATTTGAATAATAGATGACTCGTCGTCAGGATAACTGAAATTATCGCTAAAAAATATCAGTTATTGAACCCCTTCAATGACACCTTGATTTCTGATGTAATATTGCCCCACTCATTAATCAGGTAATTCAATCAATTTATAGCGAGAAGATAGACCTGATTTAATGATAATTTGAGATTTCGGAATATGATATTGTTTGGCTAATAATTTAATTAACTCTTGATTGGCTTTCCCCTCAATAGGAGGAGATTTTAAGTAAACAATTAAACTGCCATCGGGCTGTACTAAAATTTTCTGTTGTTTAGTCTTCGGTTTTACCTGAACTTTTAAAAGAGTCAAAATTCGTGTTGATCCTGTCTGATATTTCTATTTTTAATTGGGGCGCAGATATAGCATTCCGAAATCCCAGACGAAAAATTTTTTAGTAAACCATAAAGACACTCATGACACAGAGGGAAGAAGATAGAGAGTTTTTGATAAACCATTTATTAGGATGGTTATAGCAGAGAAAGCTTTTATCTATTTTAAGAATATTTATACAACTGATAACAAGAATTAAAATCATAAAATTAACTGTAAAAATGTCTTAATTAATCTCACTTAATCAGCGAATCGCTTTGAAACTGACATAACTCAGCAATTATTCGCTAAAATTTAAATATTGTGAGTTATATTGGGATATTTCTGTGAGTTTAGACAGACCATCAACTGAAGTTGATCAAACTTCTCTCGACAACGCCACGCCCAACAAAGAGAGTAAACAATACCGTACCTATGCCGAAAAAACGGATCGACTTTTGGCTTGGGGTCAAGTTTTGCGATCTATTGCACCTTTGATTTGGGCAATTGTAATTGCTGTTGTTATTTTACCATTAATCGGGCAATTTTTTATGCATAGAGCCTTTAATTTAGAAGAGACTAAAACGGCTTCTATTCCTCAAGTGACGCAAGTCCAACCCAGTGTGAATTGGACGGAAGTAGATGAGGCGATCGCAACGGCCGTAACAAATGCCCATGAGCAAGCAGAAAATTATGCTTCCGATGAATTAGATACATGGATTAATGAATTAATGGGACGAGTTGATCCCAATTTTTTAGATTGGTATTTTAGTTATTTTAATCAGAAGAAAATAGAAATTAATAGCGTATTAATTGAATTAAATTCAGGCGTTTATCATTTATTGAAAAAAGATGCACCCACACCGTCGGAAAAGCTAGCTCAAACCTTAACTCAAAACTTTCAAACAGAATTTTCTAAGCGAGTGCTTCGTCCTCAAATTGCTCAATTACGCTTAGAAAGAATAACGCAAAAAACCGTTCAAATTTACTTAGATCAATTAACCATTAACTTAGATAAAATCCCCCTCAGCTATCAAATTCCCCAAGCAGATTGGAATCGATATTTAAATGATATTGCTATTAGTATTCAGGATACAGAAGGTCAAATTTCCACCTTATCTCTCAAGGTATTAGTGGGTGGAGGAGCGTATTTAGCAGTTAAACCGATTGTTGCTCCATTATTGCTTAAAGTCGGTAGTAAAGTGATGGCAAACGTGGCAGGAAAAGCGGGGGCAAAAGTAGCAGTAAAAGCCGGAGCAAAACTAACAGGTAAAATGGCGGCGGGTTTATTAGATTGTGTCGTAGGCGCAGGGATTTTAATTTGGGATGTTTGGGATACTTATCATACAGCAGCCATTGAAAAACCGATATTAAAAGAGATGATAGGAGAATATTTAGAACAGGTAAAAGGCTCTATTTTAGAGAATCCAGAAACCGGAATTATGACAGCGATTAATCAAATTGAAAGTCAACTGTTTGAATCGGAAAATATTAAATCGGGTAGAGAAGTCTCCCTAAAATTAGACACAGTAAATTGAGCTTAAAAAGTTTTAAACTAAGATGCTGATTAATATTGCTGCCAGCCACAGTAATGCAGACTATATCAAGTTTAATCATATTAAATAATTGACATAGTTTTATGATAAATAGCTTCAAGTTTGTTAAAGTTTATTATAAACACAATAAACACAATAATTAATTTAAGAGAATAAATTGATAAATCTATAGATTATATCAGGTAAGAAAAGACATTAATTGATAATGTAGAATTATTTTTTAATAATGTTATTTTTAATAATAAAAGCATTCGGTAAAATCACCCGTTTGGCAAGAGGCGATCGCAGCGTGTCGTCAGAGGTATTACGTAAATTTACCCAGATCTACTCAATATAAACTGATGATTAGAATTTATAGCTAGCTCGAGAGTTTGATCGTACATTTTTTTGGGAATTATATTAAGTAGCACTGACAGCACTGACTAGAATTCACTGCTAAACCCATGACACACTTACTCTCTAACACCTCTAATTGCTTCCCTGAAATTTCTGGTTATACCATTGTCGAACAACTCTATAATGGTTCAAGAACAGCAGTCTATCGCGCCACAGAAGACACTGAGCTTTGCTCAGTTACCATCAAAGTCTTACAAAATGAGTATCCCAGCTTCAACGAATTGGTGCAGTTTAGGAATCAATACGCGATCGCAGCTAACCTCGATATTCCCGGTATTATATGCCCCAAAAGTCTCAAACTGTGGAAAAATAGCTATGCTCTAATTATGGAAGATTGCGGCAGTATTTCCCTACAGCAATACTTTCAGCAGCACTCTTTAACCTTAGAGGATAGCTTAAATATTGCTATTCAACTAGCAACAATTCTTCACGCACTCCACCGAAACCGGGTCATTCATAAAGACATTAAACCCGCCAATATTCTGATTCATCCCCAAACAAAAAAAGTAAAAATAATTGATTTTAGTATCTCTTCTTTACTGCCCAAAGAAACCCGAGAAATCCAAAATCCTAACATTTTAGAAGGAACTCTCGCTTATATTTCCCCCGAACAAACCGGACGCATGAACCGAGGAATTGACTACCGCAGTGATTTCTATTCTTTGGGTATTACTTTATATGAATTATTAACAGGAGAGTTACCCTTTCAAAGTAATGATCCGATGGAATTAGTGCATTGCCATATTGCGAAGATGCCACAGGAATTGAAGACGGGGAGAGACGGAGATGGGGAGATAGGGGGAGAAAAAATTCCTCAAATACTATCTGAGATAGTAATGAAATTGATGGCGAAGAATGCCGAAGATCGCTATCAGAGTGCTTTAGGATTAAAATATGACTTAGAACAATGTATTTTTCAGTATCAAGATACTCAGGATATCGAGTTATTTCAATTAGGAAAACGCGATATATGCGATCGCTTTATTATCCCCGAAAAACTCTACGGACGAGAAAAAGAAGTTGCAAAATTATTAGCAGCATTCGAGAGAGTGGCAAACGGCAATAGCGAAATGATGCTAGTGGCTGGATTTTCAGGCATTGGTAAAACTGCTGTCGTTAATGAAGTTCATAAACCCATCGTGCGGCAACGAGGATATTTTATTAAAGGCAAATTCGATCAATTTAACCGTAATATTCCCTTTAGTGCATTTGTACAAGCCTTCCGCGACTTAATGGGGCAATTACTATCAGAAACTGATACTCAATTACAACAATGGCAAGAAAAAATACTTGCCGCTTTAGGAGATCAGGCTCAAGTTATTATTGAGGTAATTCCTGAATTAGAAAGCATTATTGGCTCTCAACCTGCCGTTGCCGAAATTTCGGGAAGTGCAGCACAAAATCGTTTTAACCTGCTTTTTGGTAAATTTATCACAGTTTTTACCACCGAATCTCATCCCCTCGTTCTGTTTCTCGATGATTTGCAATGGGCAGATTCGGCATCGCTTAGTCTGATGAAATTGTTGATGGGAAAAAGTGAGACGGGATATTTGCTGGTATTGGGGGCTTATCGCGATAACGAGGTGTTTCCAGCTCACCCCTTGATGTTGACCCTAGATCAGATCGAAAAGAATCAAGCGATTCTCAACACCATTACTCTAAAACCATTAAGTGAGTTGGGATTAAATCATCTGATTGCCGATACCCTCAGTTGCTCCCTCGATCTCGCCAAACCCCTAACAGAGTTGGTGTATCAAAAAACGAAAGGCAACCCATTTTTTGCCACCCATTTCCTCAAGGCGCTGAATGAAAGTGAATGGATTAGCTACAACCCAGAATTAGGTTATTGGCAGTGCGACATGGTTACGGTTCGGCAACTAGCGCTGACGGATGATGTGGTGGATTTTATGGCGACTCAATTGCAGAAGTTACCCTCAAAAACTCAAGAAGTTTTGAAGTTAGCTGCTTGTATTGGCAATCAATTTGACTTAGAAATATTAGCCATTGTCAGTCAGACTTCGCAAACAGAAACAGCCACAGCGTTGTGGAAAGCATTGCAAGAGGGATTGGTATTACCAACTAATGAAGTTTATAAGTTTTATCAATCTGAGTATAATACAGAAGGTGTATCCGGTTTTGAGAGCCAGTCACCTCATTACAAATTTTTGCACGATCGCATCCAACAAGCTGCTTACTATCTGATTCCCCAAAGAAAAAAACAAGCCACCCATTTAAAAATAGGACGGTTACTCTGGCAAAATCTTTCCCAAGATGAGCAAGATAGCAATATTTTTACGATTATCAATCACTGGAATCAGGCGATTGAATTAATCACAGATAAGAGCGAACGGAACCAACTGATTCAACTCAATTTAACCGCTGGAGAAAAAGCCAAAAGTTCGGCAGCTTATGAAGCAGCATTGCAATATTTTGAAACGGCATTATCTTTGCTGGATGCAGAAAGTTGGCAAACGAATTATCCATTAACATTGCAATTGCATCAAGCCAATGCAGAAGCTGCTTATCTGACGGGCAATTTTGAATTCATGGAAGCCATCATTGATCGCGTCGTGACCCATGCCCAAGACTTAGTTGATCGTGTTAAAGTCCATGAAATTAAAATTCAGGCTCAGATGGCTCAAACCCAACAGTTATCAGCTCTCGATACTGGCGTGGGGATATTGGCATTATTAGGAATTCAGGTACCCGAATCTCCTCAACCTGAAGATTTGCCGGTAGAAATTGCCGCGATTTCACAAGCTATGGCAGGTAAAACTATTGCTGATTTAGCTGATTTACCCCTAATGGAGGATGCCAACCAATTAGCCAAGGTCAACATTATGGCTAATTTACTGCCAGCCTGTTATCAGGCAAAACCCAGCCTTTTCCCTTGGATGAATTGTCAACTCATGCAGTTATTGATTCAATATGGGAATACACCACAATCATCATATATTTATTCGGCCTATAGCATAGTTTGTATTTTGGCGTTACAGGACTATACTTCAGCCGCTGAATATGGAAAACTCGCTTGCCAATTGGATTTAAGCCCCCAAACTGGCGATGGTGTGATGGGGATGTATGTTGCCGGGGCTTGCATCACTCACTATTCAAATCACGTTAAGCAAACCATCCCTTTATTACTTAAAGTTTACCAAGCTGGACTGGAGACGGGGAACTTCCAGTTTGGGGGGTTCGCCATCTCAAACCGAGCGCAATATCTTTACTTAATGGGTTATAACCTCTCTGCCCTTAAACTGGAAATGGCGACTGCAAGTCATGCTCTGGCTGCGATGAAACAAGAAAATACCTTGGCTTGGAATCAAGTCTTTGAACAAGCTGTTCTCAATTTATTGGCAGAATCAGAATCAGAAGCTCCGTGGAAATTAGTCGGAACAGCCTTTAATGAAACCGAATCTCTGCCGTTAAAAATCGCAGCTCGCGATCGCACGATCCTACATTATATTTATCTTAATAAATTGATTCTTTGCTATTTATTCGGCAAAATTCCCCAAGCTGTTGAAAATGCTGCACTTGCAGAGACTTATTTAGATGGCGTTGCTTGTTTTTTAGATGAGTATGCGTGGAATTTATACGATTCTCTGGTTCAACTAGCCCGCTACGATAATGCTGAGACATTCGTGCAGAAAAGTATTCTAGATCATGTTGAAGCCAATCAAGTCAAAATGCAATACTGGGCAACCCATGCCCCAATGAATGGTCAACATAAGTACGATCTCGTGAGTGCCGAATTTCACCGAGTTTCGGGTGACAAACTAGAGGCGATAGAATTATACGACCGTGCTATTGCCGGAGCTAAAGAAAACGAATATATTCAAGAAGAAGCATTAGCCAACGAACTCGCGGCTAAATTCTACCTCGACTGGGGTAAAGAAAAAATTGCTCAAACTTATATGGTAGAAGCTTACTACTGTTATGCGCGTTGGGGAGCCAAAGCCAAAACCGACCATTTAGAACAAACCTATCCTCAACTGCTGGCTCAAGTCCTGACTCAACCCAAATCCTCCCTACCTCTCAACGCCACCACCACCGTTACCTCCCATCAAACCGTCCGCACCTCTACCACCACCAATACCTCGGTTCTCGATCTTTTAGCCGCCATTAAAGCTTCCCAAGCTCTCTCAGGTGAAATTGAACTCGAAGCCTTACTCACCCAACTGATGCAAATTGTGCTGGAAAACGCAGGCGCAGACAAAGCTGGATTAATCTTAAATAACGCCGGAATTTGGGAAGTTGTGGCTCAATGCATCCAAGAAAACTGTCAGTTATCCCTCACCCCTCTTAATCAAACTCAGACACTGCCGCTGAGTATTGTGCGTAAAGTTCAACGCAGCCAAAAGACGATTATTATCAATCAAGTTGCAAAAGATAAACACTTTGCTAGTGATAATTATTTAATCCAACAGCAACCGAAAAGCTTATTCTGCACCCCTATTCTTAATCAAGGTCGGTTAATTGGTATCCTTTATTTGGAAAACAATCTCAGTACAGGAGCTTTTACTACAGAACGAATAGAAGTGCTGAATTTGCTCTGTTCTCAAGCGGCAATTTCTCTGGAAAATGCTCGTTTGTATCGACAATCTATTGAGTATGCCACAAAACTTGAAGGCACAGTACAACAACTTCAGCAGACTCAGCAACAATTGCAGAATTCTTTTGAGGAATTACAACAAGCACAATTACAGTTAGTACAAAGTGAGAAAATGTCAGCTTTAGGAAATCTCGTGGCGGGTGTGGCTCACGAAATTAATAATCCTCTCGGCTTCATCGGCGGCAATATCGCTGAATTAACCACCTCTGTGCAAGACATTACCGAATATATTCAGTGTTTTGAGCATACTTTCCCATCACCTGGGGAGGAAATCGAAAACAAACGAGAACAACTTGATATTGAGTTTCTGCTCGAAGATATACCGGATATGCTCTCAGTCATGAAAGTCGGTTGCGATCGCATTCGTGGTATTAGTACCAGTCTGCGGACGTTTTCCCGTGCGGATACCCACTCCAAGTTCAAGGCTAACCTGCACGAGGGGATTGATAGCACTTTGTTAATTTTGAAATATCGCTTAAAAGCGAAAGATATTCGCCCGGAAATTAAGGTGATTCGTGACTATGGCAATATACCCGAGATTGACTGTTTTCCGGGTCAACTGAATCAGGTCTTTATGAATATATTGGCTAATGCGATTGATATGTTTGATGAAATGGCACAGGTGCAATCCTACACCGCACTGAAGGCTAATCCTCAACAGATTACGATCCGAACTAATCTGATTGAACAACATACTGTAGAAATTAGCATCAGCGATAATGGAAAAGGGATGTCTGAGCAGGTTTGTTCAAAAATCTTTGATCGAAAATTCACAACCAAGGAAGTCGGCAAAGGAACCGGACTAGGACTGGCGATCGCGCGGCAGATCGTTGAAGATACCCACGGGGGAACCCTTACCTGTAGCTCGAAACTGGATCAAGGGACTCAATTTGTCATCGCCCTGACCCTTAGCTAGTACCCAGATTATCTAGATAGCACGCCGGGGAGTTTCTACTGAAGTATCCGTGCAGAAATATTTCCTTTATTTCCTTGGGTTTTGCATTATGCCTGCAACAATATCCTTCAAAATACAGAGATGGTGTCTGCCATTTTTTCGATTCATCGCCATTACACTCGGAATTACTATCATCCATTACGGGTTAGCATTGGTCAGCCAATCTGTATCCTTTGAGAATGGGGCCTCAGCAATTTGGCCATCGAGTGGTTTTTATCTGGCTATGGTTTGGTTTTTCGATTATAAAATCAGCCTACCCATCTTACTGAGTGAACTAATTGTTAATCACCTCGTCTTCTATCAAGATTTATCAACTGTTGTCAGTATTTCTCTGATTAGTACCCTTGAACCGCTGATCGCAGGCTGGCTCTTGAGCCGCTTCGTGAGGCCTCAACAGTTGTTTCAGCGATCACAGAATGTTCTCAAGTTTTTAGTCCTTATCTTTCCGAGTCCGGCTATTACAACCAGCCTGGCAGTTGCGACCCTCTGTTTAACAGGAATCTTGTCTTGGGAATTTTACGGTGCGGTGTGGAAAACCTGGTCTATCAGCGTCATTGGGGGGAGATTGATTATTACACCGCTCATCATTGCCTGGATCACTCGATCGCGATGGGAAAAATTGCAGCGCAACAACGGACAACGGCTGTTGGAATTCGGCGTAATTATTGGTCTACTGGTCGGTATTAGCTATCAGGCTTTCTGGGTTGGCAAACCGCTTGAATATATGATGTTACCGTTGCTGTTGTGGGCTAGCTTTCGTTTCAGAGCCATAGAAGCCACTGTGCTTGTGGTATTGATATCAGCGATCGCCTGCTTCGGAACAGCACAGGGACTGGGAACATTTCGCCAAGGCAATATGATTGAGTCATTTTGGCTACTACAGTCTTTCATGGGTGTGATTGCCTTAACCACCTATTTACTGATTACTGTGGTCAATGAAAATCAGCAAGCAAAACTTGAACTGAAAGATGCTAACGAGGTATTGGAGATTAAGGTTGTAGAACGTACTACTGAACTTCAGCAAGCAAAAGAAGCCGCAGATAGTGCCAATCAAGCTAAAAGTGAATTTCTGGCAAACATGAGCCACGAATTGCGAACGCCTCTCAACGGTATTCTCGGCTATGCCCAAATTCTACAACGTAATGAACCTCTGAGCGTTAAAGGAAAAAATGGTATTAATATTATCTATCAATGTGGTTCTCACCTGCTGAACCTAATTAACGATGTGCTAGATCTGTCTAAAATTGAGGCTCGTAAACTCGAACTTTATCCTACCCCGTTTCACTTCCCCTCTTTCTTGCAAAGCGTTGTAGAAATTAACCGTATCCGTGCCGAACAAAAGGGTATTGAGTTTGAGTTTTATGCTGAGGAGGGTTTACCTGTTGGGGTTTTGAGTGATGAAAAACGACTGCGTCAGGTTTTAATTAATCTCCTCGGTAATGCCATTAAATTTACTGAGGATGGTAAGGTCAGCTTTAAGGTAGAATCAGTGGGTCAAAAGATTCGCTTTCAAATTGAAGATACGGGTGTCGGCATGACTCCGGAACAAGTTAAGAAAATCTTTCTTCCCTTCGAGCAAGTGGGCGATACGAAAAAGCAAGCAGAAGGGACAGGTTTAGGACTAGCTATTACTCATAAAATTATTGCGATGATGGATAGCCAAATTGAGGTTAGTAGTACTTCAGGTAAAGGTAGTATTTTCTCCTTCGATGTTGAACTTCCGAAGGCTGACCATTGGGCGACCACCTCAAGACAGTCTCAGCAAGGTGAGATTGTGGGATATCAAGGTCAGAAGCGTAAAATTCTCATTATTGATGATCGCCCAGAAAATCGCTCGGTGCTGCTCAATCTTTTGGAACCCATTGGTTTTAAAATTATAGAAGCCAGCAATGGTCAAACAGGAATGGATCAAACATTGAAAACGAATCCCGATCTAATTATTACTGACCTCTCCATGCCTGTGATGGATGGGTTTGAGTTTTTGCAGAAACTGCGTTCCCACCCTCAACTCCAAGATAAAATCGTTCTGGTTTCTTCTGCAAGTGTATTTGATATTGATCGTCACAAGAGTCTTGATGCCGGGGGGAATGACTTTCTGCCCAAACCTGTTCAAGCCGAAACCTTACTCAAACAACTGCAACAATACCTGAAGCTGAATTGGATTTATACCGATGAAGATAACCCGAATCAACCTTCAGTTACTGCTACAATTGAGCCTCCCGATATTGCTATTATTACCCAACTGACCGAACTGGCTGAAGACGGCGACCTTGATGGTATTCTCGAAATGGCTGAGCAAAACCAACAGACTAACACCGCTGCCTTTTTCCAAAAAATTACCCTGCTTGCCGAAGCTTGTGAGATCAAACAACTCCGAGTATTTCTTCGTCAATATAGCGCTTAAATCCCACAGTAAATAATATTAGAAATAAGGGAATACTAAGCATGAGGAAATTTATATTTTGGAATAATCCATTTTGCTTTGATCAATTCCTTGTTCTTGTCTCGCATCCAGGAGTTAACCCATCCCCATGTCTGATGCTATACCCTTTATTCTAATTGTTGATGATAATCCGACAAATTTATCTGTGCTGTCAAAAGCCTTAAAATCAGCCGGATATAAAGTCCGTATGGCGATGGATGGGGAGGATGCTTTGGCACAAGTAGAACGCAATTTCCCTGAATTAATCTTGCTTGATATTCAAATGCCTAAAGTCGATGGTTTTGAAACCTGTCGCCGCCTTAAAGCTAATCCTGCAACCGAAGGAATTCCTATTATTTTTATGACGGCACTGGCTGATACTGAAGATAAAGTTAAAGGTTTATCGCTTGGGGCAGTGGATTATATTACGAAACCGTTTGAGCAAGAAGAAGTATTAGCGCGGGTAAAAGTTCATTGGCGATTGAAACAACTGAGTGATAGTTTAGAACAACAGGTATCAGAACGAACTCAAGCACTGCAACAGGCTCAATTACAACTCATACAACAGGAAAAACTCTCTGCTTTAGGACAATTGGTAGCGGGAGTGGCTCATGAAATTAATAATCCGATTGGTTGCATATTAGGAAATGTTAATCCGCTTCAAGATTACATTAACGATCTTTTTGCCGTTATCGATCTTTATCGGAACAAATTACCTCAACCGGATGCAGATTTTGCAGCAGAACTTGAGGCGTTTGAGCTAGATTACATTCAAGACGATTTGCCAAAACTGATTCAAGCGATGAAGGATGGAGGCCATCGCATTCACTATATTAGTCACAGTTTGCGGACATTCTCTCGCACAGATCAAGATAAAAAAATTCCTTTTAATCTACACGAAGGGCTTGATAGTACCTTACTTATTCTCCAGCATCGCACTAAAGCAAATGAACTGCGTCCAGAGATTGAAATTGTTAAAAATTATGCTCATATTCCTGATATTTATTGTTTCCCCGGACAACTTAATCAGGTTTTTATGAATCTACTGGCTAACGCCATTGATGCTATTGATGAAGCTAATAAAGGTGAAAGTTTTGCGAAAATTAAAGCTAACCCTAATCGGATTATAATTGAAACGAAAATTTTAGAAAATAAACAGGTGATTGTTCGTATTCAAGATAACGGCTGCGGTATGAAAATTGAGACAAAAGCCCGGATTTTTGAGCAAGGATTTACGACAAAAGAAGTGGGAAAAGGGACAGGTTTGGGTATGGCAATTGCGCGGCAAATTGTAGAACAAAAACATGGGGGAAGCTTAAAAGTTGATTCAGAGGTCGGGAAAGGTACCCAATTCTACATCTCATTGCCAATTGCAGGTTAATTCCCAGCGGTTGAAACAATAATCGTACCTATACAATTTGTAGCCCGTCAATTTTAGCTAATTTGGCGCAGAATGATGAGTTTGCTCAATGCTGGCTGAATTATGAGTCAATTTTCAGATATGATCGATGGTACTTGCTCTTAAAGACCGTAGAAGATAATGCCTAAAACTGTTGCTGATGAAATGACCCCTAACCCCATTACAGTAAAACCTGAGTTGCCATTACAGCAAGCCATTGAGATTTTAGCCGACAATAAAATTAGCAGCGTACCCGTTGTCAATGAAGCAGGCAAACTGGTAGGAATTCTATCCGAAACAGATATTCTCTGGCAACAGAGCGGGGTGACTCCACCAGCCTATATTACAATTTTTGATAGTGTGATTTATCTAGAAAATCCGGCACGCTACGAAAAGGAACTTCATAAAGCATTGGGTCAAACTGTTGAAGAAGTGATGACTCAAGATGATGTCGCCACCATTACCCCAGACCAAAGTTTATCGGAAGCCGCGCGACTCCTGCATGAAAAACGAGTTCATCAACTCCCTGTATTAGATGAGTCGGAAAATCTCATCGGCGTGATTGCCTGTAGCGATATTATTCGGATGATGGCGAAAAAAGAGTCTTAAACTGAGGGGAGATTCTTAAAGAGGATCAATCTGTTGAGGAGGTGATAGGTTAATTGTTAGCAACAAATGATAAATAATAAATAACAAATAACTGATCATGACTACTCCAGAATCCATTCAAATATTAATTAATTCAGAAGATTTAGGCGATCGCTTACGAGCTGTGAATCAATTACGGGATATTGAACCGCAAACCGCTTATGATTTAATTCAAACGGCGATTAAGGATCAAAATGCTCGGGTACGATATGCAGCCGTGAGTCAGTTAGCCAGTTTGGGCAACCAAAATTTAACAAAATCGGAGGAGATTTTACGAGGCTGTCTGCTGCACGATCCAGAAGCAGATGTGCAAGCGGCGGCGGCTGATGCTATTGGTGGACTCAAACTGAAATCGGTTTTTGAAGATTTACAACAGGTTTATCACAATACCCCAGAGTGGCTAGTCAAAATGAGTATTGTGGCGGCTTTAGGGGAAATGGGCGAACCTCAGGCGTTTGAAATCCTAAAAGATGCCTTACAACAGGATAATGGCTTGATCCAAACGGTCGCTATTAGTGCTTTGGGAGAATTAGGAAACCCGGATGCGGTTGCTTTGTTAATTCCCTATGCCACTGATGAAGATTGGCAAGTGCGGTATCGAGTGGTTCAATCTCTAAATCGTTTGGGAGGATCTCAAGCCGAAGAAACCCTGAAACAACTTTCTCAAGATTCTGTACCTCAAGTGGCGGGGGAAGCTCTACGCGGGATGTCTTAATTTTTAATGGGTGAATTGGCGCATTAACTGCTGTTTTAACGGTTCTGGTGCGCCTTGGGCTGCAACCCGACCATTTTCTAATAAAAAAGCCCCGTCGCAATAGTCCAGTTCATTCAGGCGATGAGTCACCCACAGGGCTGTAATACCTCGGGTTTTGACTAAATGACGCACTTGACTGACTAAATCTAATTGACTATCGGGATCGAGTAAAGCAGTGGGTTCATCGAGTAACAAGACTTCACAATGTCGGGCCAAAGCTCCCGCGATCGCCACCCGCTGTTTCTGACCCCCACTGAGAGCATAAATCGGTCGTCGTTGTAAATGCTCTAACTTGACTGCTGCTAATGCTTCTGAGACTTGCTGTCTGACTCTTGAGATGGGCAGTTTATCTTCTACTAGTCCGAAGGCAACATCCGCCCCAACCGTTGGCATAACTAACTGATGATCGGGATTTTGAAATACATATCCCACTCGTCCCTCTGTTTTTATCTCTCCAGACTGTGGCTGTAATAAACCCGCCAGCAAACGTAATAAAGTTGATTTTCCCGATCCATTGGTTCCCAATAGCATCCAGAATTCCCCTTGAGGAACGCTCAAAGAACAGGAACGTAAGACTTTTGCCCCACTGGGCCAACTAAAATTGAGGGTTTTAATCGCGATCGCCGGGGATGGATGGGGACTGAGATTAGTATTATTCATTCTGAGAAATCAGTAATGACAAATAGAGGCATTATCGCTAACGCCTCTACTGAAGTTGTCGGTTATTTATTCTGCCAAGGACACGAAGCCCGGTGCTCTACCCGCAGGTGAAGCCCCAGATTTCTCAGAAACTTGGACGGCTGAAATTTCACCCGTTTGAATTGCAACCTGTTTATCTGGCATTTTCTCACAGGTGAGCTCTAATACTTGAGACTGACCGGATCGCATCATCTCTAATACTTGCTGATAAACCGCTTGTGCATCTGCTAACTCTTTGCGTTGGACAGATAATGGTGCTGGGGTGTACTTGACGATGATGTCTATCGTGAACATAAGGTCTAAAGAAATTATTAAGATGAAAATTCCACTATTAATATAGTATGTCACACTACAGCGTTGCCGATAGCCTTTGTTCTCACAGGAGTTGAACCCCCTTAAGCTAATCGGTAAACTTTTAACTTCCCCTTGTCACTTCGCCAAATTATCCTTATACTAATTAACAGTGGTAAAGAAAAGTTAACACAACTTGCCCTTTCTCTCATAATTTGCTAAAGCAGATCTAGAGAGTGTGAGAAAATCATATATTCCTTTATCACTTGTAATCATAATATTTTAGGAGATTTGCGTTCATGACTATAGCAGTCGAGCGCCCACAATCCCAGCGTGGATGGTTTGATACCGTCGATGACTGGCTCAAGCGCGACCGTTTTGTATTCGTCGGTTGGTCTGGTATACTCCTGTTTCCTTGTGCCTACA
>JBARZE010000038.1:0-188353 GCA_049649525.1 Microcoleaceae cyanobacterium
ATTGAAAACCCTCACCCCCAGCCCCTCTCCCAGAGGAAGAGAGGGGAGCCGAACTTTGTCCTCCTTCGCCCAGATTGGAAGAAGAAGTTAGAGAATTAGGAAAAACCAGATCTTGTTCCCTTTCTCCTGGCTTGGGAGAAGAAGTTAGAGAATTAGGAAAAACCAGATCTTGTTCCCTTTCTCCTGGCTTGGGAGAAGGGGTTAGGGGATGAGGGTGAAATGCCTGACGGATAATCGATAACGCTTCATCTAAATTTCTTTCGACCAACTCACTGCTGACACGAACCACTCTCAGGCCCAAGGACTCCAGTAACTCCTGTCGTTGTCGGTCTGCTGCTTGCTGTGACTCATGGATACTCCCATCTACTTCCACAATTAGCCGTTCTGCACCACAGAAGAAATCAACAATAAATGTTCCAATTGGTTGTTGTCGTCTGAACTTTCGTCCTTCTAGTTTGCGTCCGCGCAAGGCTTGCCAGAGGATTTTTTCACTATGAGTTGGTTCTTTACGAAATTGACGGGCAACCTCAGTCATTTTCTTTTTAAGGGCAGGGGAGATTTCCCAGTATGTGCCCTCACCCCCAGCCCCTCTCCTAGAAGAAGACAGGGGAGCGGGATCTTGTTTTTCTTTCCCTTCTTGTTCCTCTTCTCCTGGCTTGGGAGAAGGGGTTAGGGGATGAGGGTGAAATAGCCCTTCTTCTGGCTTGGGAGAAGGGGTTAGGGGATGAGGGTGAAATAGCCCTTCTTCTGGCTTGGGAGAAGGAGTTAGAGGATGAGGGTTAAACAGCCCCCCATTCACGTAAGGAAAGCAATTAGCCCAATTACGAATCCCCCACCCAACGCGCTCTTTTTGCGGCGTACACATGGCTTTAAATAGCTCTGATAGCACCTCATGAGTATTTGAGGAATCCTTCGCACTCATCCGTGCAATAGTGTCTGTGAAGAGGTTATTACTACGGAAAATGTTTGTATCTTCAGCAAAGAAACAGAAGATTAACCGCGCCATAAAGTGGTTCATTTCCTCTCGGCGTGCTGCTGTGTCCCAGTCAGGATTTTCCTTGAGTAGTTCGATGTAGAGGCGGTTGAGGCGAGCTGTGGCTTTAATATCAAAAGCATTTTCCCGAATCTGTTTAACGGTTGTAATGCCCGCCAGCGTTAGGAAAAATCCGAAGTGGTCTGCAACGTTGGGGTAGTCGCAAGCAACAGTTTCCCCATCAGTGATATTTTCTGCTTCTAAGGTTTTGCCGTCTGTGGCTAGGATAAATTTAGCTTTATGTTTTGTGGTAGCAAGGCTTTCTCGTAATTCTTGGAGTGTAGCGGTTACTTCGCCTTCTGGGCAAACCTTGATATGGATATTATTACGCTGGAGTACACCACCGAGGTCGGATTTATTTGTACTGTTACGTTTGCTTTTAAGCTTCTTAATCGTCGGTGATTTATTGCCGAAGGCTTCGAGGAAGGCAAAGGGAAACTCTTCTGGGTTAAAGGAGGCTTCCGCTAGTTGAGAAACGGCTTCTTCTATTTCAACTGCATTCATAAAATATAACTCTCGCTTCACTTTAGCGATTCAACGCTTGCCTCTTGGGATATTAGTGACTAATCTGAAGTCACCCCATTTATCCTTCTACTGCGATAATATATACTTTTGAAAGTGCAATCAACATCCCTACAGGCTTAATCGAAGCTCTGCATAAATTCTATTTTTTAACTTAAACTGGGGTGGAAGGATTCGAACCTCCGAATGGCGAGACCAAAACCCGCTGCCTTACCGCTTGGCGACACCCCATCAGGCTTATAATATATAATGATACCACATTCGGCAAAAATGTCAAGGTAGAGTCATAGAAAAATTACAAGTTGACTGCTTGAACGCTAAAATCCTTGAGGGTAATGGTATAACTGGGCGTAGTTTGAGTGGTTATCGAGGTGATAATTGCTTCGGTTGCCACTGCCACCGTCAGCATGACTAAATTGCGGGCTAAAGGATAATCACACACATCATCATTAACAGCCGAAGGTACACGATAGATAGCATTCCACATCACCTCTGCGTAATCACTGGCTAAACCCACGTGAAGACAGGGAAGGTTTGCCTGCTGACAATATTCTTTCACAGCTTGACGGGAAATACTATTATCAAAGGCATCAATCACTAATTTCGAGCCTTTCAGTAGTTGTTGAGTGTTACTATCAGTTAAACGTTTCGTTTCGGGTATCACTTTAACTGCGATCGCCCGATAGAGTGAATTCGCTAAAATTTTAGCTTTATATGCACCAATATCAGAACGGTAATAAGGCTGAGTTGAAAGATTACGTTCCTCAATGCGATCGCAATCAATCACTTTCAGTGTAGCAAAACCAGAACGAGCTAAATTTTCCGTTAAATTGGCTCCTAATGCCCCAGCACCACAAATTGTAACGGGAAACTGTTTAAATTGATTGAGAGTCTCAGCCGAACGATACAGTTGTTCATGAAAAAAGATCGACATTATTATCGGTTATTTGTCATTTCTTGTTAGAGGAAATAGTAGATCTGCCTATTCTGAACCTCTGGCTTTATATCTCCTCCTCTCCCCCTCTTCTCGTCTCCCCATTTCCTCCTTCATCTTGCTGTATTTGCTCTAGTTCTAACTGACTAAAATTTTCAAAACTATCGCAATTTTCCGCCAATTCAACTGTTGAATAAATAGCAGGCGTTTGAATCACAAAAGGTAAATGCGCCCCTTTCAAACCCCGTTGAATTCGTTCTGGAGTTTCCGGTAATAATACAAATAAAGGATAGATTTTTTCAGCCTCTTGAGAATAGATATAACGGTAATGATCGCTCATGATCCACTCGTATGTTTGATCGAGCCAAACTTGAGTTAAACGCCAGCGTCTGAGTAAATCAGAAAAGTCTTCATTGGGGCGATGAATAAAGACAAAAATTTCTACCCCCACTTTAACTTTCCACTCCGGATCGCACATAATCACCGCCAGATCGCAGGGTAAATCTACTGCTTGTCCGGGTGATATACTAATATTAGATTGTCCAGAATAAGAAACACCATCCGGCAAACGAACAATGGGTAAAGGAATTGCAATTGTACTTTCTTCTGGACGACGCAAACTAGGAATCATTTCCCAATAAGGTCTATACTGCTTGAGTAAAGCAATGGCAGCTTCAGCATTACTATATTCTGCAAGCAGTGTTTCGTATTCAGCAGCATGAACAGACATAATGGTAGGTAAACTATCGCAATTTTTTGAGCAACAAAATTCTATGAAAGACTGCTTTTATTCTTCCCATATTTGAGTGTTTTACAACGATTCAAACACCTTAAACATCGGCAAATACATTGACAGTAAAACCACCGCAACAATACCACCGACAACCACAATCATCAACGGTTCTAAGGCACTGGTTAATCCTTTTACCGCTTCTTCTACTTCTGTTTCATAAAATTGACCCACTTTCATTAACATTTTATCCAGTTCCCCAGATTCTTCCCCAATGGCAATCATTTGAACCGCCAAATCAGGAAACACTCGTTCTTCTTGAATCGCTAAACTAATTAATCCCCCTTGCATAATTTCAGTTCGAGCGTGTTCAATGGCATTAGCAATCGCTTGATTTCCGGCAACATCTCGTACAATTTCGAGTGAACTCATAATCGGTACACCGGAGCGGGTTAAACTACCGAAAATGACACAAAAACGAGCAACAGCCGACTTTTCAATCAGAGGACCAAATAATGGTAATTTGAGGTAAATTTTATCTAACATTAAGCGACCCACTGGGGTTTTGTAAAAGGCTTGGTAAGCAAAGTAAAAGCCAATAATTGACCCGACTGCAACGACTTGAGGAATGGGTGGCATTTGGGTACAAAAATCACTAATGGCTAACATAAAGATTGTCAGTGCCGGTAATTCTGTACCAATTTGTTCAAAGATATTAGCAAATGTAGGGAGTAAGAAAATAGTCATCCCGAAAAATACAGCAACAGCAATAAATAATACTGTTTTCGGATAAGACATTGCTGACTTAATCTCACTTTGGGTTTTGTGGTTTTTCTCCATCATGGTTGCCAGACGTTCTAGCACTTCATCGAGAACCCCCCCCACTTCACCCGCTGCCACCATACTAATGAACAGGTTATCAAAGACATCAGGAAACTTTTTCATCGATTCTGATAAGGCATTCCCTTCTTCGACATCTGCCCGAATGGTATCAAGTGCTCGTTTAAGCTTGGCATTAGGACACTGTTCAGCGAGTACACTTAAACAGCGTGCCATAGCAATACCCGCGTTAAACATAGCCGCAAATTGTCGGGCAAAAATTGCTAAATCTTTAACCGTAATTGAAGCGAGGGCGACATTAATATTTTCCTCTAATTTCTTGAAATCAAAGCCTTGATTTCTAGAGTTAGTTCGGAGTTTATTGGTTGTCATAATTTATCTTTATTGCAATTAGTAGAACTCTGAATCAATTCATTAATTTTAAATGCTATAGCCCAAAGCGATCTTATACTCTTGCAACAGCTCTTTGGGCAATAACGCTCTGACCTTGGATCTGTCTGACGCTTAAGCGCAAAGACTGACGCTTAGAGGAGGAAGAACTGCCGTTAAAATAAGGCTTCGCAATTCTCATACTTTCTGATTTATAAATATACCAGCGCCACCTGCAACAAGTTTCTACGGCTTCAACGTAGGACGCTACATCCCTGAACTTACTAAGGCAGAGACGCTACATGTAACGTCTCTACAAATCTTGAACCCTCATTTTAACGCGAATTCCTAACGGGATCTCGCTTTTTGTGCTTTACCCGCTTTGGGAGCAGGGCCAATTAAGCGTTCTAGTTCATCGGGTTTAGAACTTTTACTCATGGCAGCTTCCCAGCCCACCTTGCCGTCTTGATAAAGTTTAGCCAGACACATTTCCATCGTCTGCATTCCCAGTTTTGCCCCCATTTGAATTTGAGAGTAAATCTGCGAGGTTTTACCTTCCCGAATCAGGTTCCCCATCGCCGGGGTATTAATCATGATTTCTTGAGAGGCACAGCGACCACCGCTGAGGGTTGGCACTAAGTTTTGACTACAAACCCCAACCAATGATTGCGACAACTGTGCCCGAACCTGAGGCTGCTGAATGGGGGGGAATACATCCAAAATCCGGTCAACGGTGGCAGAAGCGGAGTTGGTGTGTAACGTTCCGAATACTAAGTGACCTGTTTCTGCGGCAGAAATCGCCAAACCAATGGTTTCTAAGTCCCGCATTTCCCCCACCAGAATGATATCCGGATCTTCCCGTAATGCCGCCTTCAGCGCATTACCAAAACTTTTAGTATCTTCCCCTTTTTGGCGTTGGTGAAACAAACTCTTAACGTTGGGAAATACATACTCAATCGGATCTTCCACCGTTAGAATATGTTCAGCGCGAGTTCGGTTAATCAAATCCAGTAATGCCGCCATGGTGGTGGTTTTACCCGAACCCGTTTGACCGGTAATCAGAATCATGCCTCGAGGTCGTTCCGTCAAATCTCGCAGAATTTGCGGCACACCCAATTTATCGGCGTTAGGAATTTTCGAGGCTAACGCCCGTAAACAAGCCGCCCAACAACCCCGTTCCCGATAGACATTCACCCGAAACCGAGCCAGTCCTTTCACCCCATAAGCACAGTCTAACTCCCAGTTTTGCTCTAACTGTTTGCGTTGCATATTATTGAGCATTTGGAAAATTAAAGCCTGAACCTCTTCAGGCGCCATCATTTCACCAAACTGAGGCTGGGGCGTGAGTTTTCCGCTTAAGCGAAAAAAGATCGGCGCACCCGCTTGAATATGCATATCCGAGCCACCTTGCTCGATCAAAGATTCCATCACATCTTCAATCATTAAACCTGGCATTGTTCTAAATCCTCCGTTAAGATAAAACTTTGTATTGTCATGACTTCCATCTCTTTAATGATGGACTAAATTTAATCGGTAAAGCGGGGAGTGAGACAATAGGGACAATCCAACCATTCCGGTTTCAATTCAGCGCTACAACATTTACAAGTTAAGCCCTGCTTCCGTTTGGCCTTCAGTTCCGACTCTAAACCCGAATCTGTGAATGTCACCCGTTCGACTTCTTCAAAGCTAGTATGTCCGTCGCGCACCAACTCCAAACTATAAGCTAGCAAGGTTTTCATCCCTTCCTCAACCGCCGCTTCTTTAATTTGTTCCGTTGGTGCTCCTTGAGTAATTAGGGTTTGCAGACGTTCGGTGACTTTGAGAAATTCATACACCCCCACCCGGCCTTTGTATCCTAAACCGCCACACTTCTTACAGAGTTCCCCGCGATCGCTTAATTCTTTCCGATGTTCTCCTGCAATAGTATTGGCTTTGTAAATGGTTAGATCAACCGATTGAGATACCGATAAGCCATAACGCCCTAATTCTTCGGCATCGGGTTGATAGGGAATCCGACATTCGGTACACACCCGCCGCATTAACCGCTGAGCCAGAATTCCCAAAAGTGCGGCAGACACCATAAACGGTTCAACCCCCATCTCATCCAAACGAGCAACAGCACCAGCCGCGTCATTGGTGTGGAGGGTGGTTAGGACTAAGTGACCCGTTAGAGCCGCTTCAATCGCCGTTTTAGCGGTTTCTAAATCTCGGGTTTCCCCCACTAGCAATACATCTGGATCTTGCCGCAAGAATGCCCGTAGAATTGTGGCAAACGTGAGATTTTTTTCCCGGATCACTTGACATTGAGTAATTCCCGGCAGGGCGTATTCAATGGGATCTTCGGCGGTACTGATATTAATCGCTGGATCATTACGTTCGGCGAGAACCGAGTACAATGTGGTGGATTTACCCGAACCGGTTGGCCCGGTTACCAGAATCAATCCAAACGGACGCTGGGAAACTTCCCGAACTTTGGTCAGGGTTTCCTCGTCTGAAATTAAGATATCTAATCCCAGTTGAGTTGAGGAACTATCCAAGATCCGCAGTACAATTTTTTCACCATAACGACTGGGTAAACTATTGACCCGGAAATCGACTTTACGACCTTTATAAATCCGACGTATCCGACCATCTTGGGCTTGGCGGCGTTCGGCGATATCCATATTCGCTAGAATTTTCAAGCGAGAGGTAACAGCGGGAACCACCTTTTTCGGAAAGCGGAAATATTCCTGTAATACCCCGTCTTTACGCATCCGCACTTGCAGATCATTTTCTTGGGGTTCAACGTGAATATCAGAAACTCCTTCAGATAAGGCTTTGGCTAAAATTACGTTAACGGCTTTAATCACCGGGGCTGTTTCAGATTCGTCAATCTCATCTGCGAGATCGCGTCCTCCTTCCTCGCCGTATTCTTCTAGTTCAGCGTCTTCAAAGTCTCCGGCGGTAAACTGTAGCTTTTCATCCTCTATTTTTGCCGCTTCATCTTGTTTTTGTTTAACGACTGTGTTGCTATAGGCTGAAATTAGTACGTCATAATCCTCCTGGGTAATTACCCGCCGTTGCAACACTAACCCCCTGGGTCGTAAAACTTGGTTTTTTAATTCATCTAACGCACTCAGGTTATCGGGATCAACCATAGCAATGCGGATTGCCTTCGGTTCAGTCTCGAGAATTTCTAAAGGAATGAAGCGATGACGTTTACAAGTTTCAATAGATGTTTCTAAGGTTTTCACCAGCCCGTCGATCACTTCGACTGGGATTTGTTCCATTTCGACATCAAATGCCTCGACCCCATATAGAATTTTTAGTTCAAATAGGAGTTGTACTTTATAATGACGAGCCAATTCTGGGGGTAAAGGTTTACCACTGAGTGACTCTAGAACTTCTGTTAAGGGTTTTCCCGTTCTGCTCGTCTTCAGGGCTTGCTGAAACTGTTCTGGGCTAACATAGCCTGCCTGAATTAACTTATTGCCGAACGGAGTCGTACTCTGAGCGACTAATGCCGTGCGTCGCTGGGATAAATTAGTCATATGTGAGGTTACGATCTCTAATCAGTATATATTTCCCAAAGGGATGAATAAAGTTTCCACCCAGCTCGCCACGGCCCTTGAGTACAGATTCAATATAGAATTTGTCCGACTACGGCTCTGAGCGCTCCGCAACAGTTCAATCGATGCAATTGCATCATTTGATAGATTTCCAACAGCGGCGGCGAGGGTTCAATCGCGCAGGCTGAAGTTGAGCGTTTCAAACTCCAAACCGACAACGGGCATCGTCGCTTGGAGGCTGATGTGAGCGGTCGCTCGTTGGGGTGAAAAACAAATTATTTATTCATGTTTAAGAGGGGTTGACTTTGATAATAGCTTTTATATCCCCCGAGTGTTGTAATTTAAGGTATCATTTTAATTAAATTTTTGAAGTCGCACAAACTAAAATTTGAGACAGAGTGTGATGGTTCCCGATTATCATGGATGTTGGGAATCCGTTGATTAATTTTATACGATGAACTCAAATCAGCAAGACGAACGCATGGTAGATTCAACTCCAGAAACCTCAGAAGGAATGAGCGATCAAAACCCAGAAGTACTCACCACCTCCGACATCCCCCCCGCTGAGACAGATCCCATTACTGGGGAAACGACGGCTGAAGCGGTGGAAGGGGTTCCTAAGGATTCTGATGAGCCGACTCCGGAAAACAGCAGCAGCGAACAACTACAACAGGAATTAGCAGGGTTAGCAAGCGTGAATGAGTCGCTGAAAG
Organism: Microcoleaceae cyanobacterium; assembly: GCA_049649525.1. GTDB lineage: Bacteria > Cyanobacteriota > Cyanobacteriia > Cyanobacteriales > Microcoleaceae > JAAURB01. The sequence goes on from JBARZE010000038.1 coordinate 8,690, forward strand.
CTCAAATGGAAGATGTGAGTGGCCAGTATCGACGCTTGGCGGCTGATTTTGATAATTTCCGTAAACGGACTCAAAAAGAAAAAGAAGACCTAGAACTCCAAATTAAGTGTGCCACGATTAAAAAGTTATTACCGGTTGTAGATAACTTTGAACGGGCAAGAGCGCAAATTAAACCCCAAACCGACGAAGAGATGGCGATTCATAAAAGCTATCAAGGGGTTTATAAGCAAATGGTCGAATCTTTAAAGCAACTCGGGGTCTCTCCCATGCGACCCGAAGGCGAACTGTTTGACCCCAATTTGCATGAGGCTGTCATGCGCGAACCCACCGCAGATTATCAAGAAGATACTGTGATGGAAGAAATGATGCGGGGATACCTAATCGGCGATCGCGTTTTGCGTCATGCTATGGTCAAGGTAGCCGCCGCAGCGGAGGAGACACCATCTGCTCCATCGGATGAAGAGGCTTAATCATCGGATGATCGTGGCGCTTTATCGGAGCAAGCCTGGGAGAGCTTGGCTAGATAATTCTTTCTAGAGATAGAGATGGGTTTTCTCAACTAGAACATTAATCATTGAGCCGTTGGGCAAGGATCATGCTCTCCCAAAACGAAAACGAAAGTTCAATTTTTGCACACCTTCATCGCTGGCATGCGCTATGGGAAAAGTTATTGGGATCGACCTGGGCACAACAAATAGTTGCGTAGCTGTCTTAGAAGGGGGAAAACCCACCGTGATCTCTAACTCTGAAGGCGGGCGTACTACCCCCAGTATTGTGGGATTTGGCAAGGCGGGGGAACGCTTGGTGGGTCAATTGGGCAAGCGCCAAGCAGTGACTAATGCTGAAAATACAATTTTTAGTATTAAACGCTTTATTGGTAGGCGTTGGGAAGATACAGAACGTGAACGCTCTCGCATGTCTTACGGATGTGTTCCGGGTAAGGATAATACGGTCGATGTTAAAATCCGACATCAAGTTTACACTCCCCAAGAGATCTCGGCGATGGTGTTGCAAAAACTCAAAGAAGAAGCCGAAGCTTATCTGGGAGAAACTGTAACTCAAGCAGTGATTACGGTTCCGGCTTATTTTACCGATGCTCAGCGGCAAGCGACCAAAGATGCTGGTACCATTGCTGGGTTAGAAGTTCTCAGAATTATTAATGAACCCACTGCCGCTGCCTTATCTTACGGTTTGGATAAGCAAGACCAAGAACAAAAAATCCTAGTCTTTGACCTCGGAGGCGGAACGTTTGATGTGTCAATCTTACAGTTAGGAGATGGCATTTTTGAAGTCAATGCCACAGCGGGAAATAACCATCTCGGCGGTGATGACTTTGATAACTGTCTTGTCCAGTGGATGATTGAGATTTTCAAACAACGCGAGGGTCAAGATCTTTCAGTCGATAAAATGGCACTACAGCGCCTGCGAGAAGCGGCTGAGAAAGCCAAAATTGAACTTTCGACCTGCATGACTACTTCGATTAACTTACCGTTTATTACTGCCGATGAAGGGGGGCCGAAACACCTAGAGTTGGAACTGAGTCGGGCGCAATTCGAGGATCTCAGCAAAGATCTGGTACAAAGTACAATTAATCCGGTGGTTCAAGCCCTTAAAGATGCCAACTTAGAACCCAGTGCAATTGACCGGATTATTCTGGTGGGCGGTTCGACGCGAATTCCGGCGGTGCAAGCAGCCATTCAAGCCCATTTTAACAACAAAGAACCGGATCGTTCCGTTAACCCAGATGAAGCTGTAGCGTTGGGGGCGGCCATTCAAGCGGGAGTTTTGGGGGGAGAAGTCAAGGATTTATTACTACTCGATGTGACTCCCTTATCCTTCGGATTAGAAACCTTGGGTGAAGTCACAACAAAAGTGATTGAACGCAACACAACCCTACCCACAAGTCATTCTCAAACCTTCTCCACTGCCGTTGATGGACAAACTTCTGTTGAAATCCACGTTCTTCAAGGGGAACGGGCGATGGCAAAGGATAATAAAAGTTTAGGTAAGTTTCTGTTTACAGGTATTCCTCCGGCTCCTCGAGGTGTGCCTCAAATCGAAGTTTCCTTTGATATTGATGCTAACGGTATTCTGAAAGTTTCAGCCATTGACCGAGGTACAGCCAAAGAACAAAGCATCCAAATTACCAATACGGGAGGACTGAGTGAGACGGAAATTGAGCGGATGCGCCAAGAAGCAGAACTTTATGCTGATGAGGATGAACAACGTAAACAAATAGTTGCCCTGAAAAATCAGTCGGAAAGCCTTTTTTATAATTGTAAGGTAACGTTAAAGCAGAACGCTCAGTTTGTTACCGATGAACTGAAACAGCAGATTCGCGCCTCGGCAACGGCATTAAAACAAGCGGTGGCTAATCCTGATATTTCCTACGAGGATATGAAGGAACGAGTCGAAGACTTTCAAGCGGTGCTCTATCAAATTGGGGCAGCAGTTTATGAACAAGCGGGTCAAAAGTCCTCCGACTCACCCGAACCTGCCGAATCAGGGTCTGTGAGTTCGCCCGCACCCGACAACGAACCGGAGACGGATAATCCACCGAGCGTCGGTTTAGAACAGCCAGAAACGACGCCAGACGACGAATCCGAACCCGTAACGACAGCCGCAACCGAACTGTTTGGCGGGGCTTTGGAATCTGACGACGATGACATCGATTCAGCGGATACTTTGCTGAGTGAACCCGATTTTATGGCAACAGTAGACTCGGACTTGAGTGAGGAAGTAGACTCAGATTTAGACGATCCCTCCGAGACTGATCCTGGGAATCCGTTTATAATTAGCTCAAATTCTTAGTACAAATGGATGGCCTCAGCTATCCTAAACAATGTTAACAGTATAATTTTTGTTCTTTATTTTTTAACAGTATGGCAGATTATTATGATGTTTTAGGGGTTTCGCGTGATGCAGACAAAGAAGAGATTAAACGATCTTATCGTCGTCTGGCACGGAAGTATCACCCAGATGTCAATAAAGATCCAGGCGCAGAAGATCGGTTTAAGGAAATTAACCGCGCCTATGAGATTCTATCCGAACCGGAAATGAAAGCCCGATATGACCGTTTTGGTGAACAAGGGGTCTCGGGCGCTGCGGCTGGCGCTTATGGTCAAGACTTCAGCGATAGTTTTGCCGATATTTTTGAAAGCTTTTTCAGTGGCTTCGCTGGGGGTGGCATGGGTGGCCCCCAAACTCGTAGACGCACAGGCCCGGTACGAGGGGATGATTTACGTATTGATCTCAAACTGGATTTTAAAGAAGCGATTTTTGGCGGAGAAAAAGAAATCCGGATTAAACACCTCGAAACCTGTGAAACTTGTAGTGGTTCTGGGGCCAAGGCTGGTACTCAGCCTCAAACTTGTTCCACTTGTGGCGGTAATGGCCAGGTGCGTCGGGCAACTCGTACCCCGTTTGGTAGTTTTACTCAAGTGTCTGTCTGTCCTAGTTGTAACGGCAATGGACAGATGATTGAGGACAAATGTTCCACCTGTGGCGGTCGCGGGGTGAATGAAATTACGAAGAAATTAAAAATTAATGTTCCGGCAGGTGTCGATGATGGCACGCGGTTACGGGTCTCGAATGAAGGGGATGCAGGCAAACGGGGTGGCCCTCCGGGAGATTTGTATGTGTTTTTATCGGTCGCAACAGATCCGAAGTTTAAACGGGATAAAATTAATATCCTCTCTGAAATTAAAGTCAGTTATTTACAAGCCATTCTTGGGTGCAATTTTGAAGTAGAAACCGTTGATGGTATGACTCAACTGACGATTCCAGCCGGGACTCAACCCGGAACTGTTCTAACCCTAGAAAATCAAGGGGTTCCTAAACTCGGAAATGCGGTCAGTCGAGGAGATCATTTAATTACGGTGTTGGTTGATATTCCGACTCGAATTACTAGTGATGAACGGGAGTTATTGGAAAAACTAGCCCAAATTAAAGGAGAACGAACCGGAAAAGGTGGGCTTGAAGGGTTCCTCGGTAATTTATTTCATCAAAAATAACTATGAGCAACGCATCAGCTTCAACTCCAGATATAGAAATGGATTTAAGAGGGACTCCCTGTCCGCTTAACTTTGTTCGTACTAAGCTGCGTCTAGAACAAATGCAACCGGGTTCTTTACTCGAAGTGTGGTTAGATGGAGGCGAACCTATTGAACAGGTGCCCGATAGTTTGAAGATGGAAGGATATACTATCGAAAAGATAGAAGAACGTTCCGGATTTTTTGCCCTGCAAGTTCGACGACCTCAGGGTTCGTCATGAGTTTAGAACAATATCCCTCCTTAACAGAAGTCACAGACACTCAATTAACCGGAACTGTGACTGCTGTTCAGGCTAACTTTTATCAAGTTTACTTAGATTCAGAATCAGTCAGTCCGTTAGAAGGATTACCCATTCTACTCTGTACCCGACGCACTAGACTAAAAAAAATTGGTCAGAAGGTGATGGTGGGGGATCGGGTGGAGATTGAAGACCCGGACTGGAGTGGGCAACGAGGGGCGATCGCAGACGTTTTCCCCCGTCAAACCGAATTAAATCGTCCACCTATTGCCAATGCAAATCAAATTTTATTGGTATTTTCTGTCGCTGAACCGGATTTAGATCCAGTGACACTGAGTCGATTTTTGATTAAAGCTGAATCAACTCAACTTGATGTAAAGCTGTGTTTAAACAAATGTGATTTAATTGAATTTGAACAATTGCAGCATTGGTCTGAGCGTCTTCAGGGGTGGGGATATCAACCGTTATTGATTAGTGTGTGTCAAAGTTTAGAATATAGTGTTAAACCGGGTGGTGATTCTCAGCCACTGATTCAGGGTAATACAGATTCTGCTTTGTTGCAGCAATTACGGGATAAAATTACGGTGATTTCTGGCCCTTCTGGTGTGGGAAAATCCAGTTTAATTAATCAACTGATTCCCAAAATTGACTTACGAGTTGGGGAAGTGTCGGGTAAATTAGGACGAGGACGACACACCACGCGCCATGTTGAATTATTTGAATTACCCACAGGGGGGTTACTCGCCGATAGTCCCGGATTTAATCAACCGATATTAGATTGCGATCCCCGACAATTATCCCAATATTTCCCAGAAATTCAACAGCGACTCGCAACGGGATTTTGTCAATTTAATGATTGTTTGCATCGAGATGAACCCCATTGTATGGTGCGAGGAGATTGGGAACGTTACGATCATTATTTAGAGTTTTTGCAAGAAGCAGAAGCCCGTCAGCAGGCAATGACACAGCAACCAGATGCAGAATCGAGTTTAAAGTATAAAAGCACATCTGGGGGGAAACGACAGTCAGAACCGAAATTAGCATCTAAAAAATATCGTCGGACTTCGAGGCGAGTCCAGCATCAAACTTTACAGGATTTATGTGAAGAAATGGATGAAATTTAGAGATAATTTACCTGAATTTATCTTAGAAAAAGATAGTACAGAAGGAAAAATAATTGTCTTCAATATTGATACAAGATAGCATCAGCCACTGCTCAATTGACGCTAAAGTTTTTAGGCAACAAAATTTTTACTCATTAAGATTTGTTACACTTAAAGTCATGACTCAAAAATGCTGCGCTAGGTAAAATTTTATATGGCTTTACATGCTGAACTTCATCGCCATTTAGGTGGGTCTGTGGTTCCCCGGATTCTGTGGCGGTATTTCCAACGTCATCATCAAGAAATGGCTGAAAAGTTCCCTGAATATAGTGATTTTGAAGCGTTTTATACCAAGCCTCGCAATACTTTAGATGAGTATTTAGAGTTACATACAATGGTCGAACACGTCCAAACTCACGAAACGTTACCTTATTTTATCTATCGACTCATGCGGGGTGCTTATACATTTGAAAACTTAGCTTATTTAGAACTACGATATACTCCTTATTTACGCACGCCTCAACATTTAAGTCAATCGGAAAGAATTGAGTTAATGACAGATATTGTTCGACTCGTGGGAGAAACAAGTCGTAAAAGCGATTGTCCCATTATTACCAGTCAAATTTTATGTATGCATTCTCGGCTGCCCTATGAAGTCAATCAGGCTATTGTTAATTTAGCGCTTCAAATGCCAGAATATGTGTGTGGAATTGATGTAGCTGGGGGAGATTCTCACTACGGAGAACGCTTAGATGAATTTATTCAATTATATCAGTTGGCGCGCTCGCAAGGCTTAAAAACGACTGGACATCTGTATGAAACTCCCGAAGGTTGCTATCCTGAATTACTGCCTTATTTAATGCGAATTGGTCATGGGATTCAGATTCCATTACAATACCCTGAGTTACTGCCGGAAATTGCACAACGAAATCAGTGTTTAGAAGTTTGTCCGACGACATATATTAAGACAGGAACTTTAGAAAATATTAATCCACTGAAAACGGTATTTGAACGTTGTTTTGAGGCTGGGGTTGATATTGCAATTTGCACAGATAATGCGGGTTTGCACAATGTACGTTTACCTTTTGAATATGAGAATTTACTCACTCAAGATATTATTGATTTCCGGCAATTAAAAGCCTGTCAACAGGCTGCATTTCGTCATGCCTTCGCTTGGCCGTATGACCATCCACCGAGCGATATTCTAACAGAATTAATCCACCCCGAGCCAACGCTGACTTAATACAAAGAACAAATGAAATAACGATTTATTTCGCTGCCATCCAGTTATCTCCGGCATGAATATCAACCAGTAAGGGAACTGTAAGTTCTATGGCATTTTCCATTACAGATTGAATTTTACCTTGTAATTCTTCCCATTCATCCGGAGGAACTTCGAGCACTAATTCATCGTGAACTTGCAGGAGTAAACGCGCTTGATAATCTTTCAAAACATCATGTAATTTAACCATCGCAATTTTAATAAGATCTGCACTCGAACCTTGAATTGGAGCATTAGCCGCAGCGCGTAATAATTGAGCGTCGGTTTGATTCATTCGCTTGAGTTTATCGAGTTCTATTGTTTCTATGGGTTGACCTTTTAAGTCTTGTAAACTCCCGCCTGTAAAATTAAAATAACGTCGTCTACCGAGTAATGTTTCGACATACCCTCGAGAAATTGCTATTCTTTTTTGATTCTCTAAATACTCAAAAATTTTCGGATAACGCTGATTAAATCGCTCAATAAATTCTTTTCCTTCCATCACTTTAAACTTAGCTTCACGAGCAAAACGTTGAGCGCCCATTCCGTAAATTACACCAAAGTTAATCGTTTTCGCCAGTCGTCTTTCATCTGAACTGACAATTTCTTTTTCAAACAAAAATTGAGCCGTTAAAGTGTGAATATCTTGATTATTTTGATAGGCTTCAATTAAAATAGGTTCCTGACTGAGATGGGCTAAGATTCGCAGTTCAATTTGAGAGTAATCAGCCGCGACTAATTTCCATCCGGTTTGAGGAATAAATGCTTGACGAATTTGACGAGAAAACTCTGTCCGAATTGGAATATTTTGTAAGTTTGGATTTGAGGAAGAGAGTCGTCCTGTGGTGGTGACAGCTTGATTAAAATCAGTATGAATCCGCTGTGTTTTTGGGTTAACTAATTCGGGTAAAGCATCGACATAAGTTGATTTTAATTTTGACAAAGTTCGATGTTGTAAAATACTATCAATAATCGGATGTTCTCCTTTCAATCTTTCTAAAACTCTGGCATCTGTTGAATATCCTGTTTTTGTTTTACGGCTTTTCTTGACATCTAGTTCTAAAGTTTCAAATAAAAGCTGACTCAGTTGCTTCGGAGAAGCTAAGTTAAATTCGGTTCCGGCTTGTTCATAAGCTTGTTGTTCAATCGTTAATAACTGCTGTTCTATCTGGTAAGAAAGTTGTTTTAAATAATCAGTATTAATCCGAATTCCTGTATATTCCATTGCGGCTAACACAGGTTCTAAGGGTTGTTCTATAGTTTCTAATAATTTTAAAAGCTGTGGTAATTCCTGCAGTTTTTCTCTCAACTTAGGCACTAACAAAAATGTGGTATAAGCATCCATTCCACAATATTCAGCTACATCTGCGATCGCAATATCTGCAATCGTTTTCCCTTTGGAAACTAAGTCATCATAGCTTTGGGAAACCATCCCATTTTCTAAATATTTAAAAGAAAGAGAACTGAGGCTATGGCTTTCTTCTGGTGCTAGTACATAACTGGCTAACATTGAATCAAATACAACACCTGATAACTCAATTTCCTGAGCTTTTAAGATTAATCGATCGAATTTAGCATTTTGAAAAGCTTTAGGATAAATATCACTTTCTAAAATCGGTTTTAGACATTCTCGCACCAGATTTAAATCTAAGTTTTGTCCCGTTTTATGACCAATTGGAATATAAGCGACATCATTTTTTTCGCTTCCCCAACAACAGCCAATTCCAACTAATTTAGCTTTGTATGGATCTAAATCTGTTGTTTCTGTATCCCACGCAATAGGAGATTCTGGGTTAGTATAAGTTTTTAGTTTTTCAACTAATTCAGAGAGTTGCTGAGGCGTTTGAATAATTTCAGGTTCAATCCATTTTTGCGATTGAGATTCTAAGGCTAATTTTGTTTCTTCAGGACTAAAAAACCACAAAGATTCATCTACTTCCGTTTCAGTTGTTGTTAATCTGGGTACAGATTGAGTTTGAATGCCTGCCAGACCTTCAAATTGAGCTTTAATTTTATTAACCTGATTAATAAAAGACGTGAATTCTAGTCCTTTCAGTAGAGGAACAATTTTTTCAGTTTCAATATTTTTAACTTGAAGAGAATCGAGAGTAATATCCAACTCAATATCTTGAACAATTCGGGCTAAATGTTGAGAATGATACGCGGCTTCTTTTCCTTCTTTCAGTTTAGTCTGAGTGGCTCCTTTCAGTTGATCAACAGACTCATAAATCCCATCTAAAGAATGATATTCACTTAATAACTTAACGGCTGTTTTTGCCCCAATTCCTCGCACTCCTGGAATATTATCAGATTTATCTCCACAAAGAGCTTTATAATCAACAACCTGTTCCGGATAAATCTTTAGTTTTTCATAAACTTGTTCTGCATAAAATTCGGTCGGTACACTACCTTTTCCATGACTAAGATGAAGAACACTAATATTTTTTTCTGCATTAATTAATTGAAATAAATCTTGATCTCCGGATAGAACTTTTACTTGATATCCGGCTTCACTTCCTGTTTTCGCTAAAGTACCCAGAATATCATCGGCTTCATAACCGGGATAAGTAATAACAGATAACTCAAAAGCGGTGAGTAATTCTTTTAAATTTTCTAAATCAATGATAAAATCTTCTGGAGTTTCAGCTCGATCTGCTTTATACGTTGCATCCGCTTGATGTCGAAATGTAGGTTCAGCTCGATCAAAAGCAATGGCAATATATTCTGGCTGATAGGTTGCCATCACCTCCAGCAAAGACTTGATAAAGCCATAACAAACACTTGTCGGAATTCCGCTAGAGGTTTGTAAATTTAGCCCATAATAAGATCGAAAGGCTAAAGAATGACCATCAATTACAACAAAAACCGGGTTAGAATCAGCCACCATTGACAATTTATACAACATCGATTCTTATTGTAGCGGGCATCCTCGAAGATGTTGTCACCTGTAACAAGGATCGTCGTCGGATCCCTGATGCGGTTTGGGTATTGACTGATATACTGTGTCGTATTGCTTTGGCTATACTTAGCAATATCAGGGACGATTGAAATTTAACGGTATTCTCCGGGGAATCATGACTCAGGTCGTAATACTGAGAATATACAATAAATCCATGACGCTACGGTTGATTTGACTATCAGCTTAGAAGACTAAGTTACCACCCGTTTAGCAAAAGCCACATCAGGGGTGATCTCGCCATTGAGACGGGTTAGGGATAAGAAAGTATCGGGCTTGCTACTGTCCCCTCTACTCAAACCAAAAAGAGTTGTTTGTTCAACCAGCTTTTGCTATGATTGAGTATATAGAGTGCCATTTCCAAAAGCAAAAAGTATCAGTCTCAATTGTTTCAATCAAGAGGGGTTACGGGTTACCCTACTTGGAAAATTCAGGGTGAATTGTATTCAGGCAAATTATCATATTTGAAAATCAACTGATTTGCTAGGTTATTCTGGATGATGAGACTTCCAGGACTAACACAGTTGAGGACAAAGGAAATTGATGGACAAGCTGAATCTTAATTGAATTGTCTTGTAACTTATCGCAGTAGATTAATTACATCTTGTTTGCTTTCACAACACTATCTGATTGAGGTTGAGGAATGTTTGGGTGAAGAATATTCCTGAATATTCACTTTACTAAAAGTACAACAATAACGTATCAAATGTTCTCACAATTCTCCTAAACTATCGTAACACTGAGATACTGATAGCAAACTAATATCAGCTATAAGTCAGTTGAAGCAATCAATTGTTACCTCAATTTTATTAGACTATTAAATAGTTTTGTCCAATGTTAAAATATCTGGGCCAGTCTCAAAATAGTTTCTTTAAACCCCTAAAAAAATGGATTTCAGAGCAACGTCACGTCATCTGGACCTCCTCCAGTGTTGCTGGAATTATTCTATTACTAAGAGTCTGTGGATTACTACAAGCTTCAGAATGGGCAGTTTTTGATTTATTTTTACGCTTACGTCCAACTGAACCCGTTGACGAACGTATTCTAATTGTTGGAATAGATGAAAAAGATTTACAAACTTATGGTTTTCCGATTAAAGATAATGATTTAACCCAACTTTTAAAAACAATTCATGCTGCTGAACCTCGGGCAATTGGCTTAGATTTATACCGAGATTTACCCAACGAACCGGGCTATGCTGAACTAACACAAGTCTTTGAAACCTTACCCAATTTAGTCGGAATTGAGAAATTTGAAACCCCTAAATCTCAGGCCGTTAAACCACCTTTACCCTTGAAAGAACGGCAATTAATCGGGTTTAATAACGTCCTAACCGATAGTGATGACAAGGTTCGCCGAGGTTTACTCTATGGTTGGTATTCTGATGGGACAATTCTTCATAGTTTTGCTTTAAAATTGGCAATGCTCTATTTTGATAGTTCAGGTATTCCCATCTCTATTAGCAGCCAAGCCGAAAAAATACAACTGGGTCAACAGGTTTTACCTCGATTTCATGCGTCGGACGGGGGATACGTTAATACCGATGATAGAGGTTTTCAATATTTAATTAATCTTCGTAATAATCAGACTGCTTTCCACACCGTTTCAATGCGTCAGGTGTTGTCTGGAGATATTCCGACAGAAACTTTTCGTAATCGTATCGTATTAATCGGTTCAACAGCCACCAGCGTTAAGGATTTACACTACACTTCTCATAGTGACGGTTTTTTTGAGTCTTCAGAACAGATGTTCGGGGTGGAATTACAAGCCCATTTAGTCAGTCAGCTTTTAAGCACGGCTTTTGATGGTCGTCCTCCGATACGAGTTTGGTGGGAACCCGTAGAATGGATTTGGATTGTGGGTTGGTCTTGGATGGGGGCGAGTTTGTGCTGGAAACTGCGATCGCCTTCTCGTTCGATCCTATTAATCTTAGTGGTTTGTGTCAGTCTCACAGCGGGAGCTTACCTTCAGTTTCTAGAGGGTTTGTGGATACCTGTTGTACCGCCGCTGATGACACTCGTGGGGTCGGCAGTTGTGGTGATGGGATATTTAGCTCATGTCCAGGAAGAGTGGAAACGCTCTACAGAATTTCTCCAAAGCTTGATTAATGCCATTCCCGACCCAGTCTACGTTAAAGACCAATTTCATCAGAAAATTGTGATTAATAAAGCCTACTGTGATTTGGTGGGTTATCCTATTGATATATTAGTCAGTCGTAGCGATCAAGAACTATTCCCGGCTGAGGAAGCAGAAGCTTTTAGATTACAAGATGAGCTGGCTTTTCATGGTCTGCAAAGAGATGAAGAAGAAGGAGAACTCACCGACGCACGCAACAAAAAACGATTTATTGCAACAAAGCGATCTATTCATCAGGATGCAGCAGGTAATTTATTCTTAGTCGGTGTCATTCGTGATATTAGCGCTCATAAACTCTTATTAGACAGTCTCCGGCTCGAAGCTGAACAAGATACACTCACAGGCTTACCTAACCGCAAATTATTTTATATCCGTTTAGATGAAGCGTTAAAAGCGGCTAACCACAGTAATAAATGTATGGCTCTGTTTTTCCTCGATTTGAATAACTTTAAACAGATCAACGATAACTTAGGGCATCATATCGGAGACTTAGTACTCAAAACAGTTGCAGAACGTTTAAAAGGCTGTCTGCGTAGTAGTGATACAGTTTGTCGTTTAGGCGGAGATGAGTTTACAGTGATTTTGCCTGAAATTCATGGTAAAGCTGGAGCCGCAAAAGTAGCAGAAAAAATCCTGCGTAAAATTGCTCCACCCGCACTCTTAGAAGGACACCAGATTTCCATCTCTACCAGTATTGGGATTAGTCTTTATCCGATTGATACTGAAAAAATAGAAGTATTGATCAAAAAAGCTGACGAAGCCATGTATCGAGCCAAAAAATTGAGTAAAATTTATGATGAAAGTCGATATGAGTTTTTTAATTCCTCAGAATCATCAACAGTACACGTATTATCTCAGTACAGCTCACAATTTCAAAGATAAGGAATAAGAACTATAGCACTACCCAACAGAGCGTATTTGACATTTTACGATTCCCTCGATAGTGCTACAATATCTGCATGGATCAAACTTTGAAACTCATTTTAGTTGCTCCGAATTTAGCTTTATTCGCAGCGTTTCAAAATCATTTTCATTATCTACCAAACATTGAAATCGTTCAGAATTACTTTGAAGCTTTGACAGAATATGACTGTCTAGTCAGTCCGGCCAACTCTTTTGGTTTAATGGATGGTGGGATAGATGCTGCGATTATCCGCTATTTTGGCCCCAATTTAATGCTGAGGGTGCAACAGCAGATTCTCAAGCAGTATTTAGGAGAACAACCTGTTGGTACTTCTCTGATTGTGGAAACGGGACATCCTCAACATCCGTTTTTAGCCCATACACCAACGATGCGTGTGCCGATGTCAATTGCGGGGACAGATATTCCCTATGTTGCAATGTGGGCAATGTTGTTGGCAGTGCGACAACACAATCAAAACTCGCTTCCAACTATTAAAAGTGTTGTCTGCCCTGGATTAGGAACCGGAATTGGTCAAGTCCCTTATTCAGAAGCCACTCGGCAGATGGCATTAGCTTACGATCATTTTGTTTATCCGCCCAAATCTATTAATAACTTTTTTGCTGCCGAACGACAACTTCAAATCTACGAAGGCGGAAACGATTAAGTGTTTTTGGTGTTTTTCCTCAAGGTTGAGTTGCCATTGCTCTGACAAATGTGTCTGACTCGTGATTGAAAATACTTTCCATCTCAAAGCGATCCTACTTTAAAGCAAAGGCAGGATTAATTGCGCTTCAAAATGATGAAACGCTAGTCTATATTGACGGGAAGTCATTCTAGAAAGACAAACGTGATGCTGCTCTGTTACTTCTCTTAGGAGGTTGTAATTCTAGAGGTTGCGACCTCATGGTCATTAAGTGATGGAAATTTTTTTGTTGACTCTCTGTGAATGTGAATGTCGAAATTTGACGGGTTGGGTAGATAGAAGCTCGTTTTCGTCCGAAATTTAAAAGGGGTTAGTAGGTTAAGAGGTACACAGAGTTAGAGTCCGTGAAGCTCTTCCCTCAGAAGGATAAGACCTGTTAAGGTTGTTACCCCTCAGTAGATATATTATACAGCAACTTGTGTGCCAAGATGAATCAGACATTAATATATAAATGTTAACTAAGTCTTTATTTATCTTAATATTACCAATTTAAATGTAAAAATCTGTAACTAAAAAGCAGTCAAGTTGCAGTAAAAATGAACAGATCAGTGTAATTACTGATATACTGAAATCAAGGGGGAACTGGTATGTCAGTGTAATTCAGTAGGTTAAGTAAAGGGAGAGAACATCATGGGGTGCATTTTAAAGCTGACGGCTGTTGTCGCCTTAGCTGCAGGCTTTCACATCAGTTTATCGAGTGAAGCTTTGGCTCACTCGGGATCGCGATTATCAAAAGCTTTTTCAGCGACTATAGAATTATCCGATCAACATCCGAGTAATTCTGGAAATGAAGATGGAATTCCAGGGGATTCAGAGCGCAGTGGTGGCGGGCGTTTACAAAATTACCAGAGACAAAGAGAAGGTCTTCCTGATGCCGATGGAGACACCGGATCTCGGTAGAATGAATTGAATTAAGATTTTAATGGTAACCGATGGGATGATTTCCACATTTGTTCACCCTGTATAAGAGTATGGCTTTGCCAACCAGGATCGGCCTGGGGGTTGTCTGGGCAATAATATCCACCACGGCTTTCTATCCGAAAAGCAGCCGCTTTTAACATGATATCGCCAATATCTAGTAAGTTTTGCGTCTCACCCCAAAGTCGTAACTGCTTCTGCTGGAAACTTTCTAAGTTCAAATGCAAGGGTTGCCCTGATGGTAGATGGAGTAAAAGCTGACTAATGTTGAACTTGATAGAGGGCTTGATTCAATGTAGGTTGTTGACGACAAATTCCGGCACTGTGCCACACCATTTCAGGTAAATCCTGATGAATCCGACTAATAGTAGCGATTTGCTGCTCCCAGTCTAACATGGGTTGAAACTGAATGTCCATCAGAGGACGGGAAAGTTGGGGTTGAGAGAGGGGTTTTTCATTTCGGAGATGGGCATTACCTAATTCTACATCTAAATTGCACATTTATGCAACAAAGACTACACATTGGTGCACAGAGTTGCTCGCCAGACGATTGGCCCCGTGGACACCCGTACTCGCGGTTTCTCCAACTGCATACAAACCGGGAATTGAAGTTCGGTTCATTGTATCTGCGATCGCTCCCCCCCCATCCAATAATGGGCAGCAGGACCGACAGGGATAGGCTCACAGAAGACATCAATTCCCCATTTCTGGCAAACCTTAATAATATTGGCCAATCGATCCTCAATCGTTTTGGGGGCAATGGGATGTAAATCTAACCCAACTTTCTGAGGGTTGATGGCACGATCGCTTTGTCGAGTCTGTAGATGGTTAAAAATTGCCCGACTCACCACATCGCCTGGGGCAAGCTCTCCTACCGGACGATCGTCAAACGCAAAGCGATATCCATCCTCATCTGATTGATGATCCCCTTCACCTCGGACGGCTTCACTAATTAAAAATCGGGGTGCGCCGGGCTGGTATAAAGCAGTGGGATGAAATTGAAAGAATTCTAAATCTCTTAGGCGGGGTCAGTTGAGCGAATGAATCAGCGTATGTCATCAATTTTAAAAGATGCTCAGGATTGATTGTGAAGAAAGAATATTAGCCATAGATATGGATCAATTGTATTCAATCTTAACAACCTATCCTGATTCACCGAATACCTAAACCCAATTTAAGCAGTGTTTCAAGCAACAATGAATTTTAAACTGAGTAGAAGGTATGATTTTTAATTAACATTGAGCCGTTTTTTAGGCTAAGCGTGAACCTAGCTCATCATTTAGTCGTAGATTCCGGTGTTGAGACGGAAGTCTCCTTCTTTTAGAATAGAACTGGGAGGAGTGACCGTAAATTTGTCGAGATATAACTCAAGAGTTGACTTCATTTTCTCAGTCAATCCTGGCATTTCCAAAACCTGTTCAACAGAGTCAAAGGGTTTGTACTTTGTATTGGCGATAATCATTTTGCCCAAAGTCGGATACATGCCTCGGAATTCGCGAAAATCGCGCAGAGAGCTATTATTGAGGTCAATTTTATCCCCAAACTCTGCTAATTTTTGATCGGCACGGTTTGCGCGTTGTTCAACTGCCAAAATGGGAGAAACAACCGGAAACTGACTCAAACTTAACTGGCTTGCCTGGGCTGCTTCTGTACCCATCCATCCAAGACAACTCACCCATAAGGTCAGTACTGCTAATATACAACCGAATCTTTTCATTAAATTTCTTCTCCTTGTGAACATAAACACCATTAACGTTTATCTCGTAACATTCTTTTTTAACAAGCAGTGAAACTTAACAGTGTGGATACAACCTCCTGTGTTGAAGTTCCCTGATACTGTTACATTTACATCATAATACTGTAGAGTTGCCGCTGTAACCCATTGATTGCGGCTGAGGTGTGATAAATTATTTGCCTGTGGCCTAAGGATATAGGTTGAAAGCTGGCTCAAGCTTATATTATCAGCGATCTGTTACTCAGGTTGTCCAATGGGTTCCCATCACGCCACAATAAGTTAACTCAATCGAATGATCTACTGATATAGGGTTGACGCAGCGTAAAGAACAGTCTTTGATAAAAGTATTGCGCTTTTAACCGGGCTGTATGTCAGAACTTGCTGGCCTCGTGATCCGTCGTGTTCGTATCTTGTTACCCAATGGTGAATTCATCACGGGTGATGTCAAAACTCAAGGCTCAAAAATTGTCGAAGTGGCGGCAAATATTTCGACAGAAGGAGAAACCATTCAAGAAATATTTGCAGATGGTTTAACTTTATTGCCCGGAATTATTGATCCGCAAGTGCATTTTCGCGAACCCGGTTTAGAATATAAAGAAGATTTATTCACAGCCAGTTGTGCTTGTGCCAAAGGGGGGTCACTTCATTTCTAGAAATGCCCAATACCCGCCCCTGACGAAGGTTAAATCAGCTTTAGCCGATAAATTAGATCGCGCTAGTCAGAAATGTTGAGTCAATTATGGCTTTTTTATTGGTGCCACTCCCGATAATTTACCCGATTTATTAACCGCTAGTCCTACTCCAGGGATTAAAATTTTTATGGGTTCGATGAAGGGGGAACTTTTAGTCGATCAAGAGGCATTTCTTGATCCCATTTTTGCGGGTGGCGATACGGCTGAAGCCACACTGTGTGAACGCCTTATTGCGGTTCATGCTGAAGATCAAGCTAGAATTACTCAGAGAAGAAAAGAGTTTACCGGAATTAGCGATCCTGCTATTCATTCAACCATTCAAGATGAAGAAGCCGCATTACTCGCCACAAAACTTGCCCTGAAGCTGTCTAAAAAATATCAGCGTCGCTTACATATATTACATCTTTCAACAGGCATTGAAGCGGAATTATTGCGTCAAGATAAACCCAGTTGGGTGACAGCAGAAGTCACGCCGCAGCATTTATTATTAAATCTGAGTGCTTATGAGAAAATAGGCACTTTAGCCCAGATGAACCCACCTCTGCGATCGCCTGAAAATAATGATATTTTATGGCAAGCTTTACTCGATGGTGTGATTGACTTTATCGCTACAGATCACGCGCCTCATACCTTAGAAGAAAAGGCTCAAACTTACCCGAATAGCCCTTCTGGGATGCCGGGAGTCGAAACGTCTTTACCTTTAATGTTAACTCAAGCAATGGCTGAAAAATGTACAGTACAACAGGTAGAAAATTGGATGTCTACGGCTGTTGCTAAAGCCTATAAAATACCGAATAAAGGTTTAATTCAACCGGGTTATGATGCAGATTTAGTTTTAGTTGATTTAGAGAAATATCGCCCTGTTTTACGAGAAGAATTGTTAACAAAATGTGGTTGGAGTCCGTTTTAAGGTTGGGATTTAACAGGATGGCCAGTTGTTACGATTGTTGGAGGCGAAATTGCTTTTTAACAGGGAAAACCCAATACAGAAGTTCGAGGAAAACCTTTAAGTTTTGATGCCAGATAACGCCAACAGGACTATATAATAGAACGGTTTAAGTGTGGGTGTACTCTTTTGAAAACGCGAAATCTCTTAGTGGTGAAAAGTCATCAATTTTGCGCCTCCGAGTGATCCTCAGCCGAATATTCCGTAACGCCATAATTTCGTTTTGTAGATCCTCATATAGAACGTTAGAGGTACGATATTATGGCTTGGTTTTTCTCTATTTTAATTGTCTGTGTTACCCTTGTCTCTTTTGTTGGAGGTGGAAAAAAAGGACAATCTCAAGCCGATAAAAACAACCATCATAGCGCTGCTATCCAGGTAAACAGTCGTCATTCACGAAGAAAAAAAAGAAAAAATCATACTGGAGAGGTGAATCAAAAGGAACAATATCAAACTTCTCCAAGTAACTCTCACAGCTTTACTATACAGGGGAATAGTAGTCAATCCAAAAAAAAAGAAAGAAAGAATAATGATATAAAATACGCTTCAACTGGATACAGTCATAATAGTTATAGCGGATATAATAACTACAACTCAACGGATTATAACGACACTCACGACAATTCCCTCTTAGAATTATTGATTGATAATTCTAGTTCTAACGACAATATTGAGTCGAGTAATAGTAACGCTAACTATAGCGATAGCGACTGTAACGAATCTAGCGGTAGTAGCGAC
This sequence comes from Microcoleaceae cyanobacterium, assembly GCA_049649525.1. GTDB lineage: Bacteria > Cyanobacteriota > Cyanobacteriia > Cyanobacteriales > Microcoleaceae > JAAURB01. The sequence goes on from JBARZE010000038.1 coordinate 27,073, forward strand.
TATAGCAGTAATGATTATAGCAGTAGTTCCAGCAGCACTGATTATAGTAGCTCTAGTAGTGACTATAGCAGCAGTTCCAGTAGTAGCGACTCGGGTAGTAGCTGTTCTAGTAGTGATTCTAGCAGTAGTGACTCCGGTAGTAGTAATGAGTGGTAATTAAACGACATTGCATAACCTCAAACTGAGTAGAGATATGTCTGGGTAGAAGGAAACACGAAAACTTAGGAGTATTGATCACAATGTCTACCCAACTGACTTATCGTGGTACTACTTATCAATCTCAAGCTCAAACTGTTAAAATGATCGACAGTCAACAGTTCGCTCAGTACAGAGGATTACACTACACTGTTCGTCGTCCTTTGAATGTTTCTCAGTCTGAATCTAAGATCTTAAAATATCGAGGTATTGCTTATAATACTGGGAACGCTACCGTCTCTAATTCTCAACACAATCAAGTTCCAACGAGTATGGTTCCGGCTTTCAACTAAATTATTTCACACAATTGTATAAACCTCAAGAGACGTTGTCACAGCGTCTCTATTTTGCTTTAAGATATTTCTGTAGCTTCACCCTCTTGAATTAAATTATTATGGGTATTCTTATGATCTCGAGTCGCTGAATAAAAGAGATATTCTCGATCAATAATAAGACTATAATGACTCTGATAAATGTTACCTTGCCGATCAGATGACCACAACCGCTACTGAGAACACAAAGTAATTTCTGCTAAAATGCCAACTATTCTGGGGATGCTCAGAGATAATATAAAGACTGGATGAGTGTAAATTGAGACTATGACGACACAACGCATTGCTGAACTATTACGGAATGGTCAACCTAATGAAACAGTCACGGTTCAGGGTTGGGTACGAACAAAGCGAGAATTGAAAGAGTTTGCGTTTGTGGAAGTCAATGATGGCTCCTGTATGGCTAATTTACAGGTCGTATTGAATGCAGATTTACCAGATTATGACCAAACTATCAAGCAATTAAGTACGGGCGCGTCGGTGCAAATTTCCGGGACAGTGGTAGAGTCACCCGCAAAAGGACAGCGGATCGAATTACAGGCAGAAACAATACAAGTATTTGGGCAAGCTAACCCAGAAACTTATGTGTTGCAGAAGAAGCGTCATTCTTTTGAATTTTTACGGACTGTAGCGCATTTGCGATCGCGCACCAATACTTACGGGGCAGTTTTCCGGGTGAGAAATGCTTGCGCCACAGCAGTCCATCAATTTTTTCAAGAACGTGGTTTTTTATGGGTGCATACCCCCATTATTACAGCCAGTGACTGTGAAGGTGCAGGGGAATTATTTAGCGTCACTAATTTAGATTTAAAGAATGTACCGTTAACCAAAACAAATGAAGTTGATTTCACTCAAGACTTTTTCGGTAAACCCGCTTACTTAACTGTTAGTGGTCAACTAGAAGCCGAAATTATGGCGATGGCGTTTGGGAATGTCTATACATTTGGCCCCACATTCCGGGCAGAAAATTCTAATACGTCTCGTCATTTAGCCGAATTTTGGATGATTGAGCCTGAGATGGCATTTTGTAATTTAGTCGGGAATATGGACTTAGCCGAATCGTTTTTGAAGTATATTTTTAAATATGTTTTGGAACACTGCGCCGAAGATATGGAATTTTTCAATAAACGGATTGATAAAACTGTATTAGAAACCGCAGACAATATCATTAATAATGAATTTGAACGAATTACTTATACAAAAGCGATTGAATTGTTGGAGGCATCAGATCAAAAATTTGAATTTCCCGTTAGTTGGGGCTTAGATTTACAATCCGAACATGAACGCTATTTAGCAGAGGAATTATTTAAAAAGCCAGTGATTGTTACAGATTATCCCAAAGAAATTAAAGCCTTTTATATGCGGACGAATGATGATGATAAAACAGTGCGGGCGATGGATGTCTTGGCCCCTAAAATTGGTGAAATTATTGGCGGTGCTCAACGCGAAGAACGCTTAGATGTATTAAAACAGAGGATAGAAGCTGTTGGTTTGCTGCCTGAAGAATTGTGGTGGTATCTAGAATTGCGGGAATATGGTACTGTACCTCACGCTGGATTTGGGCTAGGTTTTGAACGGGTGGTACAATTTATGACGGGTATGGGGAATATCCGCGATGTGATTCCTTTCCCCAGAGCGCCTTTGAGTATTGATTTTTAGAGAAAGTTGGGGATAGGGGGAGATTTGGAGGATGGGGAGATGGGGGAGATGGGGAGATGGGGAGATGGGGAGATTTGGATAGGGGGAGATGGGGAGACTTGGAGGACTTGGGAGATAAGCTGTTGCCTGACTCATCATTCATAACTCATAATTCATAATTCATCCCCTTCCTCACAAAATCCTCACAATCTTTCGTTACATTCTAAAGTAATGAATTAATAACAATTTAAATATTGCTAGCCGCTTCAAATTTATAATATGGCTAGCTTATCAATCCTGTCACACACTATTAAAGACGGGCATACCAAAGACAGCTTCCTCAACAAAAAGTTCAGGGGGCTGTCTTTCAATCGCAATATTCTACTCAGGCGCAGATAATTTCAGTTCTCACTATTTACAAATTCTAGAAGATTGCTATAGTAAATTTAATTTCGCTCTATATCTTTGTGATTTAATTCAACCACATCTTTAAAATCAAGTCTTTAACTTATGAGAGATCAGATCTTGTCCCAATCTGTTATTAACCACTGTCCTTGGTGGATTAAAATTCAAACCACTATCCCTCAATGTACTTACTATTTTGGGCCATTTTCTAGTCAGGCAGAGGCTCAAACCTACAAAGCCGGCTATCTTGAAGATCTGACAATGGAGCAAGCAGAAGGTATTGTTACAAATCTTGAGCAGAGTCAACCCCAAAATTTAACGATTTTTGAGGAAGAATAGCCCCTCCAATTTATCTAGATAGCACTGGGTCAATTTATTCAGTTGACCCGAAATTGGATTAAGGCATCAACCCTATCAATTTTAGATTATAGGTAGGAGATGCTTTCTATTGCACAATGCTAAACTCAAGTAGTAATAATTAGGTTACCTCAGTAAAAGGCACGCGATCCTGTCTAAGAGTGGTTGAAAACAGCTTAATAAAATTTACCTGGAATTCAATCCATTGCTAACTGCTGAGAATGAGGGTGAAGGGGAATAACCATAGCGATGAGAATATTATTAGTAGAAGACGATCGAGCGCTCGCTGAAGGGTTACAGAAAGCTCTGAGTGAACAACATTACCTCGTTGATCTCGCGCCGGATGGTGAAACGGGCTGGGAATATGCAGAGGCGTTAGGATACGATCTGATTTTACTCGATTTACTGCTACCCAAACTCGACGGGATTCATTTTTGTCAAAAACTTCGCCGCCAGGGTAATCAGACTCCGCTGTTACTGATGACGGCCCAAGAGAGTAGCACAAAAAAGGTAGAAGGCCTCGATGCCGGGGCAGATGATTATTTAGTTAAACCCTTTGAAATCTCAGAATTACTGGCGCGTGTGCGGGCATTATTACGACGAGGACAAGATGCCCAAACCCCAATATTAGAATGGTCTGAGTTGCGCCTAGATCCCAGCAACTGCCAAGTCACCTATCAACAGCAATTACTGAAATTAACAGCGAAAGAATATAGTTTATTAGAACTTTTATTGCGTTATCCCCAGCGTATTTTCAGCGGGGCCGCCCTACTCGATCATTTATGGTGTTTTGAAGATCCGCCCTGTGAAACCGCTGTCCGAACCCAAATTAAAGGGCTACGGCAAAAACTGAAACGAGCGGGTATGACTTGTGAATTAATTGAGACGATTTACGGACTGGGTTATCGCCTAAAGCCACCGCCTCCCCCTAAAATTGTAACGCCTCAGCCTATTCCGGCAGCTCAAATTAATCTCAGCATGATTTGGAAAAAGCACCGGGAACAATATTTACAACGAATTGGTGTGGTTGAAAAAGCCATCAGAGCATTACAGCAAGGGACTCTTGAACCGATTTTAAGACAACAAGCTCTATCACAAGTCCATACCCTGATCGGTTCGTTAGGGAGTTTTGGTTTTAAACAAGCCTCGGGGCGCTGTCGTCAACTTGAACAAATTTTACACTTACCTGCTCAATATTCCGTTGAAAATAAACATTTATTATCTGACTTGATCCTCAATCTCTATCAAGATCTGAGCTTGGTACCTGCTTCGATGGTGAATGGGTTATCTGTTGCAGCGGCAAAAAGTTCAACCCGACGACGACGATCCCAAACTCAACTTTTAATTGTTGATGATGATACGGCTTTAGCCAGCGCGATCGCAAACTACGCCACGAATAATCAAATGCAACCGCAAATTGCAGACTCCCCGGACAAAGCGCGGCAACTGATGCAGTTAGACCGACCAGATATTATTTTACTCGATTTAAGTTTCCCAGAATCAACTGTTGCGGGGTTAGAGTTTCTGCGTGAATTAAACACACAATTAAATGCACCGCCAGTTATTGTATTTACCGCGAAGCAGAGTTTTGCAGATCGGGTGAAAGTCGCGCGTTTAGGGGGGCAGGGATTTTTAGATAAACCCGTCGATCCGGCCACGGTGATACATTCATTGCAGCAAGTTTTACAGCCTTCAGCTTCTCCTCAAGCTAAGTTATTATTAGTTGATGATAATCCGCAAGTTTTAGATAAATTAAGAAAGATTTTAAAGCCTTGGGGATTTAATTTGACTTTACTCGATGATCCTCAGCAATTTTGGCAAACTTTAGAACAATGTCAACCTGATGTTGTTTTGTTGGATTTAGAAATGCCTAATTTTAGCGGTCTTGATTTATGTCAGGTGATTCGTAATGACCCCAAATGGCAACAGTTACCGATATTAATTTTATTACCAGAGCGGCACGATCAAACAGTTGCACAAGTCTATATTGCGGGTGCGGATGATTATATCGAAAAACCGATTATAGAGCCTGAATTGATTGCTCGCTTGCTACACTGTATTCAACGCAGTCATAACAGCCTATCGGCTTAAGAGTTAATTATAGCAATCCGTTTTGAGTGGTGTAAAAAATCTCATTTCAAAAGGCAACAGCGGATCGCCGAAACAGGGTAGAATTTTCAGTAGTTTGCTCTATTTTGATACTTTTTACAAATAATTTCTGATGGCGATAGATTACCATAACTAATGAATTATCCATGAAACTTTAAAAGTTAATCTGAACACTTACAGTCAAAAACACTTACAGTACAATAATCATTATCTAATTTTAAAACCCTTATATCAAATGTATGAAAATCAAGTTCCTATTGTATGGTTAGTGCTGATGGGCTTAACCGCACTGGCGGCTAGCTGGAAAGGGTTAAAAGCCGGATTATTCGCTGCGGGTTTAACATCGATTTATATTTTTTATCAAGCTTTTTATTTGATTGATTCGTTTGAATATTTTTCCACTTATTTCAGTATAATTTTTACTTTGATTATTGGTTTATTATTAGGCCGAAAAACTAATAGATGCCATACCGCTATCCAAGCTCAAGAAATCAGAAAGATTGACCTAGAAAAACGAATAAAAGTCTATAATAAGTTACTCAATTCTGTCACAGCAAACTTAACTTCTAATCTCAGAGAACAGGCACAAGCAGAAGCAGCACGGCAAAATAGTACAGATCGTTATCAAACATTAGCAACAAAGCTACACTCTATTACAACAAATGCACCAATTTGTATTTACGAATTAGATCGTCAGGGACGCATTCTTTCAGTGAATCAAAACGAGCCAGGAATCACTTCTCATGATATTACAGGAACGTTGATCAAAGATTGGTTTACGGCGGAGCAACAACCAGAAATTCAATCAGCAATTGCTAACGTTTTTTCAAGTAAGAAAGTACAACTCTTAGAAATATCTTTAGCTGATGCTCAAGGTATGATTCGATTTTATCGAACTAAGATTATTCCCATATTTATAGATAATTATTCTAATAAAGCGATATTAATAGCGACAGATATCACGGAAAATAAACAAATAGATGCATTTTTACACCGACAAGCTTTAATTTTTGAGACAATTTATGATGGAATTATTGTTACTGATATTTCCGGTGAGATTATTGACTGGAATCCAGGGGCAGAACGAATATTTGGCTATTCTAAAGCAGAAGTTTTAGGACAAACTCCTGCAATTATATACCGACCCGAAGAGGCAGGTCGCATAACAGCAGAAGTGTTAGAAGAGATTCATAATAATGGGCGCTGGTTTGGTGAAATTAACTTTATTCGTAAGAATGGCACAGAGGGGGTTTGTGAAACAATCATTGTTCCGATGTTTGATGCAGAAAATAAATTGATTGCAACCGTCGGAATTAATCATGATATTACTAAGCGTAAACAAACAGAAGCCGCTCTCTATCGCAGTCGAGAACAGTGGCAATTACTGTTAAAAGGAACCAACGATGGAATTTGGGATCATGACTTCATCGAGACTCAATACTTTTTATCAAAACGGGGTTATCAATTACTGGGATATGGTTATGAAGAGATTCAGTCTTTTCAGGATTGGTTAGCATTAACTCATCCCGAGGATAGAGAGAGAATGAACCAAACATTTCAAGCCCATTTAAACCGTCAAACACCATTTTATATTGCAGAGTATCGCGTCCGTTGCCGAGAAGGATACTATAAATGGGTGCTATCACGAGGTCAAGCGGTTTGGGATGAAACGGGCAAGGCAATAAGGGCTGTTGGTTCAATTGCAGATATTAGCGATAGAAAACAAGCCGAACTCGAGTTAAAACAACATCAAAATCAGTTAGAACAATTAGTTGCAGAACGGACTCATGAACTGACTCAAGCCAATGAAAAATTGCAGCGAGAAGTTGAAGCGAGATCTATTTTAGCTGCGGCTTTACAGGCCTCAGAAGCCCGTTTAGCAGGGATTTTAGATAATGCTCGTGACGCGATTATTTCTGTTAACGAAAACCAACAAATTACTTTATACAATAAAGGAGCAGAACGGATTTTTGGTTACAAAGCGGAGGATATTTTAAATCAACCTCTTGATGTATTGTTACCTCAAACTGCTGTTGAAGTTCATCACCAACATATCCGCGCCTTTGGTGTCGGGGGTATATCTTCTCGCGATATGAAAGGACGAAGAGATATTTATGGTCGTCGTCACGATGGCACCATCTTTCCCGCAGAAGCTTCTGTTTCTCAGATTCGTCTGGATAATCAAACAATATATACTGCTATTTTACGGGATATTAGCGATCGCGTTACCGCTGAAGAGGAAAGAGAACAAGCTGAAATTGCCCTGCGGGATAGTCAACGTCGCTATGTCACCATTACTCAAGTTGCCCCTGTGGGAATATTTCATACCGATACCGAGGGAAATTGTTCTTATGTGAATGAATGCTGGTGTGAAATTGCGGGAATATCGCCAGAAGAAGCCTCCGGACAGGGTTGGGTCAGCGCCATTCATCCGGCGGATCGTCAAAATGTATTTCAGGCTTGGCGAGAGGCAGTGCAAAATCGTTGTTTATTCAAGCTAGAATATCGCTTTCAACGCCCGGATGGTAAGATTACCTGGGTCATGGGTCAGGCGGTGGCAGAACGGGATGAAACAGATAACGTTAAAGGGTTTGTCGGGTCAATTACTGATATTCATGCCCGTAAACAAGCCGAGGCGGTCATGCGGGAGTCTGAACGGCGGTGGCGGTCTTTATTGGAAAATGTTCGACTGAGTGTGGTGGGACTCAACTGTCAGGCTCAGGTGGAATATGTCAATCCATTTTTCCTCGAATTAACGGGCTATACTCATTCAGAAGTGGTGGGACAAAACTGGTTTGAGATGTTTTTGCGACCCGCCGAACGATCGCAAGTTTATCAATGTTTTCAGCAGACTTTACAACAAGAACCTCAGAATTACTATCAAAATATTATTATTACTAAACAGGGAGAAGAAAAAATTGTTGCCTGGAATAATACCCAACTTCAGAGCATAGAAGGAGAAGGCATTGGTACCATGAGTATAGGGGAAGATATTACAGAACGCTACGCCATTGAACGGATGAAAAATGAGTTTATTTCCGTTGTTAGTCATGAGTTACGCACACCGTTAACCGCCATTCATGGGGCGATTGATTTATTATCGAGTGGTTTAATTGACGCAGCAAGTGAACGGGGGAAACAGGTGATCAAAATTGCTGCAGAAAGTACAGATCGTTTAGTCAGATTAGTCAATGATATTCTAGAGTTGGAACGATTAGAGTCGGGTAAAATGACTTTAACTAAAGAATGGGTGGATGGGATAGATTTATTATTGCAAGCTAAAAATCAAATGCAGGTGATGGCAAATCGTGCCAAAATTACCTTAGCAGTGATTGAACAAGAACTAGAATTTATTGCCGATACTCATCGCCTGTTACAAGTGTTAATTAACTTAATTAGTAATGCGATTAAGTTTTCGCCGAGCGGTTCGACAGTTACAATTAGTTTAGAATTAAACCCGGAAAACTTGACAAAAGATACTCACGACTGGATTGTTTTTACCGTCAAAGACGAAGGGCGCGGTATTCCACCGGATAAAATGGATAGCATTTTTGAACGCTTTCATCAGGTTGATGCCTCAGATTCTCGACAAAAAGGGGGAACGGGTTTAGGCTTAGCCATTTGTCGTTCAATTGTAGAACAACATGGGGGTAAAATTTGGGTAGAAAGCCGTGAAAATGAAGGGAGTTGTTTTTATTTTAGTATTCCAGCAAAGTTAAAGGAGCAAGCCAATGAGTCTTAAACGAGTATTAGTGATAGATGATGAAGACGGTGTGCGAGATATTATTCAAATCACCTTAGAAGTCGTTGCCGGATGGGAAGTATTGACTGCCTCGGGTGGAGAAGAAGGACTCCGGATCGCACAATCTCAACAACCTGATGCTATTCTATTAGATGTGATGATGCCAGAAATGGATGGACTGACCACTTTCAAGCATTTACAAGCAATTCCTCAAACACAACAAATTCCCACTATTTTTCTCACTGCTAAAGCCCGTATTAGTGAACAACAGCAGTTTGCCGAGTTAGGGGCCGCCGGGGTGATAACCAAACCTTTTGAAGCGAGTCATTTAATTGAAGACATTCAACAATTACTCAATTGGACAACCATTTGAAGCACTAGAGGATATCCAGGAAATAGGTCATTGCTTGGTAAAGAAATAGGGTAAATAACCCAATTCTGTTGATGTGTTCGTTATTTTCTTCACGACAAATACTTTTGCTGCAACCCATGGCAAACATTTTGTGGGTTTGGGGGAATACTAATTCTTGTGGCAACCAGTAAAAGTGAGCCCAAATTATCCATGAAAATCTGGCACGTTGGGGCAAATCCTTCCCCGGAAGAAATTAACGGAGTTAATAATACAATTTGGCCCGTTGCAATTGAACAATGTCATCAAGGTGACTCAGTCAGTCTAATTCTTGAGCGAAAACCGGATAAAAACGGTATAAAACTGTCTCACAAGGAGGGTTTACAGTGGATTAAAATTCCAGCTCGTCCCTGGGGCTATGATTGCGGGAGCTTAAAGGCAGCGCTGATATCAGAAAAACCCGATGTAGTCCATTTCCATTCCATTTTTATTCCTAAACAAGCCCTATTTGCCCGTTTACTAAAGCAGCAAAACATTCCTTATGTAATTACCCCAAATGCCATTACACCCCAACTGCTCAAGCGAGGATGGCTCAAAAAATGGATATATAGCGCCCTCATAGAAAAGTCTTACTTTCGGGCAGCCTCCGGGATAGCAGTAGTCACTCCCCCAGAACAAAAAGCTCTACACTCTTTTTTGCCCGGTTATTCTGGTATAGTGCATTGGATTCCGAATCCAATTAATCCTAGTACTTTAACAGAGCAACAACAGCAACATCAAACCCATGTAAAACGAATTGTTTATTTAGGTCGTTTTGATGTGTGGCAGAAAGGAATTGATCGCCTTGTTGAAATCGGACGATTGTTACCCGAAATCGAACTCCATTTATACGGCACAAAAGATCGCAAAACCCGTAGATGGTTACATCGGATTCAACGAACTTTACCGAAAAATATCTATTTTCATCCCCCAGTTTTTGGCACAGAAAAGCTAAAAGTTCTGACAGAAGCAAGCCTTTATATTCAGATGTCTCGTTGGGAAGTTTTTGGCATTTCCATCGCCGAAGCAATGATGTTAGGTATACCCTGTGCGATTGCCAATACGATTAATTTAGCCGAGTTATTTCAGTCTGATGATTTGGGTTTAGTCTTATCAACAAATCCTTCAGATGCGGCTCAACAACTACGACAAACCCTAAAACAACCCAAACAATTACAAAAATGGTCTCAACAGGGACAAACATACGCTCAAACTTATTTTCACTCTGCCAAAATTGCTACCCAATACTTAAAATTATACCAAGAAGTGATGAAACAGGGGAAAAGTAAAACAGGAGAAGATCAAGAATATATTCACTCTTTAACCCTCTCCTCTTGAACGAAATTTATACTCACGAAACTTGCACGATTTGTCTAGTCCTTTTTCATAATCCTTCAATCATCTAATGAAAGTTTTACTCTCTGCTTTTGCTTGTCAACCTGGACAAGGTTCAGAACCCGGCGTGGGTTGGAATGTTGCCGTTGAAATGGCTCAATATCATCAAGTTTGGGTACTGACTCGCGCCAATAACCGACCCATCATTGAAGCTGAATTAGCTCAAAATCCTATTCATAATTTGCAGATCATTTATATTGATCTATTGAACTTTAGCCAATTATGGCAGCCTGGAAAAGTCGGAAAATTTGCTCGATTCTATTATTATCTGTGGCAAATCAAAGCCTATTTCGTAGCGCGTCAACACCATCAAGAAATAAATTTTGATTTAGTCCATCATGTAACTTATGTTCAATATTCTTCCCCCAGTTTTCTTTCGTTGCTGCCGATTCCCTTTTTATGGGGGTCTGTCGGGGGAGGAGAATCTGCCCCCAAACCCTTCTGGCCTGGGTTTAGCCTGCGAGGTAGACTGTTTGAAACTGTTCGAGATTGGATTAGAAGAGCCAGTGAGCGGGGAGTATGGGTGAGGCAAACCGCAAAACATAGTGCTATTGCCCTCGCCACTACCTCAGAAAGCGCCCAACGCCTGAAAATATTAGGCTGTCAACAAATTCAAGTTTTCGCTATCGTGGGGTTATCCGACAGCGATATCAACAAACTGGCCCAACTGCCCACACCACCGATGCAACCATTTCGCTTTATTTCTATGGGTCGGTTGTTACATTGGAAAGGTTTTCACCTCGGCCTACAAGCTTTTGCCAAGCTGAATTTACCTCAAACTGAATATTGGATTGTTGGCAGTGGGCCAGAAGAATCTCGCCTCAAAGTGTTAGCAAAAGAATTAGGAATTGCTGAAAAAGTCCGATTTTGGGGGGCTTTATCTCGGCCAGAAACCCTCTCTAAATTAGGGGAAACTCATGTCTTAGTTCATCCCAGTTTACATGATTCTGGCGGATGGGTTTGTTTAGAAGCAATGGCAGCAAAACGCCCTGTCCTCTGTTTAGATTTAGGAGGGCCGGGAGATATTATCACCTCAGAAACCGGGGTTAAAGTCACTGCTCATTCTCCAACTCAAGCCGTGCCAGATTTAGCCCAAGCGATGCAGAATTTAGTCGAAGATAGGCAATTATATAATAGTCTCGGAGAATCTGGACAACTTAGAGTTAAACAAGTCTACAATTGGACGGTTAAAGCTGAAGAATTAAATCAATTTTATCAAATCATTAGCCAACCCGAAACAGTCCTTTCAGCTCAGGAGACAGAAATATCATGCGAATTTTAAGTGTTCATAATCGTTATCAAATTCGAGGGGGAGAAGATGAATCTCGTGAAGCAGAAGAACAGCTTTTAAGAGATCATGGGCATCATGTAGAGGTCTATGAAGAAAATAATGATCGGGTGTCTCAATTGGGTTATTTAAAGGTTGCAATCAGAACTGTTTGGTCTGTTGAAAGTTACAATCAAGTCAGACAAATACTTCAGCAATCAGATTATGATTTGATTCATGTTCAGAATTTCTTCCCCTTGATTTCACCTTCGGTTTATTATGCCGCTCAAGCTGAAGGTGTTCCAGTAATACAAAGTCTAAGAAATTATCGTTTACTCTGTGCTAATGGCTTTTTGTTTCGAGAGGGAAAAGTATGTGAAGATTGTCTGAATTATAAAAATCCAATTCCTGGGATTATTCACCGTTGCTATCGGAATAGTTTACCTGGAACGCTTACCGTTAGCGCTATGCAAACCGTTCATCGTGCCATGGAAAGCTGGACAAAACAGGTGAATTTGTTTATTACATTAACAGAATTTAGCCGGAATAAATTCATTCAATCGGGTTTACCTGCTGATAAAATAGTGGTTAAACCTAACTTTATTTCTCAGAATTCAGGAACAGGAAAAGGCAGCGGCGGTTATGCTTTTTATGTCGGGCGACTCTCTGCTGAAAAGGGGATTGAGACCTTATTATCTGCTTGGAAACAGTTGGGCGAGCGAATCCCTTTAAAGATTGTTGGAGATGGGCCGTTATCTGAGCAAGTTCAACAAGTAGCGGCAGAATTTCCTCAGATTGAATGGTTAGGCAGACAACCTTTGAAAGAAGTCTATCAACTGATAGGAGAAGCAAAGTTTTTGATTTTCCCATCATTATGGTATGAAACTTTCGGGCGAGTTGCAATTGAAGCTTTTGCCAAAGGAACACCTGTCATTGCAGCCAATATTGGAGCCATTGCCGAATTAATTCAAGATCACAAAAACGGCCTATTATTTACTCCGGGAAATCCTCAAGAGTTAGCAGCTAAAGTCAGATGGGCGCTTGAACATCCGGAGCAACTTCAACAGATGCGAATACAAGCCCGTTGTGAGTTTGAATCTAAATATACTGCTCAACAAAACTATCAGCAACTGATTAATATTTATCAACAAGTGATAACTAAGAAAACATGATTAATCATTAACTGTTATCTCCTCATTGATAAATACATCACATTGTATTAACTTTGATGTTTAGCTGCTTTATCCATTAGGATTTGATGAGCGCTAAGTTCGGGTGCATTGTTAGCCGGGTGACGTTGAATATATTGACCATCAGGTTGTAAATCCCAAGCTTGACGATTATCTGATAACATAATTCCGAGGATTTCTTGTAAGTCTTTTGCTAAACGAGAATCTTCAACAGGAGTAATTGCTTCTATGCGACGGTTGAGGTTACGAGGCATCCAGTCAGCAGAACCGATATAAACCTCTTCCTCACCACAATTATAAAAGTAGAAAACCCGAGAATGTTCTAAAAAGCGACCCACGATACTAATCACTTTAATATTCTCACTCACTCCTTCAACACCCGGACGAAGACAACAAATTCCCCGAATAATTAAATCAATACTCACTCCCACTTGAGAGGCTTCATAGAGCTTTGCAATAATTTCTGAATCTACCAAAGCATTCATTTTTGCAACAATACGACCTGTTTCTCCATTTTTTGCATGCTCAATTTCTCGGTTAATTAAATCTAAGAAACGTTCTCGAATATTAACCGGAGCAACTAGCAACTTTCGATAGGATTTTTGCCGAGAATATCCCGTTAAGAAATTAAATAAATCAGTTAAGTCTGCTCCTAAATCTTCCCGACAAGTTAATAATCCAAAATCTGTATATAATTTAGCCGTTTTCGGATTATAATTTCCTGTGCCAATATGAACATATCGACGAATTTTACCCGCTTCTTGACGCACAACCATAACAATTTTAGTATGGGTTTTTAAGCCTGCTAAACCGTAAACCACATGAACACTCCGAGCTTCTAATTTTCTCGCCCACTGAATATTATTTTCCTCATCAAATCGGGCTTTTAATTCAACTAATGCTGCCACTTGCTTGCCGTTTTCAGCCGCATCAATCAACGCTTTAATAATTGGAGAATCACCCGAAGTTCGATACAATGTCATTTTAATCGCTAGAACATCGGGATCATAAGCGGCTTGTTCAATAAATCGTTGTACCGTCTTACTAAATGAATCATACGGGTGATGCAATAATACATCTCGCTGACGAATCACAGCGAAAATATCCTTTGCCTGTTCTCCATTGGGTGAGAAACGATTCATCACCTCACTTTCACTCAGCCAACGCGGTGTAACAGCACTCCAATGAGGATCTTTTAACTCCGGTAAAGGCAACCCCATTAAAGACATTAAATCCCCTAAACCAATTAATCCTTCAACTGTATAAATGGCTTCAGTTTCTAACTCCATTTCCTCCACTAATTTCTGGATCAAATGAGGCGGCATTGCAGTATTAACTTCAATCCGAACCACCGAGCCACCCACTCGACGTTTTAACAGTTCTTGTTCAATTGCCAGCAGCAAATCATCCCCTTCATCCCCTTGAACCGATAAGTCTGCATCTCTTGTAATTCGGAAAGGATAATAGTCTTGAATATCCATCCCCGGAAACAGAGAATCCAGATTATGAGCAATGACTTGTTCAAGAGGAACGGCTGTCCATATTGCGGGTTTACTACTTTTTTGAATTCGTAATTCTGCGGGTAAAGAGATAAATCGAGGCAACAGTTGCGGCACCTTAACCCGTGCTAATAAATCTTCCTGTGTATCTGGATTTTGCAGAACGACAGCTAAGTTAATACTGAGGTTAGATAGATAAGGAAAAGGATGACTTCGATCAATGGCTAAAGGAGTGAGAACTGGAAAAATTTGTTCTTCATAATACTGTTTTAAATAAGTACGTTGTTCTTGAGTTAAGTCTATATAATTTAGTAAATAAACACCTTGCTCGGCGAGTTCTGACTTAATGGTTTGCTCAAAATATTGGTGGGGTTCTGATACTATCGAACAAAGTTTTTGATGGATTTCTTGAAGCTGTTGAGTTGGAGTGCGACCATCGGGGGTTAAAGATTCAACACGAGCCTCGACTTGGCGTTTTAAACCCGCTACCCGCACCATAAAAAATTCATCTAGATTAGAACTAAAAATAGCGAGAAATTTTAAGCGTTCGAGTAAGGGTGTGCGAGAGTCCAACGCTTCGGCTAGAACACGACGGTTAAATTCTAACCAGCTTAACTCTCGGTTGAAATAATACTGTGAATCGTTTAAGTTAATATCTCGATTGACTTTGTTATCGGTTTTTTTTGTTTTTGCCATTTTTAGAAAATTAAATATACAACTACGTTAATTCAAAAATGATATTAATGTTTAAAGCGATATTGGCAAATATAGAATACTCACTTGAAAAATACAAGGTGAATAAGTTATGAATGATGAACATTGAACATTGAGCATTGAACATTGAGCATTGAACAGCCCACTGATAAATGATAAATACTCAATGATGAATTATGAATTTATACCCACGGGCAATCATCATAAACTCTACTCCCTTGCACTGAGTGCAGGTCGCCATTGTTACTCCTCACCCGCTTGCCCTGAGCGAAGTGGTAGGGGTTCCCTTCTTCCCCCAATATCCTAACTCAGACGCTGAGCCACTTGTTTCAGACGACGGAGCTGAGCTTCCATGTCTGCTTTTGTCCAAGTGGCGGCAAATTGATTGAAACCAAAAGCAATAACGGGGTTAGGAATCTCAAATTCAAAGCAGTTGAGAAGCTTTGTTCCCAGCTCATTAGGTTGACATTCCCAGCGATCGCGCCCCTTGAAAAAGCCGTTGAACCCCCAAACGATTAAACCCGGCTCTCGTTCGATCACAGTCGCTTTAAGGGTCGGTTGCCACAGGGGAATTTGAATCACAAAACGAAATTTCCCCCCTAAAGAGGAATTCCACTGTCCGATGGGATCGCACCGCAAGGCGGGATTGAGCCAACGATGCATTAATTCCTGTTCGGTCAAACACCGCTCAACTCGGGTAGAGCTGGCTTTAATTTGAATTGATTGTTTAAATACTTGACGAGATGACATCATAACCTTCAAGCTATAGGCAGATCATTACTGGTATAACGACATGAATACCGTTATACATACAGGAAGCGAGAGGAAATGAGAACTACAAAGTATTTTTCTTTAGTTCCTCGGCCTCTTGGTCTAAAATATTCGAGATTTTTATAAATCTAGAGTCATTGTGCAAGATGTATTAAAATTCTTCCTGACTCAAAGATAATTCCTCTAATATTTTCCCAGAATCTCGGTTAAGATGCTGAGTATTCCACCTGTAATGGTCTCAACAATGACACTTATAGGGATAATACCCTACCTTGATTGAAACTCCCTTATTTTATAGAGAGCTATGATTGGAATTTGCAACGAAATACCACAGTTACTAGGGAGTAGGATACTGACCCTATCTCACCTACAGTTGGCTCAACAGACCACTGGTAATACTCCTAATCCATTTGGACTGGGAGGATTATCCATTGGTTCATTTAGTGTAATGGATCTTATTGTCGCCCTAGCGATATTGATTATCGGTTACATTATTGCTCTGTTTGTCAAAGCCTTAGTCAAGAGCCTGCTAAAAAAAACGGATGTAGACAACAAGATCGCGTCTTGGGTCTCCGGTGGGCGGACTGATGCAAATACTTTGCCAGTTGAAGAATGGATTGGTAGCACTGTTTTCTGGCTAATATTCCTATTTGCCATTATTGGCTTCTTGGAAAGACTCCAGTTAAGCTCTGCATCGAGTCCCTTAACTTCACTGCTCAATCAGATCACTGAATTTATCCCTCGGGTGCTAGCAGCTGCAGCGTTGCTCGGAATCGCCTGGATTGTAGCAACTTTAGTCCGAGCATTAGTAGTTAGAGTCTTAGACACTTTCGGATTAGATCGCCGCCTCAATAACCAGGTAGGCAATGATACAACATCGACAACAAGCAGCAGCACAACGACCACATCGAATCAGTTTTCCTTAAGCGAAACCATCGGAAATGCGCTGTACTGGTTCATCTTTTTGCTCTTCCTGCTGCCCATTCTGGATACTTTGAGCTTACAAGGTTTGCTGACCCCCATTCAGCAAATGCTCAATGAAGTCCTATTTATGTTGCCGAATATTTTGGCAGCGATCTTAATTGGTGCCACAGGTTGGGTGATTGCTCAAGTGGTTCGTAAGATTGTTACTAACTTACTGAGCGCGAT
Source organism: Microcoleaceae cyanobacterium (assembly GCA_049649525.1). Lineage (GTDB taxonomy): Bacteria > Cyanobacteriota > Cyanobacteriia > Cyanobacteriales > Microcoleaceae > JAAURB01. Next base: position 44,224 of record JBARZE010000038.1, read on the forward strand.
TGGTACCGATCAATTCGGCAACCGATTTGGTTTATCTCAAGCGACTGGGACTCAAGGCTTATCCTCGATTATTGGAACGGTTGTTTATGTTCTAATTTTAATCCCGATTGCGATCGCGGCATTAAATGCATTACAAATCGATGCGATTTCTGTCCCTGCCATTGAAATGTTGAGCCAAGTGCTGAACATTATTCCTCAAATCTTCGCCGCTGCGGTGATTCTGACGGTATTCTATGTGATTGGTCGCTTTGTGAGTGAGTTACTCACCAATATTCTCAGTAGTTTTGGCTTCAACAAGCTATTTTACTGGCTGGGACTGCAATCAACCCCTCCGGTCGAGCGAACAGTCTATACACCGTCTGGGGCTTCAGAACCCGGAGAACCGACTATTCTTCAACCCAGCAGCACCAGCAAAACTCCTTCAGAGATCGCAGGTATTGTGGCGTTTGTCGGCATCATGCTATTTGCTGTGGTGACTGCAACCGATATTCTAGGTTTAGCCTCCCTAACGCTAATCTTAGAACAAATTATCGTGATTGCTGGGCGAGTCTTAATTGGTGTGATCGTGTTTGCCGTGGGTTTATATTTTGCTAACCTCGCTTACAAACTCGTTTACAGCTCCGGCTCAAGCACCTCACAGCTACTGGCTCAAACCGCTCGAATTGCGATTATTGTCTTTGTTGGCGCAATGGCCCTGCAGATGATGGGTATTGCCAGTGATATTGTTAACCTGGCCTTCGGTTTACTCCTGGGCGCGATCGCTGTCGCAGTTGCTATCTCATTCGGGTTAGGTGGCCGAGATATTGCCGCAGAAGAAATTCGTAATTTCCTAAGCGGATTTAAACGCAAGCAATAATTTATTGGCTTCTAGCTTAAATCTGACTCAAGTCAATTTACCCCTGTCAATCCCATCAAGACAGGGGTTTTTTATTACAAAACAGCCAATACCCGCAACTCAAATATTGAGTCATTCTTAATGCAGAGTAGGGAGTGGGGTAACACTTACGACTAGCGATCGCGCCTGCGTCAGTTGCCCAAGATTGCATACGACTTGCACTCAGCGCCAGGGAGTAATGAGTAATGAGTAATGAGTAGAGTTTATGATAATTGCCCGTGGGTATGAATTCATCATTCATAATTCATCATTCATCATTAATAATTTATCATTCATTTATCAGTGGGCTGTTCAATGTTCAATGCTCATAATTCATAATTCATAATTCATAATTAAGTAGTTATAAATCTCGAGTGATTACTCTTTACTCAATCCAATCCTTGACTATAATCTCAATCCCACTCATAATTCATAATTCATAACTCATAATTCAGATGAAGGTGACAAATTAATGCTGAGCAATGCCGAAGTGCTAAGTTATTCTAAATGGTTTGGTCTACTGACCTTGGTTTTTGCCGCCATCACAGTGTTGGGGTTTATTTTTAAATGGGGAATTCGCTTCCGACTGGTAGGAGCCACTGCTTTTATGGGGGTTTTAACTGGCGGAGTGATCGGGTTAGGCTTGGGATTATTTGATCGCACTGAAATTCCGAATGCGGTTCGTTATAGCCGTGTATTTGATAATGGTGCGCGTGAAATTGTCATTGCTGTCCCCTCAGACATTAGCCCAACTCAACTCGAGGCAACTCTGCAACAAGCAGCAGGTGATTTGTTTTCTCCGGGACGAATGGGGCGCTCTGACCAATTTATGACTATTCGTGCCCGTACTATCATTCATCCAGAAATTGGTGTCTCAGAACCGGTTTATGTTGGAGCGGTGAAACGTTCGGTTTATCAACGAGAAGATAACAATTTACAGATCCAGGTTTTTTCAGAGCGTTTGGCTCATGTACAAGATTATCAATCACCGCAAACCCAGGAATCTTAGGCTATTCGGCATGATCTATTGTCGAAAAATTTAGAGTTTTTTATCATGCATAGATGGATTTATTCAGCCTACTGTGTATTCTCTAATTTGAAGGCTTAGACTGATAAAATCATTATGGCTCGCAATCCCGCAACGGAAGCACAGATCTTGTTTGAGAAAGGTAATCAGTGTTTGGCAGCTCGTCAATTTGAGCAAGCCCTCACTTATTTGGATGAAAGTCTAAACCTTCATGCTCAAAATGCTGAGGCTTGGGAATGTCGAGGATGGGTATTAACTTATTTAAAGCAGTACGATGCCGCACTCGTTAGCTTTGAAAAATCATTAGTGATTGATGAGAATAATCTGCGGGTTTGGTTAAATCGCGGTCTGTTGCTGGCTGAAATCGAACAGCACGAAACGGCTATTTCTAGTTTTGACCAGGTTATTATCCGAGAACCGCACCATTATGAAGCTTGGGGAAATAGAGCGACTTCTTTGATTCAATTAAATCGGAATTCAGAAGCAGTTGGGTGTTACGATCGCGCTCTCAAAATTAACCCGAGCTATTATAAAGCGTGGAGTAATCGGGGTAATGCTTTAGTTAATATTGGCCGTTTGAAAGCCGCTCTTTACAGCTTTAACAAAGCCCTGAGTTTACAACCCGATGATCCTGAAGTTTGGTACAATCAAGGGTGTGTTTATTTGGCACTGGAGAATTACGAAAAGTCTGTTGCATCATACGACAAAGCGATTGAAATTCAACCCAATCATGTTAGTGCTTGGCTCAATAAAGGGGTCGCATTAGCGGGTTTAAATCAACCTGAATTTGAGTTAGCTTGTTATGATCGCGCCATCGCAATTGATCCACAGGAAACTCACGCTTGGAATAATCGCGGATTAGCCTTAAGGCAAATGGGTCAAACTCAAGAGGCGATCGCAGCTTATGAGGTTGCATTACAATGTGACCCTCAAAATTATGAAGCGTGGGACAATCGAGGTTATGCACTGATTAAATTAGGCAAATATCAAGAGGCTTTAACGAGCATTGAAAACGCTCTTAGAGTTAAGCCAGATCATACAGATAGTCTGTACAATAAAGGTTACTGTTATACCTGTCAAGGCCAGATAAAATTAGCTATTGATTATATTACAAGAGCGATTCAGCTTGATCCTCAAAAGTATTTATCGGCTGCTAAAACTGATCCAGACTTAGCTCGGCTGCGTGATAATGAACAATTTCTGGCTCTATTACGCAGCTCATTTATGTGAGGTACCTACACCGGATGATTTGCAAATTGCTCTGGCGTTACCCGTCACCCTGGGCAGTCGATGGCGATACGACTCAATCACGCGATTACCAAAAGCAGCAGAATCAACAGATCCCAACAATAAACGAAAAAGATCTGTTTCTGGGTCAATAGCATGGTTAAATTTGGAGTGAGGATTTTGTCCAGTTGTTCATCCCCCTGAGATTGTCATTCATGCGATCGCCATCGTTTCTCCATCGAACTAAAATTGTTGCCACTATCGGCCCTGCTACTCAAAGCCCTGATGTCCTGCGGGCATTAATTGAAGCGGGAGCAACCACGTTACGCTTAAACTTTTCTCATGGAACCCTTGAAGATCATCAACGGAGTATTCGTTTAATCCGACAAACGTCTTTTGAGCTAAATCAGCCTGTCGGTATTTTACAAGATTTACAAGGGCCAAAAATTCGTTTGGGTAAATTTGAAAACGGCTCCATTGAACTGAAACGAGATGACCCATTTATTCTAACCAGTCACATTCTACCTGGGACTGAGAAAATTTCCTCTGTTACCTACGAACCACTTGCTTCGGAAGTCCCAGAAGGAGCAAATATCTTGTTGGATGATGGCAAGGTAGAAATGAAGGTTGAAAAAGTCGATCCGGTTGCTAAGCAATTACATTGTCGGGTGGTCGTGGGTGGCACTTTATCCAATAGTAAAGGGGTCAACTTTCCTGGGGTATATCTCTCGATCAAAGCTTTAACCGACAAAGATAGAAAGGATTTAATGTTCGGTTTAGATCAAGGGGTGGATTGGGTTGCCCTCAGTTTCGTCCGAAATCCGCAAGATATTTTAGAAATTAAAGAATTAATCGCCAGCGCCGGAAAAGAAGTTCCCGTCATTGCCAAAATCGAAAAACATGAGGCAATTGAACAAATGGAAGAAATTCTCACCCTCTGTAATGGGGCGATGGTGGCGCGAGGAGACCTAGGAGTAGAACTTCCGGCAGAAGATGTGCCTATCTTGCAGAAACGCCTCATTCGTACCGCTAACCGCATGGGAATTCCGGTGATTACGGCTACTCAAATGTTGGATAGTATGGTGAATAATCCTCGGGCAACGCGGGCTGAAATTTCTGATGTTGCTAATGCTATTTTTGATGGCACGGATGCGGTGATGTTATCGAATGAAACAGCAGTGGGTAACTATCCGGTCGAAGCTGTGGCAACCATGGCGCGCATTGCTGCCCGGACTGAACTCGATACCATTACTCGCAATGTCACTAATGTATCTGATACCGGACGCTCTATTCCTAATGCCATTAGTCAAGCGGTGGGTCAAATTGCCAAACAGTTAGATGCATCGGCTATTATGACTTTAACTAAGACGGGGGCAACCGCTCGCAATGTTTCTAAGTTTCGACCCAAAACCCCAATTCTCGCCATTACGCCTCACGTTGATGTGGCTCGCCAACTGAGTTTAGTTTGGGGAGTCAAACCGTTATTGGTGTTGGATTTACCTTCAACGGATCAGACGTTTCAATCCGCTGTGAATGTAGCGCGTGAGAGTAGTTTACTGCAAGATGGGGATTTAGTGGTTACCACCGCTGGCACATTGCAAGGAGTACCTGGGTCTACGGATTTGATTAAGGTAGAGGTCGTCACAGCCATTTTGGGTCGGGGAACTGGAATTGGTCAGGGAACCATCACCGGACGGGCTAAAGTGGCACAGACAGCCGCAGAATTAAATGATTTTAATCCCGGTGAGATTATCGTCGCCCCGCACACTAATGCAGATTTTGTAGAATGTATTCGTAAAGCGGCGGGCATTATCACAGAAGCCGATAGCCTGACTAGCCATGCTGCGGTAATTGGCTTACGACTCGGAATTCCGGTCATTATTGGGATGGAAAATGCCACTCAAATTATTCGTAATGGTGTGATTTTAACCTTAGATATGCAACGCGGTGTTGTTTATTCGGGGGCAACGGGAAATCCTTAGATCAAGGCAGACATGGGAGAGTTGGGAGTGGGGGAAGACAAGGGAGAGTAGGTAGAGACGTTGCATGCAACGTCTGTACGGGAGTGGGGAGTAAAAACCTGACGTGAGGAGCGCACACGCGCTTGCGAATAACTCTAATTAAAAACCCCTACTATTACACATAGTGCAAGATTGCCTGTTTCCTTGCTTATGATTCACAATTCACAATTCATAATTCATAACTCATAATTTATTATGAATGCTATTTTATCTGCAGTTCTCCCAGTTGGTTTGATTGTCCTTATTGGCTTTATTGCGGGTAAAGCATTATCCTTAGAACAAACAACTTTATCTCGTCTCATTCTCTATGTTTTGTTTCCGGCATTAATCGCTGATAGTCTTTACCGTACCACTTTAACCGGAGAAGACATCATCGCCATATTTCTAGGATTCACATTAACCTATTTTATTTTAGGAATTATTGCTTGGAATATTGGTCATGCTCTCAAATTTCCCCTCGATTTAAAAAAAAGTTTAGTCGCAACGACAACTTTACCCAATTCAGGTAATATGGGGCTGCCTGTTGTGTTTTTTGCCCTCGGAGAATCAGGACTAGAACGGGCTATTATCTATCTAATTGCTTGGAATTTAGTCGTTTTAATGACCATGCCAGGTTTTTTACAAACAGGTGGTTTTTTATCCTCAATTTGGTTTACTTTAAAATTACCATTAATCTGGGCAATTTTACTCGGAATTAGTTTAAATCTATTTAATATTCAACTCCCTTGGCGATTAGATGAAGGATTGCATATTTTGTCTGAAAGTGCTATTCCTATGGCTTTAATTTTACTCGGATTACAAATTGCTGCCAGTCCTCTACAATTAAATCGCTATGAAATAGGAGCCAGTTTAATGCGATTGTTAGGTGGTTTTTGGGTTGCTTATAGTATAGGAAAGATTATTGGACTCAACTCATTAGATTTAAAAGTTTTGGTTTTGCAAGGTTCAATGCCAACTGCAATTACAGCTTTTCTGATGGTGAATGAATTTGGCGGCGATCGAACTCGAACTGCCCGAGTTGTAGTCGTTTCAACTTTATTATCTTTCTTACTTTTACCTGTAATCTTATTTATTGTTCAAAATTGGATTTAATTGATATAATAAATAGTATTATAAAACCTAAAAATAAATATAATAAAAATTATGTGGGATAAAATTGCTAACCACATTTCTCAAGTTACTGGAGAATCTTTTAAAATCAGCGATCGCCGTTCTGTTAGTGGCGGTTGTATTAATCAAGGATATCGTCTCAGTAATGGTTCTCGTCATTATTTTGTTAAACTCAATCAAGCGTCTCAAGTCGCAATGTTTGAGGCGGAGATGTTAGGTGTACAGCAAATGTATTCAACTCAAACCATTCGAGTGCCTCAACCGCTTTGCTGGGGAACAGCAGAGAAATCAGCGTATATTGTCTTAGAATGGATTGAGATGGGGGGCGGATCAAATCGTTCTGCAATGGCAGAAATGGGTCGTCAATTGGCTCAAATGCATCAATGGCAACCCGATAAAGAGTATCCCGGTTACAGTCAGTTTGGTTGGGATATTAATAATACAATTGGTTCAACACCACAAATTAATACTTGGACAGAAAACTGGATAGAATTTTGGATAGAATATAGAATTAACTATCAGCTTAAATTAGCTCAAAAAAGAGGAAAAAATTTTAATCAAGCCGAACGTTTACTCAATAAAATCCCGGAAATATTAGCAGATTATAATCCAAAACCGTCACTCGTACACGGTGATTTATGGGGGGGAAATGCTTCTGTCACTTCAGACGGAGAACCCGTTATTTTTGATCCGGCTGCTTATTTTGGCGATCGCGAAGTGGATATTGCAATGACAGAATTATTTGGTAGTTTTTCCGCTACTTTCTATCAAGGTTATCAAGAAGTTTGGCCGTTAGAACCCGGTTATGAACGCCGTAAAACCCTTTATAATCTTTATCATATTCTGAATCATTTTAATCTCTTTGGTGGGGGTTATGCTTCTCAAGCAGAACGGATGATCCAACAACTTTTATGATTGTCTGAGGATTGAGGAAAAATGAGCGGATACTTTATTATCAGAAGTATACAGAATATGTAAGAAAGTACATCTTCACCCCTAATTCTCTTCTTTTTGCGGTTGGGTATATTCACAGAAAATATTCAATCCTACTTTAATAATATATAAGACAATAATTGTGGCGATCGCAGGACTAATTGCAATAGTTGTTACTTCGACTAAATAAACAATTAAACCCGTTAACAGCGGCGCACTACCGGGATTTTTATTAAATTCATTGATTTTAGAACGAAAGCCTTCATCACCACAAACTTCTGTTCGTAATACTTCTAAAGTAACTTGCCAAAATGAACGTTTTTTACCTTTATCAAAAGTAGCGATATTTGACTCATGAGTTTGACTCCAAAGTTGATCAAAGGCTTCATCCAATTGACCTTGATGTTGTTCTAACACCGTTAATGCTTCCTGTGCAGGATCATAATTTTGCAGCAGTTGACGCTTTTGGTTAATTTCTGTAGAAGTGTATTGAGTATTCATTTTATTGTGATTTTAAATAATGGTTAGCTTTGCTGATTTCTTTGACCAATTGCTGCATAAAAACCCTCTTCTACTTCCTGATTTATTGCCTTTTGCTTAACAGCTTTAAATTTATTTTCTCCTAATTCTTGCAATATTTTTCCTAATTGTCTCATAGGATATCCAGCCCTATATAAATCCTTATCTTGTAACCAGATAACTAAAGCTTTGTGATAATATTGCACAGCCTCTTCCAAGTTTCGTTGTAAATAGGCAACATTTCCCAGTTGGTGATAGTCAGTTGCTGCGTTACATAAATCTCCTGCATTTTCCCTTATTTTCAAAGCTTTGTGATAATATTGCACTGCTTCATCAAAGCTTCGTTGTTCAAAAGCAACCATTCCTAGGTTGTGATAGGCAACTGCAATGGTGTTATAAACAGAATTATCCTCAAGGGCAATGAGTTCATTCAGAATCTCTTGATACGCTTCTATACTGGTTTCCAATTCACCTCTGCTTAAAGCTTCATTGGCATCATGTCCCTGAATATAAATCCATAAGCTAAATGCTTCTTTTCCCTGGGCTCTGGCTTCAGCCAGAGGTTCCCCAGTATGTTTAAGAATCCGTCGTTTTAAGGCATTGAATTCCGGTTTTCGGTTATTGCGGCTGTATATTTCTCCCAAGGCTTGTAGAATATCTTGAATCTGACTCCAGTCTTGCTGCTGTTCCGCCATACGCAGGTATTGTAGTAGATTTGGTTCTTCAACCCACAGAAAAAAGCTAGCCAATTTAGCATTATTAATGAACTGTTGATTGTAATGATTTGCTAAACCTGCGTAAAACTTCAGCAACTTTTTTTCTAGGTTTGCCACCTCTTGACAGTTGGCAATGGCAATATCATTTAACTGTTGTCGCAGATACCAGGGTAATGTCGGATGCAGTTGATAAATTCCTACCCTTAAATGCACTAAAATACTAGCAGCGGTGGCTTCGTTGAGAATTTGTCTCCATTCTTCTTTTGTTAAAATTTCCCCAAATACAGCTCGATAGGCTTGTCCAAGTTCAGGAATTTCTGAAAACCTGTAAAGCCAGCCTAAATTCACCCGTTGAGAAAATAGCCCTAAAAAGGGTAAATGTTTCTGGGTTTGGGGGGAGAGAGAATTAAAAGAAAAATCTAACGACACCAATAAAGATTGATCTCGTGTTTCTCCCTCGGCGAAGGTATCTAAGCCTTGCTGCAACGCCGTTATCAGTTGAGTAGGGGTATGATTTCGCAGGTGAGGCAATACGACTCGCAACGACAGCGGATGTCCCCCTAACAGCTTCAACAAGTCTAAATATTCCGGCGGGAGTTTGTCGCGGTTAACATCAACGGTTTGCAATATCTTGGCGGCAAATTCTTCTACATCGGTTTTGGAAAGTCCCGTTAAGTTGAGGCTAGTGTAACCACAGTCTAACCAGGGTTCATCCTGACGACTGGTGATGAGTACCCAAGATAGCCCTTCTCTTATGGCTTTGAGGAAGCGTTTTAGCCTGTCTTGTTCTTCCGTAGAGACTAAAGGTTCATTTCCCGCAAACCCCGCAACGGGTTCAAAGTTATCCCAAATTAGCAAACAGGGGTTTGTTTGTAGGTATTTTATCACCACCTGTTCTTGTTGTTCTAAGGGTAACTGAGAAAATCGATCTCCAGCTAACCTGCGCCCAATTTGGTTAATGACGGTGTTGAGAGTTGCCCCTTGTTCAAAGGAGGTAAAAAAGATATTACCCCGTCCGTTTGTATCCTGCAACCAGTGGGCAAAGCCTAATGTAAGTTCTGTTTTACCCACACCGCCAATACCCTGCAACAACACAATATTGTTTTGACGAAATGCCCGTTCTAGCCGTAAGATGTCGTAACCTCGCCCAATAAAGCCATAAGTTCCGCTATTGGGAATATCCAGAGTATTTGTTGGACTGGTAGTGTCGGTATTGTTCTCAATTTCGTTGAGGATATCCAAAAAACTATTACGATCCTGTTGTAGCGGTACATACGGCTGATAAGATTCTTGTTGATAGAGAATGGGAACTAACCAGTCTTGGAGTGGACGTTTTCCCCTGGGACTCTGACGTAGGGGTTGATTGAGTACCGACAGTCGCGCCTTGGCAACGGCTTCTGATATTGTGGTTCCTGTGGTTAACTCGCCATAAAACCGCCTCATAAATTCTCGCGCGGCATCGACATAAACAGAATAAGCCATCGCTACCACCCCCATTGCCCCGGAAAATACCAACCGACTGGCAACGGAGGAAAACTGTTCTTCTCCTTCCTGGGCAGACTTACAAGCATTGAGAACAAACGCCGGAACCCGACAATCTTGTAAACTTTGGGCAATACGGTCTGCTGTCACGACTTCTGGCTTACCGTCAAGGTTTTCAAAAACTAATTCTCCCTGTCCACTCCCCCGTAGAGTAAATTGAGGATTATCCGCATCATCTGGGGTAAAAGTACCGTGTCCGTCGAAGTGAACAATATGATAAAAGCCTTTTTTATGGGCGTTGAGTTCTCGTTCAAATTCCGCAAAACTAGGGGGACGTAATACTTTTAGATTAACGCGATCGCCAATCGGTTTCAAGGCTTCTACCATCGGACGGGCAATGGTTTGAAAGCCGATATCTCGTTCATAAGGACGGGCAATAATCAGTAATATATTTAATTTTTCATTGGGTAATTCGGGAAGTTCAGCCCGCACTTTAAAGTCACTTAAGCTTCGATAAATTCCGGCGAGTTTAGGCGCTAAAAATAGATCGTCGGGAGAATAGAGTAATTCCCACGGTAAATTTAAAACGGTGGGGTTATCGGAAATAATTTCTAATTCACAGTTATCTAAACCTGCCCTAGTTGCTTCCTGAAAAAAGTCTCGCCCTCTTTCTGTGCTACGAAAGATTAGTTCAAATAGTTGTTTTCCCCAGGCTTTAAACTGGTATTCAATTTCTGTAGCTTGATCGGGAAAGATGCCATAAGGAAAGTCTAAATATTCTTCTAAATACCAACGAATATCAGTTAAAGCTTTTTTATCAAAAGGGTGTTCAAATGCAACCGGATCGGTAATTCGAGGGTTAGCTTGTCCTCGTTTCCAAGAGAGTCGGATCGTTTCATCTTGGTGAATAACACGCAACCAATGTTTCGTCATCTACCTTTTCTAATTAGATATTTTTTTATTAATTATAACATCGTCAATATTGACATTCTGTAGAGGATAGAAAACCGTTATCAAAATTACTCAATTCTTAGTCAAATTCCAATGTATTCATTCAACCATAAACTCATTTAAATCATCAAAATAGGGTTTTATATTTTAGCCATACAAACTCATATTATAAGTCTACATAGGTAGTATTATTTTAATATTTGTTCCTTGCTTTGGAATACTATTAATCTGAAAGTCTCCTCCTTGTAACTTAATCAGACGTTGAACAATCACTAATCCCAAACCTAATCCTTGTTGTTCATATCGGCTGCGGTCAAATTTTTGATAAATCTCTAAATTAGCAATTTTTTCTGCTGTCATTCCTTGACCCTGATCTGCAATTTCTAGATAATAACTTTGTTCTGCTTTATCAGTTTTAATCTCAATCGGTGTTCCGGCTTCAGAAAATTTCAAGGCATTGTCTAATAATTCTTCTAAGATTTTCCTAAATATTTTTTCAGATAGATTTAAAGTATAATTATTACAATTATTAAAAATAATATCTGCTGTTCGTTCTGGATAAACTTCTAATAGTTTCTTGATAATGTCTTGAATAATAATATTTTGATCCCTTATACTCCCTTCAATAAAAGATTTAACTCTTTCTGGATAATGATCCAAAAGTTCTAAATCAGCATACAATAAGAAGTTACTCACTAACTTATACAATCGTTTTGCAGAAGTATTAATATCAACTAAGCTTTCTTGAACTTCGTCCACTTCCATCTCTTGAAAATCTTCAATTAAAAGTTGTGATAATCCCATGATTCCATTCAGTGGTGTTCTTAGTTGATGAGGAAGAGATAAAGTAATATTTCCCCGCAATTCTTCTAACTTTTCCTGGATTTTCTGTTCAGCAATTGCTTGTTTCTTCATCCGACTTGAAATAGTATTTAATAACTCATCTCGTCTAAATGGCTTGGTTAGATAATCATCTGCACCCAAATTCATCCCTTGTCGTAAGTCATCCCGAGTCACTTTAGCCGTTAGGAATATAAAAGGAATTGTAGCTGTTTTACTATTATTTCTTAAGTTTTCTAAGACTTCATATCCATCCATTTTAGGCATCATTACATCACAAATAATTAAATCGGGTAGTATTTCTGACGCTATTTGTAAGCCAATTGCTCCATTTTCTGCTCCATGAACTGCATATCCTTCTTCATATAAAATATCAAGAATAATTTCACGAACATCTAGTTCATCTTCAATCACTAAGATAGTAGTCATTTAATATTAATCCTGAATAAGTTAACGGTAAAGTCACTATAAATATTGTACCTTTTCCAATATTACTCCGTACAGTAATTTTCCCGTGATGAGCTTCAACAGCCCGTTTAACAATGGCTAAGCCGAGGCCCGTACCTGGAATTGTACCTACATTCTGAGCGCGATGAAAAGATTCAAATAGATGCTTAATCTCCTTTTTTGCAATACCAATTCCTTCATCAGACAGGGTAAATATAGCTTTATGATTATGATATTTAAGTCTAAAAATAATTCTACCACCATCAGGAGAATACTTAATTGCATTAGATAGTAAATTAATAAAAATGTGCCTTAATAGTTTTTCATCCATATTAGGAACAACTGATGGATTGAGCTGATTTTCAGTAATAAATTTAAATCGATGTTTTCCATTGCTATATAACTTCATCTCCTCTATTAAAGCTCGACATAATTTTTCTAAATCGATATGTTTAGGTTTAAAAGATAAAAGATTAGCTTCAGCTTTTCCAAGAAGTAAAATATCATCTAATAAATCTGTTAACTGTTGAATTGTACTTTGAATTCGACGAAAATAAATTGCTTTTTTTTCTTTACTCCATTTATGACTGTAATGTTCTAAAGCTTCTGTCGAACCTAATATTGTGGTTAAGGGAGTCCGAAATTCATGGGAAATCATCGAGACTAAACGAGATTTAAGCTGATTTAATTCTTTTTCTTTTTCTAAGGCTTTACGAGCGTCTTGTTCAGCCGTTTCTAACTCCTGGTAAGCAATTTCTAGCCTTTTACGAGAACGAAATTCAGTTCGTTGTAATCGTTCGTATAAGTACACTGATAAGTCACAAACTAAACAAACCCACAATAAGGTTGAAAACCAACCTATAGGTTCTTTTGTGTCAGGAATAATGTTAAAGCCGTATAATTTATTGACAATAAAATAATATCCAAGTATGATAAATTGAGATAACAAATGTAAAGGCCAACAGACGGGTAAAAGAATCGCTTGACTAAAGAAAGTTGAAACCCAAGTTAACCGTTCTGGTTGGATAAATTCTGCAAACTTTGGATTAAAAACAGCCATCACTGTTTCAATCACTTGTTCATTCATTTCTAAAGACCATGAAAATCCTAGGAAAATGAGTGCTAAGCGACGACGACCAAAAGAAGTGTGGAGAAAACAAAGGCAAATCAGCAGACTAAAGAGTGTTAAAATATCAAGTAACACATATCGACTCAGAAAGTCTTTTCCTTGATCTAATAATTGTAGTGAATTTAAAATTATTCTAATTAAATAACCGCCAGCAACTAATCCAAACGTTAGCTTTAATCTGGCCTCAAGAAAACGAGTTCGCCAAACTTCATAAGGCAAACCAGTAAAACTTTCATTACTATCCGGAAAGGCATTAGCTTTTTTCAGATAGCCGAGTATCCAACGAACAAGAGAAAGTTGTTGTAAAGTTTGTAGCCATTCAGGATTCATTGGCTAGCCAAAGAGCGTTAATCCTAATTATCTCAGATTTTGTACTGCGTTACATCATAATTATAACCATAAATGCTTGAATAATTGGGGTGGGCAAGCACTATTTATGGTGAAGAATTACATCAAAATTAAGTCTCTAAAATACTTGAGTACAATCTGTCCTAGAATTGTTGTTAACGAGCATTGAGTCATTCTGTTTCTTGTAAAAGCACACCAAAAACAAAATTATTTTCTTCACATCCCCCTCTGAGGGGAAAATAGTCTGTATCCAAAACACCTATCGGATGCAGCCATTGTTGGTCTGTGGGGGTTAGCACTTCAGCTTTCTGATACCACATGCCATCAAGTTGTAAAAGTTGTTTTCCCTCGGGAAGAGGCTGACTTTCAATTTTAAGAAAGCTTTGTGCTATAAATTGATGAGTTTGTCCGGGTATTTGTTGAATATAAATTACCTCATTATCCAATAGCATATGAGATTCTTCATTCGTTGCTTTAACAGTCACTGTTTCTCCTGATTGTAAACGCTTCATGATTTCTTGACATTCTTCTAGAGCACAGCGAGCAACAGGAACTTGATTAACAGTAATTAAAGTTTGAGCCGAGCCGCAAGCCATAATTAATGGGGCTGACAGCAGTGTAAGAAAGGCTTTGATCGATAATCGCTTATTCATAAGTCGGGTTTGAATCTGAGGGTTAAATGTAGTTAATCAGTCACAGATGTTTTTAATGAAACTCAAACAGAATATTACTTTTCTTCTTCTAAAATACCTATTTCTTTTATATTTGTCATCAAGATTTTGTAAAAAAACCGGATTCTACTGATAGATAAAAAAGCTTAATATTATTAACAGGTAATTGTGCGGATTTTTTAATTTTTATCAAACTAAAAGATGCGTAGAGTCACGGATAAAGTGTGTTTTAAACCGGATACAGTCTCCCGATCCGCTCTAAAATTCCATCAGAACAAGTCTGATTACAATTTTTCAGTAGTCAAGTGAAAACATTACTGTCTCATTCTCTCAGTTAATTCTCAGCACAACCTCACTGATACTTCAGCGCTTTTAGCTTTAATGCAGTTAGACAGTCACTAAAATCGTAAGAAAGCTTAGTTTATTCCTAAATTCAACTAGAGATCATTCAATTTTTGATGAATTATCTGAGCTTAGTGGAATCTTGTAAAATAGAAAAAGAAGAGATTGAGATTCTATGATGATTTCTAATTAATTATTTTTTTAGTGGATTTAAAATCAGCGAGCTTATAAAATTAGATGAAGACAAAAGCATTTAACCAAACTAAATATTTAAATTTTTGAGAGTCTCTCTATGTACTTTTATATTGATTTTACAGTATTAACTCTTATACTAAAATTTTCTGAACTAAATTAATCTAAAACTTATACAATGCTAATAAATAAATGGTTACTTCAGCCCAAAAAATTAAAATTACCCTTAATTACTCCTAAGTCATTACAATGGCAGTTAACTTTAGGGATTAC
Organism: Microcoleaceae cyanobacterium; assembly: GCA_049649525.1. GTDB lineage: Bacteria > Cyanobacteriota > Cyanobacteriia > Cyanobacteriales > Microcoleaceae > JAAURB01. Next base: position 59,326 of record JBARZE010000038.1, read on the forward strand.
ATTTTTTTCAATATTAGCTTTAGGGAGTATTACACTCTGGACAAGCTGGAAAATGCAACAATTGCTGATAAATAGTCATAAACATGAGATTGAAAGATTAGCAGATCAATTTTCTCATGAAGTGACTTTATACAGTGAAATGATGCCTGTTTCTGCTGCAATTGAACGAGTCATTGACAAAATATCAGATCAAAATCATTGGATTTGGTTAAGAAATAATCAAGGTCAGGTTTTAGCAGAATCAGATATTTTTAAACAAATTACTGAACCAGAAACTCGTACCCAGCTATTAAACTATACGAATATGCCTTTGAAGCCTGAAGTTTCTTTCCTGAATGAACGCTATTGGGTACTCTGTTCAGGAGAGTTTAATTTAAAGGGAGAAAGTCTAGGAAAGTTATACTTAGTTAATGATATTACAGCAGAATATCGCATCTTTTTATCAATTGTTTATAGCTTAATCCCAGCTACAATTTTAGCAACGATTATTTTAGTCGCAATTATTGCTTGGTATGTGCGGCGATCGCTTAAGCCTTTACAACAAATTGATCGACTCGCTGCCACAATTTCAGCAGATGATTTATCTGATTATCGATTACATTTAGAACAAGCGCCAGATGAGGTTTCAATGCTTGCTAATACTTGTAATAGAATGTTGGATCGCTTATCAGAATCATGGGAACAACAACGGCAATTTGTTGGTAATGTTTCCCATGAATTACGAACTCCTTTAACGATTGTTCATGGCTATATTCAAAGTACATTACGGCGAGGTGATAACTTAACTCCTCCTCAAAGAGAAGGATTAGAAGTAGCAGCAAGTGAAGCGGAACGGACCATTAGACTATTACAAGATTTATTAGAATTAGCCCGTGCCGATCATGGGAATATACATTTTCAGATGGAATCATTTCCCATTCATGAATTAGTGTTAGAAGTCGTAGAAGCAGCGCAACAAGTCAGTCAAAACCGGATTCACTTAGAACAATTTGAGTCACCCATTTGTGTACGAGCCGATAGAAATCGATTAAAACAAGTGTTGTTCAATTTGATTGATAATGCCCTGAAATATTCTGAAGCAGATAAATCTATTATTCTGACAATTCAGCTTCGTAGAACAGTCGTTCATATTAATATACGTGACTTTGGTCAAGGCATTCCCTTACAACATCAAGCCCGAATTTTTGAACGGTTTTATCGGGTAGATGAAGCTAGAAATAGAGCGGGAGGAACGGGGTTAGGCTTATCAATTGTTAAAATGTTAATTAAAGGCATGGGGGGACGAGTAACAGTTCGTTCAAAGATTGGAGAAGGCAGCATTTTTACTGTTATTTTGCCTCATTGTTCTTGAGAATTAATGGGTATTGACACTCTTTCGACAGAATAACTAACTATAAAAAATTATCAATTTTTGAAATTGAAAAATACCACTAACTTTAAACCGGGCTATAGATTATAATAAAACTCTAATTACCAACCCAACAATTAACGAAATTTGTAGCGATAACGGGGAGAAGTCTTTTCAAAATCATCAATCCAAGCTGTCTGTTGTTCCCCTTTTTGATTGGCTTGCCAAACCCTGCCTGTTGTTACATCCAAACAGGTTAACCAACCCTCTCCATAGACCCAAGTATCAATACAAATCGCATGACCAATATTAATCGGTTGACCGCTTTTCTGACTGGTATGACCACAAACCATGGTTTTACCTGAACAATGGGGCGCGGGATTTCTAAACTTTTGCCAGAATAACATACGTTCTGGTTGCTGATTGAGTGGTAAATTGGGGTAAGCATTGGCATGAACAAAAAAGTGAGATGTCGTTTCCCACCAGTCTTGACAGATATTCTCTAGAAAATTCCAATGTTGTGCCGGGACATTGTCTAGACGGCGATGCTGCCTGGGTTTTGTATAAGAAGCTAGGGTATTTTCTCCCCCACAGACTAACCAATGATAGAGTTCATTTCTGTCTCCATAACGGGCGCGTAGCATCATCTGTTCATGATTTCCTCGCAATGCTACGAGTTGTCCGCCATTGTGCAATTCAATTAATCGATCAATCACTCCTTTAGAATTCGGCCCCCGGTCTACATAATCTCCCAGCGTAATAATCCGATCTTGAGGCTGCGGATTAACTATTGCCATCAGCGTATCCAATGCCGTTAAACAACCGTGTATATCACCAATGGCAAGTATTCTCATTGCTTTTGCTGGGGTGCTAATCATGTACAACAACGGGTGTACCCACAGAAGCCCATTCAAACAACCACTTAGCATGGTTTACTGCTACATTGGTACAGCCGTGACTTACAGGTGTCCCAAATCTATTATGCCAGTAAGCCCCATGAATTGCCATCCCACCATCATAGTACATGGTATAAGGAACATCCGGCACATCATAATCATATCCTCTCATGCGGGCAACTTCATGCTTAGTTTGCACGGCAAATGTCCCTAGACGAGTGGGAGTAGAAGCTTTTCCGGTTGAGACAACTACAGCATAAACCACTTTGTTGCCTTCCCAAGCAATTAACCGCTGTCGAGATAAATCAATCTCTATCCAACGTTCAGCCGACTGCTGTAAGTCTAACATTCTGTAGGCCACCTGATTACGAAATTCACTGGCTGATATCGGTGTTGCGGTTTGCAGTCCAATTGTTAAACTTACCCCAAGACTAACCATCAAAGCAGTAAGATGATGTAATCTGCGCGGGTCAATCCGTTTCATCGTTCACTCCTGACAAAATTTAATTGTTAAGTATTTTATTCCCTTTATACTACTGAAAATTACTTCATTAGGTTAAAAAAATAACTTAATCAGGACTCATTTGTAATAAAACTTTCATTGTGCCTCTTTTTTGGGCGACTTCAAACGCATCTAAACCCTCGTCCAGGGGATAACGGGCTTGTATCAGCGGTTCGACATCTATTTGATGTTTTGCGAGTAATTCTAACGCGGGTTTAAACGGGCCACAACGCGAACCCATTAAAGTAATTTCATCCACGACTAAAGCCGAAGCATCAAAGGTTAATTGCTTGGCATAAGTACTTTTTAAGACTAAAATTCCTCGGGGACGTAAGGCTTGACGCGCTATTTCAAATCCGCTAGAATTTCCGGTACATTCAACGGCAATATCAAAACTTCTGGGGTCAATTGCATCAGAATATCCGGTTTTAATGCCTCTTTTTTCTAAATTTGCTAACTTTTCAGCATGACGACCAATAGTGAGTAAATCACAACCTGTTAATGCTAAAGTTTGAGCAATTAATTGACCGAGTTTACCATCTCCGACGACTAAAACACGATGGTGAGGAGAGATAGAGATTTGTTGTTGAATTTCTAAAGCAGCAGCAACAGGTTCAGTAAAAGTCGCGACATCTGTTGATATTGTATCGGGAACAGAATGTAAGTTTTTAATCGGTAAGGTTAAATAGTTAGCAAATGCGCCATTGCGATTAACAATCCCTAAAACAGTACGATTTTCACAATGTGTTTGTAATCCTTTTTGACAATAAAAACACTCTCCACAAGCCGCGTTAATTTCTCCAACAACTCGCCGATTCATTAATTCTTTTGGGCCTTGTTCAACAATACCGACAAATTCATGACCGAGTATTCCTGTGTAGGGATAGTAGCCGCGAATCAGTTCTAAATCAGTATTACAAATACCCGCCCGCATCACCCGAACTAAGGCTTCATCAGCAGTCGGTTCAGGAGTCTCTAAATTGGTACGAAATTGGAGTTTTTGGTTTTCTAACCAGAGTCCTTTCATAGAAAAATAAAGCTATTTACGCTATTATTATTATGGCAATTTAATCCGGAACTGTTAAAATATAACACACAATCTTATTCGACAATTTATGATATTCAGCTAAAATAGTAATATTCAGTCTCTTTAACCCAAGTAAAAGTTACAGAGAAATAGTTAAATCTATCATAGTTTGAAGGATTAAAAACATGACTCAAGCCAGACATAATCCTGTATTGCTATCGCTTCTGACTTTTGCAAGTATTGGAATACTAAATTTATTCGGCCTTCCAAAACTTAATGTTGCCCTCAGTCAATCTACTGAATTATTATCTCAAAATTTCGACAATTCTGCACAACCTGTTTATCGCTCTACAATAGTTCCCATGAGATTAGAATCGGGAGAAGGAATGTATACGATGATTGTTCCGAACTCAGATATTACTCAATCAGCTTATGGGGGTGAACTGAGTTTATATGATGTTCATATCGCTAAAATGATTGAAGTTACCTACGATACTTGTCAACAAATGAAACGTGAACGGGGTATGGATGCAGGCAGTAGAACGTGGTTTTATCAGACTGAAAATGGCAGTATCAATATAGAAAATCTTAATATTAGTTGTAGTTTTGCCGAGCAAATTGTTGAGACCTACGGTTTAGGAAAACCTGAACCCACAGTGGTTAAAAATTTTGTGGAATTTCAAGGAGTGAATACCGAAACTCGTTTAATTCCGATTCTGGATATTACAGGTTCAAAAGTACCCCAATGGATCAATTTTGCTAGTGGCTTTAAACCACGATAAGAATCTGTCCGGGTACAATGATGGCTATTACAGGGTTGCATATTTTAGACTGAGTAAACATCAGTTGTAAATCATTTAGCTATAATCTGAAACGACAAAAGATAACACCTTAACTATTTCTTTCTGGCAGCTAAGCGTTTCCGGCGACGCGAGGGTGAAGTGGCTTCAGTAAGCACTACAACTTCTGCAGTATTGCTTTCGCGGGCAACTCGAATGAGTAAGGCAGATAACGCTAAACTAGCAATCATAGAACTGCCTCCATAACTAAATAAAGGCAGCGGTAAACCTGTTGTGGGTAATGCCCCGGTCGCCACTCCAATATTTAATAATGATTGCCCCACCATCACCACCATCACCCCAATTGCCACCAGTTGATGTTCAATGCGGCGGGCACGGGCAGCGACTCTGAGGGCAACACTGGCATAAACAGCCAGTAAAAATAGAAAAGCAATGCTACCAATAAAGCCAAATTCTTCGGCATATACAGCGAAAATAAAGTCACTGTATTGAATCGGCAGATAATATAATTTTTGTTGGGATAAGCCTAAGCCGCTGCCCCAAATGCCGCCCGAACCGACAGCCAGTAAACTCTGAATGAGTTGATAACCATCGTTAAGCGGGTCTGCCCAGGGATTAAGAAATGATAACACCCGTTTTTTCTGATATTCTCGCAAACTAATACTGACCGTAGCAGACAAAATACCCGCTAAAGCTGTCCCACTCAAATAACTGTAGGGTAAACCTGAAGCTAAGGCAATAAACCATATCGTCATCCCACACAACGCTGTTGTACTGAGATTGGGCTGCATTAAAATTGTGCTTAGAATTAGGGCAAAAATTGCTAACCATCTTAGACGCATATTCCAACTCAATCGCCGCCACTGGGAAAAAAAGCGAGAACTTTGTAAAATTAAGAACGGCTTCATCAATTCTGACGGTTGAATCAGAATAGGTCCCAAAGCAATCCAGCGAGTTGCCCCATTAATTGTAGTTCCGACTCCAGGCACTAGTGTCAGTCCGAGTAATCCTAACACGATGAATAACCCAAGCCGCCCCACTCGCAACGCGGCCCGAATGGGGGTACTGACAATGATATTAAAGCCAATCATCCCCGCAATTGTCCAGATAATCTGTCGCTTAAAGTAGTAAAGTCCATCCCCATGTTCGGCATTGGCAATGGGGTAAGAAGCCGAAAACATCACGACTAAACCAATAGATAACCACAAAAAGGTTAACCACCGTAGGAGTCGGGCTTCGGTTGACCAAGATTGAACGGATGGATCGAGAAACGGAATAAAACGTTGCAGATTCATAGCAACCGCAATAAGGCATTTAAAATAACAGGGTATCTTGTTTTGAGGATTACGGGAAACATCAAAACTGAATTGATCGCTTAAAGGATAATTTAATCGATTGAGTTGTATCTTGCAGTTTAGCCTGGAGAACTCGGTGACGTTGCTGTTAAAAGTTTACTGTTTCTCCAAGGAATTGAGTCAATTAAGGATAATTCGCTCGATATTTATCTTTGAAATAACGTGTTTTTTTACTTCAACGGCGGGTAAGATTGATTCAGTGCCGGAGCAGAAGCAGAGATATAAAAAGTAAAAATGTGATGCTAGAATTGCAAGTTTTTTAATTCAACTAAGGTTTAAAACTAGAATAAGAATGGGTTAAGTTGACTCTATCTTAGGTTAGATTTTCAATCCTTTTTATGATTTTATCCAAAATTATTAAAATCCTCGCACAACAATTCGATTAACAAACAGTTACAATAATCATAACCTGACTCAATTTACCTAGAAATCGCGTGTTATCAAACATCTCACAAGCTGGTTCTCGTCAAGCACAAATCGTTGAAGTCGTTTTCCGCAACGGTTGGGACTATATGCGACGGCTACTGAGCGGCGGAAAACCAGGAGAACCCAGTTTACCTCCTCCGGCTGTTCTGCGTAATATTTTAATCGATTTGGGGCCTGTTTATGTCAAGTTAGGACAACTTTTAAGTACTCGTCCGGACTTACTTCCCAGTTCTTATATTGAAGCGTTATCTACATTACAGGAGCAAGTTCCAGCCATTCCTTGGTCGGAGATAGAAATTCTCCTACGCCAACAATTTAAGCAACCCCTAGAAGAAGTTTTTGAGTATATTAATATTGAAGTTATTGCAGCAGGTTCTATTGCTCAAACTTACCGAGCCACATTAAGAAGTGGAATTGATGTAGCCATTAAAATTCAGCGTCCCGGTATTGATAGAATTATTGAACAAGATATTGGTTTACTCAAAACATTAGGGGAATTAGTCGCACTAACAGACTTTGGTGAAAACTACGATATTGTGAGTTTAGCCAATGAATTTGGGACGGCATTAAGAGATGAATTAGATTTTACCAAAGAAGCAAGATATACTGAAAAGCTGCGACAAAATTTATCAGAAAGCCGTTGGTTTGACCCAGAAAAAATTATGGTTCCTCAGGTCTATTGGGAACTAACAACGCCGAAAGTATTAGTCTTAGAATGGCTTAATGGTACACCAATTTTATCGGCAAATCTTAAAGGAAAAGGCTATGAAGGAGATACAGATGCTGAACGACAAGATATTAGTCGATTAATCTGTCGCGCCTTTTTTAAACAGTTTTATATTGACGGCTTTTTCCATGCCGATCCTCACCCTGGTAATTTATTTTATTTAGATGATGGTCGTGTCGCATTACTCGATTGTGGTTTAGTCGGTCGTCTCGATCCTCAAACGCAGCAAATTTTGACAGAATTACTGTTAGCTGTTGTCAATTTAGATGCTCAGCGCTGTACTCAACTTACACTAAAAATGGCTGAATATGCTCAGCCAAAAAGTTTAGTTAGAGTGGAAAATGAATATGCTAAAATGCTGAGAAAATATTATAATGTTAGTTTATCTGAAATTAATTTCTCTGAAGTATTTTATGAGATTTTAGAGTTAGCCAGAAATAATCGAGTTAAATTACCCAGTAACTTAGGTTTGTATTCTAAAACTGTAGCGAATTTAGAAGGAGTTGCTCGTACTTTTAATCCTCAATTAAATTTATTGGATGAAATTAAGCCATTAATGCGGGATTTGTTGCAACGACAACTACTCGGAGATGATCCCATTCAAACCTTACTTAGAACCGCTTTAGATGTTAAGAGTTTATCTTTACAATCTCCTCGTCAACTGGATCAATTGTTAGATAGAATTACGTCCGAAACGATTAAATGGAATATTACAATCCGAGAAATTGATCCATTGCGTCGAAGTGTTGCTGACTCAGCTAATCGATTATCATTTAGTATTGTTGTCGGTGCACTGATTATGGGTGCAGCAATTGTAACCTCTGGCGCACAAAGTACTGAATTAACTGTATTGACCAATGGATTATTTGGGGTAGCGAGTTTTCTCGGTTTATGGTTAATTGTTAGTATTTTACGCTCGGGTCGATTAAAATAAAATAGTAATATTTTAACCTTGATCTAGAAGCTATTAATCAGTTAATAGTTTTGCGAACGATAACGACTAAAAATAATGATCATTTTCCTCTCGAAAAATGAGGAATGAGTTATGGAATTTAATACTTTCGTCCAATCAATATCCGATTTAGAACAATGTGCCAATGCACCGAATATAACTGAGGTATTACTTGAACCGATTGAATTGACTCGACAAGGAATATTAACTCAACAGCAGGTTAATCATTTAGCAAAAACAGCAAGACAACAGCAATTAAAGCCTGTTTTAGTCTGGGATATTTTGACTCCGGAAAATCAACTAGAATACCTAACTCAGCAATTATCTCAATGGGATTTGAGTGTATTTTCTGCTATTCGAGTTTGCGATCCTGGGGTGGGTTGGTGGATTAAAACTCATCTGCCTAATTTACCCATTCAATTAATCGTTGAAACCGGAAATCATAACCTTGAAGCTTTACAAGGATGGTGTGATATTTTCTCAGAATCTTTAGATCGTTTAATTTTATCAATTGAACTTCCGGAAGACAAATTAGTTGAATATTGCCAAGCTTTACCCGTGAGTTGTGAACTACTCGGAGTAGGGCCGATTTTATTATTTTATTCACCGCGATCGCTACTGTCTCCTCATCTTGACCCAGATGAAAATCAACAACAAATTCAAACCACTATTACTTCTGCCGATAGTGGAAATCGCGCTTTTCCCACTCTAGAAACATCCCAAGGCACTTTTATGTTCTTGGATAAAGATCAATTTATCTTGGATCAACTAGAAACCCTAGAAAAAGCAGGCTTACATACCGTTCGTTTAGATTTGCGGCATTTAAACCCAAAGGAAAAGGCAACGGTAAATCTTGAAAATATTTGTCAACAACTGTTAGTCAATCTAACTGCTTTAAGGCAACAATGGCCGAGGCCAACACGCGCACCTTTTTTCAAAATTAATCGCACAACATCAATATTCTCCCGGATGAAATCTAAATCCAAACTAGCTGAATATCGTCATCAAAATGCGGTGGCTGAAATCCTAACCGGAAGCAGTGGCAATTATGTGGTATTTTATAGCTGGCGTAGTTTTGAGGCCTCTCAAGTTCACCGTTTAATATTACCCACAGGTGAAGAAATGCCTGTTCCCAAAGACACTCTATTTCGTAATATTGATGGAGAAGCGATCCAAGCTTGTCAGCCGGAACAAATCTTAATTACTTCTTGGATAAAAAAAGCCATGCCAGGTTCAATACTATTGAAAAATTGTTAATGATTAAATATTTCGATAATGATCGCCATTGGGTCGATCAAAATATAAATAAGTTGATCCATTAATTGAATTTTCTGCTAAGATCTGAGCTTCATGTTATTTTTACTTAAAGCAAAAAGTTAAAGGAAAGTTATGGCACAAGCAACTCTGGTTCAAGCCTTCGGCGAAGTTAAAGAAAACCCGATTAATCTAGACAAAAGTGTAACCACCCCTGTATGCGACGGGATGAATGAGTTACTGGCTAGTTTTCAGGGACTCTATTTACAGTATCAAAAACACCACTTTGTTGTAGAAGGATCTGAGTTTTATTCATTGCATGAATTTTTCCAAGAAAGCCTCGAAGAAGTCCAAGATCACGTTCATGAAATCGGTGAACGCCTCAATGGTTTAGGGGGAACTCCGGTTGCATCATTCAGTAAACTCGCAGAATTATGTTGTTTTACCCCAGAAGAAGATGGGATTTTTGGGATGCGTCCTATGGTCGAACATGACCTGAGTGCTGAGCAATCTGTGATTCAAGTTTTACGTCGTCAAGCTGCTCAAGCTGAAAGCTTAGGCGATCGCGCGACTCGTTATTTATACGAACAAATCTTGCTGAAAACTGAAGAAAGAGCTATCCATTTGGATCACTTCCTGACTGCTGACAGCTTAGTTTTAGGCTTCGTTAACGCCAATTAATCCTGAAGTTGTAGAGGTAATGACTGATTGCCTCTACATGAATAAATAATATAAAAAAAGATGACGTCACTGCTGTGGCAATTCATTGAAAGATTATTCTAATTTTAACAAGTTAATCTAGTTGTAGAAGTCAAAATTAATCCAGCAGAGCTGGCCGACTGTCAACCTACTTGCATTAAGAATTTTATCAAACTTTAATCCCGGCTCATATATCGATAAAATCAAAAAGTATCATAAAATTATTTGCTCAAAAAACAATTAACCTTTATACAGAATTAGAACAATGCGCGTAGCTCACAATATCACAGAACTAATTGGTCGCACTCCCTTGGTTCAACTCAATCGAATTCCTCAATCTGAAGGCTGCAAAGCTCAAATATTGGTAAAATTAGAGAGTATGAACCCCGCCGCCTCTGTGAAAGATCGCATTGGGGTTAACATGATTAATACTGCAGAACGAGAAGGCAAAATTACCCCCGGAAAAACAGTACTCGTTGAACCCACCTCCGGAAATACAGGAATTGCCCTGGCGATGGCGGCGGCGGCTAAAGGATATCAATTGATTTTAACCATGCCGGATACCATGAGTAGCGAACGACGGGCAATGTTAAAAGCATACGGGGCTAAGTTAGAACTGACTCCCGGTTCTGGGGGGATGAAACGAGCAATTAGTCGGGCGCAGGAATTGGTCGATACTTTAGAAAATGGGATGATGTTGCAACAATTCAGCAACCCCGCTAACCCCGAAATTCATCGTCAAACCACCGCCAAAGAAATTTGGGAAGACACAGACGGCAAAGTTGATATTTTAATTGCCGGGGTGGGTACGGGCGGAACCATTACCGGAGTAGCAGAAACCATTAAGCAGTATAAACCGCATTTTCAAGCCATTGCTGTTGAACCTCGCACCAGTCCTGTACTGTCGGGCGGAAACCCAGGTTCTCATAAAATTCAAGGCATCGGGGCGGGTTTTGTTCCGGACGTATTGAATGTGGAGATGATTGATGAAGTTGTGACAGTTGCTGATGATGATGCCATCAAATTTGGTCGTCGTTTAGCCAAAGAAGAAGGGATTTTATCTGGTATTTCCTCGGGGGCTGCTTTAGCGGCGGCAATTGAAGTGGGAAAACGTCCAGAAAATGCGGGTAAATTGATTGTGATGATTCAGCCGAGTTTCGGTGAACGTTATCTCAGTACACCTCTATTTCAAGAACTCGATCAAGAACAGCCCGAACCCGTATTAGTCTGATTATATTTAATTGATTCAAACCATGAATAACTCGCAGGGAGAATCTGGCTTAATCGCTTTTTTCTCCTTGCTAGACAGCAGCAGATCATTACTTCGATTTTTTAAATAGAGAAAACTGATCGAATTTCTCGGCCAGTAAATAATAGAATGTGACCCGAGATTTACTACTCGTATTTTTCATCATTTCGCAAATTTCTCCAATCGCTTGATTCAAATCTGCATCAGTCAGGTTGAGTTTAAGTTTCTTTTTCAAAAAGCTTTCTCGCACCCGATCTAATTCAACTTGATCTCTACAAGAAACGAGTGAAGCATCTCGACTTCTCAACGCAATGCCAAGATGTCTAACGATTCCGGCAACCACTTCTTCATCAACGTTGTTGGTGTATTTCTCGATATTTGTGATGTATTCAGCCATTTTGATGTTTTACTTGAATTGAGCGCAATTGTTGGGAGCTGTTGTTGGAACAAGTATAGACTAAAGCATCACCGCTTAAAATATGCAAAGTTAGTCTTTTAATACTCGCTTGGTACTCTTTTAAAGCCAAAATACATAATAAGATAGTTTTGTCAATCTCTAAAGTTATTGAGATCGTTCCTGAGAGTTGAAAGTTTTATGTCAAACAAAAACCCCCATCTCTTCAAAGATGAGGATTCTTGACTATAGATAACAATTCAACTTGCAATAATAGGCTGGCTGAAATTGTGACTTAACAAATTTATATTATATTGCTGCACCAGACTTTGCATCAGAGCCTGTCGGGGCAACAACGTTACGCAAGAAAGTAATTTGTTGTTGAAATTCTAAGCCTTCTACAGCCGCTAATACATTTTTTTCTGCATCACTCATTTCGTAACCGTCTGGCATGGGAATAATCGTTCCTTCATCCATTCCTTGGGCTAAACGATACCAAACTAATAACTTTGTATTCTCATCTAAAGAACCATATTCACGAGTTATTTCAGTACTCTTTTGTTGCAGCATATCACGTTGGACTTGAAGCTGTTCTTCTTGATCGAGTTCTTTAATTTGATTAAATATCCCATCTCCAATTGCAGATGAAGCCGCCCCTGGTGCTGCCGGGGTAATAGATTTACCCATCTTTGTATACATAAACCACAGTAACGCCAATTGTTGATCGACACTCAACTGTTTAAATTGCGCTAAAGTTTGATCGGTATTTCCTTGGGCTTGAGCAAAAGTCATTTATAAAGTACTCCTATTTTTTCCAAATGATTAGAAAAACTAAGATGCAGATTGTGATTACAACTTAATTATTTTTTCCGAATCTTCCACAAATCTTAATAAATTAGACGGTTAATTTTCATCTTCCTAGAGAAAGAATCTGATTATTTCATATAAATTAGTGATTGAATAGAATATGGTTCTAAAGATAGATTGTAATAAGCTTCATTCTTTCGTAGAAATCGGTAGAATAACACCAGAAGCAAATTCACCCCCGCATCGAATCCTCACAGTGATAATTTCAGCATCTATCAGTTGCGTCTGACTCGGTGGTTGAGCAGTACCGGGATTAACAGGATAAGCCGGAAAGCTGGCTGCACTTAAACTCAAGCGAATTGCATTTCCTGCTTGTATTTGTATACAAGTGGGTTGCAACGGAATCTCAACCGGACTAGTGGGCTGATTTAACCGGATATAACCTTGAGTAAAGTTATACACTTTGCCGTCTGGATGAACTTCTGATAAAACAGCGCATAAATCAAAACTGGGTGTATCCGCATCACAGTTGACTTCTACCCTGGGTTGTCCAATTATTAATAAATTAGTATTCAACACGGCTGAAGTATAAGTCACAATATCGCTGCGTCCGTCTAATTGCGCTCGATTGAATGCACCCGCCGGAATTGCGGCATGACCACCTAAGCTGGGAACAGGTCGCCACGGGTCATGTACAAAAATATCTTCCGACTGAATTTCTTCAAAATTCTCTACTGTTTCTTCTTCAAATTCTAAAGAGGTTGAAGTTGATAAACTTTCATAAATATTAGCGGTATTTTCTTCTACATCTTCTATTAATATTCCGTCATCTTCTCGAATCGCAGCCAGTCCAGTACTTAATAGATAATAAGACTGAGTTTGATTAGATGTCCAGGTTTCTAACTCTCGCCATTGATGGCTACCGAGATCAAATAATGCAATCGGTTTTTCTGATAATATTCCCGTGTCAATTCCTTTTAAAAATTGATTAAACCACCGAATCTGTAATTCATCAATTGGATTAATCGCTTCAACTCCATAATCAAGTTCACCCACATTTTTTCCCCAGGGTAAATGAGACCACGGCCCGATGATTAAATGTTGAGGCGCTGAATTATGTTGCAGCTGATGTTGATAACAATTTATAGTTCCTCTAAGATAGGGATCAAACCATCCACCAATATGTAATATCGGTAACTCTAATTTTTCAATTTGAGGGATAAATTGCTGCCAATAATTTCCCGATTTGTGGTGATGTATCCAGTCATGATAAAAAGAATCGGGTGCTAAATCTTTTAGAATATCTGGAATAGCAGGAACTGGGTCAGATAAGGGTAAATGACGAGACGCTTTATAGAGTTGGTTGTAAGCTGTTTTGTCTCCTTTTATTCGAGCAGATTCTGCCGCCAGTTGAATGGCCCATGCTAAATTAATTTGCAGACAAAATGCCTCATTTTCATAAGCCCAATCTTGATATAAATCATAGGCCATCATAGCGGGACAAATTGTAGTTAATGCTGCAGGTTGAGCAGAAGCAGCATAAAGTTGAGTCATGCCTTGATAGGAAAATCCATACATCCCAACTTTACCGTTACTTCCGGGTAAATTAGCCGCCCAATTCACTGTTTCTAAACCATCTTTGACTTCAGAAGCAAATAGTTGAAAATCTCCGAATGAGGTGCCTCGCCCCCGCACATCTTGAATCACAACGATATATCCTTGGGCCGCATACCAGCTGGGATGAGCATAAACCACTGTTGAAGCGATCGCCCGACCATAAGGTTGTCGCATCAATAAAACAGGATATGTTCCGGTGGCATCAGGACGATAAATATCAGCATCTAAGCGGACTCCATCTGATGTGATTAAAGATGCTGTTTCTCGAATAACCATTGCGATTTCATTCAATCGGACAATGATTAGTTTAACAGGAAACTAGAGCATCTGTTCGGCGCAGAACCTTTAAATCTTCTGCATCAAGTTCGGCTGGAATTCCATTACGAATGAGTTCGACAAAATCTTCATTAGGAACCATGATACAGAGAACATATAAACGACTTGAACCTGTATTTTTGATGGTGTGAATTCCAGTCGGGGGCATTAAGATACTATCCCCCGCTAAAAGAGTAATTGCTTTGCCATCACAAATCGCTTGTCCCTCTCCTTTGAGAATGAAAAACATTTCAACCGCCCGATGGTGTTGATGAAATGGAATTGTTGCCCCAATATCAAAAATTTCGACACAAACAGTCAACGAAGCATTGGCTGAGTCGGGGTCAAAAATAATAGCTAATCTATGTTTGTCTTCAGAGCTAATACGATATGCAGAATAATCATCTAAAGACTTAACAATAGGAATCATACAATGATCGCTCATGGTTTTATCACCTATGCTGAGTTTAAGGTTGACAACGGTTACTTATCCACAATCATAAAGTATGATTCACGGCTTTGACGGCTTTTGATGTCAACTGAGTTTATCTAATATTTGCGACTCAATTTTTAGAGCAGAGGTCAGGGATTGATGCCCAAGCCTTATAATTCTTATATTATTCAGTAACATAAGAATATTCTGTTAAATTTTTATCAAAAAAAAGTAGGTAAATTTTCAAAAAGCCTAAAATACTTTAATAAAATCTTCAAGTTTCAGCCCATCAGAACTATACTCTTTGCTAGTCACTGGTTTGTGGTGTGGCGCGATCTTTTTCACCTCTATTTGTCCTCCGTATGACTTGCTCTTCAGGCTCTTACGCATTAAGCTATTGAATACGTAAAGTTTTTTGTAGATATTTCTCGAATTATAAGGACGTTGGACAAGCCGCTTGCTAGTTTTGATATTAGTCTCCTGATTCAGCGAATTGCTCTGAGCGCTGTAACCTTCATGGCGATTATTCTAACTTGGGTAATCGGTTCAAACTGGCTGCAGGGATCTGATCCTTATGTTGAAAATGTTCTGTCTTTAGAAGGAGACCCACTTCAAGGTCAGGCAATTTTTTTAATGAATTGTGCGGGTTGTCATATCTCACAACAAGGTGCTCAAGTTGGGCCGAGCCTGCAAGATGTATCACAACGTAAGTCTCGAGTGAGAATTATTCAGCAAGTAACCAGCGGAAAAACTCCCCCCATGCCTCAGTTTCAGCCCGGTTATCAAGAAATGGCAGATCTCCTCAGCTATCTCGAACAAATTTGATCAAATGACTTGTAATTAATTAAACATACATGTTATAATTACAAAGTTGCTGGCGTAGCACAATTGGTAGTGCATCCGACTTGTAATCGGAAGGTTGATGGTTCGAGTCCGTTCGCCAGCTTTAAAGAAGATAAAAAGTTAGCTTAAGATTGGCTTGAAATCTATATAATAGAATGGGTATTCAGTCTGAGTGACTGAGTGTAGACATTTATATTATTACTATCACTATGTTTCAGCTACTTTATTTCTTCATTCACGCGGTGCAACCCATTCTAGTTCCCTTGTGTCTAGTTCTAGCATGGGGGTTTGTGATATTGTTAATCTCGAGTGTGTTGGGTGCAATTAGAGATACTGTGCGTCGGGCTCAGCAGATGCATCAAATTCCCTGTGCCGATTGTACTTTTTTCACGAAAGACTATCATCTGAAATGTCCGGTTCAACCCATGATAGCTTTATCGGAGCAGGCCATTAACTGTCCTGATTATTGTACCAATCGTAAAGCACCTCCAGGTAGTGATTGAATCATTAGCTGCACTTGTTTTGCTGAGTCATTTAATCTCAAGACTATACTTGAGAGTCTTTTTATCATTAAATCTTAAAATATGCCCATAGTCGATCGCGGGTAACTCTTCTATTACTTCATACAAAAGTTATATATATATTGAAGTACAATAACATTAATCAATAGTATTAGTCTGTATCACCTGAAACTAAGATGCTAAGATAAATAGGACTCTTAAAATCTATAGAATATTTAACGATTAAATCTGCAACCAAAAAGATAATTTCACATAGAATAGAACATGTAGATCTGTAATCGCTAAACTATGGATTCTCAGTTGCGAAATGGGTGCAGAATACCGATGGAAAAAAATTTGAAACTCAAAAATATTCAGTGGCAAGGTTTGATCATTGCCATTGGCGTAATTGTATTGGTGTGGGTCATTCAAATAAATGGATATATTCCACTTACTCCCTCAGTTTTAATCGTGGTGAATCATTTAACTGTTATTGCCAGTTTAGGAATCGCTATTATTTGTTATATTAAGCAACATAAGTTAAAAAAATCTCAGTCAAGGTTAGAATTATTATTTAAACAATCTCAACAGCAATGGCAGCAAGAAAAAGCAGAACTTGAACAGCAGTTGAAATCTCAAATAGAGCATTTTTCTCAGGTTGAAGTCCAAAACGTTACCTTGCAAGAAATTAGTCGTCGTAAAGACGAATTTTTGCGTCATACGTCCCACGAAATTAGAACTCCGATGAATGGGATTATCGGTTCTCTACAGCTTTTGATGGACAATCTGTATGATGATCAAGATGAGGAAGTAGAGTTACTGCAACAGGCTTATGAGTCTTCGATGCATCTGTTAACTTTTGTCAATCAAGTGCTAGATCTAGCTAAAATTGAATCAGGTTGCGTCTCATTAGACATTAAAGTCATGGATTTACACGCTTGTCTATCGGCTGCGATCTACCTTCAGTTATCAAACTTACGACAAAAAGGCCTCGAACTTGAACGGCAGAACTTTCCTGGGCTTTTGAGGGTAAAAGCAGATAGTATGAAACTGAAGCAAGTTTTTATTAACGTGATTGGTAATGCTGTTAAATTTACAGATGCAGGACAGATCACAATTCTCACCGAGACTAGAGTCGTTTTAATCCCCTTAAAGCAAGAGAAAATATCAATGGCAGTCGTGACAGTTGAAGATACAGGAATTGGTATCGATCCTCAAATGCAACAACAACTGTTTCAAGCCTATAAAGTTGAAGATGAATGCAAAGATTACCCATTAGGAAGTACTGGACTCGGCTTAGTGATTTCAAAGCATTTGATTGAATTAATGGGGGGTCATATTGAACTCAGTAGTGCGGGCCGAAATCAAGGAACACGAGTAGAAATTATGTTACCGTTGAGTGAAGCTTTCGCTGAAGTTTAATTGGCCTTGATCTGCGTCTAATTCAACCTCAACCCCAACGGGTAATATCGCATTGCAGCCATCATGCCCAAATGGTAAGTCAGATACGATGGGAATATTTAAATCTCCTAAGCGATCGCGCAACACTTCATTGAGCTTAAAGCTATTAGGCTTGATATTATTTTCCCACTGACTAAATCGTCCTAAAGCGATACCCTTAACTCCCTGAAATCCCCCCATCATCCGCCACTGAGTCAACATTCGATCAATACGATAGGGTGCTTCATTCACATCTTCAAAGGCCAAAATGACATTAGTTAAATTAGGTTGGTAAATTGTTCCCCGTAAACAAGTCGCTACCGTTAAATTACCGGGAAGTAAACGACCTTGAACCGTTCCACCGCCCCAGCCGGTTCCTTTTAAAGCAGATAATGGACGACCTTCAACCCAGTCAAATAGGCGCTGAATAGACCAGTCGGGTTCTTTGGCCAAAGTCGTTAATACTGGGCCGTGTCCCCCGCGAATCACCGGATGAGATTGATTTAAACCCCAGAGTAACGCAGTAATATCTGAGAAACCAATTAACAATTTCGGCGGCAGTTGAGAATGAAATTGCCATCCTTCTAATAAGCGAGTGGCCCCATATCCGCCTCGACTACAAAGAATACCACGACAATTGGGATTGTTTAAAGCCTCAGCCAGTTGCTGACGACGGTGTTGATCCGAACCCGCCAAATAACCCCATCGCCGATCGTATCCTGAAGAAAATTCTACCTGATAACCCCGCGATCGCCAAATTTCAATTCCTTTGTTAAACTCTTCAGACTCTCGTAATGCCCCACTCGGTGTAATCACTTGTAAGCGATCGCCCGGTTTTAATGGGTTAAAATGTTTCATGAACCTCGCGCCATACTGAATAACCAAGCCTCAATGCGATCGCCCCAAACTTCAAGAGAATATTCTTTTTCTGCTTGTTCTCGACAGCACAAACGATCAATTTTGTCAAGGTTTTGAATCGCTTTAATTAATCCTTCAACACTATCGGGTTCAACCAAGTAACCCGTTTTACCATCTTGAATAATTTCGGCAGGCCCGCCGCGCCGATAAGAAATCACCGGAACCCCACAAGCCAACGCCTCTATCGCAACAATACCAAACGCCTCCACCCAACGGGGAGTCATTAACAAAGCTCGACATTGACGCAAATGATATTGTAACTGATCGGTTGATAAAAACCCTAAATATTCTATCGGTGCATGGGGATAAGTATGAGTAATTTGTTGCCAATAGGTTTCATCCTGCATTTTACCCATAATCTTCAACGCAATCCCTGTTTTATCGGCAGCTTGTACAGCATCTTCTAGGGCTTTTTCCGGTGCAATTCGTCCGAGCCAACCGATAGCCGCATCCGGTTTTGAACAAAAATTATACTTAGAAAGATCCACCCCAATTCCCAAACGGGCGTAGTTTTCAGTAAAGCCAAAAGTTTCAGCTTGAGTCTGGGTATAGAATCCCAAACGATTAGGATATTGTTCAATTAACTGCTGTAAAATTTGATCAATTGCGGTCGATAAAGACCCCATACTCACCCAATGAATCACCGGGCAATCAAAAAATGGAGTGAGAAAAAAGGGTAACCAATCATAGGCAAAATTAACAATTAAATCATACTCTGTCTGCACTGTGCGCGCATAATCCCAAAGATTCCCTAACACAGAATTGGCAGGCATCATAATCGGCGTTTCTCGGGTTTGAGACTGTGCCATGATTTGACAATTACCCGCAATTTCTACCACTGGAATAGACTCTAAAATAGACCCTTCAGGTGCAGCAACGGTAACGTGATGTCCGAGACTCATTAGAACTGTTGCCATATTCAACAGCGTCAGTTCCACCCCTCCACCGACTCCCGACCCCAACGGCCCAACAGAAGTAGAGACAAATAGTAATTTGAGATAGCGCATGAATTATGAGTTATGAGTTATGAATTATGAATTATGAATTATGAATTATGAACATTGAACATTGAACAGCAAACTGATAACTGATAAATGATAACTGCTAAATGATGAATTATGAATGATGAGTTATGAGTTATGAATCAAACCCCTTAATAATCATCATAAACTTTACTCCTTACTCCCATACTTTGGTTGCATGCAACGTCACGACAGACTTATAACTCCCCTTATCTTCAGTGTCTGCGCCTTTCTCTATCCTCAAAATTATCCTGACTCGGTAAAGACGGACGAATCCGCGCTAACTTATTAATTGCCCAGTGTGCAGTTTCAGCCACTTCTGCATCAGGGTCATCGGTTGCGCGTTGTAACAATTGGCTCATTTGAGTAGTCAAATCATAAATGCGGCTGAGGTCTCGAATTGCATTTTTACGAACTTCCGCATTTTCGTCCTGCAAAGACAGAGATAACGCTCGGTTCATAGGCTTGAGGGTACGGGTACTAATTTCAGATAAACTCGCTAAAATCAGGCTACGTTGTTTAGAGTCAGAAGACAATAATAACTCAGCTAGGGGTTGAACGGCGCGGGAATCTCCTTGTTGTCCTAACTCCCAAATGGCTTTACTGCGGTGCGTTGGGTTAGAACCCCGTAACTCTAAAATCCACTGTTCAATTGGGTCAAGTTTTCCATAACGAGGCGCATCTTCGACCCAAGCGACATCTGCTGTAGATTTTTGAGGTGATTTGGGTTTGTCTTGCGGTTCGGGAGTATTGGAGTGAGCGTTTTGAGCAATATTGGGGTGGATAGGAAACTCTACAATAGAAGGATTCGGTGAGTGTTGAGGCGTTACCGAATCCAAGGGAGTTGTACTGGTTGGATTGACAAAGGGTTGCTGTAGTGGAGGGGTAGATAGATGAGTTGGATCGGAATTTGCCGGATGAATTAATGTTGAGTCTGTTTGTTCTAGAGATGAGATATTAGGTTGATCTGAGTCTTCATCAATCTCCTCAGCAGGTCGGTTCAACAACCGCATCAGAATAAATACAGCACCGCCAGTAATCGTTACGCCGCCGACTCCAAGCAAAATTAATCCAACCGGAAAATCGGAGTTCGAGTTATCTGAGTCAGTTTCAGGCGTAGGTGGAATTGTTTCTTGTGCCAAGGTAAAACGAGATACAGCGACGAAGCCAGGGAGTTGAGTTAGCTCAGCAGCCGGATGTTGGCTCAGGTTATCCACCCAGTCGAGGGAAGTTAAGGCAGTCAGTAACAGCAGAATTAGATGATAGGGAGCCATAAGACTCGTCACAGTAATGGGACAGAATAGTTAGAAACAACAGCAGGGAGTTGAGGTGATTCTATCGGTTAGTGGGTACAATTTTCAATTCAAGGATTTCAACTCATATCTCTACATTAGATTCAGTATAGAATCAGAGTGAATACCGATTGTTGTTCCACACGACTAAAATCTACTCCCTTAACTGTAGCTCTATCCTAGCTGTATTTTTCCCAGACTCGTGAGTTTTGAGAAAGTCTGCTGTGACTCAAGCGAGATCCGTTACTTATCAGTCGGAGGTAGCAGGTCTGGTTGTCACCGATAGGGTAGGATGAGAACGCAATAGCCTACTCAGTAGATAAGCTTGATATAAAGTAATTCTATCGCCGTTATAAATGTCGGTGTGATGATCTAAATGATTGAAAGTAGAGTTTAAGCTCTCTTGATTGCTATTGTGTTTTGTGAGTGTGTTGGAAGTCATACCAGTTACTCCATCGTTATTAGTTCGTACTATTGTTAAGGTTGTCACGTTAATTGTTATTATTCGTATCTTTCAACAGGTCAAAAAAATACCCAACAAAGTGGGAACAAAGAAGCGTTTAATCTTTGTTAATTGACCCAATGCAGCCTGATATTCGTCTAGATGCCTGTAAGTTTTGTGACAATACCAAAGAAATCAGGATTTCATAGATATGATTAATTCTTAATTTCCTAAAACATTCTCATCCACCTCGACGGTAAAACTGCTCTGATGCTCAGTGACAACCTAACTCTTGTTATATCAGATGAAAGTGTGAAAAGGAATGAAAAGTAGGTAAAGATTGTGTAAAAATTGGACTGAATTCTGCAAGACTGGGGGAGGCATTGAGGTGTTGATACAGACAATATCACTCAAAATAGTTTGCTTTAGGACTCTAAACTACTACAATTAGGAAAAATATTTTCAGTTCAACTATGGGACGGTTCCGTAAGATATTGCGTCATATAAAAACCCGGTGTGCGGATGAAGAATTTATCCTATTTCTGGAACAGATTCAAGTAGTTATTTCTAAAGTTCTCTCCTTAGCAATGGTGGTGCTGATTATCATTGCCTGCTGTCATTTAATTATTTATCTGGCTAAAGAACTAATATTTAATCAAACTTTACTGTTAAAAAATACCTTATTTGAGCTATTTGGATTATTTCTAAATATTTTGATCGCCCTAGAGTTGCTAGAAAATATCTCAGCCTATCTCAGAAAGCACATTATTCAAGTAGAATTAGTGATTGTAACTTCTTTAATTGCGGTCGCTCGTAAGATTATTTTATTTGATTTAGATAAAAAATCAGCATGGGATCTAATGTCTTTGGGAGTTGCATTGATCGCGTTATCGAGTAGTTATTGGATTATCCGGAAAACCACCGAACGTTAAGGAACTATGAACGATTTATTTTTTGACTTTGAAGCGGATTTTGTTTCATCATTACACTGTATTCCGATGGTTGTTCGTTACAAACTCGATACTTGTGGAGTTAAGCTGAAACTAGCTCACTGGAATCAGTTTGACTCCGTTACCCGACATCAGTTAGTCGCACAACCTGTGGAAAACTCAACGGATATAAACGCTTATCGTCAACTGCTTTATACGACTGTCAAACAATATTCAGACATTCCTTTAAAAGATTTACCCATCGATCCCAATCCACCCTGGACAAATGATATTGTTGTCCCCGATTCTGTTGAGCAGAAAGCCGGAGAAATGGGAGTCAAGATTAATTCTAGCCAATGGAAAAAATTAACCCCTTTACAACGATTTGCCCTGATTAAACTGAGCCGACCGAGTCATGAAAATAAAAACTTTTTACCCGCTTTGCGAGAATTTGATTTATTAGATATAAACCACTCATAAGCTCTGAATAATATCACAAATACAATCTGGGATCAATCTATCCCTGGTAATTATTGACAAATAAGTAAGAGGGGAGAGATTCAAGACATTTAAAGAATCGAAATATTAAATTGTTTTTGCCAAGAATCGAAAAAATTCTGATACACTATTTTTAGGGATATAAAATGTTCAATAATAAAATCTGAAGTACATGTTGTTTTCCATCAGTGAAAAAAAATTTACAAAAGAGGTATTAGAGTCAAAAATTCCTGTACTGGTTCATTTCTGGGCTCCTTGGTGTGGACTGTGCCGATTAATTGTTCCGCAGTTATGTCAATTTCAAATGGACTGGCCCGATCAAATTAAACTTGTTGGGGTCAATGCGGATCAAAGTCTGAAGCTAGCTAGTACTTATCGACTCCAAACTTTACCCACTTTAATGATATTTGAGGGTGGGTCTGTAGTCCTTCGCCTTGAGCATTTTCAGGGACGTGAAGACCTTAAACGCACCCTGAATGAGTTCATGTTGAGCTATCAAGCTCAGGGACACAGTACACTGTCTTTACCCACTCAAGAGTATCTGACTCTATAAGCGTAATAGACATTGTTATTGAGTAGAGATGCTTACTATCTGTTGAAGTGAGCGTCTCTTTCTATCAATAATGGAGCAAGAGGACTCCCGTTAGATTGCGAAGCAATTAGCGGTGAGATGAATTGCGACCAAACAAAAAACAAGTATCTTCGTTGATATACATGACTCTAACTGAATGCCACACTCAGATAGAATTATGTTATTATTCCAGTATGCTAACACTAACCTACGAGTACAAGCTAGTCCCCTCTCAAGAACAGATTGCCATCATTGAAAATATGCTGGTGGTCTGTAGAAGGGTGTGGAACTACGCCTTGAGAGAGCGAAAGGACTGGATTAATAGTAGGAAGTGTGCTGTGAATTCTTGTTCATTGCAACAAGAGTAGATTATTCCGGCAGATGCCCCATACCCGAACTACAATGTACAAGCCGCTAACTTGACGAAAGCGAAGAAAACCAACCCTGAACTTAAATCAGTAAATGCTCAAGTCTTACAGCAAGTTCTTAAGACTTTAGAGAGAGCATTTAACAACATGAAAGAAATTGGTTATGGGTTTCCTCGCTTCAAGAACAAATACAGAATGCGGTCGTTCGTTTTTCCTCAGTTTAAGAGTAATCCAGTTTCAAATAATTGGATAAAGCTTCCTCAAGTCGGATTAGTTCGGATGAGATTATCTCGTCCGATTCCAGAAGGGTTTAAGCTGAAACAGGCATATGATTGTTAGACGAGCCAGTGGGTATTTTGCAATGTTATCTTTGCAAAGCTCTGTAAGTGTATCAGATACTCCGGCTCATGGGCATCCGCTAGGGATTGATGTTGGACTCGATAAATTCTTGGCAACGTCTGATGGTGAGTTGATTGAACGTCCAAAGTTTTTAAGTAAGCTACATAGCGAGTTGAAATTACTGCAACGTAGGCTTAAATTAAAAGCTCATAGTTCAACAAATAGACATAAACTCAACCTGAAGATAGCGCGACTTCACCAGAAAATATCAGATACCCGAAAAGATTTTCACTTTAAACTAGCTCATCATCTGTGCGACCAAGCCGGAATGATATTTGTTGAAGACTTAGACTTTAAAACCTGGGCAAAAGGAATGTTAGGTAAACATACTTTAGATGCAGGGTTCGGTCAGTTCTTTAATATATTGGCTTGGGTGTGCTGGAAACGAGGGGTATATTTTGGCAAGGTTGACTACAGATACACCAGTCAAATTTGTCCGAATTGTGGAGCGCATACAGGAAAGAAAGACCTGTCTGAGCGTATTCATAAATGCCCTGAATGCCAGTACGAAATCAACCGTGATGTTGCGGCAGCAAAAGTGATTTGTAATCGAGGTATCGCTGCGGTCGGGCAGGTCGTGGCAGAACAAATTGACTGTCTAGGCGTACTGTCGGGGACTGGAAACAGTCTAGATAAGTGCCGTTCAAGCAGTAAATCCAAACTGTGAGGTTTGGGAATCTCCCGCTAGAATCTTTGATTTAGCGGTGAGAGGATGTCAAATTTGTTTATGCCCCTAACATTTGTAACTGATACAAGCTTGCGTATACGCCTTGTTGTGCTAATAATTCTTCGTGGCTACCCGATTCTACAATTTCCCCACGCTTCAAGACTAAAATTCGATCGACATTTCTAATGGTCGAAAGGCGATGAGCGATAATAATAGCTGTGCGATTTTCTAAGAGTCGATCTAAAGCATCTTGAATGAGTGCTTCTGTGCGTACATCCAAATTCGCTGTTGCTTCATCTAAAACCAAAATTTTGGGATCGCGAATGGCAACCCGTGCAAACGCTAAGAGTTGTTTCTGACCCACAGAAAGATTAGTTCCTCGCTCTCGCAGTTCAGTATCATAACCTTGGGGTAATTCTTCAATAAACTGCGCCACGTTTGTTTGTTGAGCCGCTAATCTAATTTTTGGCTCTGGGTAAGTTTCCCCCAAAGTAATATTACTTCTAACATCTCCAGCAAATAGAAATCCATCCTGTAAAATTACTCCAATGTGTCTTCTCAGTTCAGCTTGTGGTAAATCTTTAATATTAATCCCATCGACTAAAATTTGGCCTTGACTGGCTTCATATAGACGACATAATAACCGAATAATTGAAGTTTTCCCCGCTCCTGTTGGCCCCACTAATGCGACTTTTTCACCGGGACGAATCGTAAAATTGAGATCTTTTAAAACATACTCATTTTTCTTATATGAAAATGAAACATCATCAAAAATAATCTCTCCATTTTTATGTGATGCTTGCTGTTTAAATTGTCGTCGTTTTGACTGTTCAGGATCTTGAATATCAATCGATTCATTTAAAATATTACTAATCCGTTCAACCGCCGTAAAACCCGCTTGTATAGCGGTAAATTTTTCCGCAAATTGCCGCAGGGGATCAAATAAACGCTGAGCAAATAAAATAAATGTAGACAGGGTTCCGAAGCTAATCGTTTCCGCCATCACTTGCTGACCACCTAACCATAAAACAGCCGCGATCGCCACAAGTGAAATCCATTCTAAGGTAGCAGAAACGGCAGAATCATAAAAGATGGTTTTATCCAGTTGATCAATATAGCTTTGGTTCTTGGCCCGAAACAGTTCAGCATTAAATTGTTCTCGGCGAAACAGTTGAACAATACTAATTCCGACTAAATTTTCTTGCAATTGAGAATTGAGGTTAGATAGTTCCTCCCGAGCGCTATAATTAGCCACCCGATACTGTTGCTGAAAATAAATAATTAATGCTGTCACAGGTATCATAGCCAGCACTAACATAGTTGCCATTTTCCACTCAATGGTGAACATGGTAATGGCAATCACAAGAATAGAAAATAAATCCCCCACAATACCAATCGCTCCGGTGGAAAATACATCACCCAAAGCATTTACATCACTGGTTAAGCGAGTAATTAATCGACCCACAGGTGTTCGATCAAAAAATCGCATCGCCAAAGAAGTGACATGATCAAATAAATCATCTCGAATATCGGCGGTAATTTTTTGACCGACTTTTTGCACTAAATAACCTTGCATCGACTGTAAAGCTAATCGCAGCATAATTGTGATTAACAACAATATCGCTAGGATATTTAGTCCTCTCGACAAAGACATATTTTGCAAAAAGGCATAAGTCTGTTCTTGGCGCACCAGAGAAATAGTTTGACCAATTAATATCGGTTGAACCGCGCCGGACAATGCTAATGGAATTAAGAGGATAAATGAAACAATTAGTACACCTTGACTGCGTTTTGCGTATCTTCCTAAGCGTAAAAAGAGTCGCCAGTCAGTCACTTGAGGACGTTGTTCACGAGAGTAAGTTTGAGGGGATGAGCCTGCCATTTAATAAGGGAGAATTGAGTTTTGCGTCTGGTAAAAATGTAGTGTTTTTTAATTTAACATTTCCCGATTCGCTCTGGTGCTACAAATATTGAACTTTGGGGAGATTTTGCCAACCCCACAGAGAAACCACTCCCTACTCCCCACACCCTGAACAATATACAATTACTCCGGAGATTGATTTTTCGCCCATTTTAACCATTGACGGATGGAACGATAAATTCCCAAAGACTGTAACCCCGGCGCGCACACTCGAATTAAACTATATACCGACTGTAACGCTGCATATTGCAAGCCTAAAAAGCTATCGACAGGGGCATAGGAGCCGCCTAGCGTAATGGCACCTGAACTATACATCCGACCTCGAATTTCAGCCGGAGGGGGCTCAGAAGTGGATTGATTGCCGCTAGAGAGGCTTGTGGTTGTAGAGCGCATTTCTGCCAATTCAAAATCAGACTGAGTGCTTAAACGTCCCAGGGAATTGAGCGGGAGATTATAATGAGTGACTAAATCTTTTAATAGAGGACTGGCCTGAACATCAGCATCTAACCCGGTTGCATCAATAATAAAGTCAGCACCCAGACGCAATTGAGCATCAATGCCTTGTTCTCGGATTAGGGTTAAAGTGTGTTGATGCGGATGAGGTTCAACTGCTTCAACTGTACCAAAAATAATCCGATACCACCCTTGTTGTAAGCCTTGATCGACGATATCGCGCCAATCTTGCCGATCGGCAGTAGTTGTACCTCCCCACGTTTCTAGCAATGGTAGTCGTTGTTTCTGACTGGCGGTTTCTAATTTGTGTTTCAGTTCCCCGCCCCAACAGGCTTTGGGCCAATTAAACGGCTGAAATTCAAAGTGATTTTCTACCCGTCGCCGAGCTGCACCCGAGTGATGTCCCTCCGCTTTGGGCGATCGCATTAAATGGACAATTTCAATCGTAGAATTGCGTTTACGGGCTTGATACAACCGTTGCAGAATGCGAGAAGCGACAATTCCTCGACCGCGCAGGATGACAGTACCGCCTTTTTTTTCGAGATAATCATAAACGTGTTGGTGATTTTCGTAGGCATTGACAACCGATTTAAAATCTTTTGTTTTGTCTCGATAGGCTTGTAAATCGGGTAAAAATTGAATGGCTGGATATCCTGTTGCCAGGTGAACATATTGGGCAATTAAATAGCCATGTTCTCGATGTTGGGTGCTAGAAAAGGAAATTGCGATCGCATAGCGTCCATCGTTGGTTTTACGAATGCCACGCACTCTACCATATTGATAAATTTTATCCCAATTAATGCGTTGGGCTTCCCGGTCAATGGCGGCGAATACATCAGTAGATCGGGGGGTATAAGTTGGGGCAAATGTCGGTTCGGCGAATACCTGCCACAATAGCTTTAAAGCTGGGTGGAACTGTTTTTTTTGTAAAAGTGTCCAAGCTTCTCGCAACGCATAACTGGGCCATCCCCAGAGGTTATCTGGACAAGAATCTGAATTGGATCGCAAACGTTCATGAGGAGGGATTTGGGAATGTTCACACAGTCGTTGATAGCGTCCGTAAGGTTGACTTTCTAAACCCAAAGCGATGATTTGATTGGGTTTGACACCACAAATTCGCAGGATATCGACCCAGATAAAACTGCCTAAACCTGCCCCAATGGTCAGATAATCAATTTCATTAACAGGCAGTCCGGTATCATCCAAGGTTTGGCGAGATAGCTGAAAAGCATGACGAAATTCCGGCGGAGGAAAGCTATCGCGTACTTTTTGGACTGCTGCGGGTGCGGGAGTTTCAGGATCGGGTAAATCGGTTTTGGGATTGAAAAAGATACTAGAATTTGAGGAAGAATTGGCCAGGTGGGTTCCGTGAGTAATGAAAGAAACCATCACTTTGTAGCGGTCAATTTGCAGTGTATCCCCATCTGCTATGATTGTCCGCGTTTGGCGTATTCCATTGATAAACGTGCCATTACGACTACCAATATCTGTCACCACCAGATGCTGATTTTCTTGGGTAATCATGGCATGAAAGCGAGAAACACGACTCCCTTGGAAAACAATTCGAGACGTGCGATCGCCTTCAATCACCCCAGGCATTCGGTCAAAGGATCGTCCAAAAGTAACAGGCGGTGTTAAAACAGGGGTACGCCAGTCACCGGTTGCGGGATCTTGCCAACTCAGACGGATTTGCATGATTGATGTGCAGTTAGGCGGGATGGTCTGGACTGAGAACAACACTCTCGGCAGCGGCTAGAGACGTTCCACACCATTGACAGCTTAACTCTAACTGAGTCCATGTACAAATATGATGACAATGAGAACACTGTAACCCATATTGGGTGGTTGAATCGGGTTGAATTTTTACAGGTGGAGGAGTTGGAGAGGGTGATATCAGTAAGGTCTGTGGCACAGTCAAGGAAGAGTTTATAATGGAGTGCACTTGTAGGGATTGTTGTCCTAAAATCAGTTGAGTACCGGGTTGCAGTGTCATTTCCCCAGAAGTTAGGGGTTGTCCATCGATTTGAGGTGGGTTAGTTGTCCTTAAATTTCGGACGTGAAATTGATCGCAGAATTGATCGAAGTAAATCTCAATATGCAGTCCTGAAACTGTCGGGTGAGATAACACTAAATTACAGCGATTAGGATCGCGTCCAATATAGATTTTTCCCGCATCTTGACGGGATGAATATTGATAAACTTTATAACAATGGAATTGATCCGATTCTGTCCAAACTAATGTCAGTTCTTTCATGGGAAAATATTGAAGTCAAGCAGGGATTCATCTGTACCGTCAGAAGTAAATGAACACTCCGTGACATGAACATTGTTTTTTAATTCCTATTTTATGAAACGGATTCAGGAAATGGCAATAGATAGTCTGTTTTAATTATGATTAAAAATTTATCATCGATATTCTATTAATGACTGTCTCGAAAAAGTATTATTATTTTAATTTTGAATAATATTTTTTAAGTTATAGAATATTTTTTGTATTAGCTCAATATTGCAGTTTGTTTTCCGAGTCATGAATTGGCTTTTTAATGATTCAATTGATTAACGAGTTAAATCACTAAGTTATTTAGCTTGAAATCCGGGTTATACTCTGGACTTTATCTCAATTTAAAATATAAAAAATATGGGTGTAAAAAATAGTAGATTGAAATCCATACTTGGTTTTATGTTAATCTGTAGAATAAAATAATAGAGATCAATCAATTTAATACAGATGAAAAAATTATTAGTAACAGGTGCAAGTGGTTTTCTCGGTTGGAATATCTGTCAGGTTGCCAAGCCTCAATGGCAAGTTTATGGCATTTATTGTTCCAATTCCATTAAGTCTGATGATATCACTTTTATAAAAATAGATTTAACGGATTATACTGCTCTAAAATCCTTATTTAAAACCATTCAACCTACGGCTGTCATTCATGCGGCTGCACAATCTAAACCTAACTTTTGTCAACAATATCCAGAGCAAGCTTATCCCATTAATGTAACCGCATCGATTAATATTTCTGGACTTTGTTCAGATTTGTCAATTCCTTGTGTATTTACCTCAACAGATTTAGTCTTTGATGGACGGAATCCATTTTATCAAGAAACAGATCCGGTTTCACCGATTAATATTTACGGTGAACAAAAAGTCAAAGCAGAACAAGAAATGCAACAACGTTATCCTCATACTATAATTTGTCGGATGCCTTTAATGTTCGGTAAAGCATCACCTCATAATAGTAGTTTTATTCAAGGTTTTATTCAGAATTTAAAAGCGGGAAAGCCACTCAATTTATTTATGGATGAATACCGAACACCCGCTAGTGCAATAACAGCCGCTAAAGGATTATTGATGGCTTTAGAAACACAAGAAAATATTATTCATTTAGGTGGGAAAGAAAGAATTTCTCGTTATGATTTTGGTCGATTAATGGCGGAAATATTGGAGTTGCCTATTACGAGAATTAACGCCTGTCGTCAACAGGATGTGAGCATGACAGCACCTCGTCCGGCTGATGTCTCACTAGATAGTTCAAAAGCAAAACATCTCGGGTATAATCCTTTATCAATTCGAGAAGAGCTAGAACAACTAAAAGGCAAAATTTAATTTATTAAATAATGATTGATTTATCCATAGCATTTACTTCCTCGTGAATCTAATTTTTGCTACTGATAATTATTGATTAAAATGCATTCAATAAAACCTAATTCTGACTGATATATAGCAATCCGGCCAGGATTTATAAAAAACTATCTATCGTCTTCCCTTTGTGAAATGAGTGCCTTTGTGGTTCATTAAAGAAAAGTTTTTATCTGAGATTTAAGTATTTCATATAACACTAAAATTATTAACCCGTTTATTTTATTAATCATCCCATTGTTTAAAATAGATGAAAATGATTGACAGGGTAATATTTGTAATACTGTTTCTTACTCCTCAATACAACCATAGTCTTATCCACATTCCGATTAAACATCAACAATGTAAAAAACCTGTGACAGTAGGATTATATTCGGATTTGTGAGATTTTTTAACTTAAACTTTTGTTCTCAGTCAGCCCAATAAATTATAAATTGCCTTCCTATTTTAATTGTTGATTACGATAATATTGAGCCAGACGATCGGGTGAAATCTTACAGAAATAGCCAATAATAATCAGTTGATTTAATAGAGTAGTTTTCAATATTCCGAGACGTTGCCATCGTCGCCCAGAGGTAACTACAGCCACTGAGGCGATCGCAATTTTGCCTTTCTTTCGTAATTTTTGCATTAGTTCAAAATCTTCCATAATTGGTAAATCAGGAAATCCGCCAATCTGCCAAAATGTAGAGGTTTTGAGGAAAATCGCTTGATCGCCGTAAGGCAATTGGAAAAAACGCGATCGCCAATTTACCATCTTTTCTACCCAATGAATGCCAGGTAAATGAGCCGCAATTTTTAAATTAAATGCACCCGCAATTACTTGAGGTTGA
Organism: Microcoleaceae cyanobacterium; assembly: GCA_049649525.1. Classification (GTDB taxonomy): domain Bacteria; phylum Cyanobacteriota; class Cyanobacteriia; order Cyanobacteriales; family Microcoleaceae; genus JAAURB01. Next base: position 90,860 of record JBARZE010000038.1, read on the forward strand.
GTTAAACTTTGACGAATAATCCGATCAAATTGATCGGGAAGATAAGTATCTGCGTGCAAAAATAACAGTATTTCTCCCGTTGCTTGTTTTGCCCCTAAATTCATTTGTTGCGATCGCCCTGGGGAACTGTGAACGACAGCAATACCGAGAGATTGAACCACTTCAACTGTTTGATCTAAGCTACCACCATCACTAACAATAATTTCAACATTCTCACCTGTTAAGGCTTGTTTAACCACATCACCAATAGATGCCGCTTCATTGAGTACCGGAATAATAATTGAAATCTTTGCCGTTGCCAATGTTCCTAAATTAGATGCTGTTGGCTAATTTACCATGATTGAGCGCGATCGCAGTGGTGAAACGAAACCGACTGAAGTACTTTATCATTTCGGATCAAATGTTCAACACACTCAATAGAATAAGCCAAGGCCTGTTTGGATTATTACAGCCACTATCTTCTACAATAATACTCACGATGCCTTGCTGATGTGCGATCAAGCGACAAAGGATAAACCCATGCCCGAGGAGTTGATTTATGCTCCCGTCAAAAAATTATTCAAGAGCTACAAGATATTCCCGAAGAAAAACTAGCACAACTTTATGATGTGATTCATTACTTTCGCCTCGGTTTAAACAAAGACACTCCAAAGCCTCGCACTCCTGGACTATTAAACGGACAACTGGGTGATGCTTTCTTTGAGCCACTTCCTGAGGAGGAACTCCAGCGATGGGAATGAGCTATCTACTCGATACTCATATTCTATTATGGTGGCTGTTTGATGACCCCAAACTAGATACCAACTGCCGAAACATTATCCGTAACTCTGAGAATTGTATTCTGGTTAGTAGCGCTTCTGCGTGGGAAATTGCCACTAAATACCGCATCGGCAAACTCCCTGAAGCCTTTCAGCTTGTTGAAGAATATTCACAGATATTACAGGATATGCTTAGTAGATATTTTGTATTGCAGCAGCAACAATAAAGCCGACTAAAGTACTCTAATTAATCTAATTCAGTTTACTGATTCTCAGGCAGAGACATCAACCGCTCTACTTCTCGTTTATTATTGCGTGGGGGTTGCCAATATGGATCAAGCTCAATCGCTTTTTGATAAGCAGCAATGGCATCATCAAGTTTTCCTTGCAATTTTAGAGCATTGCCGAGGTTGTTATAAGCAATTGCATTTTCAGGATTAAGCTCAATCGCTTTCTCAGAAGCAGTAATGGCCTGATCGAGTTTTCCTTGCTGTATCAAAGCAGCGCTGAGGTTATTATAAGCAATTGCATTTTCAGGATTAAGCTCAATCGCTTTTTGATAAGCAGTAATGGCCTGATCGAGTTTTCCCTGCTGTATCAGAGCAGCGCTGAGGTTGCTGTAAGCCTCTGCATATTCAGGATTCAGCTCAATTGCTTTCTCAAAGGCCGTAATGGCATCATCAAGTTTTCCTTGTCGTCCTACAGCAGCACCCAGTTTATTGTAAGCCTCTGCATATTCAGAATTCAGCTCAATCGCTTTGTTAAAGGCAGTAATGGCCTGATCGAGTTTGTCTTGCTGTCCTAGAGCCAGACCAAGATTGTAGTGAGCCTCTGCATATTCAGAATTTATCTCAATCGCTTTGTTAAAGGCAGTAATGGCCTGATCGAGTTTGCCTTGATAATATAGAGTAGCGCCAAGGTTACTGTAAGCCTCTGCATATTCAGGATTCAGCTCAATCGCTTTTTCAACAGCAGTAATGGCCTGATCGAGTTTTCTTTGCTGTCCCAGAGCAGCACCCAGTTTGTTGTAAGCCTCTGCATATTCAGAATTTAGCTCAATCGCTTTCTCGAGAGCAGCAATGGCTTTGTCGAGTTTTCCTTGCCGTCCCACAGCAATACCGAGGTTGTAGTGAGCAATTGCGTTATTCGGATCGCGCTGTATGAGCTGATTCCAGATGCGTTCTGCTTCGCTATAGTTTTCCGCCTCAGTCGCTGTGTTGCCTTGCTGGAAGAGTTGCTCAACCGTTTGTGAGCGACTGGGTTGAGCCGTTAGTAAGATACCCCCACTCAGAATAATAACAACTGTAATCCGTTGAATTAACTGTGAAAATTTTCTTACCTTTTTGCTGATCATTTTAGGGTGGTTATCTAAAATTGCTATTTCAAATAGAATATAGTTCAGGATCAGGCACACATATGTAATTTATCTAAAAGTTATGATTTGTGATGCAGATGATCTTCCCAATTAACTCTACGAAAATCATCCCCATACCAATCACAGGGATAAACTGGGGGAATGCGGACATGAAGCGATCGCGCTAATCTTAACCAATGTCCATCCTCAGTTACATAGCCAATTTCCACAATATAATCACGATCACTCGTTGGCACATCGATATACCATTCTCGCATCATCTCTTCACAATCATATTGCCGCACGCTGTGAGGTTTTTGCACATCCATATCAATCCCAGTAACATCATAAAACCGTAGCGCTAATTGTTCGCCTCCTTGTTTTCGCAGTTTTTCCTTATCTTCGTTGGGAATATCCCAATAAGCATAAGCAGAATTGGGTTCACGCGGCATTAGAACTATTTTTGTTTCGCCGTAGCCATCGGGTAATTCTGCCAGTCCTTCATCAACCGATGCCAGTTGAGGTTCTACAGGTTTAGTTTGTCCTAAGTTAAATTTAGCCGCCTCAATATCTGATGGGGTACGTTCGCTGAGTTGGGTTTCGTTAAAAGAGGGATTAAGATCAGATGGAGTTGCAGCAGGATCGTTGTGATGTTGGTTTTGATTAGTTGCATCTTCTTCTTCCTCTTCTGAGTTTTCCAAATTTGTAGTCTCAGATGAAGATTGAGCAGGATCAGTTTCAGCAAGTTCAGATGTGGTTATGTCGGCTGAGTCATCCTCTGCAGCGGGAGTGGTTGCGCTGATGTCCTGTATCATTTCTTCAGCAGGATCGTCGGATAATTCTGTTGAAGTGAGGGACATTTTACCTGTTTCTGTGCCGGAGAATACTTCTGCTGTTACGTCTGTTGTTACGGCTGTTTCTGTTGCGTTTTCAGTTAAAGACTCTGACAGTTTGACATTTTTCTCTGAAATCACCGTTTGAGGCGGAGTCATTTCAGTTGACAAGTCATTCTTGGCTTGAGAATTAGACAAATCCTGTTTTTCTGCCGTTTTTCTCGCATGAGAAGGACTAGATCGAGACCATCTCCACACTAACCCTACAATTGCTAAAATCAGTAACCATCCCCATTGCTGACTCTGAAGCTGACTTTGAGTACTTCTCGGTAGATTGGGAGTAGTTTGAGCGAAGGTAATATTTTCTAGTTCAACCCCATGTGAATTAGGGAGAATGTTTGCAGACAGATACTTGAATGGCTGTCTAAGCGTCCGATTCTCTGCTTTTGGCAAATCGCAAAGATCCAGCAAAAGAGCTGATGAAACGGAAGGTTGAGTTGGGGTTGATCCCGCAGACAGGGGAGAACCTGCGATCGCATGAGGAACCGCAACAAGAGAAAAAACAAGTACCAGAATAGCAACTAAAGTATTTTTTTTTGGCAACATAGACCAAAACGATGAGCGGGGAATTTGGGGTTAAGGGAAAGTGTGTTTGGATGCGGCATCATTATACACTGCTCCACGTCATCAAGCGACTATTGCACTTCGGCGGGTTATGATAGTACCCAGCTCAGTTGTCTGCTCAAATAGTTAAGATTTCAAGCGGGTGAGATTTATATTTTCTTAATTTTCTCAGAGAAATTGATGTAATATTCACAGACTTCAAGGGCAGAGAATGAAGCCTTTGTAAAAAAAAGCTAAGATAAAAGAAGTTAACAATTAACTGAACGTTGCGGTTCCGGATTGATGGCATTGCGTTTAGAAGAGTTGAGTTGGGGGTAATTGTACCCGTTGGGTGTAATCATTCATAGCTTGTCTAATTCCTTCGCAATGAGTGTTTATTAGAATAACGACATTGAACCGATGGGTATCGTACACGGTCTCTATTTAAGGTTGCATCCAATTCACGAGCTGAACTTTCTTGTCGTTTGTCTGTTGAATTAGGAAAACAGCTTTTCGCGATCTGGCGTGATTCAGCTTATTGTTTAGCGACACACTCCGTCTAGACTCAAATATATTGGGGGACTCACACACCATGCTTCAGGACGCTCAAACCATTCGTCATTATCAAACATTAACTGATGCTTTAGTTACCCTGTGGAACCGAGGCTATCGCTATGATGATCTCAGATTATATATTGATGGTTACTTAGCAGCCCTCAGGCATTCAAAGGTGATTGAACCATTCTTGATTCATCGCTTAGAGGAAGAAACATTGCGTTATTTGTATGATGCCTCTAACTTTGAAATGCCATTACCGCAAGCGGAAGTAGACTACTACTAAACCTTAACAATACAATTTTTTAAACGCTTATAATACTTTATTCTGCAGTTAAGAGACGTTGGCTTGTTTGCTTGAACGTCTCTTTTTTTTATCCTATTGTTGGTTCAATTCAGCGGCTCGTTAGGACGCTAAAGCCACTTCGAGTATCTGTTTCAGTTCACCATTTTGATAGAGTTCGATCATCACATCCGATCCCCCAACAAATTCACCATCAATATAAACTTGGGGAATAGTAGGCCAATTAGAATACTCTTTGATGCCATGACGAATGTCAGGATCTTCAAGCACATCAAAGGTTTCAAAAGGAATACCATAAGTATTTAAAATCTGTACCACATTATTGGAAAAACCACACTGTGGCATCAATTTATTACCCTTCATAAATACAAAAACTTTATTTTGATTGACTAAGTTATCAATTTTGTTTTTAACGTCTGGTGTTATTGCCATGATTCAGTTCTCCAATGATTAAAGTTACAATATACAATTAAAGTTGACAGACATTTATTAAGCGGCTTGATTGGCTTTTTCCCAAGCTTGAGGGGTATAAGTTTTCAGCGCTAAGGCATGAATTGCCTCTGTTGCCATTTCAGTTTGAACAGCTTTATATACCATTTGGTGCTGTTTGACCAAAGTTTTGTTTTCAAACTGAGATGATACCACAATCGCTTCGAGATGATCGCCACCTCGTAAATCATTCACTTTGACAATTGCATCCGGCAATTCAGCTTTGATCATGGCCTCGACTTGGGATAAACTAACCATAAAATGTATGTTCTGAGTGACTGCAATCTTTATTCTAGCCTGCTTGGGTAGAATTCTTTATTGGTGAATTGCGGCATGGCAAGATAGCAGCCAGAGTATCCCTAAAAATTAGGGCAGTGAGCTAAAGCGATCACTACCCGAGGTTCTATGAGTATTTATAAGTGGAGCATATGGGAATCGAACCCATGTCCAGAATGAGTATTAACTTTTCGCTCATTCACAGGCTTAGCTCTTCTAATCCTCAGAGCGGGAACCGTCTATTATCCCAGACGGTGGGATGCACTGGTAAATTTCTCGCTAATTCAGCAACCAGAGATACTCAATTAGCCTATCCGTTGGGGGTTAAATCTACAGTCCTTAACGGAGTCAAACTATAGATACTCGAACCTGTAAGAGGTTTTAGTTTAGGCTACTGCAGCCTGAACCCGAGCAAAAGGCTTAATGTTGTTAGCACTTATTATTTTTGAATCTGGTATTTACGAGAGAAGACTCACTCTCGGCCTGCATCACAAGGTCGCTTTTCTCACCCTGTCGAAACCAGGAATGCCCCTTGCATACTTCTATAATACAAAATTGATCGCAAATCGTCAAGTTAAGTATCAATTACAGTATTGGCCTGCTCAATTCCTTGTTGAACGGCTGCGGCACAGTCGGCTAAAGCGGCTTGTTCTGAGTCGGTGAGCTGCAACTCTAAGATTCGTTCTACCCCCCCACAGCCTAGCCAACAGGGAACACCGAGGAAAACATCCTCAAAGCCATATTCTCCCTGAAGATGGGCAGAAACGGGTAATAAGCGCAAACGGTTGAGTAAAATCGACTCAATCATCGTTCGTACAGACGCGGCTGGGGCGTGATAAGCGCCTCCTGTTTTTAACAACCCGACAATTTCTGCTCCGCCGTTACGAGTGCGTTGTATAATTCTCTCAATGGTGGCGGCATCCATCAATTCAGTAATGGGAATCCCATTGATGGTAGAATAACGGGGTAAAGGAACCATAGAATCTCCGTGACTGCCGAGTACTGTGGCTTGGATATCCATCACCGAAGCGCCTAATTCCATGGCAATAAAGGCTTTAAACCGGGCAGAATCTAATACCCCTGCCATCCCCATCATTCGAGAAGCATCTAACTGACTGACTTTCCAAGCCACATAAGTCATAATATCGAGCGGGTTAGTCACCACAATTAATGCGGCATTGGGTGAGTAAGCGATGGCAGATTTAGTGGCTTCTGCGACAATTTTTGCGTTAGTGGCGATTAAGTCTGAGCGATTCATCCCCGGTTTACGAGGCAGTCCTGCCGTGATCACGATAACATCAGACTGGGCGGTATGGCGATAATCATTTGTCCCGATAATTTTACGGTCGTGTCCTTCAATTGTCCCAGCATGGGTTAGATCTAAAGCAATGCCTTGAGGTAAACCTTCGACTACATCTAATAAAACTACATTAGCGAGGTTGCTTTCTGCCACCCTTTGAGCAATGGTACTGCCGACTTTACCCGCACCGATAATCGAAACTTGGGCGCTATAACAAGTCGGTGAAGTGGACACAGTTGAAATCATAGGACTTAATTCAATAGAAAAATTGCCAGATCTATGCATTGTAAAGCACGAACTAGCGTATATTGAATCAATTTCAAACAAAAATTTTAATCCACTTGAGGAGTTGGCCGCTATGCCACTCCTGTTTCGGCTAAATGAGAGTTAGGAGAGTCATTCAAGGGGGTTTGCGTCTCAATATCGGGATCAAAGCCGCGCTTAAATTCTCGTCGTCTAACCCGTTTGGCTTCTAAGGCTTTCTCTAAATACTCTACAGCCTTTTGAGGATCTCCACTGCCACAGAAAAATAAATCGGCTGCAAAATAACCGTGTTCGGGCCATGTATGAATCGCAATGTGAGATTCTGCTAATGTTGCTGTTGCTGTTACACCCTGGGGACTAAACTGATGAACACAAAAATCAATCAGTGTTGCCCCGCCTGCATTCACCGCCTCAAGAATAGCGCTGCGAATTCGTTCTGGGTCATTTAGCAGGTCGGTAGGACACTGCCAAGCATCAACAACCAAATGGGTTCCCAACTGTTTCATTCTGCGCGGTTTCACCTCCAAGCAATAGAATTTCTAACGATACTAAACCCTATTAGTTTAACACAAAAGATTCGTTCGTCTGCTACCGTCAGGGATAATCACGAGTTATTCCTATTGGATGAATTGTTATATTTTCTGACTAGGGATGGGTGGCACCATTGGGTAAAATAGCTCCTTGTAAAGCCACCTGAGAGAGATGAGTTATTGTTAGACAAGTACCAATTAAATTCGCTTCAGATAAGTTCGCGCCCTTTAGGTTTGCGCCTGTTAAGCGACTGAATAATAATCCAGCGCCTTGTAAATTAGCGCCTCGTAAATTAGCGCCTTGTAAATTAGCCTCAAGTAAACTTGCCCCAGCTAAATTAGCACCACTTAAGTTAGCACCTCGTAAGTTAGCGTGGGTTAAATCTGCCCATCGTAAGTCTACTTCATGCAACACTAAATCACTAAGATTTGCTTGTCTTAAATTAACATTCTTGAGGTTTGCACCCGCTAAATTAGCGCCCGCTAAATTAGCCAAGCTCAGGTTTGCCCCAGCTAAATTAGCTCCTGTTAAATTAGCATTACAAAGATTAGCATTTTGGAGATTAGCTTCACTCAAATCAGCACAAGTTAGATTAGCATGAGTTAAATTACTACGACTTAAATAGGCATGAATTAAGCGAGATTCTCTTAAATCAATTCCTTCAAGATTTGTTTCATTCATTATAGCTCGAGTAAAATCAGCTTGACGACAGTTAAGATTTTGTAGATTTGAGCGTGTTAAAGTGGCTCCGGTTAAATTGGCTGATTTGAGTTTAGTCTTGCAGCCAAAGTTGACCCCAATCAAACTCGCTCCCATTAAATTCGCTTGGCTTAGGTTACTATGATAAAAAGTTGTTCCCGTTAGTTTTGCGCCGCTTAAATTCGCCCGATTTAATTTGACCTTAATTAATTTAGCGTGATTTATTGTGGCTTCAATCATCAGAGTTTTTGATAAATTAACATGATCTAAAATAGCATGATTGAGATTCGCCTGAATTAGACGAGTATGAGATAGATTAGTTTGAGTTAAATGAGCTAAGCTTAAATTAATTCGATGCAAGTCAACAGTTTTCAAAGAAATTCCATTAAGACAAATCTCCCTAAAATTTCTTTCTCCCGCTTCATATCGAGTTAATAATTGCTCAGCACTAACAATTTCATTGACTTTCATAAGAATTCAAACTCGAATATTTATTAATGTATTTGTATTGATCGAAAAAGTAGAGAAAAAGGTATCGTAGTGATGAGCTATGTTGAGAAGTTTATTTTATTCAAATACAGGTGTTTATCAGTCTGATGCGATCAAAGCTTTGCAGACTGACTTGACTTGACTTAACTTGACTTAACTTGACTTAACTCGATTAAATTCTCAACACTCAGAGATAATTTTACTCAGCTTGTATCTCTAGTTAATAAATATCGCACCCTCACTTCTATCTCAGCGGGTGAGTCTCGTACTCTAGACAATGCAACAAATTGAATTTGTAGAAAAGCATTCTGCCAACAGCCAAAACCGAGATCAGTTTGAATACCAGACGCTGAAAGTTGTAGCGGTTTTCTTGCTGGCGGCATTCGTTGAGGTGAGACAGAAGTCATTAAAGCGAAGTTTGCTTGCAGTCTCACATCAGAACTCATCTCAGATTGATTGTGATTGGCATCTCCCATAAAATATACATCCTTTTACCCCAATTGATAAACATTATTTTCAGAAAAGAACTTTCCTCAAATTCTGCCTTCAGGGTTAGCTCATCGATCGGCTGATAGATTGACCGTATTTAATTACAAAAATTGATTCCTACTATTAGGATAATCGCTGAACTCCAATAGAGCAAGATCAACTTTTCAATTAAAATTCAGTTAAGATAGATTTTTAGTAATTACAGGGAATTAAGTTATAAATTCCCCACTTCCCCAGTGGATCAGTAACAACACAGGAGATCTGATGGAAATTCGCGGTGTCTGGTTAACCACCACTGATAGTCGAGTCCTTTACTCTCAGCAAACCATTCTCGAAGCAATGGATTTTCTGGCTGAAACAGGATTTAATACGGTATTTCCAGTGGTGTGGAATAGAGGATTTACACTCTATCCTAGCGCCGTGATGAAGCGGCTTTTTGATGTAGAAATAAATCCCGATGTTGATGGACGAGATCCCTTAGCTGAAGTGATTACAGCAGCACATCAAGTGGGTTTAAAAGTGATTCCTTGGTTTGAATATGGTTTTGCTTGTTCTTATCAACAAAAAGGGGGATTAATCCTTGCTAAAAAACCAGAATGGGCGGCTTTAGATTGTGCAGGTAATCTACTCGTTAAAAATGGGTTTTTCTGGATGAATGCTTTAGATGAAAACGTCCAACAGTTTTTACTCGATTTAATCTTAGAAGTTGTGAGAAATTACGATGTTGATGGCATTCAAGGGGATGATCGTTTACCCGCATTACCCTCAGAAGGGGGTTATAATCCTCAAACAATTCAACGGTATTTACAAGACTGTAATTCTACTTTTCCTCACAGACAAAAAGAACCGAAATGGTTACAATGGCGAGCCGATATTTTGACTAATTTTTTAGCGCGTCTTTATCAAGAAGTCAAAGCAATTAAACCGGATTTATTAGTTTCAATGGCTCCGAGTTTATATAAATGGGGACTCGATGAATATTTACAAGATTATGTCAGTTGGATGGAAAAAGATTTAGTGGATATTATCCATCCTCAACTCTATCGTCGTAGTTTTGGGAGTTATAAAGGGTTAGTTAATCAATTGGTGAGATCTCAGTTTAAAAAGGATCAACTGAAGCAAGTTTCTCCCGGTATTTTGATTAAAATAGGGTCTTATCGAATTGCGGCTGATGAACTCTTAAAAGCGATTGATTATAATCGTCGTCATGGTATTTTAGGAGAAGTATTTTTCTTTTATGAAGGCTTACGAGAAAATCAAAATGAGTTGGCGATCGCATTACGTCGAGGGCCTTATTCTACCTATGTGAAGAATTGACGGCTTATCGCTATGAACGGTCGATCATTCTAGTTATTAGTTGTTAGTTATTAGTTATTAAATTTAGTCTAAAAACTTGTATACTAAAAACTTGTATACTAAAAAATAAAAATGACTGTAAAATGAAATGAGTACAAAAGATCCTTTAGTCAGTGTTTGTATCCCGACTTATAATGGTGCAGCATTTATTGTAGAGGCGATTGCTAGTGCTTTAACTCAAACTTATAATTCAATAGAAATTATTATTGCTGATGATGGTTCAACAGACAATACTTTGTCAATTGTGCAATCTTTGCAGAAGCATATTTATGTTGATTATGCAATTTATTCTCATGATAATTTAGGAATAGCTGAAAACAGTAATTTTTGTATTCAACAAGCTCAAGGTAAATATATTAAGTTCTTATTTCAAGATGATATTCTACTGCCCAATTGTCTAACAGAAATGGTAGAATTAGCGGAAACTAATGAAGAAATCGGCTTAGTTTTTTCTCCGCGTGATATCTTCTTTGCAACCGGAGATCATACCCATTCTGACTTAATTGCAATTTATCAAGACTTTCAAAATATTCATCTGGCTTGGTCTAATTTAAAATCAATTCAACCCGGTCAATATTTACTCAAAGATCCTAATTTATTCTCTCATCCCATTAATAAAATTGGGGAACCTAGTACGGTCTTAATTCGTCGATCAGTATTTGAGACAGTTGGCGGATTTGATCCGAATTTAAATCAGCTTGTGGATTTGGAGATGTGGTTTAGAATTATGAAACACTATCAAGTCGGGTTTGTCAACAATAGCCTGTCTCAATTTAGGTTAAATCGTCAGCAAAAAACCTGTAAAAATATTAGTGAGAATATTGATATTGATTTAAACTTTTATCAGAAACTCTACCAAAATGATTACTATCAGTTTTTAGATCCTGATATTCGGCATCAATCTTTTCTAATTTATCAAGGGCTTTTGCAAGAGGATTTTAAATCATTTAAGCCCAGAGGAATATAATAAACAACTTAAACAATGTTATGTTTCTAATAACTGTTTAAAACCACGGCTACAATATTTGTATAATTAAGTTACATTCAATCATTCAACGAGGTAAATTATCATGACAACTTTTTTAGTGCCGAGTCAAGACGCTGGTCTTTTTGGTGTTAATGCATTAGTCGGTACTGAAGGAAATGATACAATTTCTCTGATTAATGTCTTTACCACTCCCTTCACCGATGGCATTCTTTTATTAGGTGGAAATGATAGCTTACAAGGATTTCAAACCTTAGATTCAATCAATGTTAATGGGAACCGAGGTAATGATTCAATTGCCGGGGGTTTGAATAATGATATTCTGTTTGGCGGTAGAGATCAAGATGTTTTATTTGGGGGTGATGGGGGTAGCGATCAAATATTTGGAAACCTAGGAAATGATGTCTTAGCCGGAGGGCCGGGTGATGATTCATTATTCGGTGGACAACAAAATGATATCGTCTATGGAGGCAGCGGAAACGATCAACTTTTTGGAGATTTAGGGGATGATGTCTTAGATGGTGATGCTGGACGAGATAGCTTAACAGGTGGCCCTGGGAGAGATACATTTGTGTTTGATCCAGGCGAAGCAAGTTTCAATATTAATGATGTTGATGAAATCCGAGATTTTACGGTCGATAGCCTCACATTTGAAGCCAATGATAGAATTGTTGTACCTTCGGGAACTCGGATTAATGAAGCGAGTTTAGAACGAGATATTGATATTAATCGAGATGGTTTACTTGATATCCCAATTGAACTTCAAGATGGACGATTTCTCGGGGTTATTATTAATGATGGCAACTTATTTGTAGATCGGATTCTACTCGATGTTGATATTGTTGCCAATAACAGCTTTGATTTTAATTTGTAACTTCGCGGGAAAAGCCCAAACAAATTAAGAAAAATGAAGAACAGCGTCAGTCCACCCTGACTACTGTAGTATGCTTGAAATGTACTTTGTGGAGAGAAAGTCATCTGAGATGGATCGCAATACTCAAGGGTTACGCTTCAATTCTCCCCAACTCGCTTGGTTATGCCTTTCAATCATGACATTACTATTCGGTAATGTTCAAGCCCAAGCGATGACCACGACTGCAGTATTTAGTCAAATTGAAAAACTCAGCAGTGCCGAGCCCCATCAACGCATCGCCGCCATGCAAGCCCTGAGACGGATGGGTTCATCTGCTGTTCCAATTTTAGTCGAAGCCCTCAACGATACAGATCTTCAGGTTCGTCAAAGTGCGGCTTTTGCCCTCGGTTCCCTGGGAGAAGACGCGGTTGATGCGGTTGCTGCATTGTTCTCTGCTTTAAAAGATACGGATATCTCGGTTCGGACAGGTGTAGCTGTGGCTTTACAACAAATTGGCCCTGCTTCCCCCGAAATCATTAATGATGCCATTCAAGATCTCAGCGCCGCCCTACATCACCCAGATTCACAAGTCCGTCAAGGGGCAGCGTTTGGCTTGGGTACGATTGGGCCAGATGCCGCAGCGGCCATTCCTGAGTTAATTAACGCCTTAAAAGACACCGATGAACCCGTCCGTATTGGGGCCGCTATTGCCCTGAAGAAGATGGGTACAGCAGCCAATCCAGCGTTAATTGCAGCCCTCCAGGATTCAGATCCTCAAGTTCGGGCCAAAGCGGCTTTTGCATTGGGGAAAATTAATCAGGGAATGCTACCCAGTTTAACCACAGCTTTAGCCGATACTGACCAACAAGTCCGTCATAGCTTAGCCGAATCTTTGGAAAACCTCACCTCACCTGAAGTGTATTCTCAAAGGGGGAATCGTCCAGGGGTTCGTCCAGGGGGGAATCGTCCAGGGGTGCGTCCAGGGGGGAATCGTCCAGGGGTGCGTCCAGGGGGAAATCGTCCAGGGGTGCGTCCAGGAGGTAATCGTCCAGGGGTGCGTCCAGGGGGGAATCGTCCAATTCGTCCCACTCGTCCCACTCGTCCCACTCGTCCCACTCGTCCCCGTCCTCGTCCGAATGGATTCTAAGGATGATAGAGTCGGTGAAGCGCTTATATGGTGAAGCGTTGGCGTTGTATCAAGCTGGATATTTTCCGGAAGCGGCTGCAACTTATCAACAAATTCTGGAGATCGAACCGACAAAAGCTGAAATCTGGTGGGAGTTGGGACAAGTATACGGTTGTCAAGCGGATTGGAATCAAGCTTTAATGGCGTTTAATCAAGCGTTGAATCTCGATCCAGATAATGCCAGAATCTATGGAGATTTAGGCTTAGCTTGGCAACAGTTGGGAGATTTTTCTAGATCGATTTTAGCTTATCAAACGGCTATTGATTTAGATTCTAATTATTCCCCAGCTTACTATCAGTTAGGAAATCTCTATGCAGAATTAGGAGAATTTCAACTCGCTGAACAATTCTATCGTCAGGCGATTACGATTAATCCGAGTGAGGTTAACAGCTATCTTAATTTAGGGAATATTTTAACAGTTCAAAATCAAATTGAACAAGCAATTACAGTTTACAAACAGGCTTTAGAACAGTATCCCAAATATCCAGATTTATTGTATCAATATGGATTGGCAATTGCTACGAGTTCGTCTTCAAAAGCTGCCTTTTATTTCGGTTCAGCCGCCTATTATCAACAGGATTATCAAACGGCAATTGATTATTATAAAATACTGCTAAATCACTCGAATAAAACAGTGGAGTTTTATCTGAATTTTGCTGATAGTTATCAACAGCTTGATCAATTCTCTGTTGCTATTTCTGTTTACAATAAAGCCATAAAAGAATATCCCAATTCGGTTGATATTTATCTCGCTTTCATTTTAGCATTACAAAATTCAGGACAAACTGAAAGTGCGATTAAAATTGCTGAGAAAGGTTTACAAATACTGCCTAGTAATATTCGCTTAAAATTAGCCGATCAACGTCTACTTCCTATTTTATATCAAGAGCAAGCAGAAATACAATTCTATCGCCAAAGATTTAAGCAGTTATTATTCAATATTATCCAAAATTGCCCGTTAGAAACTGTTGAAGAAAAAAATCTTGCCTTACAAGCTATTGCAGACAATACGAATTTTTACCTGCAATATCAAGGATATAATGATTTAGCGCTACAACAATATTATGGTAAATTTGTCTCTGAGGTAATGGCAGCCAATTATCCAGAATATACTGAAAAAATTACTATTAGAAAAACGGATAAAATTAAAATCGGTTATATTTCTGCTTTTCTACAATGGCATACAGTCGGAATTGTATTTCTCGGTTGGGTGAAACAACACAACTTTGATTTATTTGAAATTTCTTGTTATCATATCGGCGCAGAAGTAGATGAAATCACAGATTTGTTTTGTTATTACAGCGATCATTTTTATCATATTGCGGATGATTTAGAGGCAATAATACAGCAAATTCAGATAGATGAAATTGATATATTAGTGTTTCTAGATATTGGAATGTCTCCTCAAACAACTCAACTGGCAGGCTTACGACTTGCATCTATTCAATGCGCTGCTTGGGGACATCCGGTTACAACAGGACTGCCAACTATTGACTATTTTATTTCTTCTGAATATTTAGAACCCATTCATGCACAAAATCACTATTCAGAACAATTAATTACTTTACCTAATTTAGGAATATATTACCCGCCGCCTCAACTTCCCCAACTCCGGAAAACCCGTTCTGATTTTAAACTAAAAAAAAATAGTATTATTTATCTCTCTGCTCAATCTATATTTAAATATCTACCTCAATATGATGCAATATTTTGTGCGATCGCCCAAAAAGTTAAAAATGCTCAATTTGTGTTTTTTACTCACTGGAATTCAGAAATAACTGAAGATTTTAAACAGCGATTAAATCTAGCTTTTTCTCAAAAAAATCTCAATTTCAATGACTATTGTATAATTTTACCCCGACTCGATAAATCAGACTATTTGCAACTTCACTTACTCGCAGATATCAGCTTAGATACTTTTGAGTTTACAGGGTTTTTAACCAGCCTCGATGCGATCGCCTGTAACCTTCCTATCGTCACAAATGAAGGATCATTCATGCGAAGCCGCCAAACTGCCGGAATACTTAAATATATCAACGTCACAGAAACTATTGCTCAAAATCAATCAGAATATATTACAATAGCAATCAGGTTAGGTAAGAATTCAAGAGCGCGACAATCAATTTCAGAAAAACTTAAAATTAATCAATCTGTTTTGTATCAAGATGATCAGTGTATCTCATCTCTTGAAAAATTTTATCTTTCAAATTTTAAGTAAAAAACTCTATATTCTCTGTGGTTTGATTGATTTAAAATCTCATGATTTTTTCTATTTTAATTAACCTGAAACAAGCCTTTTTTATTGCCGCTGGTTTCTGGGAAACTCGTTTAACCCTAAAGCCCGGAAACTGGTGTAAATATGTTGAAAGTGTGGATAAAGATCGAACCGACGGCTATTCTCTACTTGGCCCTTTTGTCAGCCAAATTGATCAACTTGCCCAACAGCAACCCGGATTATATCTTTACTGCGAAAAGAAAAAACGTAAAAATGGAATTTCCCAACGACTTTACACATTATTTGTCCTAGAATCTGATGGTAATATCCAAGTGTTGCAAGAAATCAAAACAGCGAGTAAAGATTGGGCGGTTCAACTTTGGGTTGATATTGATGCCTATTTTGTGCGACAATCTCGTTCTGTAGAACGGCGACGACAACAGTTAAAATCGGAAATTCAAACCCTAGAGTTTGAACTGAGTCAGCGTCGGGCAGAATTAGTGGCATTAGATCTAGATGCAGAAGAATTCTAATCAAATTGAATCACAAACACTTGGCTGAATCGCTAAAAGTTGTTTAGATTAGACGAGATGTAGAAGATTGCTATCTAGTCAATTGGGTAGCAAAGATTGGATATGAATATACTGATGATTTCTTCGACATTTCCCTATCCACCGAGTCGAGGGGGAACGGAAATTAGAACGTTTAATTTACTCAAATACTTACAGCAAAAGCATTGTGTGACTTTAGTAACTCAGTATGATAGTCGGGTTAATGATGCGGAAATTGAGGAGTTACGCCAATGGGTTGATCGGTTGGTGTTGTTTTCTTTACCGCCAAACCCTCAATCTGACAATCCTTTAACGGGAACAGTTCAAAAAGTCGGGCGGTTTGCTGAGTCGATGTGGCGCACTACGCCTCCTAATGTTTTACATCGTTACAGCCCCGAAATGCAAGCTTGGATCGATCAATTTGTCGAATCTGGCAAATGTGATGCTATCACCTGTGAACACAGCGTCAATGAAATTTATGTTCGACCTTCCTTTTCAGAGAAAGTCACAACTGTCGTTGATATCCATAGTTCAGTTGCAGGTTGGACTCGGAATCACTTGGAAATGGGGGCTTCTCCCCACGAACTGCGCGATCGCGTCTATCTTAATCTGTTACTAGAACGTTACGAAAAACGGTATGCCGCTAAATTCACTCATTTAGTTGTTACCACAGATGATGACAAAAGTCAATTCTCTAAATTTCAGTCAAAGGCGCAAATTCATGTGATTCCCAACGGTGTAGATTTAGAATTGTTTCCTTGCCGCAATATAGATCCAGCAGGCTATAATTTAGTCTTTGTAGGGGCGATGGATGCGTCTCACAATATTGATGCCGCTCGCTTTTTTGTCTTGGACGTGTTGCCAATCATACAACAACGCTACCCAGACACAACCTTTACTATCGTCGGGGCCAGACCCACACCAGAGGTTGAAGCCTTAGGTGATTCTCCCGGTGTTCAGGTTACAGGAAAAGTCCCCTTAGTGGTAGATTACTTACATCAAGCCACGGTTTGTGTCACCCCGTTGAGGAGTGGCTATGGGATTAAAAACAAAACCCTAGAAGCCATGGCCGCCGGAGTTCCGGTTGTCGCCAGTGACCGAGGTTTAGAAGGTTTAGCCGTCGATGGGGAGGCAGTCCCCTTAACCGCTCTACGCGCTAATACAGTACAAGAGTATGTTAATGCCGTCAGCCGACTGTTTGAACAACCCGAACTGCGACAAACCTTATGCCAAAATGGGCGATCGCTGATTGAAACCGAATATACTTGGGAACGTGCCGGACAGCGCTACGAACAAGTATTACTCAGTTCCGTTACGGCTTAGTCGGTCAAAGGGAAAGATCCCGCAGGCGTATCCTAAAGTCTCCCTGTCACATTGTCACATTGTCTCTCAGTTGCGATCTCATCCTAAAACTACATACCCAACACAACCCCTCAAATGGTCAGAATCCTTCATAGACTGGGGTGGTCAAACCCAGCAACCTCTCCGAGTCGCACCAGCGCTCGTCAACCAGCGGCAACCACTCCGTCTGATATCTATCAAACTCATTCATCCACTTCAAGCAAGCAGCAGCGCTCCTTGACGATGAAAAAATGGGTCACAGATGGACTCGCTTTTACCCTGATGTTTGGTGGATCAGCCTTAATTGCCGGATGTGGCTGGTTTAGCTATCAACTCATTGTTAATCCGGATATTGGGATTTGGCTGAATCAATTTTTACCCGCCTCGACTCAGATTCCCCTACAACGTCATGAGTCGATTAAAACCTTAGATGAAATCCGCGATCAGTTGCAAGTTGAGGGGTTAAGACTAGGTAATCCTTTGCCTTTACCCACCCCTAATAAAGTCGCTGAATTTCAGGATCAATTATATGAGCAAAACCCCTATCTTTACCCGCTACGCACATTCTTAATGCCGCCCGAAGACCTGATACAAACCGCTTCTGATTTACTGGTTCCGGTGGTGAAAAAACGAGAGAGCAGTGTGGTTCATCCTTGTGAGTCGAATTGCCAAGAAATTGTAGAATTGCGAGTATATGAATCTATTTTAATGCCCTATCAACGCTCCGGTACACCCTCTCATTACCGGATGGTTCATCAACTGAAAGTTAAGGGCCCGGCTGAGTCTTATGTGTTGGCTTCTTTAATTGGAAAACGGGTTAATCAACAAGGTTCAAATAAGCCTCAACCTTTAATGAATCTGAAACGATTTACCGATAAAGTTCCAAATATTGGGATTTGGTTTAATCTGTATAGTACTCGGATTGTGGCGGGTAAAAAAGTTCCTTATGGACAAATTGTGCATTATAATCCCACTTACAATCATCTCAGTATGATGCTGGAATGGAAAAGCCCAGCGGGTCAACAACCCATTTGGCAAGAAATTACAGGCGGCGCAAATCCCGAATTATTAATCGAAGAAACACTGGGTTTAGAACCTCATTTTAGTGTGTTTGAGATCAAACCTAAAAAGTTTGTCCCTAATCCCATTCAATTGTCTAGTATTTCTTTAGATGAGGCGGTCTTAGATCATTACAATTATCGCAAAGCGTTACGACTCGCTCAAAGTGGCTTATGGTCTCCTGCCTCGGAGTTGATGATTTCTTTAAAAGAAAATGTCGGAAAAGACCGCAGATATCCCTCAACTTGGCCAGCAGTCGCTCAAGCACAGTTAGACCTCATTCAGTTTCATGCCAAAATTACAGATGCTCAGGCCGCCGCCGCTTGGGCCAGTCCCAGCCAACAAGTATTAGCGGGTTTAATTGATGGACGTTGGACAGAGGCGTTGAATGTTTTACAAACTGACCGCATGAGTACCAATCAACTCAATACCCTCTTACAAGCCGATGAAGGCCGCTTAAAGCTCCGTATTCAAGCTGCACTCGCTGAAGACCCACAAGAACCCGACTTGCAAGCCTGGGGCGCTTTGGTGGTGGCTGCCCAGCGCGGAGAAGATGAAGCCCTGTCTTGGTTGGATAGGCGGTCTTTTACCACCACAGAAAACCGCGATCGGATTCGTCAATTGTTAGAGTTGTAAATTATGAATTATGAATAGACCTATGCACAAAAGCATATGTATCAATACTGTGTCCATCAATTCTTATATCTGTTACCTATTCCCCGTTCCGCTATTGCCTGACTTCTACAAGAAATATAATTATGAATTCAGCCTTTTACAGACGACTCTCTCCAATTCTCCTCAATAAATCACTACTTTAGGTATGGCGTAATAGGTCAAGCTCATGAGTCAAACAGAACGTTCTGGAATTACTCAATTTTGTAAAAGATTGGTGTTTTATATCGAGGATTTAGAAACACCTGCGGGTATCGCTGCCAGCTTTGTGATTACAGCTTCGATTTTCTTATCTGCTGCTATTTTTGTGATTCAAACTTATCCCATTTCATCACAGTTACGGCCTATTTTAGAAGTGATCGATCGAGGGATTATCATTTGTTTTGCAATTGAATATTTGATTCGATTGTTAGGAGCAGAAAAAAAGATAAACTTTATCTTTGATTTATATTCATTAATTGATTTAGTTGCTATTTTACCCTTTTTATTGGGATCTTTTAATATTGGATTTATTAGAGTATTAAGATGGTTTAGAATTTTAAGATTAATTCGTTTCTTAGATTTTAAAATAACATTTTTGCGAATTCAAACCCAAGATGGAGTCATTTTTGCGAGAATCCTATTCACATTAATTACAATTATTTTTATCTTCTCCGGATTAATTTATCAAGTTGAACATCCGATTAACCCCGAAATTTTTGGCACCTTTTTAGATGCAGTCTATTTCTCGGTTGTAACGATGACCACTGTAGGATTTGGAGATGTGACTCCATTATCCGAAATGGGGCGTTTCTTAACCATTTTAATGATTTTAACCGGGGTTGCTTTGATTCCATGGCAAATCGGAAATCTAATTAAGCAATTCGTTAAAACAGCAAACCAAGTTGAAACAATTTGTTCAGGTTGTGGCTTCCCATCCCATGATCCAGATGCTCTTTATTGTAAGCGATGTGGTACATCATTAACCTGTTCACTACCCTCAGTTGCTCTCAAACCTGAACTTTAAATGAATTAAAATAAATATCTCAATTAATAATAAAATAACAAATAAGATGATTGAATATGAATAACCCCACTGCTACTTTACTTTTATCTTGTGCAGATCAAACAGGATTAGTTGCTAAAATTGCTAACTTTATTTATGCCAATGGCGGTAATATTATTTATGCCGATCAACATACCGATACCACTACAGAAATGTTCTTAACTCGAATAGAGTGGGAATTAACAGAATTTAATTTAGCAAAAGAAGTGATTGCCCCGGCTTTTAGCGCGATCGCCAAACCATTTGATGCAAACTGGCAAATCCATTTCTCTGATAATATTCCCAGAATTGCCCTTTGGGTAACCAAACAAGATCACTGTTTACTTGATTTATTATGGCGTTGGAAAGCAAAAGAATTAAATACAGATATCTGTTTAATCATCAGTAATCATACCGATTTAAAACCCATTGCCGATCAATTTGAAATTGATTTTCATTATTTTCCCATCACTAAAGACACTAAAACAGAACAAGAAGCGCATCAGCTAGAATTATTACAAAAATATCAAGTTGATTTAGTCGTATTAGCCAAATATATGCAGATTTTAAGTCCAGGCTTTGTGGAAAAATTCTCAAATATTATTAACATTCATCACTCCTTTTTACCCGCATTTCCAGGGGCGAATCCTTACCAAAGAGCATACAAACGAGGCGTTAAAATTATTGGTGCGACAGCTCATTATGTTACCGAAGATTTAGATGAAGGCCCGATTATTGAGCAAGATGTGATTCAGGTCAGCCATCGCGATACGGTTCCAGATTTAATCCGTAAAGGCAAAGATATGGAACGATTAGTATTAGCAAGGGCGGTACGATTACACCTGCAAAACCGGGTGTTAGTGTATAATAATCGTACCGTTGTATTTGCCTGAAATAGAAGATGTTAGGAGATAATTTTTTTAAAATTTAGTTGATAAAAAACTCCTGATTTTGAACAAGATTTAAACATTAGTTCTGATGACAATGACCTAGCTAAAATACTCGTTTAATAAATCTTCTCCTTGATCTCCGAGTGCTTCAATTTGTCCTCTGATTAATTTCATCGCAATTCGAGACGGTTGATGATGTCCATTTTCCCAGCCATTTACAGTTTGGAATGAAACCCCTAACTGTTTAGCAAACTTAACCTGAGAGAGGTCTAAGCGTTCCCGCAGACTACGAATTAAATCAGATGTTTTGGAAGAAACTGTTGAGGACATAATGAATGTTGTAAACGCTATTACTAGGCTAACTAGCTAAGGTCTGATATTCAATTGTGATTCAACGGATATTTTAATAACTTTTTAAACATGAATTAATCAACAATATCAGTAAAAATACTGAAGTTAATCACTCACTAGAAAATAGTACAGGCAGACGCTCTTTTTAAAATTCAGTGACCATTCAATACAAACTCGTCAATTTTTTAGGTCAATAACATCACTGAGCTTAAATCCAATACCTTAATTTTAACTTCAGATCACTTTATTATGGGGTCATGCTTACAAGGGTAAAGTTTCATGAGACAATGAATAAAGTGAAGATAACAAACGATTCCAATGTTGAAACGATTCAGTACACTCTTTTTAATTTTCTTGAGTTTGACCCTAGGCGGTTGTATCTCCAGCGGCGGCGGATTTCAAACTTATGTCAATACAGCCAAAGGTTACGAATTTATTTATCCTAATGGTTGGACTGAAGTCAAGGTCTCTAACGGCCCTGATGTCGTCTTTCATGATATGATTGAACAGACAGAAAATGTTAGTGTCGTCATTAGTGAAGCTCCGGATGATACGACCCTAGAAACATTAGGAACTCCGACAGAAGTGGGCTACAAACTCAGCAAAAATGCAATTGCACCGGAAGGTTCGGGTCGTGAGGCAGAACTCGTGAATGCAGAATCTCGGCAAGTGGGAGATAAGAATTATTATCTATTAGAATATGCTGTCAAACTACCCAATCAAGATCGGCATGATTTCGCGAGTGTCGCCATTAGTCGCGGTAAATTATTTACAATTAACGTTTCTGCAACTGAAAAACACTGGCAAAAAATTCATGAACAACTCGAACAAACCATTCGCTCATTCAGGGTATATTAATTAGCGTATTAACTTTCTATGATCCGCCTTTCTCCACCTAATTTGATCTTGGCTTCTGCTTCTACTGCACGACGACAGTTATTAGAAGATGCTGGAATTTTTCCTATTGTTTGCCCGAGTGATTTTGATGAATCTCAAATCAAAGTCAATCATCCCGGTCAACTCGTTGAAACTTTAGCAGAATGTAAAGCTCAAGTTATTGTTGATAAAATTAAGCAAGGGAAGCCTCTTTTTTCTGCTAATAATGATTCTAATAAACAGCCTTTATCTGAAAATCTATTAGTTTTAGGTTGTGATTCTGTACTCGTCGTGGACAATGAAATTTACGGCAAACCCAAAGATGCAGCAGAGGCATTTTATCGTTGGCAAATTATGCGAGGTCACGTCGGTCAACTGTTTACAGGTTATGCCTTGATTGATATTCAATCGGGTGATAAACAGATCAAATCTCAAATCACTCAAGTTCATTTTGCATCCGTCAGTGATGATGAAATTAGGGCTTATATTGCGACGGGAGAACCCATGAATTGTGCGGGATGTTTTGCAATTGATGGAAAAGGTGGATTATTCATTGAAAAGTTAGAGGGTTGCCATACAAATGTAATTGGTTTAAGTTTACCTTTATTGCGTAAAATGCTAAATCGTTTAGACTATAAAGTGACTGATTTTTGGAGTTCAAATCAGGCTCATTGGTTTTATAGCGCTCAGGGTGACCCTCACATTGAATAATGAATCGGAGGCTATTAATTCTTCTTTAAAGTGGGAAATATGCCGGAATTCTATATTTCATTATTACAGTATACAAGCCATCGGAAACATTAAATATTCTAAGAAAAATAGCTTCCAAATAAATTGATAATATTGGGCGATTTCTTCTTTGCTTTTGAGATCAACTGTTGTACTGCGCCACAACATTAAAATTAACGTAATAATGTGAGTTAAACTTAAAATGATAGGATTAACTTCAGGTCTCAAAATTAGGCTGCCTAGAATTATTCCGATGTAGCAAAATGTTAATACCCAACGCGCTAGATTGAAAACGGCATGGGTTCCTAAACGAATCGTTAAAGTTGTAATATTGTATTGGCGATCGCCATCAATATCGGGAATATCTTTAAAAATAGCAATGGCAAAAGTAAAGCCTAAGACAAATAGGGTTAATGCCCAAACTGAGGGCGTAATCAATGGTGAGGTAACTGTCGAAAAAGTTTGTTGAAAATGTAAGAAAATGCCGAGATTGACAATCACTCCGCGAACTGTAAAAATACAAAAAGCAGCCCAAAAGGGAAACCGCTTTAAACGAATCGGTGGTAGGGAGTAAGCTGTGCCTAGAATTAAACTAGTTCCAACAGTCGCCAACAGAAACGGCCCTTGAAAGCCTGCTAAAATTAGCGCTAAGATGCCTGTAACTGAAATAATGAGTATCGCTTGATTGCGTGAATATTCCCCGGCTGCTAAGGGAAGGTGAGGCTTATTAATTTGGTCTATTTCAATGTCTTCAAGCTGATTGAGACCAACGATGTAAACGTTACCACACAGACAGGCAATCCAACTGAGTCCTAGGGAAATTAGGTGTAGAGACACACCTTCTCTAGCATCCCATATTGGTATAATATCACTCAGTGCAATTAAATACAACCCCAAAACACTTAAAGAAGTGCCGATAATGGTGTGGGGACGAGAAAATTTCCACAGAGAAATTAGCCATGAGGAGGCTTTGGGTGATGGTTTTTTGGGTGTTAAAACTTGACTCATAAAAAATTAAAATTAACCACAAATATACTCTTGATCCGAAGATTATAATTCTATATTTTTTACCTTAATTTTCTGAAACAAGGCTCGATAAACGGGTTTATTGCGGGAAATTGTTGCGGCTTCTCTTTCGGAGGCCAAGGGTAAAGGATTATCAATTAACCACTCTTTTTCGAGGAGATGAAAGGCGGGATGGGATGAAAAAGCAGATCGCATTTGTTCGGCAAGTTGTTGTACATCAGATTGAATAAAGACTTCTCCTCCTATGATTAAATAACGGGCAATTGCATCGACTAATTCGGGTTGAACCATGCGGCGGCGTTGATGCCGAGTTTTGAACCAAGGGTCTGGAAATTGAATACTAACCCGCTGAATGACTGGGGTTGGTAAAGATTGTAAAATTCCAACAATAGACTGATTTACGTTACAAAATAAATAATGTAAGTTGGTTAATTGTTCTTGATCTCGCCATTGATTCGCTTCTTTAACTAAGGCTTCTCGAATTTCTAAACCCAGAAAATTCCACTGGGGTTCAAGTTGAGCAAATTTCCAGATAAACCGCCCTCGTCCACAGCCAATATCGATATGCAACGGTCGATCAAGATTAGCATAAATATTATGCCAGTCTGGGGGTTGAATCGGTTTTAAATATTGAATTGCTAGAGGATTAACGTGCTGACGAACTCGAACTCTGGCCAAATATTTTACCTCCTAATTTATCATAAATTTTAAGATAGGAAAATTTCACAAACTGATCTAATTGAGGACAGTTGATAAAACCTCCTGATGAATTTTAGCGCGATTTGCTAAAAAATCAATTCGATCAAGGGATAAAGCTTCGCCATTAGCATAACATTCGATCCAGGCTTTACTAATAATATTGGCGCTTTCCGGGAGTTCTGATAATTCCCAACCGGGTAATTCTAATTCTTCCATGAGTCGAGTCACTTTTGGGTCATAACTGAGGGCAAAACACCGACATTCCGCTGCCGCCGCCATAATTAAACTATGTAAGCGCATCCCAATTGTCATTTCTACCCCTTGAAACACCCCTTTTAACTGTTTAGGGTCAGATAAAGTTAAAACTTTGCTACTGTGAGGAATGGCTTGATGTAGAGACTCAGCAATGGCTAAATCAAGAGATGCTTGAAACGGTAATAATAAAATAAATGCTTTTGTTGCAGTTTGAAATGAGACTAAGGCTTTTGTGAGAATTTCTAGGCGTTTTGGCGTTAATAACCGATGCGATCGCAACACACAAGCCACTCGCGGTGCGGGTAAATTCCACAGTCCAGGAACCGGATCGCTGTCTAGCGCCCAAACCGGATCTGGGGCTAAAGTAAAAGGAACATCCCACTGAGTTAATAAGTGAGCTGAGTTGGCATCGCGTACACTAACGGCAGTACAATGAGAAAAACAATGTTGGGCTAACCACTGGGTCATTGGGCGTTGAAGCGGTCCTATTCCTTGCGCCCAGGCAACGGTTTTTAACCCCATCTGTTGAGCAAGTCCCATTAATCCGCCATAATAAAAAGGATTAATCGCGCTAGTGACATCTTGAATTAAACTGCCACCGCCCCAAATAAACAAATCCGATCGTTTGAATGCCTGTAATACTTGTAAGCCACTGAAGCGATCGCACACCTCGACATTGTACTGTTGTTGAGTTTGTTGAGGATTGCCTGATAATACAATCGGTTCAACTGAAAGGGGTAGCATTTGTAACAAAGTTGCCAATAATGCTTCATCTCCTCCGTTTCCTTGACCGTAGTAACCACAGCAGATGGCCCGTTTCATAGTGGAATATATTTGATGGGAAACCCAATAATATCAATGATAAGGTAACATAAAGCCGGATAAAATCGTTGAAAACTCAACAAAATCGATAAAATCTTAAATATGCACGCTCTCTCAATTCCCACTTGGATCATTCACATTTCCAGCGTAATTGAATGGATCGCGGCTATCTGGTTTATTTGGAGGTATGGTGAAGTGACAAAAAATCGGGCTTGGTGGGGACTCTCTTTTGCTATGTTACCCGCCCTAATTAGTGCGATGTGTGCTTGTACTTGGCACTTTTTTGATAACTCACTTTCCTTAGAATGGTTAGTGACATTACAAGCCGCCATGACGGTTACTGGAAACGTGACCCTACTGGTTGCAGCTTGGTATATTTGGCGAACAGTACAGCCTGTGAAAGATTAAGTGTTAACTCAAATGATATTCTCAAAAGAGACTTTGTTTGCGGTCTCCCTGTTTCCCTACTTAGGGTTTCTATGGTTTCTGACTCGTTCAAAAGTGGTGCCTCGGTTGGCGCTGATTGGATTTTATGGAACACTGGTATTTGTTGCGGTCACTATTCCGGCAGGCATTTACGCACAAGTGGCTTACAATGACTCTCTGGCTAATGTTGACTGGTTACATGGTTCGGCTGAAGTGTTCCTCACCTTGACCAATATTCTGGTTGTACTGGGTTTTAGACAAGCGCTTTTAAGCAAACAGTCATCACAGTAATGCAACACCTTACCCTCACAGGTCATGCCGACGGTGTCAAGTCCCTTGCCATTATCCCCAATGGACAAGTCCTAATTAGCGCCTCTGATGATGGCAAAATTAAGCTCTGGAAACTGACAACTGGGGAACAACTGTTAACGTTGAACGGTCATCCTTATGGCGTAAAAAATGTGGCGGTGAGTGTCGATGGCACGACGTTTGTCACAGGTGGGGGAGATGGAACCGTGAAGTTGTGGAGTTTGAAAACGGCAAAACTCATTCGTACCTTAGTCACCGGATATTCTCGTTTAGACTCTGGATATATGCCTGTTGGGATTACGCCTGATGGTAAAACGATTATTAGCCACAGCAGTAGTTATAGTCAAACCGTGAAGTTATGGAACTTGGAAACGGGGATGTTGAAGGGAACCTTGACGGGTCATGCTAGTTCTGTTAAAACCTTTAGTATTAGCCCGGATAACCATATATTAGCCAGTGATGGGGCTAATTTTACAGTCCGGTTATGGCAGTTGGAAACAGAAGAACTGATTGGCTTGTTAAATGGACATACTGCCGAGATTTTAACCCTGGTTATTAGTCCAGATGGTAAAACCCTCGTTACTGGCAGTAAAGACGAAACCCTGCGGGTTTGGAACCTGAAAACGCAGACTCTACAACGGGTTCTATCGGGTCATTCTTATGCGGTTAACTCCGTTGCCATTAGTCCTAACAACCAACTCCTCGCCAGCGGGGGTTATGATAGCTTAATTAAAGTCAGAGATATACACAGTGGTAAATTGCTGCATTTACTCTCCGGACATTCGGGCGCGGTTAACTCGGTTGTCTTCAGTCCGGATAACCAACTCCTCGCCAGTGGGAGTGAGGATAAAACGATTAAATTATGGAACTTGAATCAGATTAAGCAGCATTTATCGACACAATTGTACAAATAACTTCAAGAATTTGTGTATTTTTATTGAACAAAGATTAAACAAAAGCGAAGTAATTCTTAAAATATTGATCGATTGATTGTCACAGTTGTAAAACAATAAAATTATAGGAAATAGTTTTACTAAATTCATTGGTTCAATGTTGCCCCTATGAGCTACTGCTTTTCTACCCAGTGTCCTCAGCCTCAAAATTCTCTAGGGTCAACAGTATGTCAAGCCTGTGGTTCTGCGTTATTGTTACAAGGACAATATCGAGGGTTATACAAACTCAGTGGCGGTGGCATGAGTTATACCTTTCTCGGGGTAGATGAAGTTGCGGGCGATCATCATCCTTGTATTATTAAGCAATTTTCACCTCAATTTCAAACTCAAATTTCGACCGAAAAAGCATTAGAATTATTTCATCTAGAAGCCGTTCGCTTAAAAGATTTAGGAAATCATCATCAAATACCACAGTTTTTTAGCAACTTCGAGCAAAATAATTATTTCTATTTAGTCGAAGAATTCATTCCGGGAAAAACGTTAACGCAAGAATTAGAAGATAAAGGGTATTTCGATGAAGATCAAATTAGAGAAGCACTGGAAAACTTATTAGAAGTTCTGCAATTTATCCATCAAAATCATGTAATTCATCGAGATATTAAACCCGATAATATTATTCGTCGAGAAACTGATAATCAATTGGTTTTAGTGGATTTTGGCATTGCTAAATATAGCCCCAATTTAGGGCAACCTTTAACCGGAACCATTACAGGAACAATTGGTTATGCACCCTTAGAACAAATCCGGGGCGGTAAAGTCTATCCGGCGAGTGATTTGTATAGTTTAGGGGTGACTTGTATTCAGTTACTCACTCATGTTCCCCCCAATGAATTGTTTGATCCCTTTAGTGGAGAACTGATTTGGCGATCGCATCTGAGAACGATTGGAATCAGCATCAGTGAAGCATTAGATAAAATTTTAGACAAACTGATCAAAGATATTATTCGAGAACGATATCAGTCGGCAACAGAAGTTTTATCAGACTTAAAAACGATTAAAACTCCAGATCAAAATTCCTCTCAAACCACACCCCTACAAATTATCATTAATACCGAATTAGAAGCAGTTAAAACTCAATTTAATCCCCATAATATTGTCGATCGCCCCGGAAAAAGTTTACCCGAAAATGGATGGCATTCTTTTCCAATTCCCTCATTTTTTCATAACCCCTCTGCTGCCCCTCATTCTCCCGCATCAACCTTGCTGTCTTCCTCTGGACAACCGCCTAACTTATTAACAGCAACTCGGCCCAATGTAACGTTAAAAAATGTTAGAAAACTTCAAGGTCATACTGAAACCGTAGAAGCGATCGCCATTGGCCCCAAAGGATATATTCTCGCCAGCGGCGGCGCAGATCGAACCATTCGACTCTGGAACTTGAAAACAGGTCAACTGTTACATCGCTTTCTCGGACATCTTGGAACCGTTCACACCCTAGCCATGAGTCCCAACGGCAGACGCCTCGTCAGTGGCAGTCTAGACCGAACCATTTTGGCTTGGAATTTACATTGTCGCACTTTAACCGATCGGTTTTTTAGTCATTCCGGTTCTCCCTACAGTCACCGCAGCGGGGGGGTGCAGGCTGTTTCCTATAGCCCAGATGGCCGTGTAATTGCCAGTGGTAGCGCCGATAGCACCATTAAACTGTGGAACCAACGCAACGGTGAATTGCTTTACCGTCTAGACGAACACCAGGATCAAGTGTTATGTCTAACGTTTCCCTATTCAGACTGTCACTGTATGTATGCAACAGAAGCCACCCATCCCCAGTCTAGTTTATTTGCCAGTGGTGCAGCCGATGGTTCAATTAAACTCTGGCAATTTGGTCGCTTAAGCAGTCTTTATACACTCAAAGAACATTCAGCGCCAGTTTCTACTTTAGCTTTTAGTTCGGACTGCGATCTTCTCATCAGCGGTAGTTTTGATACCACTGTGAAATTATGGAACGTTCACACCGGAGAACTCCTTCGCACGCTCAATGGTCACCCAGACGCAGTGAAAGCGGTTGCCATCAGTCCAGATGGACAATGGTTAGCCAGCGCCAGTCAGGAAGGAACCGTTCAACTCTGGAACCTTCCTAACCCAAACCTATGGGGGTTACCTGCCCGAACGTTATCGGCTTATCCTCCCGTTGCCTTTACACCAGATAGCCAGATGCTCGTCACAGGGGGATCATCTGGAGATCTACTGGTTTGGTCGTTAGAGAAAGCATAATTCAAATAATCTAACGAAACATACTACTAACAGACGTATCTTCATGAATTCGCCATATCGTTTCACCCAGTAAATTGGCAACCGATAACACAGTTAACTGTTCAAATTGCCGTTCTGGCGGAACCGGAATGGTGTTGGTGGTAATCACTTCTTCAAATAAACCCCCTGATAAGCGTTCAACAGCCGGGGGTGAAAACACCGCATGAGTGGCACAAGCATACACTTGTCGTGCGCCTTTTTCCCGCAACAGGCGAGCGCCCTCGCTAATGGTTCCGGCAGTATCAATCATATCGTCAACCAGGACTGCGGTTTTTCCTTCCACATCCCCCACAACATTTAGCACTTCGGCCACATTGTGAGCTTGACGACGTTTATCGATAATTGCAATGGGAGCATCATTAAGCTTCTTAGCAAATGCTCTGGCACGAGCTACGCCCCCCACATCAGGAGAAACAACCACAATATCAGATAACTTTTTACTGGCTAAATAATCAAAAATAACAGGCGATCCATAAACATGATCCACAGGAATATCAAAATATCCCTGAATTTGAGCGGAGTGTAAGTCCATCGCTAATACACGACTGGCTCCGGCTTGTGTCATTAAATTGGCAACTAACTTTGCCGTAATAGACTCTCGTCCGGCTGTTTTGCGATCGGCGCGAGCATAACCATAATAAGGAATTACCGCTGTCACTTGCCGAGCCGATGCCCGCCGACAAGCATCAATCATAATCAGCAATTCCATCAAGTTATCATTCACCGGATGACACGATGGCTGAATGAGATACACATCGCAGCCTCGGATGGACTCTTGAATTTGTACATAAAGTTCACCATCGGCGAAGCGCTTACGTACCATTGGGCCCAAATCAATCCCCAAGTAACGACAGACTTCGGTCGCTAAGGGTAAGTTGGCCGATCCAGAAAACAGTCGCAGGCGATTGTGATCGGGAGCTAAAGGTTCAGGGTGGGGAAGAGGTAATGTAACAGAACGGATCACGGTGTGGCCTCGCAGTTCATTCATGGCGATCTTATCATTGCAGCGCGAAACACAATTGTGCATCTCCGGGGTTAGATAACCCTTCTAACCCAGAAAATAGCTCAATTATTTAGATACTCTTTTATCGGATTAATTTCAAGCTCACAGTAGTTTAGAGATGAGAACTGTGTTTGGCGCTTAACACATTCAGTATGAGCTGAGTTGAGTAAAATCTCACAGATGATGAGTGAGCTGTTGTTGCCAATAACTATGATGCAGACGGCTGAGACTTAATAAAATTTTTATGAAACACTTCTCTAAAATTAATGCAAGTTGTCTCATTCTCCAGTAATATGAGCTAGGGTTTCAGCAAAGTCTATATTTTATGACATTTTCCTCCCGACATTCTCAAGACAACGGTGAACGGCCTGAGACATCTATCACAATTACAGATGAAAAAGGCCAGTCTCTGAATTGCTATGTTCAGTCTACGTTACAAGTTGAGAATCAAGAGTATTTGCTGCTAATGTGCGTTGACCAGCCTGTGGTGATTCTCACCTGGCCGGATACAAATGAAGATGAAGCGGCGATTGCAGTTGAGTCTGACAGTGAACTCGAAATTCTTTTTCCACTGGCTAAAGCTGTACTGGCTGAACAGAATTTAACCCTGCATTATAGTACGGTTACTTTAACCGTTTCAGGAGAACTCCCCGACCTATCTGAGGAAGACCTCGCATCAATTACCCCAGATGATGCCGACAGCGATAGCGATGAATATGAAGAGTTGGTTTGGCTGGCCAGCTTTTATCACAAAGAACAAGAATACGGAGTGTATATTCCCCTCGACCCCTTTTTGATTCTGGCGCGTGTCGATGAACAGGGACAGCCTCAACTACTCTCACCGGAAGAATTACAACAAATTGAACCTTTACTGCCCATGATTGAAGATCAACTCTTTGACGACATGGCCTAAAATAAGAGACAATTTTGGCAGCAACCCACAGCAAAGAGCATCTGAGATGGGACGGATTTCTAAACGATTATTTTACTTTCTACTTCTGCCGGCTGCCCTAATTTTTGCAGGGTGGCAGGGATGGTCTTGGTGGAGTTGGGTCAGTTCAGCCCCTGCGGCCGAGGCCGCCACAGACACAGAAGACAATAGTTCAGCAATGCAAATTACCATTCCTTCAGGAACTTCTAGCCAACAAATTGGCCAAGATCTCGAAGCGGCGGGTTTAATTCGATCCGCCACAGCCTGGAAACTCTGGGCGCGATGGTTAATGTTTCAGGATAATGCAGGAGAGTTCAAAGCCGGCACTTATCAGTTGTCTCCCACCGATCCTTTGCCTGAAGTGGCAGAAACGATTTGGAATGGCGAGGTGATGCAATTGAGTTATACCATTCCGGAAGGATGGTCGCTTGAACAAATGGCCGAGTATTTTGAACAGCAGGGTTTCTTTTCAAAGGAGGAATTTCTCGAAACAGTTGCAGTTATTCCTTATGATCAATATCCTTGGTTACCGGAGGGAGTGCCTTTAATTGAAGGATACTTATATCCAGATACCTATAAAGTTGTGGCTGAACAAGTCACCCCGGAGGGAGTGATGCAACAAATGTTGACTCAGTTTGAACAGGTAGCCTTACCCGTTTATCAGCAGCAACAAGGACAAACTGACCTCAATTTGCATGAGTGGGTCACCCTGGCTAGTATTGTGGAGAAAGAGGCGGTTATTGCCTCGGAACGGGGGGTGATTTCTGGAGTATTTCATAACCGTTTAAATCAAGGTATTCCCCTAGCGGCTGACCCCACGGTAGAATATGCCCTCGGTATTCGTCAAACAGTTGAGCAGCCTTTGACCTTTAAACAAGTCGAAACCCCTTCTCCTTACAATACTTATATGAATGCTGGACTGCCTCCTACTCCCATTGCTAGTCCAGGAGTAGCCAGCCTAGAAGCCACGTTAAACCCCGAAGAGACAGAATATCTCTATTTTATGGCTCGTTACGATGGGACGCACATTTTTAGCCGCACAGAAGACGAACATCAGGCGGCGATCGCCGAAGTTGAACGGCAACTCTCGAATCAGTAAAATGATAAATTTAGGGGGAACAATATTTTATGATTGAATTTGTTCCTCTGATTATTTTTTTGAAATTATAATGCTACGAAATTAAACAATAGAAATGGATTGAGAATGATGCAGAATGCTAGCAAACAAGACAGTCAAAGTCGTAAACGCACTGTTCGGGTCATGACTTTGATTGCCCTAGGATTGTTTCTAACACACACAGGCTATTATATGGGGAAAGGTTTGTTTAGTCCGCCGAAGAAAGCACCACCCCCTAAAGCGGTTACAGCGGATGCTAATAGCCGATTAAAAACTCAAGAACAGAGTTATCAAACTGTACTAGAACAGGAACCAGAAAATCAAATCGCGTTAGAAAAGTTGTTGATGGTACGGTTGGAGATGAATGATGCAGAAGGCGCAATTGAAGTATTGGAGAAATTGGTTAAATTGAATCCAGATAGAGAAGATTATCGAGGGTATTTGGAAGAGTTGAAACGGGATTAAGAAGAATAGAAAAAAATATTAATTATAACTTTCTCTAACAATTTGTTCATAGAAAGATTCTAATGCTTTAACACAGGATGGATCGTCAAACAAATTATTATGGCGTTGACTCATTCGTTCAGAAATACTATTTTTCCAATTAGAATCAATACCCAGTTTAACCGCAATATCAATGTATTCTGCCTCAGTTTTAGCAATTGTATCCGTAACTCCTAACAGTTTTAAAAAACTATCGGCATGACGACCTCGCATAAATTTCCCCGGATAAGTGACGATGGGTAAATTGCAGGCGATCGCTTCTAAAGAGGTATTTCCACCCGACCAAGTTATCGTATCTAGAAATACATCACACAGTAAGTTTAACATTAAATAGTCTTGTCGCGCTGGAATATTTAAATGAATGCAATAATCTTGATGATTGAGTCCTACTTTAGCAAAAGCAAATTCTAAACGGGGTTTTAGTAATTCTCCTCGTAGAAACAAAAATTTAGCATTATTAACTTGACGTGCAATTGCAGGTAAAATATAGTCATATTGTGGTAAATATTTAAATGGTGCTTGACAGCAAAAATACAAAATATTATCTTCTGATAGATTAAAATCTGAGCGTTTTTTTGTTATAGTTGGGATATCTTTAGGTTTCGGATAAGCGACTCCAATATTCGGTAATTTTATTAATGTTTCTGAGTAGTGAGATTGTGCGTTTTCCGCTTCCATCAACTCACTAGATAAAAAGTAATCAATATTTTTAAGTCCAGTTGTTACAGGATGTCCCCAGGCGGTACATTGTATAGGTGCAAGTCGTAACGCTGCCATCTGTAATGTAGGGGGGTCCATGCCAATTTCAGGATAAACTAAAATATGCAATTTATCATCTATAATTTGCTGACAAACCGCTGCTAAATTATGGGGAATATGATGAAATACATCACTATATTGTTTAAACTGTTGAGTCACTACATCGGGATAATTTCCAGTATAGTAACAATAAACTTCAAACTTTTCATGATTACAGTATTTTAGCCAACCTGTTAACCACAGTGTACCACTATAAGAATGCAAATAATGGGAAACATAACCCACTCTAATTTTATCTTGAATAGGTGGTATAGATAACGGTTTAGTCCATTCTGGATAATTAGCCGCCATTATTTTATAAATCAGATCTCCGTATTTTTTTTGGCTTTCAACTACATTATGTGCTTGATAAGCGAGATAGAAATTCGTCCAGCGGGAAGTTCCTAAAAGCGCATTTTTTCTATTTTCGGGAGTATTTAAAACAGTTGTTTCAATTAAAACTTGTAATTCTGTTTCAAATCTTTGGCGATAGTAAGAAATTGACTCATAATTAGGATATATCATTGGCACAATTAAGTGCTTCATCAATTGAAAGGTATAATCATCAGGCAGATTCTTTGATGCGATTTCTGCTTGATGAATTGCTGCTTCAGTTTGTCCTTGTTGTAACAACTCGGTAATTAAAGAAAAATGTAGTTGTCCTGATTTTGGATAAAGTTGTGTTCCGGTTTGTAATGTTTCAATAGCTGCTTGACGTTGACGTAATTGACGATAACATTCACTCAGTTTTGAGTAAAGTTCCACATCTACTGTATTAATTGCTAATAACTTTTGATATTGATCAATTGCTGCTTGATATTCTGCTTTCTGATAGAGTTTATTTCCTAAATTAATATAAATCTGAACAGGATTATTTTGAAGTTCTAATGCTAAATTAAGGTTATATTGAATATCTGGATAATCAGGATTTAATTTTAATGCAGTTTTGTAGAAAGTAATGGCTTCATCAATTTGATATTGTTCAAACAGTAAATTCCCTAAATTTAAATAAATACCCCAATTATTCTGATTAATTAGAATCCCTTTTCTATATATAGTTTCAGCTTTAGTAACTGCACCGATGCGGTATAAAAGATTGCCTAAATTATTGTAAGCATCTATTAGTTGATTATCTTTTTCTATTGCTGTTTGATATGCTGCGATAGCCTGCTGATTTTGATTAAGCTTTTCAAATACAAATCCTATATAATAATGAACTAAACCTTGAGATTCATCTATCTGAATAGATTTTAATAAAGCCTGAAGAGATTTAGAGTAGTCTTCTACTTCTATATAAAGAATGCCTAACTTCAACCAAGCATCCGAGTTATCGCTTTGCCAGACTAAAAAATCCTTATACTTTTTCTCAGCAATTTCAAATTGTTGCTGCTGATGCCAATATATTGCTTCTTTATACAAATTATTTAAAGCGAATTCCGACTGTTCAAACTGCTGTAAATTATTAATGGCTTGAATAATAGGCTGTTGACGATGTTCTTGAAATACGGCAGCGGGATAGTTTAAAGTTCTCTGAGTATCCCAACTTAATAATAAAATATTATCTCCAAAATCTAATGTAGAAAAATCTAGTAAAATTTGACATTCAGGCTGAACCGCTATAAAATCCCAAACAGCCTGCTGTACCATTTTAAAATGATAATTTTTGATAAAAATTGTAGCTTTATTTGCTAGAAAAGGCTTAATTAATAATAATCCCAGTAACACAGAACGATAGTCAGACTCTCCCTGATAAAAATAGACACCAATTTTATTTTCTAATTCAATTTCCCGTAATTCTAATAAAAATGCTTCTATTGGTTGTTGACAAAAAATCACCTGTTCTTCGAGTTCAAACTGCTGTAAGTCTGCCGCTAGCTTCTCCACATCCTCCGTCTCAAGTTCCCCGACGGCATAAGCCATGCATTCTGGATGTCCTAGCAAAGCCGCAATTAAAGTCGAACTGCCAACCGTACCCATTTCACAATATATCTCATCGGCTGCCATACAATCGACAGTAGCATTGAGTAACTCCATCACATTCGTTGAAGTATCCCCCTGTATTTGCGCCCTCACCTGCTGAAACTGATCTGAATCAGGTTTAAGCTCTTCATGTCCCCAGTTATAGTAGAGATTTGGCAGAAGCTGCACCAATGCTTGATAATCCATTTTCACGGTAAGATAGTTTAGATTGTCATAAAATTAGATCATACAAGATAGTTTTAGCAGATCTTATAGTTGAATCGATTATCTATCGAAATGGGTGATCATTTTGGCTACTGACTGGGGTAGGTTATGAAAAATCATTAGCAATTTTTGATATTATTATAGTCAGTAAAAAAGTATATTATGGTTTTCCGTGACAGTAAAATTAGTAAAAATGTAAGTTATTTTTATATTTTAATCCATTAATATAAAGTCAATTAATTCAGTATTCTAGATAAGGAAATATAATACCATGAAAACATCTTACAGTTTTAACTTAAAAAAAATAGAAAATCTTATTAATGACTTACCAGAAGTTTACCAATCCATCTATATAAAAGATAGCTTAATCAGAGAAGGAGTACGTCAAAATGAATGGGAGAGATTAGAAGTTATCAAAAATCATATTAAACCGGGGCAAACTATTTTAGATATCGGTTCTAATGTAGGCTTTTTTACGATCCAGCTTGCTAAGCTTTTCCCTGAAAACGTATTCGTTAGTGTTGAAAAGCAACCGAGTTATGCTAAATTACAAGCTGAGCTATTAAAAATTGAGCAGTTAAACAATGTTATTCTAGTTAACTCAGATATCAGTATTGACTGGCTAATTAAGGCGAATCAAGCTTGTACTTATTTTGATGTGACTCTTTTACTCTCTGTTTTACATCACATGGAAGATGCAGAATCATTTTTATTAGAACTGAGTAAAATATCAAAATCTTTAATCATTGAAATGCCACACCCTGAAGAATCAAAAGTTTGTGGTAAACAAGTTTTAAAAAATCAATTAACTCTCGAAAAAATTAGTCAAATTAAACCTATTTTTAATAAATTGAGCTACGAATCAGATACTCATTGCGATCCCGCTTTGAAAAGATCGTTTTATTATGCAGATTCGCCCAATTATACAAGAGAATCAGTATTCCCTTACATTAGTTATCCTTTAGATCCGAGAAAATATATTTTAAAACATAACGAAGAAAGTATTGTTCTTCATAAATCACACCTGAATCAAGATATTCAGTTTATTCCAGGAGTACTGCTTTACGATATTGCTCAAATCGGTCAGATTCTATATCCAGTTAAAGAAAATGTAATAAATCAGATAAAAAAAGAATTTGAAAAAATAGATGAATTAGAAAACATAGCAGATGTTAGACCCTGGAATATACTTTTTACATCTCAGGGTTTACAAGTAATTGACTATCAATATACTGATGATTTAGATAAACAGCTTAAGTATAATAAAGAAAAAGATTATAATATTATTTTAGATTACTTAAACGTAATTTTTAGAAATGATATCAAACCCAGGATAGCAATTGACGGAATCTTCTTTCAATATTATAAAACAGGGATTGCAAGGGTTTGGAAATCCTTGCTAGAAACTTGGAAACACCAAGACTTCGCCAGAAATATTGTTCTATTAGATCGAGTAGGTACAGCACCCAAAATATCAGGAATTAGGACTCGTAGAATTCCAGCACATAACTATAATAATACTGAGCAAGATCGGATGATGTTGCAATATATTTGTGATGACGAAGAAGTAGATTTATTCATATCAACCTATTACACAACTCCTATTTCAACCCCTTCAGTCTTTATGGCTTATGATATGATTCCTGAAGTATTGGGTGCAGATTTTAATGAACCGATGTGGCGTGAAAAACATAATAGTATTCGTCACGCTTCAGCTTATGTTTCAATTTCAGAGAATACGGCTTCAGACTTAGCTCAGTTTTTCTCAGGAATTTCTTTAGAAGAAATAACGGTTGCTCATTGCGGTGTTTCCAATCATTTCTCACCCGCTAATGTAGCAGAAATTAATCAATTTAAATTTAAGTATGGTATCACAAAACCTTACTTTCTTTTAGTCGGTGCAGGCAGTAATTATAAAAATGCAGGATTATTTTTTAAAGCATTTTCTCAACTCCAGAGTAAGCAAGGATTTGATATCATTTCTACAGGCAGTGGTTATATGTTAGGGAATGAATACCGAGAATTTACCTCGGGTTGTATTGTACATCCTATGCAACTCAGTGATGAGGAACTTAGAATTGCTTATTCTGGTGCGACAGCATTAGTTTATCCCTCATTGTACGAAGGCTTTGGGATGCCTGTCGTAGAAGCATTGGCTTGTGGTTGTCCGGTTATTACTTGTCCGAATGCTTCAATTCCCGAAGTGGGTGGAGAAGCAGTCATTTATGTTAATCATAATAATGTAAATGAATTAGCAGATGCATTGTGTGAGGTACAAAAACCAACTATTCGTAACTCTTTAATTGCAGCAGGTTTGGAACAAGCGAAGAAATTCTCTTGGGAAAAAATGGCAGATATTGTTAGTGAGGCTTTAATCAATGCAACCTTATTACGTTTAAATTTAAGAGAAATTAATTTTATTATATTTCCAGATTGGTCTCAACCCGAAGAATCTCTTGCCTCAGAGTTAATTCAAGTGATTAAAGCAGTCATGACTCATCCAGATAAAGAGAAAATTACTTTACTGATCGATAATAGTAATATTTCAGATGAAGAGGCAGATATGGCTTTATCCAGTGTTGTGATGAATCTGATGATGGAAGAAGAATTAGAGTTTGAAGAAAGTGCAGAAATAGCTTTAATTGGTGAATTGAGTGAGATTCAATGGTTAGCTTTATTACCGCGCTTAAAGGGTAGAATTGTGTTAGAAAATGATAATTTAGAAGCAATTAAAAAAGCAAAATCAGAGAATTTATCTCAAATTAAACTGGATAGCTTATTAAGTTAAAACTTATGACATTAACCTCAACTCAAAAACTAACCTTTCTTGAATTTTTAGAACAGTATCCAGATGGCTATGGACAGTATGAATTGGTAAATGGAAAACTCGTAAAAATAGAACCGACTCGCGCTCATAAAAATATAGCTCGGTTTTTAGTTCGTTGCTTTGACCGAGAGAGCGATACTGCTAACGCAACGCTTCACGAACGCCTAAATATAGACTATATTGTAGATAAGGATATTATAATTAGAACAACAACTCAAGCAGGCGAAGAACGAGGTAGAAATCCTGATGTTGGAGTCGTAAAAGCTGCCGTTTGGAACAGCAATGTACGAACCTATGGCGCGTTAACAGAACCCATTCAACTAGCTGTGGAAGTGGTTTCGACTAATTGGGAAGATGATTATATTGATAAACGAGATGAATATCAACGTTTAGGAATTGCTGAATATTGGATTGTTGATTATTTAGCAATTGGTTCACGAACGTTTTTAGGGAATCCAAAACAACCAACTATTTTTATTCATCAGTTAGTTGAAGGAGAATATAAAGTTCAGTCTTTGACAGGTAGTGATAATATTATTTCTGCAACTTTTCCAGAGTTAGAATTAACCTGTGAGCAAGTATTTGCATCAAGTCAAATTCGGGAGTTATAGTTTTAGTGAAATTTAATCACAAAGTGGGCTAAAATATAGATATAAATTGTTATAAGTTTGATTTTAATGGATGAGTGATGCAAATTACAATTGACATTCCTGATAATATCGTTAGTTCTCTGCAACTGCAATCAAAAAACTTCTCGCATCGAGTGTTAGAATTGCTAATTGCTGACTATTACCGCCAAGGTTATATTGCTGCTGCTGAAGTTCGCCGACTGCTGAATTTCCCGTCACGCTGGGAAACATACGAATTTCTTAAAAAAGAGAAAGCTTATCGTGGCGATGCGTAAAACCCCCGTATTTTAATCGGGGGATACAAGCGAGAAAGCCAAATTCATTTGGCAGTCAATATAAGATTATGCTACAATAGTCGGTATAAACTTAACAGTAGTCAGTCAGCGCATTGATAGTTTACGAGTTTAAGGCTAAAGGTAAAGAGAGTCAGTATCAGGCAATTGACGAGGCGATACGCTCATATAAATTCATCCGAAATTCTTGTTTAAGATATTGGATGGATAACAAAAAAGTGGGTAAGTACGACCTTAATAAATATTGCAAGGTACTGGCTAAACAATATCCTTTTGCCAACAAGCTCAACTCTCAAGCCAGACAGTCTGCGGCCGAATGTACTTGGAGTGCGATTAGTCGGTTTTACGACAACTGCAAACGCAAATCACCTGGAAAGAAGGGGTTTCCTAAGTTTAAGCGTACCGCTCGTTCTGTTGAATACAAGGCGACTGGCTGGAAGCTTTCAGAGAACAGAAAAGTCATCACATTTACTGATAAAAATAATATTGGTAAACTTAAATTAAAAGGAACCTACGATCTTTATTTCTATCAACTCAAAGACATTAAAAGAGTCAGGTTAGTTAGAAGAGCAGACGGATACTATGTGCAGTTTTGTATTTCAGTTGATGTCAGAATTGAAACTGAACCAACAGGAAAAGCCATAGGTTTAGATGTTGGAATTAAGTATTTCTTAGCTGATAGCTCAGGGAATACTGTAGAAAATCCTCAGTTTTACCGGAAAGCTGAAAGACAATTAAACCGTGCCAATCGCAAGAAATCTAAAAAGTACATTCCAGGAGCCAAGCCGCAGTCAAAAAACTACCACAAAGCTAGAAATCGGTATGCCCGGAAACATTTAAGAGTAAGTCGGCAACGTAAAGAGTATTGCAAGCGTGTTGCATACTGCGTAATCCACTCTAACGACGTGGTCGCCTATGAAGATTTAAATGTCAAAGGCATGGTAAAGAATCGACATCTAGCTAAATCAATTTCAGATGTTGCCTGGTCAATTTTCCGCCATTGGTTAGAGTATTTTGGAGTCAAGTATGGGAAGCTGACAATATCCGTAGCGCCTCATAATACCTCTCAAAACTGTTCTATTTGTGGTGAAAAAGTACAGAAATCTCTATCGACTAGAACACACGTATGCTCACATTGTGGATATACAGAAGATAGAGATATTAACGCAGCCAAAAACATTTTGAAGAAGGCTCTCAGTACCGTAGGGCATACGGAATCTTTAAAGCTTGGGGAGTTTGAACCGCTTTTAGTATTGGAGTAATCTTGTACTGGAAAGTTCGATCTATGAACCAAGAATCCCCGTCTTTTTAAAGCGGGGAGTGTCAACTCAGCAGTCACCTCAACCTCGCTATAATGCCTGGGGAAAGCAAGTTACTCAGCAATCAATTCAAGATGCTATTGCAGGGATGCGACAACTTCGGCAAGAAATCTCTATTGACAAGCAGTCAATTCGAGAGATGATTAAAGAGGGAAGACGATTTTGATTCAGTTTGTTTTAGACTAATTTACTTATGCCAGCAAAGGATCTTTACCATGAAGTTGTCAAAGCTGCCTTGATCAAAGATGGCTGGCAAATTACGGATGACCCTTTAGTTCTCCGGTTAGGATTACGTTCTGTATATGTCGATATGGGAGCTGAGAAACTTATTGCTGCACAGCGAGCCTCTGAAAAGATAGCAGTTGAAATTAAAAGTTTTCTCAATCCTTCCCCAATTAATGATCTTGAAAATGCATGGGGACAGTTTTTTCTATACGCTAGAGTTCTTCAACGTAAAGAACCAGATCGTCGCTTATATTTAGCAGTGAATCGTACTACATTCGACACTTTATTTAATGAAGAAGCTGGACAACTCTTACTCGCAGAACCCGGTTTTCGCTTGATTGTTTTTAACCCAGAAACTGAGGAGATTATTCAATGGATATCTTAAATCAATGGCGTGAAATTCTTGAAAAAATTCTCCAGTATCACGCTAATCTTCCATATCGTTATGGAGATGTCAGCAGCTATGTTGTGGTGAGTCGCGATCGCAATCATTATTTACTAATGCATGAGGGTTGGGAAGAACAGCGCCGAGTCCATGGTTGTGTAGTTCATGTAGAAATTCGAGATGATAAGTTGTGGATACATTATGATGGCATCGAAGATAGTATCACGGCAGAGTTAGTCGATGCAGGTATTCCGAAAGATCATATTGTTCTGGCATTTCATCCACCCTTTGTTCGTCAACATACTG
Organism: Microcoleaceae cyanobacterium; assembly: GCA_049649525.1. GTDB lineage: Bacteria > Cyanobacteriota > Cyanobacteriia > Cyanobacteriales > Microcoleaceae > JAAURB01. The sequence continues at coordinate 133,157 of JBARZE010000038.1, forward strand.
GATATGCGTTAACTTAGCTTGCTGTTAAAGGGATCATATTTATGATTGAATAGAGAAAATAATAATACCTTTAATGTTTACCATCTAAATAAATTTGCCACATTTGTTGATAAGCATTTTCCATTTCACGAGTAAACTGTTTCCCATTCCATAACGGCGCTATTTGCTTAGACTTTCTCAACTTCCAAGCTACCTGTTGACGTAACGCCTCATCTGTCCCTAACCGAATTCCCCATTCCACATATTCTTCATCTGTCCAAGCAATACCTTCTGTAATACCTGCATTCATCATCATCGTATAACTGTTACGACTGGCAAACTGTTGTCCGACACGGGTTACCATTGGAACTTCCATCCACAGGGTTTCTAAGGTGGTTGTCGCGCCATTGTAGGGGTAGGTATCGAGAAAAACATCTGCGATCGCCAAATTAGCACGGTGAATGGCGGAAGTGGGTACTCCTGATAAAAACTTTAAGCGATCTGGGTTAATTCCTTCTTCTTTTGCGAGTTGAATAAAAAACTCTGTGACGATATCTTGCTTCTTAAAACCTTTAATTAAAAAATAGCTATTCTTGACTGCTTTAAGAATCTGAATCTGCATCCGTGCTGTTTTTGGGTTGTATTTATAACCCATTTGAGAACTCATATAAATCACTGCATCAGTCGGAATATTTAGTTCATCTCGTCGCAGCGTAGGTACACCGACTTCAAAACCATCGACGGCAATATAAGTTTGCGGAAGCCGCCAAATCGTCTCGCTATAATACTCCTGAGCATTTTCTGGTAACACATAAGGATCGGCAATATAATAGTCAATATTTTGTACTTCTGAAGCATCCCAACCGAGCCAGGTAACTTGAACAGGTGCAGTTTTGAGTGCCATAATTTCACAAGTTACATCTAGCGTAATACTATCAAGATCAATAAGAATATCAATTTCATCCTCTGAGATTTGATCTGGAATTTCTCTAGAACCCATTGGAAACTCATAGGCTTGATCGACTTGATTAACATACCAATCTTGTAAACTATCTTGGCGACCTTCTGCATTAATTAAATAAGCATAAATTTGAAACTTTTCTCGGTCATGATGTTGAAATAGCCATCGGGCTAACCATCCCACAGAATGAGTTCTTAAACACTGAGAAAGATAGCCTATCTTTAAAGGTTTATCATCAGTTTTTATCAGTTTACGGGATATAAGTTTTTGTTGATATTGGCAGATATAAGAATCAGCATAGGTTTCTATATTATTTTGACAAATTTGAGCTACTTGTTGCCGTAATTTATTATTGACCTGTGGCTGATCTCGTAAATAGAGGGGAAAAAACTGAGTTGAAAACAAGCGCATTGTAATCTCTTGAGAGAGATCAGTCGGTTCTAACTCAATTAAAGACTGAAGCAAAGTTTTATGACGTTCGAGAGTCGAACTCACCTCTTTTACAGCTCCGCCTCCGGCACACATTAAGCCTCGCAATATTAAGTGATTTGCATAAATTTTATCTGCTAAATCTTCACAGATCTCATAGTATTGCTTTGCCAGCTCAATGCCTCTTTCAAGATTTCCGATATCTTGATTAAGAGTTATTAAACGTAACAAAACAACTTTATTTTCTGGTTCTAACTGTAACCCTAATTCAGCAAATTGAACCCCCAGATGAGATCGTGAATAAATCCTCGAAATTTTTGTCGAAGTAGCTACTAATAAATTAATAAATGCACTCCGATCAAAAATACAAGGCATACAGGCTTTAGTAAATGCTAAGGATTGTGGATCTAAAGGGGCATACTCTAGAACTTCTTTTAAAACTATGAACAATAATTGACTATCGGTTTCTGTGATTTCTGAAATCGATTGAAGCTGCTCAAAAACGCCAAACGAGATTAAATCTTCTCCGGTATAAGTTTTCAGTAAAATACTGAGGGCGATTAAACTGAATACATTATTGAGATCTGTAGGATCGATTTCTTGGATATGTTGCCGAATTGCCCAAGCAACTGCCCAATCTTCCAAATATTCTCGCCGTTGAGCTTCTCTTGTCAAAACCTGGATTAATTCTATTGTCCATTGTTCTATCTCCTCTGGCTCACCTTCTGCCATCGCAAATAGCCAAGTTGTCTGTGCTTCGGCTTCCTCTCCCTGCAACAACAGCATTAACCCTAAATACCAATAATATGATTTTATATCCGGCTCAGCCTCAATTGCGGCTTCGTAGAGACGACTGGCTTGTAGATAATCTCCATTTAATAAATATTGCTCTGCTTGTTGTTGCCAATTCATGGGTTTTGAGTCAGAAGAGGGCATTGCTAAAGGAAAAAATTTGATCACAAAAAATAAGTGGGCAGCTTCAGCCACCCACCCATATTAGTCGTAAACTGTCTTAAATTATGAAAACAGTGCAAGTTTTGACAATGAATTTAGACATCTTTCATGCCAGCATTTTCACATTTTGGATCAGTGGTGTCACCTGCACCTGGTGCTGCAATTGTACCTAATTCATTAACACCATCTTTACCTGTACTCGGAGTCTCGCAAAGTGTGCTTCTTGATGTTGATTCTCCAGGATTACCTTCTTCATCTTCAACCTGTATCAAATAGACAGCGCCAAGGAAGGATTGAAGAGAGTTAGTCAGATCCTTTGCTTGGCAGTTCACTTGCTTAGCTTTCGGATCATCCAGTATACAAGTGTATTCGTAATTTGTTGTTTGAGTTTTGATACCCACACCCAGAGCATCAATACTTTGCTTGAATCCACTAAATTCTGTGTAGGAGGCTTGTTGACCTTTATTGATAGAAGACAAATACTGCTTCGCTTCAGACTGCTTCGCTTTATTCGCTTGGTTTAAGAAAGAAGGTAACGCAATAGCTGATAAAATCCCAATAATAATAATTACAACTAATAATTCAATCAGGGTAAAACCCTCTTCGCGCTTTCTTTTGGCGACGTGTTGTAAAAATTTTGCTTTAAATTCAGTTTTCATAGGTGTTTCTCCTTAAGAGGAATGCTTGAGTGTTTTTGTAGTAAGCCTAACTTACCCAGAGATTATCAGATTCTTATCACCTGCTCAAATTTTTTTCGAGGCAGTTCAAGCGGATCGCTCTAAAAGTATATACAGAAAGGGTTATAGCTTACTTAAGAGTTCTGTGACGGGCTCAAAAATGGTCTGGTTTACTGATGGGGTTGGAAGAATTGCGATATACAAGGACAACACGCGCGCGCGATCGCTCTGACAATGTTATAAACGGTTGTGATGTTTACCCTGAGACTGTAGCCTCTAGACCTCTCCCCAACCCCTCTCCTGGAAGGCGAGGGGCTTAAAGTTTCTGATCTGTTCGTGGTTGGCGTAACCTTGCGATCTTCTGTGGCGCGTGATTGAGTCGTATCATTGACTTGTTTAGGCGTTTTTCTGATCCCTCTCCAACCCCCGACCATATCCCCCTTTTAGGGGGAGACCATTCGTTCCTCTCCTTTCAGGAGAGGTTAGGAGAGGTGAGGGGTTAGGGGAGGTCATTAAAGCGATCGCTGCCACTATTGTATATCCGCTAAAATCTAACTATCAAATCTCTACAATAGCAGAGGTCAAGATGGTACAAACACCTGCACAGTCGCAAACAGAAACCCTCTCTCTTGAGTTACCCAGAACTCTAAAGCTTCATGTTACCCCACAACAGTTTGAAGTCTTGGCTGCCAGTAACCGAAAATTACGACTGGAAAGAACATCCCTTGGAGAGTTAATTGTGAATCCACCTACAGGCTGGGAAACTGGAGAACGTAACCGCAGCATTACTGGGCAATTGGATCATTGGTATTATGAGAATGGCAATTTGGGTAAGGCATTTGACTCTTCTACTGGATTCATTTTACCCAATGGTGCAAATCGTTCTCCGGATGCTTGTTGGATTAGTCAAGAGCGTTGGGATGCGTTAACAGAAGAACAAAAGGGAACTTTTGCTAATATTTGCCCGGATTTTGTCGTAGAATTACGTTCTAGTTCTGATACTCTCAAACCTCTGCAAGCAAAAATGCAAGAGTATATAGATAATGGGGCTAAATTAGGTTGGTTAATCGATCCGCAAAATAGAACGGTAGAAGTGTATAGAGTTGGTGTAGAAGTAGAAGTATTATCTAATCCAACAGAGTTATCGGGTGAGGAAGTTTTACCGGGTTTTGTATTAAATTTAACTCGGGTATGGGGTTAGTGTAGCGCTACGCGAAGCGTCAGAAGTCAGAAGTCAGAAGTCAGAAGTAGACTAAAACAGGCTTCCAACTTCTACTAATGTAAAACACAATTTCTTGTAGTGCCATGCATCAACTAAGATTTAACTATCAAATCTCTACGATAGCAGAGGTCAATATGATACAAACATCTGTACAATCGGAAACTGAAACACTCTCTCTTGAGTTACCCAGAACTCTAAAACTTCATGTTACCCCAGAACAGTTTGAAGTCTTGGCTGCTAGTAACCGAAAATTACGACTGGAAAGAACATCCCTTGGAGAGTTAATTGTGAATCCACCTACAGGCTGGGAAACAGGAAAACGAAATAGTCGCATTTTCGGAGAATTGTATATCTGGTGGTGCAATGCAGGGGAACCTGGGGATATTTTTGACTCTTCTACTGGATTCATTTTACCCAATGGTGCGAATCGTTCTCCCGATGCTTGTTGGGTGAGTCAAGAGCGTTGGGATGCGTTAACAGAAGAACAAAAGGGAACGTTTGCCAATATTTGCCCCGATTTTGTCGTAGAATTACGTTCTAGTTCCGATACTCTCAAACCTCTGCAAGCAAAAATGCAAGAGTATATAGATAATGGGGCTAAATTAGGTTGGTTAATCGATCCGCAAAATAGAACGGTGGAAGTGTATCGAGTTGGTGTAGAAGTAGAAGTATTATCTAATCCGACAGAGTTATCGGGTGAGGAAGTTTTACCCGGTTTTGTGTTGAATTTACGCCGGGTATGGGGTTAAGCAGAGCGTTCTAACAGTATATACAGAAAGGGTTCTAGGTCAGTTAAGAGTTCTTTGACTTGCTCAAAAATAGTCTGTTTATCAATCGGTTCGAGAGTAACAGGGTCTACAGGCCGGATTTGGTGCGATCGCTCAACCAAACTCATAAACGGTTGCGATCCTTCCCACAATGGCAGTAGACAGGCAACAATATAACTTTCTTGATGCAATGCTATTAATGTTGGAATTTGAACATATTTACTGATTTCAAAAGGTCTGCGGGTTTTGATACACTCAATTAAGTCTTCTTTTGCTTTATCGGTTCTCAGTTGAGGATGTAAATGTACGGTACATTGTTCCCAGTCTGTATCAGTCCATTCTGCAATATCTTCGTCAGGTTTGGCTGCTTCAGGATGACCACACCAGAAGTCTAGTAGCCGATGAACAGGGTTAAGTAGTTCAAATAGATGGAGTTGTTGTTCAACGGAGAGTTCGGGTAAGCTCATCCCTATAAATGCAGGTAAATCATCTGGTTCTTTAAATAATCCAGTGATATCCCAATAGCGCCAATTCACCATACTAATAAATTCTAAGTTCGCCCCTTTCAAAGCAGCAAAAAGATCGGGAATAGTTGAGCCTTTATCCCCCATTAATAAAACATTGGCTAGCATCGATTCTTCGCTTTCTGCCATTCTTTTACTCCAAGTTTGCCTTTTAATGAGTACCGCATCCTTGAGAGCCTCCATCGTTTCTCGGACAATTTCTATTTCCATTTCTCTTGGACTCTCATCCATTAATCCCATAAACTTAAATAGGGATTGCGCTCGAAAATAGCTTGCTCTTTGATATGAACTATGCAGATTACTTCTAATTATTCCTTCTGGCTTTAATACGGCTTTCATGGCATTCAGCCCGGTTACAGCATCCGGCAATAAATACAGCACTTCATCTGCATTAATATAATCAAATTCTATGCCTAATTCTGGTAATTCTTCAATGGATAAAGCATGAAATTCGCAGTTCTCAAACCCATAATGTTCTAAACGTTGACGGGCTAATTCTACTGATTTTTCGGATAAATCTACGCCGACAATTTTCGCGCCAGGATTAGCTTCTGCCAGGACTAAAGATTTATAACCACTGCCACAGCCTGCATCTAAAATAACTGTATTTTCAGTATTTATAACTTTTTTATTTCTAAGATAATAGGAGGTTACTAAATTATGAATATAAAGCGAGTTATAATCTTCTTTCGGTGATTTTTCTAATGGAACTCTCGGATAAGGGGCGGAGTCAAATTGTTGACGAATTTTTTCCAGGAGTTGAGGGTCTTTTTTTTCCATTTTTATTGACTTTAATAATACTACCTTGACTATAAAATTATATAGGATTATAACCGATCCGGATATAATATTATTGCTTGAGATTATAGTCTAAAAAAGAATAGAATCTCGTTATTTATTGACTGATTCTATTGTATGGTTATCGCGCTAAATTAATCACGCTTCACGATTAACGAGATCGGGAGAAAAAGCAGGTAAACAGACGGCAATATATTCTGCACCTTCTGCGCCGGGGCTGCTATAACGGACCCATTCACCTTTACTGGCAATAATAGCTTGTCCGGCTTTAATTTCCATTTCTCCCCCAACATATTCAACTTTTAGGGTTCCTTTTAATACAAGGGTATATTCATCAAATTCGGGGCGTTGACCGGGTTCTATCCAACCGCTGGGCGATCGCATTTGTGCAATACTAACCCCTTCTGTTTGACTATTGACTCGACCAATATATTCATCAATGATTTTGGGTTTATTGCCGACGGCTTCAATTCGGGTGGGTTTTTCAATATGTTGGGGCATATTTATTAGTAGTTTTTGGTTGTTTATTACTAGTGAACAGTAGGGGGTAGGGAGTAGGGAATAGATGAATTAACTTGAATACTCGTACCCGTCTCCCTATCACCCCATCTCCCCATCTCCGTATTCTGCCTATAACATAGGCTGTTCTGACCAGTCTAAGACCTGTTGCAGGGAAACTTCTAATAAGAAGATCTCATTATTATTTAAATGAAGATCAATATCATGAATGGCTTGTTCTAATAGATAACAATCCAATAAGATTTGGGCTTCAATTTGTCCTTGTGGCAACAGTTTATAGGGTTCTATTTTTTCCAGATAAACATTTAAAAAGGTTGCACTCACCCAAATTGACCAGAGTTGAGTCCAGTGTTCCATTTTAGCCCGGTTATCAGGTTGAATCATTCCCTGATCCAATTCCTGTTTGAGGGCAACTCGGGCGGCGCTATCGAAGGATAAAATCATGCCTGCTACGTCCCGCAGAGGCGATCGCTTCATGCGTCGTTCATTTAGGGTGCGGTAGTTTTCCCCTTCAAAGTCGAGGATAGCAAAGTCTTTACCGGTGTACAAGACTTCTTGTAAACAGTAATTCCCATGACAACGGGTTCGCATTGCTGTTATTTTTTGACTCAACACTTGTTCTAAGCGAGTCAGCAAGTAATCTTTGCGGCTTATCACCTGGCGGGCAAGGGGTTGAACCTCTTCAGGTAAAGACCGTAAACGTTTTTTCAGGCGTAATAACGTTTGTCCTGTGAGATTACGAGAATACTGATAAATTGAACGTTGATAGAATGAAGAAAACGATAGCGGAGAAAAATCAGGATTATCCTCATCAGAAGATAAAGCAATATGCAATTCTGCTGTCCGTTGTCCCAACAGTTGAACGTTGGTGAGATAAGCCCCTATTGTCATCGCTGCTATTTCTGGAATGGGATGCTGCTGCATCTCGAATAAACTGCCTGTGGGTAGGCTAACTTCAGCCATATCGCTGGGTTGAACCACAATTTGTTCAAAATAGTCCCGCAGACTATCTAGGGTATAATTCCAAGCATTAATCGCATCGGGGACATAAGCTTGTAGGACTCCAAAAGTCATTGACACCCCTTTATTGGAACGATAATCAATTCCGCCAATAGCTGGGGCAATATGTTCGAGTTGCTGCTGTTTGAGATGTTGTTGATCTCCTAAAAAGCGGCGAATTTCTAATTCTGGGTTGACTCCTTCCTCTAGACGACGGAATAGCTTAAACACTAAACGATTACCATAGACCACTAAAGTATTACTATTACTGCGTTCTTCAATGTGGGGTTGTAAATCTAACCCGGTTGACATTTGGTCTAACTGCTTAGTTTCTTCTGTAATAACAGCGGTTAGTTGTCCCTGTTTCCCAGAATAGGTTTGCCGCTTCAGCACCATTTCTCGGGGAATATTCATAAATTTCGGGTCAACTGTCGCATCAAATAAAAGACCCGTTTCTTCCCCAACATTTAGCTTAGCAATTGCTGCTTGAGGTGTGTGTTGCTGAATGGTTTCGGCTGATTCTCCTGTGGCATAAGTCAAGGGCAAAACGTAGGTTTCGGGAAATCCTTCGGTGTATTCGACTTTCAACAGCGTAATGACTGTTTCAGCATCCTCATAAGGAATTGAAATCGTATCATAGATGCTCAATCCTTGCATCACCCGAGAATGACCCACAAACCAACGACATTGAGGAATATATTGCGCTAAAATTCCTTCTAAACCACTCTTACTCGCCTCGACATCTAGGACTTGTTTCCAACTGCTGCTGACTTCTAATTCGGGTAAGGGTTTAGTCGAAGCAGGTAAACGGCTAACGCTGGGATCGAGTTGTAGGGTAAACCAGTAGAAACTATAAGGACTGAGGCTAAAGAAGTAAGGAGATCCTTCAATGGCGGGGAATGGAGTCCGACCAAAGATTTCAACCGGGACCATACCCTGAAATGCTGATAAGTCTAATTCTACAGTTTGGACAAATCGCGATAAGTTGGCAACTACTAAAATATGTTCGCCGCTGTAAGTGCGGATAAAGGCTAGAACTTTACGATTTTCTGGATGAAGCAGTTCAAATGTACCTCGTCCAAAGGCTTGGAAGCGTTTACGGATCGCGATCAGGCGTTTTGTCCAAGAGAGTAAGGAGTTGGAGTTTTCCCCTTGGGCTTCTACGTTAATCGCTTCGTAGTGATATTCTGGATCGAGAATAATCGGATGATACAGTTTTTGCGGGTTCGCCCGACTAAAGCCTGCGTTACGATCCGGACTCCACTGCATCGGGGTACGGACTCCGTTGCGATCGCCGATATAAATATTATCTCCCATACCGATTTCATCCCCGTAATATAAAACGGGTGTTCCGGGTAGAGATAAGAGTAAACTGTTCATCAGTTCAATTTGGCGGCGATCGTTCCCCAGCAACGGCGCTAGTCGGCGACGAATACCTAAGTTAATTCGGGCTTGGGGATCTTGAGCGTACACTTTGTACATATAATCACGATCTTCATCTGTCACCATCTCTAAAGTGAGTTCGTCGTGATTTCGTAAAAATAGCGCCCATTGACAGTTATTGGGAATTGCGGGAGTTTGATTTAGGATATCAATAATTGGGAAACTATCTTCCATCCGCACCGACATAAACAAACGCGGCATCAGCGGGAAGTGGAAGTTCATCTGGCATTCATCCCCCTCACCATAATAGGCGGCGGCATCTTCTGGCCATTGGTTGGCTTCTGCCAGTAACATCCGGTTAGGATATTTTGAATCAATATATGCCCGCAGTTTCTTTAAAAATGCATGGGTTTGGGGTAAGTTTTCGCAGTTTGTTCCTTCTTGCACACAGAGATAGGGCACCGCATCTAACCGCATCCCATCAACTCCCATCCCTAGCCAAAAATCAGCCACTTCAAATACGGCTTGTTGCAGGACTGGGTTTTCGTAATTTAAGTCGGGTTGATGGGAATAAAATCGATGCCAATAGTAGGCTTTGGCAACGGGGTCCCACGCCCAGTTAGAGGTCTCGAAATCTTGGAAAATAATCCGCACATCGGGGAATTGATCCGGGGTATCACTCCAGATATAAAAATCCCGTTCTTTGCTGCCTTTGGGCGATCGCCTTGCCCGTTGAAACCAAGGATGTTGATCGGAGGTGTGGTTTACGACTAATTCAATAATTACCCGAATTCCCCGGTCATGGGCGGCATCGAGAAACGCTTTAAAATCTTCGATGTTGCCATAAATGGGGTTAACGCTCATATAATCAGCGATATCATACCCATCATCTCGTAGCGGTGAGGGGAAAAAGGGTAAAATCCATAACGCGGTTACCCCTAAACCTTGTAAATAATCTAATTTTTGGGTTAAGCCGGGAAAATCACCAATGCCATCTCCGTTACTATCGGCAAACGCGCGCACCGGAACTTCGTAAATGACGGCATCTTTGAACCAAAGGGGATCGTTGCTGAGTTTAGCCTGTTGCATATACCCAATATATTTTGACTACTATAAAGTGGTGAAACTGTACGATGATCGATCTATTCAGTGGGACACAGACATACGACCACGCTCACTATCAATCTGCATTATTGCACTAATTATTAGACACTTATCCGGTTAAGAGGCAAGTATTTTTACCTGATTTTTAATAAATCTGGATTAAAACCTGTTCATTGGGGCATTTCTCCCCTGCACCCACATTAAAATCTTTTGCTCAATTGACAAAGTATTGTTTCTATATCGATTTCAATCAGTCATCAATTAGCTTACTATGGTTATCATCGATTGGGTGAGAAGTTCTCTATCGAATTAGCGATGATCATCCTATAGTCCTTCGCTGACGCTTGATAAACCGATAGCGATCATTTGTTACGGCGCTCAACTGTTATCGGCAGCGCAGGTTTGGCAAGGAAAACGTTATTTCTGCTACATGGTGCTTGTGATATAGAAAAATAGTCAAACTCTCTTGAGAGAGGTGATGAGTATAGTGTAGATTGACGAAGTTAGCGTCACTTTCGATCAACCCAACTCGAGAGAACGCGCTACAGCATTAGAATTTAGAGATCAATAGGATATCACTGTGGTTGTCAATAAACCGATAGCAATGAGCCAGTCAGACGAACTTGAAACGGCATTACTTAAGAAGGTCAAACGCCTCAGTGCCGCCCACGGACAACTGTCTTTACCCTGTGTCCCCGCCCTCCTAGATGAATACATGGCACAATTTGACACGATATTGGTGGCGTTAGGACAAAAGTTTAAGCCGGAAGAAATGCAGAAATTGCGTCAATTGGTGCAACGCAAACTCGAGGAAGGGTATCAAAAAACACCCCATGCCCGTCTCATCTTTAAGTATGAACCCCCCGATCCCACTCAAGGCTTAACCAGTGGTTTGAAGCTGAGTGTGACGGTGGAAGGGGTTTCTTTAGAGGATAAATATCAACGTTGGTTAACCACCCGTGAGGGGCCATTATTTGGCTCTCACCCAGACGCTAAATTTATGGCTGTTATCGGCCAATTGGGCAGTAATAAAGCAGGGTCTCCCATACTCGATATTGGGGCGGGTGTCGGGCGTAATACTTTGCCTGTGGCGCAACAGGGTCATCCGGTCGATGCGGTTGAATTGACCCCAGAGTTTGTCCAAATTATCGCACAACAGGTTAAACAGCAGAGTTTGAAAGTTCGAGTGATTCAAAGTAATATTTTTAACCCGGCTTTAAAATTACCGCAAAACTATTATAAACTCGCCTTGGTTTCAGAAGTGATTACCCATTTTCGCAGTTTGGCTGAAGTCCGCACTTTGCTTGCCATGATGTGCAATGCCATTCAACCGGGGGGGTTATTGCTGTTTAATTTATTTGTAGCGGATGAAGGATACCAACCAGACCAAAAAGTACGAGAAATGTCTCAGGTACAATGGTCTTATCTTATCACCCGCAATGAACTGAATGCGACTTTACAAGGTTTACCATTGAACGTAATTTCTGATGAATCGGTCTATGATTATGAACGAACTCATCTACCCACTGGATCTTGGCCGCCAACATCCTGGTTTGAACATTGGTGTTTAGGACGAGACATTTTTCCCCTCCAAAAACCGCCAATCTCGTTAAGATGGATATTATGTCAAGTTAACTGAGGATCGCTTTAGTTAATTATCATCATAAATGATTTTATTTTAAATCAATCCCATTTCATTGCTAACCCTCTGTCTGATTATTTCTCTTTCCATTTTTTTAAAAATTAAGTGCCATGTTAAAGCAAAGATCGACTCAGTTTGTAGTTTTAGTCAGTGCCGCAGTGGTCGCGCTCCTATTGGGGGTATTTTTCCCTTTAATGCATTGGCAGAAATTATGGAAATCTCAATCAACTGTTGCATTAGATGATTCAGATCCGCTAGAAGAAACTGTTCTAAGTTTAGCCGCTTTATCCCCTGAACAACGTCAAGCTGAGTTAGAAGAAATTAACCAAGAAACAATTAGTAGTATTCATCATTCACGGGCGCGTTATCTGTTAGCAATGGATGAATTACAACGCGGAGAAATAGAAACAGCAATTGCTTTATTCAATGAAATTGAAGTAGATTATCCTGTATTGGGGGGACAAATTGCAGTCGAAAAAGCAGACGCTTATGAAACCCTAGGAGAAACAGAAAAAGCCAAACAAGCTTGGCTCGATGTGGTGGCGCGTTACCCCGATCAACCGATTGTTGTTGAAGCATTGTATGCTTTAGGAAAAGATGATCCGAAATATTGGGATAGCGCGATCGCAGACTTTCCTAGTCATCCTCTCAGTGTGGAAATTGCAGAAACTCGCCTCAAAGAAAATCCGAATCAATTACCGTTATTATTATTAGTTGCCCGACACGGTATTTATTTAGAAGATTATGGCACTTATTTAGAACAATTGCGGCTCAAATACGGCCAACAAATTACCCCAGAAGATTGGGAAGCAGTTGCATTTGGCTATTGGGAAAAACAGGATTATGGTAAAGGGGCGATTGCTTATTCTCAAGCCAAACCCACACCGAAACATCTCTATCGTCATGCCCGTGGTTTATGGTTAGATGGTAAAATTCCTGAGTCTCGCAAAGCTTACGAAAAACTGATTCAAACCTTCCCAAATCAACAAGATCCCACAGGAGAAGATGCTGGGTTTGGCTTAATTCGTTTAGCCCGTTTAAAGCAGCCAGAAGAAGCCGTTAAATTACTCGATCAAGCGATAGGTCAATTTCCTCGTCACACCCCTGAAGCTTTACTTGATAAATCTAAATTACTCGACAGATTAAAATCTCCTCAGTCGGCTTCTGCGACTCGGAAAATACTGTTAAATCAGTATAGCGAATCTGAGCCAGCCGCTCAACTGCGTTGGGAAATTGCCGAAAAATTTGCGCTTGCCGGAAACCTAGCCGATGCTTCTCAATGGGCCAGTCAAATTGTCACTGAAAATCCCAATAGTGAATATGCAGCCGAAGCGGGATATTGGGTGGCGCAATGGGCTGAAAAAGCAGGACGTTCAAAAGAAGCAGAAGAAGCTTATAATTACATTCTGGCACGCTATCCTGAATCCTATTATGCTTGGCGCTCTGCCGTCAAATTAGGCTGGCCTGTGGGAGAATTTACCACAGTCAGAAATATGTCTCCTAATGTAGAATATCCCGACACTCATCCTAACTTACTCGTCGGTTCAGATCTATTAAAAGAATTGTATTTACTCGGACAACATCAACAGGCTTGGAAACTATGGCAAGCTGAGTTTGAGGATAGAATGTCCCCCTCTGTTTCTCAACAATATACTGATGGATTAATTCGGATGGCAGTAGGGGATAATTTAGACGGAATTTGGATGTTAACCAGTCTCAGCCAGCGAGAAGACCCAGAGGAAAAAGAAGAGTATCTAGCCATAAAAAACTCCCCCGACTATTGGCAAGTCTTATATCCTTTTCCTTACTTAGAAACCATTGTAGACTGGTCAGATAAACGAGATTTAAATACTGTTTTAGTCACTGCCTTAATTCGTCAAGAATCTCGGTTTATGCCTTCTATTAAATCGGTTGTCGGGGCAACAGGATTAATGCAAGTGATGCCCGAAACTGGGGAAGAAGTCGCAGAGAAAATTCAATTAACAGAATATTCCCTAGAAAATATAGATGATAACGTTAATTTAGGAACTTTTTATCTAGATTTCACTCATCAACAATACAATAATAATTCCATGTTAGCCGTTGCTAGTTATAACGCAGGGCCGCTAGCCGTTTCAAATTGGTTACAACGCTTCGGTTTTAATGACCCGGATGAATTTGTCGAGAAAATTCCTTATCCAGAAACCTACGGATATGTGAAGTCTGTATTTGGGAATTATTGGAATTACTTACGAATTTATAACCCCGATATTGCTGAAAAAATGGATCAACATATTGCAACTTATCAATCGAAATAAGATAAGCCACACAGGTACAAAGATTTTATTCAAAAATAATATCCTATCTCTGTATCTCTGTGGTTAACTCATATCAAGTTAGGATAATTTAATGAAATATACTCAAAGCTTATATGAAAAAGACTTCTATTTGTGGACAGAAACTCATGTCAATTTACTCAAACAAGGTAAATTAACAGCAATTGATCTACCGAACTTAATTGAAGAAATTGATAGCATAGGTAAGCGGGAGAAACGAGAACTGAGAAGCCGTTTAATTGTTTTATTAATGCATCTATTAAAATGGAAATATCAGCCTCATAAACGAAGTGAAAGCTGGCTGAGTACTATCAGTGAACAACGGATATCTTTAGAAGAATTGTTAGAAGATAGTCCGAGTTTACAGCCATTTCTTATAGAAACTTTTGAAAACTGCTATCAAAAAGTAAGAGTGAAAGCGGCGAATGAAACTAAAATGATGCTTGATGTATTTCCAGCTAAATCTCCCTTTTCTTTGGGAGAGACATTAGATTCTGCTTATTTCCCAGAATAGTTTGGAATTGATAAAATGCCAGCCACGCCTGAAAGTTTACAGTTATTTGTCAGTTATTGTCAGCAACATATTCGCGGCGATGAAAAAAGCGAAGCGCAAACTTTTTTAACTAAATTTTTTCAGGCGTTTGGACATGAAGGAATTAAAGAAGTGGGGGCGGAATTTGAAGATCGCTTATCAAAGGGGAGTAAAAAGGGTAAAACAGGTTTTGCAGATTTAGTTTGGCGATCGCGTCCGGGTGTGGCGGGGGTTTTAATTGAGATGAAATCTTGTCAAGAAGACCTCAGTAAACATTATACTCAGTTAGAACGCTACTGGATGCGAATTGCCCCAAATCGTCCGCGTTATGCTATTCTTTGTAACTTTAATAAATTTTGGATTTTTGACTTTGAAAACCAAGTTGACGAACCCGTCGATCAAATTTTATTAGAACAACTTCCTCAGCGAATTGGGGCGTTTAGTTTTATGGAAATTGGGGGTAAAAACCCGATTTTTAATAATAACCAAGTAGCGGTAACAGAACGAACCGCCCGACGCATGGGAGAACTGTATCAACTCCTATTTGAACGGGGAAAACGCAAAGGATTTAAACAGTTTAGCGAAGAACAACTTCAGCGCTTTATTTTGCAGTGTGTGATGGCAATGTTTGCTGAAGATCGGGGTTTATTACCAACAGATTTATTTATTAGTTTAGTACAAGAATGTATTAAAAGTCAAGGAAGTTCTTACGATCTTTTGGGGGGATTATTCCGAGAAATGAATCAACTGGGTGTTACCCCGGCTGGACGCTACAAAGGGGTTGATTATTTCAATGGTGGCTTATTTTCCAGTATTCAACCCATTGATTTAAATCCAGAAGAATTAAAGGTTTTAGATGCCTGTGCGCGGGATAATTGGAGTAATGTTAGACCGTCTATTTTTGGTAATATCTTCGAGGCAGCAATAGACCCGAAAAAACGTCATGCTCATGGCATACACTTTACCCATGAAGTGGATATTCGTCAAATTGTTCGACCCACAATTAGTGATTATTGGGAAAGTAAAATAGAGGCAGCTAATACTATCGGAGAATTAAATACTTTACAACTGGAATTACAAGGTTATCGGGTGTTAGACCCGGCTTGTGGTAGTGGTAATTTTTTGTATGTAGCTTATCAGGAATTAAAACGAATTGAAAAAGAATTAATCAATAAAATAGTATCTCGGCGGCGACGAACAGAAACGGGTCAAACTGAAATGAGTTTTGTCACGCCTTTACAATTTTTTGGCATGGATACTAATCCTTTTGCGGTTCAAATTGCCAGAGTTACAATGATGATTGCCCGTAAAATTGCCATTGATAAATATGAACTTTATAATGAACCTGCTTTACCTTTAAATACTTTAGATCAAAATATTATCTGTCAAGATGCGTTATTTACACCTTGGATAAAAGCTGATGCAATTATTGGTAATCCTCCCTTTTTGGGTGGTAAACACATGAGAATAACTCTAGGTGATAGTTATATTGATAAAGTATTTAGACAATTCTCAGATGTTAAAGATTCTGTTGATTTTTGTAGTTATTGGTTTCGTATTGCCCATAATAATATAAACGAAAATGGTAGAGTAGGTTTAGTGGGAACTAACTCCATTAGTCAAGGAAAAAGCCGCAAAGCTACATTAGAATATATTCTTCAAAATAGTGGATATATTCACGAAGCTATCTCAACTCAACCCTGGTCAGGAGAAGCAAATGTTCATGTTAGTATTGTTAATTGGTCGAAGCAAAAACCATTAACTTATCATTTAGATCATCATCCGGTTCAACAGATTAATTCTTCTCTGAAATCTGTAATTGATGTCTCTCAAGCTACTCGATTAAATGCGAATTTAAATTATTGTTTTCAAGGCGTAATTCCTGTCGGTAAAGGATTTATAGTTACAGAAAATCAAGCAGAAGAATGGATTAAAATAAATCCTAAAAATAAAGAAGTTATCAAGCTATTTTCAATGGGAAGTAATTTAGCTAAAAATCCCCATGGAATTCCCGATCGTTGGATTATTGATTTTAACGATATGAGTTTAGAAGATGCCATTGAATATAAACTTCCTTTTGAACATATTAAAAATACAGTTAAGCCAGAAAGAGATAAAAATCGTCGTAAAGTTACAAGAGAAAATTGGTGGAAATATGGCGAGAAAAGACCTGCAATGAGAACAGTATTAACTCCCTTATCTTCTTACTTTGCAGTCCCAGAAGTCTCAAAATGGGCTATATTTATTCCTAGTTATTCTGACTGGCTACCAGGAAATAAAGTAAAAGCTGTCGCTTCCGATGATTTCTATATTTTGGGTATTCTAACATCTAATATTCATCGTACATGGATGCTAGATCAAAAATCTACTCTTAAAGCAGATATTGCATACACTCATACAACCTGCTTTGAAACCTTCCCTTTCCCACAAAACCCTACTGCTAAAATAATACAACAAATCCGAGAAACAGCATTAAAACTACATGAATATCGCACACAACAAATGGAGAAAAAACAATGGGGAATTACAACCCTGTATAATACCTTCTTTGCCGAACCCAGTAGTAATCTGTATCAACTTCATGGTAAACTGAATCAACAGGTAATGAAAGCCTATAACTTTAAGAAAAACGATAATATATTAGAAAAAATCCTCGAACTTAACCAACAACTTGCAGAACAAGAAAGCCTAGGTAACAATATTATAGGCCCCTGGTCACCATTAAATTAAACACCCTCTCTGCCTCAAGAATGCCTCTATGGTTCCCTCATCTTCCCATAACTTTTCAACTGAAAGATACTTTCCCCCAATAAAGATTCTACTCAATAAAAAACTCTTCTCTCTGCCTCAAGAATGCCTCTATGGTTCCCTCATATTCCCATAACTTTTCAACTGAAAGATACTTTCCCCCAATAAAGATTCTACTCAATAAAAAACTCCTCTCTCTTACCACGGACTCCCAATCAAATTAAACCCAGACCAAAAAAACGGATGAGACATTTCAATATCATCTAATTCCGCTAATTCAGAAGGTAACGAGAGGCTGTTTTTAGACGTAATTAGTTGACCTTGATCAAAACGAACTTTTTGCTGAATCATCGCAACTTGAGCGTTCTGCAGCGCCTCAGCCTTAGTTGAAGCCATTTTTAACTGTTGATAAAACTCACTCATTAACCCTAACGTTCCTAAATCACTAACAAACCATAAACTCGCTAAAGCCGATTTCACCCCAGACTGTAACGCCAGTCCTGCAAACCCTAATTCCACCTCTGCATTCCCCACAGCAGTCTGACAAGCGCTTAAAACGAGTAATTCAGCCGGAGGATTATTCCAGTCCATTTCCGGCATCTGATTCAGGCGAAGTTGACTATCCCAAAGTTGAATATAAGACTGATTCGGCGATCCGGCTTGAAATTCAGCATGAGTAGCTAAATGAATTATTTTATAATCTGTTGCAGTTAATTGTTGATCTAAATTGTCTTGAGTAAAAGTATCATTTAAAAAAGATTTTCCCGGCCATAATCCGGTGGGATTTTGATTAGTTTGTCGAACAATAGTCGAAAGTTCAACGGGAACAGCAGGTAACGGATTTTGATCATTAAATTCAGACGCTCCCATCGCTAATACATTCGCGTCGTTGAGTTTGGCATACTCATGATTCATTAAATTAAATCCAGGAATTCGCGTGATGCCATATTGTTCAATTAAAAACTGTTCTCCATCATGTAACGCGCCTAAAGGTAAAGTTCGTAAGCCTTCTCCTAAGCAGAATAAAATGGTATCAATTTCGCTGGCTTCTAGATCACTTTTTATCGGCTGAATCATCCAGTTATAAAGTTGTTGAGCAGGTTCTAAATAAGAGGTGGTTGTGAGTTGACGGGGGTTCGTCACTTCGACATAAAATCGACGAACAACATCATATAATTCGGTAGAATTTGCGTCAAAAACTTCATGAATAATCGGCAAGCCCCCTGGATTAATTAACACCAAACGTAGATGATCTGGTTTTGGCATCACCCACAATACTGCCGCTTTGCGCTCGGTTTGACGAATTTGTCGCAACAAAACTTGAGCAATTTCATCCGAGTCAAGAGATGTATCAGCCAGTTCTCGGCTAAAATAGTCCTCATATTCCTGTTCTAAGCGTTGTTCCATCGCCGTAATAGACCGTGTCACTGCTGGGTCAGGAGCTTGAGCCACTTCCGCTGGAGTCGTCGCCAGCAGGCTGCAACTGCCCAAAACCAAACAAAATCCCAAAATCGTAAATTTGACCCGCTGCTGAACCTTTAGAAATCGGCTGAGGCGATAAAAGACTCTAGCCCACATCCCCAAAATAATTCGGAATTGATTAAAATACAGTTTGAGAAGTTTCATCGCTTAACAGGAGAGAATCTGGCTATAGCAGACTATGATAACTAGCCTGACTGAATCTGAGCTGAATTTGTTACACAAAATTACCGTTGGTGATTACAGATAATTGGCAATGACTAATAACAATTGCGTACGATACAATAGTTGATGTCTGGCTCAGAGTTAGCGAGAATAGTCCTCTATTAGTGGCTACAGTAATTCTATTTAAATCATTAAGATATGACACCTCCTTCCAATTCGGAGAATCCTGAAAACGGTTCTTATCCCTCTGCATCCACTGCAACAGAAGTAGAGAATACAGTAGAAGCAACAAATAATGAACATCTCGATCAAATCCCAGACGAGGTGGAGATGTCTTTATTCGACCATCTAGAAGAGTTACGTCAGCGGATTTTTTATTCATTAATTGCTGTGGGTTTGGGAATTGTCGGATGTTTTTTAGTCGTCCGCCCTATTGTGCAGATTTTACAAGTTCCAGCCAAAGGAGTTAAGTTTTTACAACTTGCGCCAGGGGAATACTTTTTTGTCTCTTTAAAAGTAGCGGGATACAGTGGCTTACTAATAGCAAGTCCGTTTATTTTATATCAAATTACTCAGTTTGTTTTACCCGGATTAACTCGGCGAGAGCGACGACTGTTAGGGCCGATTTTTTTAGGCTCTACTGTTTTATTTATTATGGGATTAGTCTTTGCATATTTTGCTTTAATTCCAGCCGCTTTGAAGTTTTTTATTAGTTATGGTGCGGATGTTGTTGAGCAGTTATGGTCAATTGAACGATATTTTGAGTTCGTTTTACTATTACTCTTTAGTACAGCATTAGCATTTCAAATTCCCATTGTGCAAGCCTTACTCGGAAGTTTAAAAATTGTATCTTCTCAGCAAATGTTATCAGGATGGCGATACATTGTGGTTGGGGCGGCTGTGGTGGGTGCTGTTCTAACGCCTTCAACAGATCCTTTCACCCAAAGTTTATTAGGAGGTGCTATTTTAGGTTTATATTTCGGAGGGGTGGGTATAGTTAAGCTTTTAGGTAACTAAAGAAAGTTACGTTAAATTATCAGGGGAGAACATATTGTTATTTTTGATTTTATCATGAGAAGATAATTATATTAGTTCTCTTACAATAATTACTTCTAGTAGAAATCAATGATAGACTCTAGTAATCCTGAAAATTTAAATGATTCTGTTCAAGTGGGTCAGCTTTTAGAACGGATTGAACAATTAGAAAATCAGTTAAATCAAGTATTATCTCTTTCCGAACGAATCGATGCAGTCGAATCAGATATCTCACTGGTTCCCGATGTTCAACGCTACGATAAACTGCGAAAATGTTTAGCAGAAAAACGTTGGTTTGATGCGGATACTGAAACGATTCAATTAATTATTACAATCGCTGGAGAAACTGAACTTGAAGAATTAACACCCGAAGAAATTGCGAGTTTTCCTTGCGGTGCATTACGAGTCATTGATAATTTATGGTCAAAATATAGTCAAGAAAAATTTGGTTTTAGTACCCAATTAAAGATTTATAAAGAAGTAGGCGGAGACCTAGAAACCACCCTAGAACAAAATCAAGCCATCGTTGAACAATGGGGTGAAAAAGTGGGATGGAGAGACGATAAAAGATGGCTAAAATGCGATCAACTAGACTACAGCTTAAATGCGCCTATTGGTTGTCATCCCTCTCGATGGTGGAATTCTCCCTTCGGTTCAAAAATGACTAATTATTTCTTAGCGCGTTTAATTCGGTGTGGGTTTTGAACCTCCCATCGGTAAACCGAGGGATTCCCATATAGACTCTTAGCCCTTGCTATTGCCCCTGCCAGACCGCCATTACTGGGCTGTTTGTTCACGGTAGTTCCTACCGCAATTTCTTCTAATCCTCTGCTTTTTACTATTAATGATGCTGCAATATCTCTATCCTGAATATATCCACATTCATCGCATTTGTGATCGCGTTCACTTAGCTCTTTTTTACCTGTATGAGTGCCACAAGAAGGACATATTTGTGAAGTAAAATCTTTATTAACCTTGGCAAAATATGTATCTGTTTGAGAGCAAACATACTCTAGTACCTCAAAAAATTGTCCTAATCCCATATCAAGAGATTGTTTACAAAACAAACCTTTTGACCAAGATTTAAAGTTAATATTTATGTCCTTCGGACAGGCTGCGCCAACAACAAATATCATCCCTACGCCTTCACATAATTGACGTGCTAGCTTGAAATGATAATCTTTACGTCTATTCGCTACTTCTTCATGTAGTAAAGCAATACGATGTTGTAACTTATTCCATTTACCAGAACCTATGGTTTTCTTTTTAAGCCTTCTTTGTAGTAATTTAATCTGACGCAGCGCTTTATCTAAAAACCTTGGTCTAGCAATAATTAAACCATCGCTTGTAGCAAGCATCGATTTAATGCCTACATCTAAACCTACAGCGTGACCATGAGGTATAGGTGTAGGAATATTAGCATCAAGTTCAATCATTAAGTTAGCATAGTAGCCACTTGCTTTTTTAATGATTTGTACTTGTTTGATTTGAAAACCATCGGGTATATCCCTAGATTTTCTTAACTTAATTAACTTAAGTAGAGGGATCTTAAGATAACTACCATTTAATTCAATTTTATTGCTAATTAAATTGAAAGATTTCATCTTCTTCTTGTAGCGAGGAAAACCCATTCCTTTAGATTTCATATCATTGAATGCTCTATCTAACTTACGCAATGTTTGTTGCATGGCTTGAGCATTACCGCTATGAAGAAAAGGGTTAATTTTCTTGGCTTTTGTCAGGCTTGAAGATTGAAAGTGGTAATTAGGGTAATCAAACGGTTTGACGATCTACTCACAATGGAGCGAACACTTGTTAATCTCACAACTACGCGAGTTATACCAAAGCGCATCTTATATAGAGAGCATAGTTCCAAACAGACTTGCATACATCAAGATTATGCTGGATGATTTCTATCTGTTTAGCTGTTGGTTGTAACTTGTTGGTGTAAGTCAGATTAAGCATTGCGACTGGGTCACGCTTGTTGATTCATTCTATGATACTACAGAATTTACACCCATCACGCTAAAATTGTAAAATGGGCTGATATCCCTTCAATAAATTGAGGGTCTTACGCCCGAAAAGATAAAACATTTAATCCTTTCATCTTGCAAGAGACGTTATCTGTAACGTCTCTACTGTGAATCTAATTAACAAACCACTCCTGAATTTGCCATTGATTATCTTGGCGAACTAACTGATATTCAATCAGCAACTGCTCATCTTTTGAATCAATTTGTACTCCATTTTCATAAAATCGAGCCGCTTCTCGAACTTCCGCCGTCACAGTGGCTAGTTCTGGATTTTGACTATCTACCTCAACATTTTGAATCGAAACACTATGCTGATATAAGCGATAGGAATTATCTGCTTCAATCGTTCGCGATAACTGCGTCCATTCCCCCAAAGAAGGATTTACCAAGATTTGTGAGATTTGTTCTGTTTCATGATTCGGCCCCAGGGCTTCTGACTTAATGGATAACCATCGGTTAATCACTTGATCTGCCACTTCTGGGGTTAATTCACCCGTCAGAGGCGCAGTCGTCGCGGTTTGTGGAATTTCTAGAGGAGGCTGAGCGATTTGAACCATCGCTTGTTCACCCTGTAAGCGCGGCGTAGACCCCCCTAAATTTAACGCTCGGGCAAACCAGCCCAAAATTTGAGACAGGATAAAAAATAGCAGCCACAGCGCCAGTAAACCAATTGCGCCAACTAAAATTAACCGCAGGATTTTGCTGAAATCTCGTTGATTGGAAGTTCGACGAGGTCGTTTCATTTCCATTCCGGCTCCCTGATCTCGGTTCCCGGCTCCTTCATATGTGGACGAGTTCATCGTATTGGGTGGAAGTTCTGGAGAACTAACAGTAGCAGGATTTGTCTCTGTAGAAGCAGCCACCACTGGAGTTTGTAGAGTGGTTGAGGGAGTTTTTGTCTCTCGGGTTGAAGCCGGGTCGGCGCTAGCGATACGAGATTGAATCCGTTCTGTTAATCGACCCATCGTACCTGATTGACCTAACATCGAACTCCCCACTGCATCCGCTCCCATTCCCGCCACAGCCGCCCCTCCCGCTGAGGTTATAGTAGGGGTGTCAGGAGATGACTCAGAAGCCTGAATTGCAGCAGGAGCCGTTGCTCGTCGAGGTTGTACCACAACCCACTCATTCGAGCCTTCCATTTCAGAGGGTAAAGCTTCTAAATAAGACTGTACTGCTGGATTAGCAAAGTAATCTTTAAGAGAAACCGATTGGCGCGATAAATCCTGGAAGTGAGGAAAGACCTCATCTTGCAACCACCGTTCTGCATACAAGCATAATCCCGGTAGTAAGTCGGGGGAATCTTTGGAATGTTCTCGGATAAATGCAATCGGTTCACGTTCTTGAGAGAGTTCTAAGGCCCGATTTGCCTCCTCTGTTTGGCCCAACAGTAAAGCACAAACTGCTTTTTCCAAATGGACATCCTGCCGTCGGCCTAACTGCATTAGCATCAGTTTTGCTTTGCGAACCAGTGCCGGTTGGGCCTTCGCAAATCCTTGGGCCAGTAGAGTATAAACCGTTAAATAAGTGGCGACCGCAGACGGACGACGGGCTTCGACTTCAAAAATGGCTTGCTGTTCGCTGCTGGTTAAATGACGGCGCAGTTGTTGCACAAATCGCAGAAAATCTTCAACACTTAAACCGGATTGATCGTCTCCCTGGCCATCTACCCCTCCCCGTTCGTGGAGCATTTCCCGGAATAATTGTAGACCTTTGTGGCGTTGGCTTGTTTTCTCTTCCGGTCGTTGTAGCAATTCCAGAATCCGATAGGGACGCAACTTGTACAAGTCGGTTTGCATCTGACCCCGCAGACTCGGGAAAAGATTTTCTCGCAACAACAAGTCTTGTCCGGCTTCAAGGGATGCAGCCGCTTTTTCATACTGTCCCTGTTGCCATTGTTCTCGTCCCAGTTCTAGATAAGCTAGAGCCACTGTTAAGACAATATCCGGTAAAATCAGCTCCGGATCGCCAAAGCGGCCATCCTTGATGCCCATACTACCGTTACTGAGATAGGGTTGAGCCAGTTGAATCAGTTGTTCATATTCTCCCAATTCTTGAAAAATTAGCAACGCCCCCACAAATTGGAAATCTTCAATCTCAATACTGGGTCGGGGAGAATCGGAATCTTTATCCAAATTCCAAGAAACTGACAAGTCTTCCTCATCTAAGCCTTGAGCCTTTAGTTCAGATTCTGCATCATAAGTTTTGGCCAAAAAACCCATATCATAAGCTTTGCGCTGATCGAAATCAGACAAAACTGTATAGGCTTCATCAATCAGTTGTTTACGGGCATTGATCGCTACTTCAGAATACTCCCTTCTCGGAAGCGAAGATGCGCGATCGCTTCGGGCTTGCTTGAGTTGGTCAGCAGTTGCCTGAATTGGTAAGCCTAAGATTCTGTAGTAGTCGAGTGGAATACGCACGGGCCACTTTCCCTATCGGTGGGCGAACAATGTAGCTATAGTAGCGAAGTTTGTCACCAATCGGAGTATTTCTGATAACACTTACTGGAAATACATAAAATTCACTGCTTTTAACAGAGGTCAATTTTAATCCTTGAGGGCAGTTCAGGCACTGAGGTTGAGCGGGATTGGTGACACCTCATTAGTGTATCAGAATTCTTCTCAATCGCGTCGCGGGCTATCAACTCATGTCAAAATAGTTTTACTGACTTGCTTAGTAAAGTATAACAACGACGATGGTTCAAGAACGTACATTACCCAATTTTCAGGCTGATACAGTTTCCATTACCTCAGAAGAAGGATTAATTCTTTATGAGGATATGGTCTTGGGACGGTTGTTTGAGGACAAATGCGCTGAGATGTATTATCGCGGCAAAATGTTTGGCTTTGTCCACCTTTACAACGGTCAAGAAGCGGTTTCCTCTGGTATTATCAAAGCCCTAGATTCTGAAAGAGATTACGTTTGCAGCACTTATCGAGATCACGTTCATGCCCTCAGTGCTGGGGTCCCCGCACGCGAAGTGATGGCCGAGTTATTTGGTAAAGAAACAGGCTGTTCTAAAGGTCGAGGCGGCTCAATGCACATGTTCTCTGCACCACACCGCTTACTCGGGGGATTTGCCTTTGTCGCGGAAGGTATTCCCGTCGCCACTGGGGCCGCGTTTCAAGCCAAATATCGCCAACAAGTCCTAGGAGACGATCGCCCCCAAGAAGTCACCGCCTGTTTCTTCGGGGATGGGGCTTGTAATAATGGTCAGTTTTATGAATGCCTTAACATGGCAACTTTATGGAAACTACCTATTCTTTTTGTCGTTGAGAACAATAAATGGGCGATTGGAATGTCTCACGAACGGGCCACTTCAGATCCTGAAATTTATAAAAAAGGGCCAGCCTTTGGAATGCCGGGGCATGAAGTAGATGGGATGGACGTTTTAGCCGTTAATACTTTAGCCAAAGAAGCAGTCGCACGAGCCAGGGCAGGAGAAGGGCCAACATTGATTGAAGCATTAACCTATCGGTTCCGGGGACATTCTCTGGCTGACCCAGATGAATTACGCGATAAAAACGAAAAAGATTATTGGTTTGCTCGCGACCCGATTAAAAAGTTTGCTGCTTATTTGACCGAACATCAACTGGCCGATTCTGAAGAATTAAAAGCCATTGATCAAAAAATTCAGGACTTGGTAAATGATTCTGTAGAATTTGCTCAATCGAGTCCCGAACCTGACGCGAGTGAATTACGCCGCTATATTTTTGCCGAAGATTAACCACAGATCCTTGACAGAGATTTAGGCAAAATAGTTCAGTTACAACGATTTTACGCCTCGTCTCTGTCTTATCCGTCTTAATCTTAGATTTTTGACAGTAATAAAAAGACTCAATCAATTGCAGACTTGGTGACTATATGCTAATATAACTGTATGTCCACTATGAATGTTTACTTGATTTTTTTGTCAACCCATTCATAAACGCCAACTAGAGCATCACAACAGTAATCATTGGTGGAGTTTGCCGCGCTCGAAAATCCCGGCTTGCTCATCTCTTATTTCAACAGACTCACTCTCTGTGTCATTCACCTCGACTCCTTAATGACAATGCAGTCCGCAAAAATTATCCAGTCGAATCAGCCCCACCCCGAAGCTAAAAACATATTTCACAACTATTACGATACCGTTTTAGTTAAGGCCATCGGCAATATTATGAAGAAAGATTTTCACTATTTTTACCCCCATCTCTTGACAGAAGTCAGAAAAAGTTATTATATTTAGAGTTTGTGTGTTGTTTCTTGGCGTGGGAGACCCTTGGCTAACGTAATTGTCGTCGGTGCCCAATGGGGTGACGAAGGAAAAGGTAAGATCACTGACCTATTGAGTGGCTCAGCTAACGTGGTAGTACGCTACCAAGGCGGAGTCAATGCAGGTCATACAGTTGTCGTGAATCAGCAGACATTTAAACTGCATTTGATTCCTTCAGGAATTTTGTATCCAGACACAGAGTGCATTATTAGCAGCGGTACAGTCATCGATCCCAAAGTCCTGATTGAAGAATTAGATCAAGTTGAAGCCCTTGGAGTCTCAACAAAAAATCTGATGATCGCTCAGACCGCTCATGTCACAATGCCTTATCATCGACTGTTCGATAAAGCTTCAGAAGAACGGCGAGGGACACGTAAAATTGGTACAACAGGACGTGGTATTGGCCCGACATACGCGGATAAATCTGAACGTAGTGGGCTACGCATGATCGATTTAATGGATGCAGAAGGATTACGACTGCAACTTGAATGGGTTATTCCTTATAAAAACTTTGTCTTAGAAAAGCTATACAATTTACCACCGTTAGACCTAGAAGCAGTACTAGCAGAATATTTAGGATATGCTGAACGGCTTCGTCCTCATATGGTCGATGCTTCTTTGAGAATTGATCAAGCCATTCGACGACGGGCAAATATCCTGTTTGAAGGCGCTCAAGGAACACTGCTAGACTTAGATCACGGGACTTATCCCTATGTGACTTCTTCTAACCCCATCTCCGGTGGGGCTTGTGTCGGGGCGGGTGTGGGGCCGACTGTAATAGATCGAGTCATTGGTGTCTCCAAAGCCTATACAACTCGTGTCGGAGAAGGGCCATTTCCCACAGAAATGATCGATGGTGTCGGAGAAATTTTATGCGATCGCGGCGCAGAATTTGGCACAACAACGGGCCGCAAACGACGCTGTGGCTGGTTTGATGCCGTGATTGGTCGTTATGCAGTACGAGTCAATGGATTAGACTGTTTAGCAGTTACTAAGCTAGACGTTTTAGACACATTAAGTGAAATTAAAGTCTGTATTGCTTATGACATTGACGGGGAACGTTGCGAACATTTCCCCAGTGACTCGCGTCAGTTTGCCCGTTGTCAACCGATTTACCAAACTTTGCCCGGTTGGAATCAATCTACTTCAGAATGTCGGGTATTAGAAGATTTACCCCAGGCAGCATTAGATTACTTGAAATATTTAGCTGAATTAATGGAAGTCCCAATCGCAATTGTCTCTCTGGGGGCAGGACGAGATCAAACAATTATTATCGAAGATCCAATTCATGGCCCCAAACGGGCATTACTCCATCCGGAGCAAGTATCAATGTAATTCAAAATCTGATGGAATACCTTAATATTCCATTGACATGCTCCGCTTTTCGGTAAAATCAATCCGCTAAAAGATAAATTAACCTTTTCACTTTCGAGGAAAGGTTCGTTATGTAACTCAAACACAATTGCACGATAAAATAGAGTTTAAGCTCAGTGGGTGAGAGTGAATAAAACATGCTCTTAACCACTGTTAGAAGGACTGAGTGAATTTCATTCAATAACGCCGATGCAATTACCCACAGATACTCAATCTTTCCCTGCAAGTTTACGCGATATACCAGACAGCACGCTACGCGATCGCCGCCAAAAACTAGCCAAATTAATTGACTTTCCTGTCGTTTTATGGTCAGGAACTAGCTCATCTCGGAACTTTCCTGCTAATGTTTATCCCTTTCGAGCCAGTAGTCACTTCCTATATTTTGCCGGACTTCCCTTAGAAAATGCGGTCATTCGTTTAGAAAAGGGTAAACTTGAACTCTTTTTAGATAACCCTCTGCCGGGCGCTGCTCTTTGGCATGGAGAAACAGACAGTAGAGATCAAATTGCCGCCACCATTGGTGCAGACGCAGCGTTTCCTAAGTCTTACCTACCCGAACGAGTAGAAGATGCTGCCACAATTTTAGTACAAGATGCTGCCACACAAGCCGAACAGCATCAAATGCTTGAGCGATTAGTGTATAGTCCCACTCAAGCCAAAGGAACTGATCTAGAACTGATTCATGCGATGATTCAGCTTCGTCTGACTCACGATACTCATGCTTTAAGCCAACTCAGAGCAGCCATTGAGGTTACCGTTGCAGCCCACAAAGCCGGAATGGCAGCCACACCCACTGCCACCCACGAAGCGAATATTCGAGGGGCGATGGAAGGGGTGATTATTGGACAAAATATGGCAACGTCTTACAACAGTATTGTCACTGTTAATGGGGAAGTTTTGCACAATCAACAGTATCATCATCGAGTTCAACCGGGAGATTTATTACTGGCTGATGTCGGTGCAGAAACCCCTCTCGGTTGGGCAGCCGATGTCACCCGGACTTGGCCAGTTTCAGGGCAGTTTTCCTCAACACAGCGAGATATTTATGATATTATTTTAGCCGCTCACGACGCTTGTATTGAAATTGTTAAACCCGGTATGGAATATGAGCAGATTCACCTGTTATCGGCAAGCGTTATTGCTCAAGGATTAGTGGATTTAGGTATATTAAAAGGTAATCCTGAATCTCTAGTTGAACAAGATGCCCATGCTTTATTTTTCCCTCATGGTGTGGGTCATATCTTAGGGCTAGATGTGCATGATATGGAAGATTTAGGAGATTTAGCAGGATACGCACCCGGACGAACTCGTAGCAAACGGTTTGGACTCGGGTTTTTACGATTAAATCGACCTTTACAGCCAGGAATGGTCGTCACGATTGAACCTGGATTTTATCAAGTTCGGGGCATTTTGAATCACTCGGAATATCGAGAAAAATACAATGAAGCGATTAATTGGCAGCAGTTAGACAAATTTGCTGATGTGCGAGGGATTCGGATTGAGGATGATGTTTTGGTCACTGATACAGGGGCAGAAGTCTTAACAGCCCAACTACCGACTGATGCGAATGCGATTGAGCAAATGGTAAAGAGTTGAGGCGCTCGCTCCGCTCGGCGGTAGCCGTATCGCCCATCATATCAAAGTTATCAAAACATCTACTATCAAAACATCTACTATAGCTTACCAAAAGCGACCTCTCTATTGCTGGGAAATTAGAACGCTCCAAGCGCGCACGCCATCGCTACTGAGTATAGCTAAATGCTTTTGTACAACAGCCGTAGAGGGAAATCGCTGGCCGTTTTCATACCGTTTATTCATCCCTTTCATCTTTAATGCTCGTTATAATTAAAACGGAAAATTTCCCCGTGCATTGATGCCGGGGAGAATCTTACAGTAGCATGGCGGGTCACTGCAAGTATAGAATTTATGCAGTTGAGGTGATAAACAGTTGAGGCTATAATCTTGAATGAAACGAGTTAGATTATTACTCTTCTATATCATCACCATCAACTTGCTTCAGATGAATATGCTTACGTCCAAGAGAGATTTCAAACTCATCACCCGGCTCTAAATCCATCTGCTTAGTGTAAGCTGCACCAATGAGAAGATTACCGTTTGATTGCACACTAATACGATAACTCGCAGAGCGTCCTCCCCTACCATTACCTTGTTGTTTACCATCCAACTCAATACCTTCTGCATCAATTAAGGCATTGAGAAACTTCATCATATTAACCCGTTCTACACCATTCTTTGTGAGGGTATAGTAACCACATTCTCTGGCTTTCTCTTCTTTACTTATGTTTTCAAGACCTTTAACTTTCTCCAATAATTCTGCCCCGGTTAGCGGTTCAGGTTGACCCTTTTTATTTTTACTAGCCATTAACAGTTCCTTTCAATCTTAGCGTGATGTATTGTTTAACATTTGTAAGAACACTAATTACGCGAAATAAATGATTATTGCGTAATCTGTACTTGTTAAACTATATTACACTAATTCGCTAAAATATACATCTTTTTTCCAACATTTTTTATAGATATAATGATCTTTAAGCAATTGCCTTAGAAACTCTAGGGATCACTTTTGCTCTGTAAAGCAGTGGAATAGAAGCTTTCAGCATACTGAGTAATTACTCAACACAAAGTCGAGAGATAAAATTAGTATTTGTCTATTAGAGAGTCAACTCCGAGTATATATATTGATAGACGGGTTGTTCATAGATAGCTTGATAGTCACCCCCAGCATCTCACGGTGATGTTTATATTGTGCAACTCACACAATAGTTGGCATCGGCAAGACTGCCTAAAAGCTGATAAACTAACTTCTAAAGTGGGTAATTAGCAATACTATTGATGAAATTAACAACTCGAGGACATTACAGTGTTAAAGCACTCTTAGATCTGAGCTTACAACACAATTACGGCCCGACATCAGTTTCCGCCATCGCCGACAGACAAAAACTACCTGCTCCCTATTTAGAAAAGCTATTGATACAATTGCGACAAGCCGGTTTAATTCGATCAATTCGAGGGGCTTATGGCGGATATCAGTTAGCGCAGTTACCATCTCAAATTTCTTTAGGACAAATTTTAGAAGCAGTTGGAGAAAGCATTGAACCTTTACCTCGTCATCAAGCTGATCTAGAACTAGCAGAAGACTGGGTGACTTTTACATTATGGAATAGACTCACTTCAAAGCTCAAAGAAGCCCTTTATAGCATCTCCTTAGAAGATCTTTATTATGATGCTCGCAGTTGGCAAGCTGCCCTAGGTGAGGAAACAAGCTTTGTTGTTTAATATTTGATCCTCTTTTGCAATGACTTTAGCTGATGTTTTTTATTTCTGAAGTGGCAACTCTGGCCTCTTGGGTCACACAATTTTATCCGATTTTGATGATCGTGATTGCGGCCTTCCTCGATTACAAAATTGGCGATCCTAAAAAATGGCTACATCCTGTACAGCTTATGGGGAAGGTGATTGAGGTGTATACACAGATAGTATTGACTCATATAAAAAATCCCCTCAGTCAAAAGATAGCAGGAATATTACTGACAATTGGACTAATTTTTTGTAGCGGGTTTGCGGGTGGGTTACTAATTAAAATTGTCAAGGTTCAACTAGCCCCCTATAATCTCGATCAAATTGGACAAATTATTCTAGAAAGTATCTTACTGGCAAGTTGTTTTGCGGGCCGAAGTTTGAGAGATGCAGCAGTTGAGGTTTTACATCCCTTACAGCAGGGTGATATTATCCAAGCACGTCAACAACTGAGTTACTACGTCGGTCGTGATACTGAAAATTTATCAACTGCAGAAATTCTCCGTGCTATCTTAGAAACCGTGACTGAAAATGCAACAGATGGTGTTATGGCTCCTTTATTTTATGCCTTAATCGGTATAATTTTCATTCCACTTGGAAGTATACCTCTAGCACTGGCTTATAAGGCTGCAAGCACACTAGATTCAATGATCGCTTATCAAGAATATCCTTACACTCATCTGGGGTGGTTTAGCGCAAAATTAGAAGATATTCTCACTTGGCTGCCCTGCAGATTAACCGTAATTACGATTGCTTTACTCTCCGGAAAACCGCTATTCGTTTGGCAAATTTGTCAACGCGATGCCATCTATGATCCCAGTCCAAATGCCGGCTGGAGTGAATGCGCCTATGCTGCTACTTTAGGGGTGCAATTAGGAGGGGAAAATCAGTATCGAGGCATAACCAAATACAAGCCGATTCTGGGAGATTCTATCAATGAAATTACCCCAGAGACGATTAATCACGCTCTGCGGTTGACTCGCTGGAGTTTTTTAATCTGGATAGGATTATTTATGATCGGATATAGCAGCATTCACGCTATCTCCTAATTAAGAATAAAAATTCTCTTCACCCAACCGCCTCTATCTTTAGAATGATCTACTGTAATTGACTAAGCTATGAGCAAAATTGTTGAAATCTTGTCAGCCGACGAACTCCGACGTACAATTAATCGATTAGCGTCTCAGATCATTGAAAGGTGTGGCGATCTATCCAATATTGTCTTGCTCGGTATTTACACTCGAGGAGCTCCATTAGCTCAACTTTTAGCCAAACAAATTCAACTCTTAGAACAAGTCGAAGTTGCCATCGGTGCCATTGATATTACCTTCTATCGAGACGACTTAGATAAAGTAAAAACTCGTACCCCCGCCCAAACTAAAATTCCGGGTGACTTAACCGGGAAAATCGTTGTATTAGTTGATGATGTGATTTATAGTGGGCGTAGTATTCGTGCCGCTCTCAATGCCGTCAACGAATATGGTCGTCCAGAAAAGATTTTACTAGTTGTTTTACTCGACCGTGGTCATCGTCAGCTTCCGATTCATCCCGATTTCGTGGGTAAAGAATTGCCCACCGCCAGGGAAGAACAGGTTAAAGTGTCTCTTGAAGAGGTTGATGGATTTGATCGAGTCGAACTTATTGGATTATGAGTCAGATTGAGACGGGGAAAGCTGTTACTCTAATGAGAAGAATCATCTGTTCCCTACTTCTCTATAATCTATAATCTGTAATATTCCCTCGAAATGTCTCATGATCGAAGCTCGGCAAGAACAAATTCATCGTTTTATTGTGACTGCTGAACAGATGCAAGCAATTGAAGAGCGCATCTTTAAAGCGGGAATGCCTGTAGCAGCTTTAATGGAAAAAGTTGCAGGAAAAATTACCCAACGTATTTTACAAATTTGGCAAGCAGAACAATCCTACTCGGTTCAATCTGTCGGAGTATTAGTTGGCCCAGGTCATAACGGTGGCGACGCTTTGGTGATTGCACGGGAGTTATGGTTTCAAGGATATAAAATTAAAATTTATTGTCCCTTTAACAGACGCAAAGATTTAACCGGAACCCACGCTCAGTATATTAGTAGTCTACGAATACCGATTGTTGATGATATTCGTTTATTGAAGGATTGTGATACTTTGATTGATGGGTTATTCGGATTTGGCTTAGAACGAGAAATTTCGGGTTCAGTTGCCGCAGCAATTGATCAGCTCAATCAATGGAATCAGCCTGTTTTTAGCATTGATTTACCTTCTGGATTGCATACCAATACAGGCAAAGTGCTGGGAATAGCAGTCAGAGCAACTCGTACATTTTGTTTAGGACTGTGGAAACTTGCTTTTCTACAAGACCAGGCGCTTGAATATCTGGGTGAAACAGAATTGATTGATTTTGATATTCCTTTGGTCGATGTTAAAGCAGTATTGGGTCAGTGTGCAACCGTTCGCCGCATTACCAAACAAACAGCCCTCAGCTCTTTACCCTTACCCCGTCACCCCCTCGCCCATAAATATAAAACAGGTCATCTTTTACTTATTGCCGGATCTAGACGATACACCGGAGCAGCGATTTTAGCTGGATTAGGCGCAAGAGCTAGTGGTGTGGGGATGTTATCAATTGCTGTGCCCAAATCGATTAAACCACTGCTGAGTATGCAACTACCAGAGGCTTTAATTATCAGTTGCCCAGAATATGACGATGGGATTATTCGAGAGCTTCCCCAAGAGGTCGATTTAAGTCAATATGATGCCATTGCTTGTGGGCCGGGTTTAACCACAGAAGCGCTGAGCGTCGTACAGGATGTTTTGAATAGCGACCGCCCTCTGGTTTTAGATGCAGATGCGTTAAATATTTTAGCTCAGATGAAACCCATTGCCACCTTATCCCAGCGCCACGCCCCTACTGTCATTACGCCTCATCCCGGAGAATTTAAGCGTTTATTTCCTCAACTCGCCCTTGAGTTAGAGAATCGCATTTTAGCCACCCAAAAAGCCGCTCAACTCAGTGGTATTGTGGTGGTGTTAAAAGGTGCCCGAGTGTGTGTCGGTACTTCTAATGCCGTTACAATTAATCCCCATAGTACTCCCGCACTCGCCAGAGGAGGCAGTGGAGATGTATTGACCGGGTTGATGGGGGGTTTACTCGCTCCTGCATCCCTGACTCAGCAGTCGATCGTCAATACTGTACAATCTGCTTTATGGTGGCACGCTCAAGCGGGAATAAGAGCCGCTCAAGAACGGACTGAGTTGGGAGTCGATGCGTTTACATTAACTCAATACTTAAATTTAAAAGTATTACAGGAGCAATGATCTTTTCTACTCCAGTTGCACTTTTTGTCTATTTTAATATTTTTTATCCTACACTGATGATCGGTGTA
The DNA here is from genome assembly GCA_049649525.1 of Microcoleaceae cyanobacterium. Taxonomy (GTDB): domain Bacteria; phylum Cyanobacteriota; class Cyanobacteriia; order Cyanobacteriales; family Microcoleaceae; genus JAAURB01. Next base: position 167,749 of record JBARZE010000038.1, read on the forward strand.
GTTTATTGCAAGTAGACATTGATTGACTCTCGACCTGCTAAAATAGAGACTATATTTTTTTCCTCATTGAAGCAGTTTGAAACCTGAAAAGAGTCGATGAATTAGGGAAAGTTGCCGCCAAAAATTAGAGCAATTTTTTAGCCCTCTATTAATGCGAATTCAAGATTTACGGCGCTTATGACTTCCCAACAATCCGGGTAAAATTACCAAACAATGTCAAGTGTTACTGAGGTTGGGAAAACCGATCTATATAATGATTAATTTTAGATTAAAAGTTCGCTAAATTGAAGATAAAATATAAAGTTTAAATTTAGAATCTATGTCAAGTCAAATGGACGGAAATACCCCGGAAACAGCAGAACTACCTGTCACTCCTGCTCGCTTATTGATTGTCGATGATGAGCCGGGACTCAGAGAAGCAGTACAACTCTATCTCGAAGATAGTGGCTTTACGGTCCATGTTGCCAGTAACGCTCGTCAAGGTTGGGAGTTATTAGAACAAAATTTACCCGACTTAGTGATTAGTGATATCATGATGCCAGAAGTCGATGGTTATCAATTCCTCGAACAACTACGTGAAGATACCCGCTTCAAGACTTTACCTGTTATTTTTTTAACCGCTAAAGGCATGACAACAGACCGAATTCAGGGGTATCAAGCCGGTTGTGATGCTTATATTTCTAAACCCTTTGACCCCGAAGAATTAGAGGTTATTGTTCGCAATTTACTCGAACGTCGCGCCGCAATTCAAGCCAGTAGTGGTGATGGTAGTCCGGATATTACGGCGTTGGCTGGTCAAATTGCCCGGATTGAAAATATGTTAAAAGGTAAAACAGGAATTACTCAAACTCCACCGCCGATCAAAATTGACCTCACCCCTCGAGAGCAAAGTGTGTTAGATTTAGTCGCCCAGGGGTTGATGAACAAAGAAATTGCCCGTAACTTAGAGACCAGTGTGCGGAATGTGGAAAAATACGTCAGTCGCTTATTTACTAAAACAGGAACAAATAGCCGCACAGAATTAGTTCGCTATGCCCTCGAACATGGACTTACAAAGTAACAGTAATCGATTGTGCAATCATATAGTGGGGAATTTGGGTTGAGCATCACCAGAGCCATATTCCCTTTTTACTCTTTTTTAAATAGAAATCTAATCTCGTTGTTTTTTATATCCTCTTTTAGAGTTCATTCCGCCTCCCCCAAGAACTGAGGTTAGGGGCTATTCCCAAATCAACTAATCAAATCATATAATCTATAATAGAGTTAATCCGACTTCATATCCATCGCTTTGTCCATCGAAGTTTTGCCATCAATCCTAACAAATCTCAAATAGATATTAGGGAAAACTCGTAATTAATTTAGATTAAAAATAACACTGCTTGTACGGGATATTACGCAGGTTTGACACTTGATAAAACCAAGGTTAAACTTAACATATCATCACCCTATAACTTAGTTATAGATAGACTAAATAATGATGGTTTTAGTTTGACAAATTAAACAGTATTTAAAACTGTATCAATTTTGAAGTTTGCTTAAATTAATGATTCTCATTTTTTACTAAGTAAAATTTTCTACTATTATGATTGGTAAAAATCACAGTTCCAATAATCAATTTTCTGAAAAGCAACCCGTTTCAGATCATTATCATCGCCATGACCAACGCGCTCCTGAAGAATTAGTCAATTTAGATAAAGGCCAGATTATTGCTTTAGTTCGGACAATTCTCCTTGTATTACTCGATGGATTCTTAATTTCTTCTGGATGGATACTCGCTAAATATATTGTTCTCCAAGTTAGCTGGTTAGAGGTTGTTCCCTCCTTTGATTTAATCAAATCTTCCCCCCAAAGACCGGGTTTTTTATTACTGATTTTAGTCGTTAATCTCGGGCTTATGTTCTCTGCGGGCTTATACAGTCGCCGAGATAGTCGCCGTCGTTTTATGCGGCTGATTGGTTGTATTAGTTTAGGGCAGATTTTCCTAATCCTGATCTTCTTTTTATACGATCCTGGTGTGTTTCTGTCGAGATCAATGTTTCTTTTGGCATGGTTACTGACATTAATTCTGGTATTAGCGGGTCGCTTAATTGCAGAGTTATTCGTCCTCACATTACGCAACCAAGGAATATTAAGCCGCAAGATTTTTTTAGTGGGTATTCCTCGAGATACATTAGTCGCACAAATTGCCTTAAAGTTAATTAGTAATCGTGAATTTCAAATAGCAGGTCAAGTGGATTTATCTAATCCAACTAGTCAGGCTTGTTGGTTACAAATCTTAGAGCAAATCCAGAAAGAAGAAGTAGAAGAAGTTTTTGTTTGTTCTTGGCAATCGATTAAAAACCCAACCGCTTTTTATTGGACTTTAAAAAGGGCTGGAATTCATCTGAGAGTATTGCCCATTGGGCTAGAACTTCCCTATCAAGCACCCCAAATTGAGATGATTGGTAGAATGCCAACGATTCAATTTGTTACCCCAGGAATTGTCGGAACAGATTATTGGCTAAAACGAGCATTTGATTTGACCATTGCCGCTCTATTTTTAATTCTTGCCAGTCCTATTTTATTCACTATTGCAGTTTGTATTAAGCTAGATTCTCCAGGGCCTATCTTTTTCCGCCAAACTCGTTTGGGTTTGAAAGGGCGACATATTAAAGTTTGGAAATTCCGAACCATGGTAACGAATGCTGATAAGTTAATCAAAGAACTCGAAGCCAAAAATGAAATTCAAGGGGGCGTTTTATTTAAGATGAAAGACGATCCACGTATTACTAAAGTGGGTAAGTTTTTACGTCAATACAGTTTAGATGAATTACCCCAACTCATTAATGTTTTAGTCGGCCAAATGAGTTTAGTCGGTCCCCGCCCTTTACCCTTAAGAGATGTAGAAGGCTTCGCCCCGCATCATTTTTCCCGTCAAAATGTGTTACCCGGAATTACAGGGCTATGGCAAGTCTCGGGTCGTTCAGATATTGTTGATTTTGAAAATGCCTTTCGCCTGGATTTGATGTACATTAATAACTGGTCACTGTTGTTAGATTTTCAGCTTTTAATCAGAACGGTTCAAGTGGTGTTTAATAAAACAGGCGCATATTAAGGTTATAATACTTTGATAAATGACGAGTAACCCCTCTACAATTTTAGTGACTGGCCCGTCTCGTTCAGGGAAAAGTGAATGGGCAGAAACCCTGGCATCTCAATCAGAAAAGTCTGTCATTTATGTTGCGACTGCCTCTATTGATCGCAGCGATCAAGAATGGGTTACCCGTATCCAACAACATCAACAACGTCGTCCGGCTGAGTGGGTAACGGTATCTGAACCCGTCGCGTTATCTAAAATTCTGTTAACTTATCAACAACCGAATTACTGTATTTTAATCGATTCCTTGGGGACTTGGTTGGCGAATATATTAGAACAAGATGAAATAGCCTGGAAAGATACACTCACCCTGTTACTCACCACTCTGACTCAGACAACTGCAGATGTGATCATAGTTGCAGAGGAAACCGGATGGGGCGTGGTTCCCGCTTATCCGATGGGTAGAACCTTTCGAGATCGTTTAGGCAGCCTGACGCGGCGTGTGGGGTCAATTGCCGATACAGTTTATTTGGTGACTGGGGGGTATGTTCTCAACTTAACTCAATTGGGTACAGTCTTGCCGAGTCAGTGATACCCTGAGAAGTGTTCTGCATCATCTATATCTTTAGTATGTCTATTAACAGAAATGAAGCCAAGCAACTTTTAGAACGGTTAATTTTTGCCGATGATCCGCCCCAGGAATGGGTACAGGATGTGTGGGGAATGAGTCCCACCCTGGGGGAAAGTGCAGCTAAACTTTTAGATGCATTTGAGATGCTAATTGATTGCTGCTCGGAAGAAAAATTAGAGAATTTGCTACAATCCCTATATCGTGAAGATGTCTAAGTCTAAGATTTTGTTGTCAGTAACTGCGACAGTTCAGCGTGCATCAGCGCAATATTTGGATCTCGCTGAATCGCTTGGTAATATCGTTGTTGCTGAGGGGTACCTTGTTCGGCTGGACTCAGTAACTTTTTGGCTTCTGAAAGCAATTTATTCGCTGTATCCAGGGTAGCAGGTTCTTTCTCATCAAGAGCAATATCAATCTGAATAATAAACTGAGAAAAATCTCGTAACCAACTAAACCAATCATCACCGATCACTAGCCGGAAAAACTCTCCTTTTGAAGAAATTTGTCCGTGAGATTGTTCATACACTTGTTTTTCGGACTCGAGTAATGCTTTATGTAAGTGTAGTAACCCTGTTCGTAGCTGACGCAAACGTTGGAAGGGAAGATTCAGCGGAGTATTAGATGTAGACATAAACTTATAAAATAACATTACAACATTTTTCTATTTTCTATCTTGTCATAAATGGTCGCCCGTGATGGAGAATACTGTTGTGATAATTTTCTCATTAATCTGGCATTGCGATCAACCTCGATCAAAATTTAATTAATTAAAGCCAATTTCCCACTAAAACAAACGCCGCCCAAAAAAACGGATGAGCAAATTCTTCTTGCTGTAATACTTTAAGTTGTGCCTGTCTTAATGCTTCTGCTTTTATTTGTTTAGATTGACTCAGTTCTTGATAAAAATAACTCATTAATAAAGCGGTCGATTGATCGTCAACGGACCATAAACTTGCTAGCGTACTACGCGCCCCTGAACGCACCGCAACCCCTGCTAAGCCTAAACCCGCCCGCTCATCTCCTGTTGCCGTTTGACAAGCGCTTAATACGAGTAATTCAATGGGATTGAGTTGTTTAGCATCTGTTTGTAATAAATTTCGTAACTCTTCGATATTAATTTTTTCATTCCAAGTCAGAATAAATGTATCTTTGAGTTGAGAACTAAAGTTGCCATGAGTTGCTAGATGAACAATAGAAAAAGGAAGTTGATTGACTTCTCGATTAAACTGAGGTTCAGTAAAGCGATCATTTAGTAAAATTTTACTTTTAGTTTGGGTTTTAATTTGTTGTAATTCTAATTCTACATTCGGTAAAGCAGCAAACCCTTGTCGGGGGACAGTTAACCCTCCTGCTAATACATTCAGTTGTTTTTGAGTAATCGGTTGAGGATTAATTAATTGTAAACCGGGAGCGATCGCAATATTATATTTCTCAATTAAATACTGTTGACCATCGTATAAACTCGCTAGAGAAATCTGGCGCAATCCACTATCTAAAATAAATACTAAGTTACGGATATTACTCGTTGTTAAAACTTGTTCAAAAGGCTGAATAAAATATTGATAGAGTTGCTGAGAAGGTTCTAGAAAATTCTCAATAAAAATTCGTTCTCTTGGAATTAAAATAGCTTCTTTCATTTGAGCAATTATTGTCTCTAATTCTACACGAGAAATAGCAGCAGTATAATGAACTAGCGGTTGATTGGGTAAAGTTACAATTAATTCTAAGCGGTCTTTTAAGCTAATTGTATAAAAGATAGCAGCAGCCGGATCAACTGCATCGATATTAATCGGTTTTGCATCTAAACAAGCATTTCTAAAAAAGTTATCTAATTCCGCTAGTTGTAATGACTCAATCACATCTCTGGCTTGTTTTAATTCATCTTGAGTCGGATTAGACGATAGCAACAAATCGACTAATTCACGATAAACAGGTTCGACTTTTTCCCGGAAATTAAACTGAATTTCTGAGTTAATTGCGACCAAATCACTTCTAAGAGATTGAAGATTTTTCCAAGCTTGTGTATAGGCTTTAATTGCTAGTTTAGGTTGGTTTTGTGCCTTTAAAATTTGTCCGAGTTGCCATTGCCATTGATAGGCAATATCATAAGCATTAATTGCCTGGGTTATTTGTAATGCCGATCTAGTTAGGCGTTGTGCTTCTTCTAATTGTTGATTTTGCTGATATAATTTCCCCAGAAGACCCATTCCATAAGCTTCTGAACGTTTATCTTGTAATGACTGTGCTGTTTTAATTGCTGTCGTTAAGTGTTGAGAAATTCGAGATAAAGAGAGTAATGAATTATCTTTTTGTCGAAGCTGTATTAAATGATTTGCTAAATTAATTTGAGCATAAGCGAGGACTTTTGAAGCTGAAATTTTAGTGAGTAATTTTTCAACTTTAATTACTAATTGCATAGATTCTGTTATTCGATTTTGTTGAATTAGTAAATCTATTTGATTGAGAGTCGCTTCTATTTTTCTACTCGGATTTACAGGGCTTTCAATCACTTCTTGATACAATTTATCGGCTAATTCTAATTGATTTTGCGAGGTATAAGTTTGCGCTAAACTAATTAGTGTTATCCCTATCTGTTCAGAATATTCTAAATCTCTTGCAATCACTAAACTTTGATTTAAAACACCTATAGATAAATCTAAATTACCTAATTCTCTTAATACATCTCCTAAACTCTGTAAAGATTTTGCTTTAATTAAATTATCAGGTTGTAGTATTAATTGCTTTTCAGTTTCAGTTAAAATATCTAAGGCTTGTGAATATAATCCTAAAGCTAGCAAAGCTTGTGCTTGATTGACTTGAGTACGAGTCCATTCTGTCGTTTTGCCAATATCCTGATAAATTTTAGCGGATTGTTTCCAGGTTGAAAGTGCTAATTCCGGTTGACTTGTTAACAATTGTATTTGCGCTTGAATATCTAATACAGAAGCATAAAGCTGTTGATATTTTGCAGTATTTTTATATTCTTCAAATAATTCTAAACTAGATAAAATCACAGTTTTGGCTTTAGCAAATTCTTGTTGTTTTACATAAATTAAAGCCTGATTTCTAAATACTCTAATTCTGCCAATTTTATTATTCTTTTCTTTGTATATTTGTGAGATTTCTTCTAAAAGTAATAAGCTTCGATTAAACTCACCTTGCTGATAAAGCTGTTGCGCTTGATTTTCTAAACTTTGACAGTCTTCTAAACTGTGACAATCAACAACTATTTTTTGTACTATTAAATTGTTATTTACAGTGGCTAAAGCTTCAAATGAAAATAACTTCGGTAGTATAATGATTAAAAATCCCAATAAAACTAGTATTTTTTTCATTTTATTTAAAAATTAACTTGATATTGAATTAAAAAATGAACGCCATTCTCTTGTAAAGATTCTCCTTCTGTTTCAAGTTTAATTAATGGAATTCCCCATTCAATCTGAGCATTTAAATTGTCTTGTATTTGTAATCTTAATCCTAAGCCAGTTGAAAAAATAGTATTATAATCTAAGTCTATATCCTCCATTTTTTCTTGATTCCATACAGTTCCCCCATCAATAAAAGGAGTAAGTTGTACAACCATATTCCAGTCTGAAATAGTGAATATTGGTACTCGTAATTCAGTGGATAAAAATACACCATTATCACCTAATAATGTATCTTGACGATAGCCACGAATAGTTGATGCACCCCCTAAACTAAACTGTTCTTGAGGGAGTAAAGATTGATTGGCTAATTGTAAATCTGAACGCAATAACCAGATAAAATTAGGTGCTAATAAGCGTAAATATTGAATTTGTCCTCGCCAAGCAATAAAACGACTATCCGGTAAGTTATTATTAATTGTTGCATTGAAAAGTTCTGTACCAAAAGAAAATTGTGAGCGAATTGCTAAGGCAGTTTGTGCCGAACGAGTGCTATAATCTTGAAACAAACGAATAACTGAAGTCCGAATTTTACCTTGATCATTTGCACCTAAAGATAAAGGAAATGGCTCATTTTCGAGTAGGGTTTCTGTATCTTGAATAGCGGCTGTTATTCCAATCGCAAATTCAGTATTGGGCGTTAAATATAAGGGTTGACGATAGGATAATTGATAAGTTTGAGAGTTGGAGTCAATATCTAATTCATTGAAAGGCGCTTCAATGATATGACTTTCTGTGCGCCGATGAGTTAAAGAAATAGTCGCATTATTGGAATTAATCGGTAAAGTATAACTAAAATTATTAAGGGTATTGCTACCTTCTGTATTGTAATAGGATACATTCAGGCGATCGCCTAACCCGGTTAAATTATTATGAGTGATTTCTGACAGGAGACGAGTACTACCAACACTAGGAGAACGTTGATTATCTATAGCGAGTTTTGCTGACATTGCATCGGCTTCTTCGAGTTGAATGATTAGTTGACTTTGTCCAATTTGAGACCCTGCTGATAACTCTACAGATAGGCGCTTAATTAATGGATTAAGCTGCAGAAGTTGTAGCGTTTCTAATAGCTTGTTTTGATTTAATGGTGCTTTTATTCCTCGTTCTATTCGACTGCGAATATAACCGGAATGTAATCTTTCTAGTCCGCTGATTTGAATTTCTTCAACTGTTCCTTCAATGATTTCAATCGTAATTCTGCCTGCATCTAACGTTTGAGGCGGAAGGATGGCACCGGAAGTAATATAACCTTGATCTTGATAAAATTGAGTAATTTTTTGTTGTGCTTCGAGTAACTCTGTAAATGAAATCGGACGATTGAGATAATCTTGGATAATCGTTTGTAATTGTTGATTTGTAAATACAGTACTACCCACAAAGTTAAATTCAGTGACTATAATTGTTCCCGGAATTTCTAATATTGATTCTTCCGGGGTTTGTGGTGCAGGTAAAGGCTGTAATAATTCTTCAGGCGGGGGTAACAGTTCAGGTTCATCCAGTGGCGGAGAGTCTGGAATAATAGGTTGAGGAAGGGTTTGGGAAATGGCAGATTGAGAGTAGTTGAAATAAACAAAGAAAAATGATAAAATGAAATGAGTAGTATAGCAGTATATTTTCATCAATTATTATCCAAGAAGTGAATAGTCTGTGGTGCTAAAATAGTTAGTAAAATCCTTTAACTTTCTCTCAGTTTTCTATTGCGTAGCAGTGCAAAGAAGCGAGAGATTTGAAAAAGACTCGCTAGTTAGGATTGATTAACTCAAACACATTAACAAAATAGTCGGCATGAAGAATCAGTCAGAGATCTTCATAGAAGATAAAAATACCTCTGCAAATGATTTAAAATGGGTAGAGAAACTTATCCGATAGAGAGTTGTTCTTCAGATAAAGTGATGAATGATCCGCTTATTTCTGTTGGTACGGCATTAATCACTTGTGCAATTGTTTGATTGGTTGATGCTACAGTGATAGAGGTTCCAGTCAGGATATTATCACCATCAGGATCAATATCAACCCCTGTATTTTCTCTAACAATTTGTCGAATCACCGCAGGTGTGACTAAACCCGCTAATACAGGAGTAATCGTCAATCCCTGAGTTTCGGCTAAACTGAGAACATCAGTTAACAAAGCCTGATCAATCGGTAAACTCACCGGTTGCAGGAGTAAGTCGGCTTCTGTTAAATTAGGCGGTAATCCAAGCTGGTCTATTTCACTAACGTTAAAATCTAGAATAGCATCAAATTCTGTTGATTCATCGGCAACTGAGAGCACAAATAAATCCTCACCTGCGCCTCCCGCGAGAAAGTCTGATCCCTTATCCCCAAATAGAGAATCATTTCCGGCTTCTCCAGTCAAGCCATCGATACCTTGACCCCCCCGTAACACATCATCTCCGTCCCCACCAAACAGAATATCGTTACCTTTATTGCCGTTGATGGTATCAATTCCTGCGCCACCGGAGAGAAAATCTAAATCCTGTCCGCCAAACATTCGGTCTGCGCCGCTTTCCCCTTGTAGTGTATCATTGCCTTGGTTGCCGTTAATCGTGTCATTTCCAGACGATCCAACGACGAGATCATCACCCTCTAAAGCCAAAATACCATTGGGTGCAGTCGTCAGTAAGTCTGAAGTAATGGTAAAGGTATCATTTTGAGTGGTAAGTAAACAAAATCCGTTGAAAAGATTTGACATAGTTTCCTATCAAGTTTGAATTTAAACTGAGAAAATACTGAATTTAAGTAAAGTTGCACCCGTCGTTAATTCAGTCTGATATAGCTGTTTAAGTTTCAGTAATTGTTATATTCTCAGGTTTTCCGTAATGCTGCGGTGATATGAGGATGATGAGTCGGTGACGTTCACAATATGTTGTAGGTAATACATTTCGTGATTTTAGGTAATCCTTCTCATTGCGATCGGGTGAGTAATGAATGCTTAATATTGTGATCTCAGTCCTATCATATCTAGATTATCGATTATCAGATGGATTGGCATCAACTTGACAAAAAACTGTTTCTGTATTATGTCTCTTCTAATCAATTAATAAAACCTGCACCCATTCTCCTTGAGAAATCAAGGTTTGATTCACCGGAATAATCCCTAACGCGGTGGTTTGCGCTAAATTAATCAAGTTAGCAGAATTCTGACGACCCGAAGCCGACTCAAATTCATATCCATCCTCCACCCAGTGAAGCTGTCCCCAGCAATAAGTTTCCCGTTTTCCTCCTGAATGTAAATCTTGTCGCAGTCGCGCTTTTACAAATTTTGGCTGATAGAATTGAGGCAATAATCCGGCTTGTTTTTTAATCGCAGGTTGGACAAACCGCCAACACGTTACTAATGCAGAAACCGGGTTTCCAGGTAAGCCAAAATAAATACAACTCGCAAATTTAGCCACGGTTAAGGGTTTGCCCGGTTTAATGGCAACGGAACTGACTTGAATATCGCCGCCTAAATCGTTTAAAATCTGTTCAATATAATCATAATCCCCCACAGAAACGCCCCCGGTTGAGAGAACAATATCGGCTGTTTCAATCGCTTGATTTATTGTATTTTTTAATATTTCTGGTTGATCGGGAACAATTCCTAATGAAATCGGTTCCATATTCATTGACTGCACCCAAGCCATTAATGCATAATGATTTGAGTCTACTATTTGTCCCGGTTGCAACGGTTGGTTGGGTTTAACTAATTCGTTTCCCGTCGAAAAAATCGCCACTTTAACACGACGATAAACTGGAACATGACAACATTGCGCCGCAGCTAACACCGCTATTTCTGCTGCCTTTAATACAATTCCTGGTGTTAATAAAACAGATCCCGCTTGATAAAAGCTGCCTTGATGACGAACAAAAGCTTGTGGTTTTGCAGCAGCTAAAATCTGTACAGAATTTCCCTGACGTTGGGTATCTTCTTGCATAATAATCGTATCAGCACCTGCCGGAAGACAAGCCCCTGTAAAAATTCGTGCTGCTTGCCCAGATTGTATCGTTTTTTGGGGTTGATATCCAGCCGGAATTTCTTCAACAATTTCTAATGTTTTAGGGTTTTTGGGATGACAATTTTGAATATCTTGATGACGCACAGCATAACCATCCATCGCGGAATTATCCCAATGGGGAAAGTCCAGTTTACTACTAATAGATTCTGCTAAAATACGCCCCATAGCCGCAGATAATTCCACCCATTCTATGTCTTGAGCGGTGAAAGGTTGAACTAAATTAAGAATAATTGATTCAGCTTGATTAACGGGTAACATCATATTTAAAATATTAAACTCATGGGGAATTTTGTTCGACTTCTTCCACAGTTAAATTGAGTGCCGCAGCCACTTTTTCAATTGTTAATCCCATCGAGTATAGTCGAGAAATGCTTAGTTTAAAGCGGGTTCAGTCCGTTCATTTCCTATTAATAACAAATGTCATTAATTATCCTACCATCCTAAGCATGATTGCATTTGGTTTTGATAGCCGCTTGTTCCATAATCATAATTCTACACCCATTCGCTTTTTTTTGCAGGTTATCTCTATATTGCTCGCGATTATATCAAGAATTTTATCATATTTAGGCAGAAATAAATTATCAATCCAGATGCTCAATTATTGAAGTTTATAATATTATCGATTAGCTCAATATTCACAATATAGCGCTACGCGCAGGCAAGTAGGCAATTGGCAATTTTTAGAGATATTATATATAACGTCTCTACTGTAAAAGCGTTTGATAAATTAGAAATGTCCTAAATATAGAGCGTAGTGCTATAAAATATAAGCCCATATTAGAACAAACAGATTTAATAATTTAACATCACTATTTTTTTGATTTACTCAAACTATAATTCATTATTGTTTATAGTTTATATTAATAAAATGAATAATTATATATTCCCATTTTTGATAATAAAAAGCGTTAATTATAACTCTAAACGACTGCAATAAAATCATCTACTGTAATTAAACTCGCATCTATACCCGAAAGAATCACTAAAATATTTTCACCTAACTCAATCGCAGTTCCTTCCGCTTGTTGAGTAATATTTAATGCCTCAAATGTTAACCCATTTTCCAATACCATTAAATCTTGTCCCGACTCAAAATCGGTAATTGTATCTGTCCCATTATTACTCATTAGAATAAAGCGATCGCCACCTACACCGCCTGTGAGATTATCGTTACCTTGGTCGCCATACAGGGTATCATCACCCATTCCCCCATTCAAGCTATCATCCCCAACACCGCCATAAAGATCATCATCCCCCTGATCTCCCAGTAAAACATCTATTCCACCATGACCCAACAGAATATCATCCCCTTGACTGCCATAAATCAGATCATTTCCAGTATTGCCATATAACGTATCATTACCTTGATAACCATAAATGCGATCATTATCCGGACTTCCCATCAAATCATCATTATTATTACTGCCTTCGAGGTTTAAACCCGGTGTAATTAAATCTTGACTCTTTTGCCAAACCACCTGACCCACTTGCTGACCCAAAATTCGGCCATTAAGGTCGCCATCATCAAAATGAATCCCGCCGTAAATCCGTGAAATCCCCGCCTCGTCTGCTGCTTCGCTAAATGTATCCCATGCTAATATTGTGGTTTGTTGCGGCGTAGTACCCGGTTCAAATCGAGATTCACCCGTTGCAAAGGTGACATCCGCCCCAAATATATCACTTCCGGTAAATTGTCTGAGGATTTCTGCACCTGCGGCTGAAAATGCACTATGTCCGGAAGTATATTCCGCAAAAGGAGGAGAGGGATCGCTGCCGGGGGTTTGATAAGTGAGAAACTCTGTTGCTAAAATGGTTTGTGTTCCAACGCCGGGAACCCAAGCATCTATCGCATAACCGCCTAATTCTGGATTGAATTCTCCAATTAACCCTAATTCTCCTAATTCACGAATCAGTCGAATTGGACGAGTATAATCATAAGCTGTTTTCGATTCCCAGGTGGCAATACTCGCGTCAAATACGGCATTTCCTAACGCAAAAAATTGTTGAGCGTCTTGGTCTAAACTATGATTATCTCTGGCAGAAACAAATTGTCCGAAAGTCATCCAAGTGCCGGGAGGGAAGGAAGTACCACCGCCATCTTCCCAAAATTCAGCAATTAACTTTTGTTCATCGGTGAGATCTGCACTAGCAGTGACGACACGGTCTGCCTGGGCGATAAACTCTGGGTTAATCACGGTTCCCACTAAATCTGGGCTAATCTCAACCACAGCGCCATTTTCGAGGGTTATTGTGCCTGCATCGAGGTTATATTCTGCTTCAACTAAGAGAAACGGTTCGGGGGGTTGAGGACGAAATTGATCCCCCGAGTCCAGGGCAAAGGGAATGACATCACCCCAATGGGCGCTTAAGAAAGATTGGACTTGTTGAGTTTCTCCGGGGGCTGCATCAATGGGAACGTTTTCGGGTGTCCAACGTTCTAGATTAATGGGATCACCAACCGGATTAAATGGTTGATATCCGCTCATATCAGATATTGCTGTAGCGTCTGAGTTGGGATGATGACCCAGTTTGTTTGATCCATCTTCGAGGCGAAATTCTAACAACGCTGCGGCTGTAATATTACCAATTCCGGCTGCTGTGGTGGTGTCGGTGGTGGTATTATTGGGATCGTAACCCAACTCTGCCATCAACCGATCGAAAGTCTCAATTTGTTCTGGAAATAACTCAGACAACACTCGATAAGCTGAGAAACTCATCGCCTCCGTTTTGTTAGCGGTTGTATTTTCAGATAACGGCTGTTGTAAACTGTCTCCGAATTGTGTAAGGGTTGCGACTGGGTCATAAGAAGCCCAAGCATCAAACATGGCAGTATGAACCATAGCATAGGCACGAGAAGCGATTGTTGGCCCTGGGGAATCAATAATCACCGCTTGTTGAACCGCCTTGTCCCAAAGAACCGAAGGGGTAGGAGTTGGATGGTTAACTGTAACGAGTTGAGTTTTAGGATTTAGAGTCAGTTGTTGTTCCATAATTTATCATCGTAAGAATGGATCGATAAATGAGTCCTCGCGGACAGAATAAAGTAGAAAATATAATAGTTTTTGCTTAGCTTATTTTAGTACTTTGCAATTCTACATCAGTTCGATACTATTGCTAAATTGAAGATATTTTTTAGGAGTAGACCAATCTTTTTCATTTTTTTACTAATAATTAAAACTTGATAAATTGCCTGAAAACGCTTAAATCATTAAGACTTTATAGGTTTTAGCTAGATGAAAACAAAATAGTTGACTAAGATTGAAGCAATCATCTAAATAACATTATGACAATATTTAATAATTAACTCAGCTTTATATTTCTATCTCAACACAACCTATCTGTGAGTGTCACCCGTAAAATTACGGAGAAACACAACAAAATAATCACTAATATTATCATTTATTTAACAAATTTAGTGATAAAGATAAAGCAATAATAGAATTTACAACTGGGTTTTTCAAGTATTGTTTGAGCAATTAAGAATAATACTTAAAACAGACTATAATTAATCTGGGTCAAACCAACTGGCTCGCCAAGCCGCCTCTGCTTCTAAGACTGCTTTTTCCCGTTGTTTTTTATGATAATCATGTTTAAGCTGACTGAGTTGACCGGAAAGATGACGAATTTGATGTCGTTGTGCCATTGAAGCTGCATCAGCAAATTCAATTTCAGACAGTCGTAAATGAACGGTCATTAACCGAGTAATAGACGCGCTTTGTGGCTCATCAGCATCTTCGGTTTCAATCATAATATTCAACAAATTAGGCGGCCCTGCAACCGCTTCTGCTGAGGTATCGGCTTGAGAAGCCACCTCTAAAATAGCTTCGGGTAATTTAGGAGCAAAAATATTATATTCTTGAATTAGAAAGTTAGTCTCTCTCGAGAGTTGGCTCAATTGACGGCTAATCGCAGATTCTATCTGTTCTTGCCACTCTGCTAACTGTTCTGGGGGCGTTTGTGGATGATTCGGTTGTAACAATAGTTGCAGACGGTTTAAAATCTTAGACTGTTCAGCCTCTTCAGCTTGCTCAATTTCTCCTATAACTTGCTCTACTTCCTCAGTTTGAGACTCATCATCAGAGGTGAATTCAGGCAAGTCATCAGATTCAGGCAATGGCTGTTGTGAATTGACAAGCTGTAATAATTCTGTCTGAGCTTTGGTTGATAACTGTTGTAAATTCTGCTGAAAATTCTGCCGCTGCGAGAAAGATAACTGCAGAAATGATTCCGGGTAACCATGAGTACATAAGTGATAACAGGCGAGTATGAGCTGTTTATAAACGGCTTCACCTAAAGCTGTGAGATAGCTGTGATAGACTTTTTCAAACTCAGAGGCAAGTGTAGTGACAGCAGTTTCTAATGCTGCTAACTCTTGTTGTGTTTGCTGAATTGATCCTGCCATTTAATTCCTCAACAAATGTGTCAAAATCATAAAAAACCCCGAAAGAAGTGTTAAAAGACTTTCAATCGGGGCGCATATCATTATCTATACTCACCTTAAGCTTTACCACCTGTTTGAGCAGCCACTTCGTCTGCAAAATTAGTCTCTTCTTTCTCAATTCCTTCACCCAGAATAAATCGAGAAAAACGACGGACAACAATATTTTCTCCGATTTGAGCAATAGTTTGTTTTACTAACTCCTCAACGGAGATATTTTGATCCCGAATATAAGGTTGGTCTAGTAAAGAAAGCTCTTTGAGACGTTTGTCAATTCGTCCTTGAACAATTTTTTCTTTGATGTTATCTGGCTTATTGCCCAAATCATCCCGATTCATTTCAATCTCTTTTTCCTTTTGTACCATATCAGCCGGGATATCATTGACGCTGACATATTCGACATTAGGACAAGCTGCAATTTGCATTGCGATATTACGGACTAAGGTTTGAAATTCTTCCCGACGGGCGACAAAGTCAGTTTCACAGTTGATTTCAACTAACACACCGACGCGGCCCCCAGTGTGAATATAGCTACCCACGAGTCCTTCTGCTGCAACCCGGCCTTCTTTTTTGCCTGCCGAAGTAATACCTTTTTGTCGCAACCACTCCACTGATTTTTCAAGATCACCGTCATTTTCTTTGAGGGCTTCTTTACACTTCATCATACCTGCGCCTGTTTGGTCACGCAGTTGTTTGACTAATTTTGCTGATATTTCGGCCATGTTTTCTTCAAGTCCTTCTGTGAAACTTTATTAATTATTACAAGACATCCGTTAATGAATACTAACAATTGACATCCTCTCAATGCCAACATTCTTTATGGCCTGGAATTCCCAAACATTACTATTTGGGTTTCTGCTTCTCAGCAACTGCCTCCACTCTCAGTTGAGTTTTATGGTCTTACGTTCGCAATAGCAGACTATCTCCGCAAGCCCTGCGGTTAAAGATATGTAGAAATCTCGCGCCAGGAGAAATCTTTACATGTTTTGTCGATTCAAGGGTTAAACTGCTCTTTGCCCTATCCTCTTTTCGCGATCTACCAATTTGCCTGCGCCGCCAGTGTCACTGGACTTCGCTCGTTAGGCTGTCTGAATCCATTTAATTTTATCACAGATCCTAACCGTGCTTTCCTCTCGGCTCCAACATATCTTATGGAGCGGGTCTCCCCCCACCGAAAGATCAGCTGGTCAATCTCAACAGACCACACAGAGAAGTAATCAGCAATGAGTGATGAGCAGTATGAGTAAAGATTTGTAGCAATCAAAGTCCTAATGGAGGACAAGTTTACCACAGGCAGGGCTATGTAAGATGCTACAGAGATTGATACTCTTTACTCTTTACTCTTTACTCTTTACTCTTTACTCTTTACTCAATTACAGACGTTACATGTAACATCTCTACTTACTTCTCATCATCAATCACTTCAACTTTCTCCTGTCTCTTCGGCTTGAGTGTCAACTTCTTCGGCTTGAGTGTCGGCTTCTTCGGCTTGAGTGTCAACTTCTTCGGCTTGAGTGTCGGCTTGGGCTTGTGGTTGTTGTTCTATCTCCTCTTCTTCGTATTCCTCGTAGTCCTCTTCTGCGCCTTCATAAGCTTCATAATCTACCATTGATTCGCCTTCAAGTTCACCGTGACGACCTTCATAAATCGCATCAGCCAGTTTACCCACAATCAGTTTAATCGCACGAATCGCATCATCATTGGCCGGAATATGAATATCAGCTAAATCTGGATCACAGTTCGTATCAAGCAGAGCGATAATCGGCAGACCTAACTTACGGCATTCTGTGACTGCGTTATACTCTCGACGCTGGTCTACAATAATCACAGCATCGGGAATACGACGCATTAACTTAATCCCGCCGAGGTACTTTTGTAATTTACTTAATTCTCGACGAAGAACAGAAGCTTCTTTCTTCGGTAAATAATCTAACTGACCACTTTCTTCGCGGTATTCCAGTTCTTTTAGGCGCTCTACCCGAGTTTTAATCGTCGTCCAGTTGGTCAGCATTCCTCCCAACCACCGTTGGTTAACGAAATAAGCTCCTGCCCGCTGGGCTTCTTGGGCCACAATACCCGCTGCCTGACGCTTAGTCCCGACAAACAAAAACTTTTTACCTTGCTCTGATGAGGTTCTGATGTAGTCATAAGCCGATTCCATCAGTTGAGCGGTTTGCACCAGGTCAATAATATGAACCCCGTTACGCTCTGTAAAAATATACTGAGACATCCGAGGATTCCAGCGACGGGTCTGATGACCAAAGTGAACGCCGGACTCCAGCATTTCTTGCAGGCTAATAACTGCCATAATTTATTCTTCTCCTGTTTCGGGTTTATCCTCCATTCAGGCTTGTATCTCTGTGTGCGCTTGCGGTTGAGACACCCGAAATCCTGAATGTGTGAATTTTAGACAACCTTTTTATTATAGCAGAAGAAAGGGCAATTTTACCAATTCGATGAGGCTAATGCTAGTTTTTCACTTCAACCATCTCAATCACTTTGCCTTCAAAGTCTTTGACTAAAAAATTTAAGGGTTTTTCACTGCGGATTTTAAACTTAATCCCTCGTAATTGCACCCGCATTAAAATTTGTTCTAGGCAGTCATGATCAAAACAAACATGACGGTGTCGATTTCTTGAACCGTAGCTGGCTCCACTGATAATATGCAATTGAGCATTCTTCATCAGTTGATACCATAATCCATCTGTACCTGCTGGATCTTGTGGGCCGGCAGTTGACAGACTGGTTGTAGACATATACAACGGATCGATCCCCGTCGCCCCTAGGGTCTGTTCGTAGTTGTAATAGTAATGCAACGGCACATCAGCCACAGGCAGATCGAGGACTCCTTCATAAAACTGTCTAGCACGACCCAAATCGCTCACCATGACGGTATAGACTTTCGGGGCGCTGGTGAGAAACATCCACATCGCACCGGCATAGGCAGCAAGAAGCATCACCATTATGCCTTGAGTCGAAAACAAACTATCGAGGGCAGGTATAAATGCACTCAAGGGGAGTTGATACAGGGATATATCCAAACTGCTAATGGCGACCATGAACTAAGCTTGAAGGTTAACAACTGAAATGAACAGATTTTATCTTAATAACTTAATGTTAACAAAGATATATGCAATCGAGCTGCTGGTCATCAAGATGAATCGAACTGAAGTTTTTGTTTACGGAACCCTCAAGCCCGGAGAATATAACTATCAGCGCTATTGTCAACAATACGTTATTCAGACTCATTGCGCGATCGCTTACGGTCAATTATTCCAGTTGCCAATGGGCTATCCCGCGATGATAACGGGAGAAGGAGTGGTTCAGGGAGCGATCTTATCTTTTCCCAACCCTTCAATTTTACAAGCCCTCGATCGGCTCGAAGATTATCATCCCCAACGTCCCCCAGAACAAAATCAATATCAGCGCCAACAGATTCAAACCTATACTTTAGACCATCAACCCCTCAAGCAAGTTTGGGCTTATCTGATGACAATTCAATCTATTCAACAGTTTCAGGGGGCAACTTTGATCCCCAGTGGATGCTGGAGTCCGGTTTAAGCGAGTAGGAGGAAAACTATCGATCAGTTTGAACAATTTTTCTCTTATTTGTCTTGCCTCCTAAAACAGTAGCATTCCCCTACATCGATTTGAGGTTTCATATAAAAAAAATCCGTTTTGAGCAAGTCAGGCAAAATTAGTAATATTGACAATTCTCCTCGAACCCCAATAACAAATATAATGCACGTCGAACATAGTCTGACCAAGATTCATGAGTAGGCGGAAAAATAAGGGCGTAGAGCATCATTCCACTTATAGAATCAAATACTAATTCAGGATCTAGCTCAGCCTGAATTTCATGTCTCATCTTGGCTCTTTCGATAACAATTTTAAAGGCTTCTCGTCGCGGTTGTAGATATTTTGTCCAATAAATTTGAGCCAACTGAGGATGACGAGTAGCACTACTAATAATCATCGCTACAGTTTGTCTTCCTAAAGGATTTAGAGTAATCAATGCAGCATTTTCAATAAGCTCATTAAGATCATTACAAAAATTACCTGTGTCAGGAATTACTACATCTTGTCTAATACTTTCAATTGCATCAGCTACCAATTCTTCTTTACTTTTGTAGCGTCGATAAATAGTGGTTTTGCCTACTCCGGCACGGGTCGAAATTGCCTCAATACTCATAGACTCAAATCCCACTTCCCCTAGTAATTCTAGAGTAGCCTTTAAGATGGCTTGATGAGATTGATCACTACGAGGTCTTCCTGGTGTTTTTTTACTTGTTTTACTCATATCTGTTACTATAAATACGAAACAGTATCGTATCGAATTATTGATTAATCATCGTCCCCGTCCTCAGTACTGCAACAAGCACAGCACTCAAACTCTTCAGCAAGGATTAGAAGAATATTACGACATAAATCCCAGTATTACTGACCCAAGGGGTTTACCACCAAAATTCGCCCAAATTTTGTTAGCACATGATGTTTCTCATGTTGTCCTGGGTTGCGACACCAATATGTATGACGAAATTAAATTATTACCATTAAGCTTTTGGACAAGTGATTTTAAGTTTGGTGATTACATACGTACCCGCAAAGACCCAAAAATTAGACCAGCAATAGATATCATGTATGATGATTTAGTTAAACAGCATGGGGTTGTATGGCTGTATAGCTCAATTTTGTCAGTATTACCACGACTGCTACCAGAAATTGTCACCATCTGGTTTAAAACTCGTGATATCAGAAAATACTATCCTTTTCTTAATTACGAATCTTTACTCAATCGCTCTTTGCTGGAAATACGTCAAGATTTCTACCTCCTACCATTTATCAAATAAAAAGCTTTATCTTCTCTATCTGGAGTGACTGTTAGCGAAAATACAATATTGAACCTCCCATCGGTAAACCGAGGGATTCCCATATAGACTCGACTCTAGACACCTAAGTGTCCCCGATAGAACGCCGTTACTGGGCTGTTGGTTTGACTTCCACGGGCGCACCGACCGCAGAAGGATTTGAAGA
>JBARZE010000039.1:0-35459 GCA_049649525.1 Microcoleaceae cyanobacterium
CCATCAGTTTCATCAAAGTAAGCAACCGTTAATTCATAAGTACCGGGAGTGCCATTAAAGTCGAGGGTGGCTGTGCCTTGTCTGCCGTTTTTACCCACTTTTATCATAGTGTCTCCGGAGGCAAAATTACCGGATGTATTAACGTAGTTATTTAGGATTAAATCTTCAGCTTCGATCTTAATTGGTGTTGAAGTCATAGTTGCTGCTTTTTTGCTTAATTTCAGTAATTTATGCATGAAAAATTAGGCTTGAACAATTTTTGAAAGTTTGTTCAAATCTAGTTAATTATCGTCAAAATCTGCGTCCTGAATTTAAAGCGACGATTGCTATTCCCCTGAAAATTAATTAATTAATTGCTTAGTAGGCACTGATTCTTGAATGGTAATGCAGATTATTCTCAGCCTTATTAGAGAGTATTCATGAGTCTTATTAATTTCACTCTGAAGCTGAATTTTTGACAAAAAATAGACAATATTGTATGAGAGAATTTTCCTAAATATTAGATAGCAGATATGGAATCACAAGAGGTTTTTAGTTGTGCCGAACAACTGCAATATCGCTTCTGATAAAATAGATCATCTCCCCATACATTAATGCTTTTTTTCAAGCTTGCACCCGCTAGATTTTGTCTTGCTATGCATTATAGCTTAACATTTCTTATTTCATCTTTAACTATATCAAAAACTGTATGATTTTGTCTGTAAAAAATCAATGAAATTTGCTGAGTTTATAGTAAAGCTTGTGTAAAATCTCTTGATTTTTCTATTGTTATTTTAAATAAAAAGTGGGAATTAGTAGAGGATTTTAAAGTATTAACTCCCTCAAATGACCCGATCGCTCGAATTAGAGAATAAAATAATCCGATGGGATGATCCTTTATCTTGAATTAGACCTTTCAATTGACTGATAATATCAACTTTATTCAAAATAATCCAGTTCACAAACTGGACTATAGGTAGAGATGTTGCTAAAAACATCCCTACGCTGAGTGGTGTCAATTTGGGGTATTATCGAATCTCATAACCAAACTTATTGGGATCAACCTCTGTTGAATTTAAATCCCCTAAGCCATATTCTGCCCAACGTCGTTTTACCATCGCCGCCACATCGGGATCGGACTCTAACGCTTCACCCCATTGATGATCGGTTTCGGGCGGAATTTTAGTCGTCGCATCAATTCCCATGCGTCCCCCTAAACCGATTTTTTCGCTAGCAAAATCTAAAGTATCAAACGGAGTATTAGGCAAGATAAACACATCTCGCACCGGGTCAACTTTTGAACTCATTGCCCACACCACCTGACGCGGATCTCGGATATTAATACTCTTATCCACCACAATCACAAATTTAGTATAAGTAAATTGCGGTAAAGCACTCCAAAACGCCAACGCTGCCCGTCTGGCTTGACCGGGATAAGCTTTATCAATCGATATAATTGCCGCTTTATAACTTAACGCTTCCATCGGTAAGAAAAAGTCCACAATTTCTGACACTTGTTGCCGTAAAATTGGGGTATAAATCCGGTTAAGGGCGATCGCCATCATCGCTTCTTCTTTCGGCGGACGACCACTAAAAGTCGTGAGATAAATTGGATCTTGACGATGAGTCACGCAATGAAACCGAACTAAAGGAGAATCTTCTACCCCACCGTAATATCCCATGTGATCGCCAAATGGCCCATCCGGTAACATTTCTCCTGGGGTAATTGTCCCTTCGAGTACAAATTCCGAGTCAGCCGGGACTTCTAAATCAACCGTTTTACACTTTGCCAATGCTACGCCTGATCCGCCATATAACCCCGCAAATAACCATTCCGATAAATCGACCGGAATTGGAGTCGCCGCCGCCATAATAATTAAAGGATCAACTCCCAAGGCGATGGCAATTTCTAGCTTTTTACCATTTTCAGCGGCTTTGCGTAGATGCCTTGCCCCACCCCGTACCGATAACCAATGTACCGTCATGGTATTTTCAGATTGAAGTTGCAAACGATAAACCCCGACATTGGCTGTCCCGGTTTCACAGTCTTTGGTAATCACCAACCCCAAAGTAATAATTTTGCCCGCATCTTTAGGATAAGGACGAATCATCGGAATTTGATTTAAATCAACTTTATCCCCTTCTATAACCACCTGTTGACAAGGGGGAAAGAAATTCCGCCCCGGCTTAGCTTTCACCACATCAAATAAAACCTTACCAAAATCAATCGCTTGAGAGATCTTCTTCGGTGGTTTGGGTTGTTGCAACATTCCTAGCTTTTTCCCCAATTCTTCTAATTCTTGGGGTTTTTCCATATTCATTGCCCAACACACCCGTTGTTCTGTTCCCAACAAGTTAACCGCAACAGAATTAGGCGATCCTTTAACATTCTCAAATAGTAATGCTGGCCCCCCCTGCTGTAACATTTGGTTAGAAATCTCGGCAATTTCTAAATCTGGGTCTACTAATGCTGAGATGCGTCGTAGCTGTCCTCGTTCTTCTAACTGTTTGATAAATCCCCGCAAATCCCGTGCCATAACTTTAAAGAAATGTAAACTGCTGTCTTTAATATTATGACTGTTTGGACAGGGTAAGAGAGGTTGGCAGATGAGAGCGAAGAACTTGTTAGGCTGGATTATAAAGGGTATAGCCCCCATAGACCGCAAGGGCTTCTCGCAGAGTACCCCCTTGGCGTAGCGTGACGCTAGTCGTAAAATTGGGGGCTTAAATTTAGAATGAAGGAAATCAAAAGTAGTATCAAGCTTATAAAGACTTTTATGTCAGAAAATACAGTTCGGATTGTGACTTACGAAGCCGTTATTCCTTCGCCAAAATCAGATGACTCCGATGGCAGAAGAAGTCCAGATGTCATGATTCCCGCAGGGGTTCCCACGTTTCCCTCTGAAAATTCTTCTAAATCAACAGATGAAGTCATCACAGGGTTCAAAGTTCAGGAAGTTCCAAAAGAAGCCTTAAAAGCTGGCATGAAGCAGTTAATGGATGTCGTCGAAGAATTAATGACCCAGATGGATCGGCCAACAGACACTTCCGCAATCAAGTTAGATGAAGTCGAACTTTCAGTAGTTGTCAATGGTCAGGGTCAATTTAGTTTGTGGGGAACAGGTGTCACTGCTGGAAGTACAGGAGCAATAAAACTCAAGTTTAAGCGGCAAGATTTGAAGTAAGATGGCGAAGAATTACGCGATCGCAATCGGTATTAATCACTATGATTATATTCGTTCCCTAAAATATGCGGCGAATGATGCTAAAAACGTGCGAGATTTTTTGCTTAAAGAAGCCAAATTTGATGTGGTTTTTCACTACTCAGATGATTCTCCCGATATTGATGGAGCTTCAACCCTTCCCACTCGCTCAAACTTAGAACGATTATTGGAAGTTACATTTAAAGAGCCGTTTATGGGAGATGGTGATAACTTCTGGTTTTTCTTCAGTGGTCATGGAACACGAGAGAATGGAATTGATTATCTCATCCCCCGTGATGCTTATCCAGAAAACATTCAAAAAAGTGGAATTGCTGTCAACTATATTATTCAAAGACTGAAACGATGTGGAGCCGATAATATTGTTTTGATTCTGGATGCTTGCCGAGAACAGGGAAATGATAACAGCAAAAGCATTCAAGGAATGGGGAAGCAAACCGAAGAAAATGCGCGTCAAAATGGGGTAATTAGCATTCGTTCCTGTAGTGAACATGAATATTCCGGGGAACTGGAAGAACTGCAACAGGGAGCATTTACTTATGCGTTATTAGAAGGATTAGGAAGCAAAGGCCAAAAAGCAACGGTTGAACGATTGAATGAATATCTCAAGTTGACTGTTCCTCAATTAACACAGCACAAGGGACGGCAAACCCCTAGCGTAATGGTTGACCCGCTTGAAAAATCTCATCTGATTTTAATGCCAAAATATGCCACTAAAACCGATATTTCAACCCTAAAGAATGATGCTTACAAAGCTCAAATTAATAAAGATTTTGAACAATCAAAACGGCTTTGGATTCGAGTTTTAGAAACGGGTGTGGATATGGATGCAGTCCTAGCCTTAGAACAAATTGCGATTGAAAAAGCTAGAACACCTGAGATTTCAATTCCACCTCCAAATCCTCCGACATCTGATTTCTCTGAACCCGAAAAAGTCGATCCGATTAAAGCCGAACCTGAAATTGAACTTAAATCTGAAGTTGGGGTTGATTATTCTCGTTTAAAAGAATTACTCAGCCAGCGAAGGTGGAAAGAAGCAGACAAGCAAACTAACAGAGTCATGCTAATGGCAGCAGACCAAGAAGAACAAGGTTACTTAACTCTTGAGGATATTGAAAAATTTCCCTCTATGGACTTGCAAACGATTGACCAACTCTGGGCAGAATATAGTGAAGGACGTTTCGGGTTTAGCGTACAGAAGAAAATTTATCTTGATTGTGGCAAAAAGCCTGATGGTGAGTATCCAGGTGACACAATCTGGTACAAGTTCTGTGAAAAAGTAGGATGGCGAGTGAATGGAGAGTGTGTTTATCCCCATAAGTTAACCTTTACTACCTCAGCACCTTGTGGATACTTTCCCTATACGGGTGATAATCTCTTTCTCTTCTTTGGTGAGGCACAAGGAAGAATTTTTCTTCTCTCGCGCGAATACTTATAACGCATCATAACCCTTTCAGGCTTTTATCGACCCTTAACTTTACATCTCTCTTTTACAACAACATCGGCTTTATTCCTTTTCTGTATGACCGTCATTCCCGCATCGACGGGAATCCACAATCTCAACTTACAAATACATATTTTTAGATGGAATCAAAACAGCCTTGTGTTTACATCCTAGCCAGCAAACCTAATGGAACCCTTTACATCGGCGTTACCAGTAACCCGATCAAACGAGTTTGGGAACACAAAAACAACCTCGTAAGAGGCTTTACCCATAAATATAATATTCACCAATTGGTTTACTTTGAACTTCATGGTGACATGGCTGAAGCTATTACACGGGAGAAGCGGCTTAAGAAATGGAATCGAAGTTGGAAAGTGCGTCTGATTGAGGAGCAAAATCCGAGTTGGAAAGATTTGTATGAGAGTCTATTGTAGCTTATGGGTTTTAGATTCCCTCCTGCGAGGGAATGACACATCAGGAAGAGAATGATTTGTATGAGGGTTTGTTATAGCTTAGGGGTCTTAGATTCCCATTTTCAAGGTTGGGACGTTTAATAATATAATTTAAAGTAATAAATTTAAGTCAAAAAATCAAAAAAACATATACTTGTTAAGTGACGATGACATTGTAACGATAAATTATGGGTGTTGACTGCACGAAGTTATAAGGGTTGACAGCGACAAGAGAAGTCTTGTATGATATGAGATATAGAGTAAAATTGAATATAACTATACCTATAAACTCAAGTTTTATAAATTATCCTCTTCAAACCCTGATTATATCGAATCCATAGTTGCAATATTATTGAAATCGAAGAGTATAATGTTTTTTATCGCTTGAGAGGAAAAACGAGGTTTAGAATCCCTATTTTGAAGAGGGGTTGACAAAAATGCGAATATATGCAGCAGTTGAAGAATGAATGTAGAATTAGACTCAATAATAAACTAGCTTCGCAACAGAATAAATAATTGATTTACTCGCTTAAAATCTTCGGTACTTTAAAGTAATCCCCATCTTGTTCGGGTGCATTATTCATCAAAGAATCTCGATTAGGATAAGGTTCTAATTGATCGACTCGGGTGATATTACTCACATCAATTGCCCGAGTCGTTGGGAGTATATTTTCAGTATCAAGTTCTTGGAGTTGTTCAACATATTCTAGAATGCTGCCCAATTCACGAGTAAACTGTTCTTCTTCTGATTCTGTGAGTTCTAAACGGGCGAGATGGGCAACTTTACGGACTTGTTCGCGGTCAATCATGACAGTTGAATGATGAAGTTTAGAAATAAAAACCATAAAGACGTTCCAGATAAAAACGTCTCTATACCTTAAAAGTAGACATCAATGTTAGCACGGCCTGTGGTTTTCAGCCAATTTTGTGCTTCGATATAATTATTAGGCGCTAAACGAATAGCTCTAATCCAGTATTCAGCCGCTATCTTAAATTCTTCTTCTGCTGTGTCTTCATCCCCCGCCTCTTTAGCCCGTTCTCCTAAATAGTGATGAATGACTGCAATATTGTTAAATGCTTGAGGCATTCTAGGATTAGAATCTAAGGCTTGATGATAATAACCTAGCGCTTTTTCGTGTTCTCCATTGCTGGCATGAATTAAAGCAATATTATATAAAACATAGCTGCGGTCATTTGGATCATCTTCGAGTCTCAAAGCTTCGTAGTAGTTATCAAGGGCTTCTGCATATTCCCCATCTGCCTGGGCAGACATCCCATCTCGATAATAAGCAAATGCTTCTTTAGAAACTTTATTGGTCGGCAAAATCTTTAAGATGATATCCGCCATCACCGTAAAGCTTTTATCAATAAAATTATCATTGCGTTGAGTTCTGGGCATTTCAGTTGAATCTCCAAACAGGCTAAATAATAAGTTAACGGAGCGGTGTAGAGAGTGCCAATATTATAGCGCTGCACTGTGGCAATAGGGAACATAGGATACAAAAGTTTGCTCGTTTGTGATAAAACTTTTTAAACCCTGTTTTTCCAGTGACTCTATATATAATAGGCTGATTCATCTCTGTTGACACAACCTCCCACCGAAGAGATCGGTAATCTCGGCTGGTGGGGTAGCGTTGGATAACCTCTGAAAAACCTATACTGGAGAAAGATGGGTCAGTATAAATTAGGAGAAATGTATGACTCCAAACCCTTCAATTGTAAAGGCGGTTGAAAAGCTAGATTATCGAGTGACCAGTGGAGATGTGGCGGCGCAAGCCGGGATGAATGTAGAAGTTGCCCAGCAACAATTGTTGGCTTTAGCATCAGTTGCTGGGGGACATTTGCAAGTATCCGAAGCGGGAGAAATTGCCTTTGATTTTCCTAAAAATTTTCGGGCTATTCTTCGCAATAAATCTTGGCGGTTGCAATGGCAGGAATGGTGGGAAAAAGTCTGGCGGATTTTATTTTATCTCATCCGGATTTCATTTGGAATTGTCTTAATTGCTTCAATTATTCTAATTGTTGTTAGTATTTCTCTACTGATTATTTTCCTTAATTCTAGTCAAGATAATAATAATTCGGGCAGAGGGAACTCTTCTCGTGGCGGCGGTGGATTAATTTTTCTACCTCGATTTTGGATTAGCCCCGATTTGTTTTGGTTCTTTCATTGGAACAGTTATTCTTCTCCTCAACGAAGACGATTATCTCAAAAATCAAGAGGGTCTGGCAATGCTAACCAGATGAACTTTTTTGAAGCGGTATTCTCTTTTCTGTTTGGAGATGGCAACCCCAATTATGACTTAGAAGAAAAACGGTGGCGAACCATTGCTACAGTGATTCGTAATCATGACGGGGCAGTTGTTGCTGAACAAATAGCGCCTTATCTAGATGATTTAGGTTCGAGTTTAAGCCAAGAAAATGAAGATTATATGCTGCCGGTTTTAACTCGGTTTAATGGTCGTCCTGAAGTTAGTCCAGACGGACAATTAGTGTATCATTTCCCTGAGTTACAAACAACAGCAAGACAATTAGAAAATCAGTCTGTTTCTGCTTATTTAAAAGAGCAACCTTGGGCTTTTAGTTATGCCGGATCGGGTCAACTGACATTAGCGGGTGGATTAGGGGTTTTCAACTTAATAGGAGCCATTGTTTTAGGCGGTTATCTCCAAAATCCAGCCGTGGTAGCTGAATTAAGTGAATTAGGAGCATTGATTGCTTTTGTTGATTTAATTTATCCAATTTTACTATTGTATGGAATCGGATTTTTAGTCATTCCAGTGATTCGTTACTTTTGGATTAAACGACGCAATAGTAAAGTCAACTCCCGTAATCAACAGCGACAAAATCGAGCGATCGCCCTAAATCAAGCAGGTGAAACTGTTCAGAAAAAGATCAATTATGCTCGTCAATTCACCAGCAAAACTATTATCGACAAGAAAAATTTAGCCTATACGACAGAGCAAGATTTAATAGAACAAGAACTAGAACAAGCCGATAAAATTGACGCGGAATGGCAACGTCGGTTAAATGAATCTAAGGATTTTTAAACTTTTAATCTTGAGGAATCATTTGCTTTGAAAAGCAATATAGAGACAAAGTATAGAATTTTTTTCTAGCCTCCTCTACTATTGCCGATTGCCTACACCATTTAGTCAGAAATAACCCATGAGCCATCACTTCCGATTTTCTGCGTATAGCGTTATAGTATTCTAAAAAAATAATAAACTACAGGAGCTTGAGATATGGAAAATAGTTTATGGATTCCCGCCGCCTTGATCGTTGTAGGATTTATCGCCGCCGTTGGAATTGGTTCAATTGCTTGGTACAACTCCAAACGACCAGCAGGCTGGGAAGACAAGCAAAAACCTGATTTTGTTCCTAATGTGGATAAAAATAAAGACCCAAACTCTTAACCTCTAGATGACTGGGGGTTGACCTCCCAATTGGGATTGGCTTAATCGGGTAAATTGAGTTAGGTTACTTCAACCAGACGATTTAACTGCCTGAGCGGGAAATCTCTCAACTCTGTTGAAACGATGAAAGCCAACCCGCTCAAGTTGCCCTTTCTGAATTTCTATGTGATAGTATTACCATATAAGGTTTTCATGGCAATGTTAAGAGCAACTCAGTTTAGAATCTATCCAACAAAGGAACAACAACAGCATCTAGCTCAAAGTTTTGGATGCTGTAGATTGGCTTGGAATTATGCTTTAAACCTAACTAATGAAACTTATAAAGCAACAGGCAAAGGATTAGGTAGATTTGCCATCCAAAAAGAAATAACTAATCTAAAAAAAGAATATCAATGGATGAAGGAACCTTATTCCCAATGTCTGCAAGTAGTAGCACTAAGCCTCTCAAGAGCTTTTATCAACTTCTTTGAAGGACGTAGTAAACCACCAACATTCAAGTCAAAGCACCGTAAGCAATCTATTAGTTATCCCCAGAATGTTTCTGTAGTAGAAAATGGTTTGAAGTTCCCCAAGATGGGAATAGTTCATGCCAGAATTCATAGAAAAATTGAAGGAAATATTAGAACAGTAACGGTGTCTCAGAATGCTAAAGGTCAATACTATGCCTCAATCTTAGCTGATGATGGCTTGGATTTACCCGAAAAATCAATACAGGGTAAAGCAATAGGAATTGACTTAGGGTTAACTCATTTTGCTATTACCAGCGATGGAAGTAAGTTTGATAATCCACTTGAGATAAACAAACATGAACGGAATCTAAAAACCAAACAGAAACGTTTATCGAGAAGAAAAAAAGGATCAAGCAATCGGAATAAAACCCGAAAGCAAGTCGCTACTCTTCATAATAAAATTACCAGGTGTAGGGAAGATTTTCATCATAAGCTATCACGCAAGTTAGTCAACGAAAACCAAGTTATTTTTGTTGAAAATCTAGCTATAAAAAATCGGGTACAAAATCACTCTCCAGCCCAGACTATTAGCCAAGTGGGATGGGGACAATTTTGTACCCTGTTGAAATATAAAGCCGAATCGGAGGGAAAAGTTTATCAAGAGATCAATAGATTCTTTCCGAGTTCTAAAACCTGCAATGTGTG
Source organism: Microcoleaceae cyanobacterium (assembly GCA_049649525.1). GTDB lineage: Bacteria > Cyanobacteriota > Cyanobacteriia > Cyanobacteriales > Microcoleaceae > JAAURB01. Next base: position 9,664 of record JBARZE010000039.1, read on the forward strand.
TCTAAATCAAGTCAGCAGCCTTCAACTTGATCTGAGAGTTTGGCAATGCTCAAATTGCCAGACAAAGCATGATAGAGATATCAATGCGGCGGTGAACATAAGAGAAGAAGGATTGCGTATTATATCCTCTGGAACGGGGGATCTCGCCTATTGCCCAGACGTAAGACGCGATAGTAGAGGACGAAAGAAATCTACTGTTACGCAATCTGTGGGATAGGAAGCTTGCAGCCATAGGCGATGGCGTCGATCGTATCCTCTAAAAATACTCTGTCTACTTTTCGTATGCATTTCGGCATCTTGGAAAAATTGAGTAATGATTGAAAATATTGTTGCCCGTCCCTATTGGGCAGATACAATTGCTTACTCCCATTGTTAAGAGATTTCATCCACTCTCTGACGCGATTTTGCTAGTTTGCTAGATTGATAAATAATCTTGTTATTGAGTCGGGAGCGAAAATTCCCTATTATTGAGACCCTATGTCAACTTTAGTGATCGTTGAATCTCCAACCAAAGCTCGGACTATTCGGAACTTTCTCCCGTCTGACTATCGAGTGGAAGCCTCGATGGGTCATGTTCGTGATTTGCCGCCTTCAGCAGAAGATATTCCGGAGAAATATAAAGGCCAGAAATGGGCACAACTTGGAGTCAATACTGAAGCTGATTTTGACCCCATCTATGTTGTTCCCAAAGAGAAAAAGAAAGTTGTTAAGGAACTCAAAGATGCGTTGAAGGAAGCCAACGAATTGGTACTGGCAACAGATGAAGACCGCGAAGGTGAGAGTATTAGCTGGCATTTGCTGCAATTACTCAAACCCAAAGTCCCCATTAAACGGATGGTGTTTCATGAAATCACCGAAGAAGCCATCCAAGAAGCCCTCAACAATTGTCGAGATCTCGATGAACAACTGGTCCATGCTCAAGAAACCCGCCGAATTTTAGATCGTCTTTACGGCTACACCTTATCTCCTCTGCTTTGGAAAAAGGTCGCCCGAGGACTTTCTGCTGGACGAGTCCAATCTGTGGCGGTACGATTGTTGGTGAAGCGAGAACAAGAACGCCGCGCTTTCCGTCAAGGAGATTATTGGGATTTAAAAGCCCTGCTGCAACATCAGAAAAAGACTTTTGAAGCCAAATTAACCAAACTGGCTGGGGTAAAAGTGGCCACAGGCAGCGACTTTGACGAAACAACGGGTAAAATTGCCGTCGGACGTAATGTTGTGTTACTCGATCAAGATCAAGCGATCGCCTTAAAAGAACGCATTACTGATAAACCGTGGACGATTACCAACATTGATGAACGAGCTGTTACCCGTAAACCTGCTCCCCCATTTACCACCTCTACTCTACAACAGGAAGCCAACCGTAAGCTCCGTCTCAGCGCTCGGCAGACAATGCGGACTGCTCAAGGATTATATGAACAAGGTTTCATCACCTACATGAGAACCGATTCAGTTCACTTGTCTCAGCAGGCAATTACAGCGGCTCGGGAGTGCGTTGAGGCGAAATATGGCAAAAACTACCTGAGTCCCAAACCACGCCAGTATACCACGAAATCAAAGGGCGCTCAAGAAGCTCATGAAGCGATTCGTCCGGCCGGAAATTATTTCCGTACACCGAAAGAAACAGGACTAGGAGGAACAGACCTAAAGTTATATGATTTAATCTGGAAACGGACTGTGGCTTGTCAGATGGCGGACTCTCGCCAAACCAATATCAGCGTTGAATTACGGGTAGAAGATGCTGATTTCCGTAGCAGCGGTAAACGGATTGATTTTCCCGGATTTTTGCGGGCGTATGTCGAAGGCTCAGATGACCCAGAAGCAGCGCTAGAAAACCAAGAAGTGCTCCTGCCGCCATTCAAAGTGAATGATCATCCCAATTGTCAAGAAATTGAAGCAGTCAGTCATGAAACTCAGCCGCCTGCACGGTACACAGAAGCCTCATTGGTAAAAACCCTTGAAAGTGAAGGAGTCGGACGACCCAGTACTTATGCCAGTGTCATTGGGACGATTATTGACCGGGGTTATGTTCAACAAAAAGGCAATGCCTTAATTCCCACATTTACGGCCTTCGCGGTCACCAGTTTACTCGAGAAATATTTCCCCGACTTAGTCGATGTCAGTTTTACGGCCCGTATGGAAAATACTCTCGATGATATTGCTACCGGGGCGGCGAATTGGTTACCGTATTTACATCAGTTTTATTCGGGAGATACAGGACTCGAACACCAAGTCAAAGAACAAGAAAGCCAAATAGATTCTAAAATTGCCCGGACAATTGAATTAGAAGGCTTAGGAGATGATTCTGGAGACTTGTCTTATCGTGTCTGTATTGGTCGTTTTGGGCCGTATATTGAAGCCACAAACGAAGCCGCTACCACCGAAGAAGATAAAGTGATTACTGCTTCTATTCCCCCTGATTTAACTCCGGCTGACTTAACTCCAGAAGTGATTCAGGAACTGTTGCAGCAGAAAACTGAAGGCCCAGAAGAGGTCGGCACACACCCAGAGTCTGGGGAAGTGATTTATCTAATGATTGGCCCTTATGGCCCTTACGTGCAGTTGGGTGAGGAAGTTGAAGGGGCGAAGAAGAAACCGAAACGGGTGTCTTTACCGAAAGGCATGGAAAAAGACAGCGTTACTCTTGATGTGGCGGTAGATTTACTCTCTTTACCTCGTTTACTCGGGGTTCATCCTGAGACTGAGGCTAAAATCAAGGCTGCAATTGGTCGTTTTGGCCCTTATATTGTGCATGACCAAGGCAAAGAAGGGAAAGATTATCGTTCCATTAAAACCCCCGATGATGTGCTGACGATTAATTTAGAACGAGCACTAGAAATGCTGGCTCAACCTAAGTCGGGTCGGGGGGGCGGTCGAACCGCGAAACCTTTACGGGAATTGGGTCAACATCCAGAAGACTCTGAACCCGTGAATGTTTATACCGGTCGCTATGGTCCGTATGTCAAACATGGTAAAACCAATGCTTCATTGCCAAAAGATTTTCCAGTCGAAGATGTGACCTTGGAGAAAGCGTTGGAATGGTTAGCCGCTAAAGGCAGTTCTTCTAAGTCTAAGAAAAAGACAACAGCTAAAACGACTAAGTCTAAAAAGACAACAGCTAAAACGACTAAGTCTAAATCCACATCTGCTAAATCTAAGTGATAGTTAAGAGGGGATTTATAAATCCCCCCTAGCAGAATGCTTAATGTTAGCACTCAGAATAATCCCTTACCACAATCCAGGTACAGGACGTACAGGAGCAGGTGGCCGAGGTACAGGACGCACAGGGACAGGGACCGGGGCAGGAGCTGGGGCAGGAGCCGGAAGACTTACTTCCTGCAGAGAACAACCCGCTTTACCATATCTAGCTGCATCTGTCAAGAGTGTTTCGAGTCCACCCGCAAAGCCTTGGATTTTCTCAACCGTTTCGGGAATGTTGGCAACATCAACATACAGCCCAGGTACAGGATAGTAACTGATCAAGTCTAGGAATGAGATCTTGCCATCATCGCTAATTGCATTAATCAACGCGGCGTGAAGAGCAGTTACATTCTCAACTCGACGCTGAGTCCGCACAGTCAAGGCAATATCCTCAATTAATTCTACACCCGTTGGGCTACAAATGAGGCAAGCGAAGGGAACTAAATCGAAACCGACCTCTAAGCTCATCAAGCCCCGTAATGTGTCTTCATCAAGACCTGATGCACCAACAAGTTGACGAATTGTTTTGGTCTTTTCTCCGGTTTCAGCAAAAGCTTGGAGGTCTTTGAATTGAACGGGTGCTCGCAGCGGGCCATAGGTTAGTACGACGCGGTCTGCCGCTATTGCACTAGTACCATTAACTAGAATACCAGCGATCGCACCGAGAACAACGCCCGGAACAAATCGCTTCAGAAAGGATAATTTCATTGCCGATAACTCAATTGCAATCGATTGTGTATGTGCATACAGCTTAAATGCACTAAGGAAGTTTCACAAGGTTATTTCTATAATTTTTTTATATATTACAGGTTTTGTGGGCCATGTTCCACGATTACAGGAAAAGAGAATAGGCACAATTAGGCACAATAGAGATAATCACGTCAGTGGTTTGGACACAAAATGAAAATACAATAGTTAACTAGAACCACCACTTTTGCTAATTTGAGTTAGACTAAAATTGGGAAAAATTAATGCCCGAATATTTAGTTTTATAAAGATTTATTCTGGGAATAAATTAATCATAGGAAGTCGGTTGAAGCAGTTGGGATGGGTCGCCTGCAAGTATTGCGCCAAATCTCCAGAGAATAACCACCTCGAAAGACGTAATTTTTTGATAAAATCGAATACTATTTTGCCCGATCATTCTTAAGTTTACGGCCAGGATTTATCTTCAATCAGCATTTTTTTTAAATACTGAATAGGGCGATAAATACTGTGTTGAATAGGCGGCATAAAATAGTCGCTGTTAATAGAATTTTTCTGATAATTAGAATCAGTCAGTATTGGCAAAATTGCATCATGAAAATGAACTGTTTATAATTTAGCTTGTAATATTAGCAAAGTAGGCTGCTTTAATTTATTAGCTTCAAAATAAGATGGAATCAAACGTTAATTACAAATTGGAATACACAATAATCCACCCCTAAACGCTACCATTGCTTGATTAAATTGTTCTGCACTATCACCCAATTATTCTATAAATAAATATTGATAAAATTTAGTTGCTTTACTCAGTTTGTATGCCTAATTTTCTGTATTTTTTGACTGAATATCATCAAGAAATTATAGATCTATTTCCGTATATCTATCCTATAAATCTGTAAAAATATAATCTGCTATAGACATAATACTGCTTTTTTATCTGAGTCGGCACAACTCCCAGCTTTGACAATACACAACCCAAATTATCGGTGCATATCATTTTACCAATGATGATATTGCAGAAGATTATATTACATTATTTAATAAGTTCTCCTTGCCTATTTCAATCAACTAAAAAAGCGGCTAAATTTCAGTAAAATATTGCAAGATTTAATCGCTATATTATAAAAAATATTCAGTTTTGCTTCAACTTATAACCATCATTCAACTGTAGCCTAAATTCGGCTGGATATAGTGTCAGCAGCATAACTCACTATCATCAAAATCATCCTAAAATGCTGGCTACACCCTATAAATCAAGACATTTATAATTAAATATATTTAAAAAGATAGTCGTATAAACTCATCAGTTTTAAACACTCGATCCATTTTTAAGTTCGGCAAAACAGCATTAAAAGATGAATCAATTATTTTACCTTCCCTTGATCTATAGCAATCCTAAATGCTGTATAAAAATTCTCTATCGTCTTCCCTCTGTGTGATGAGTGTTTTTGTGGTTCATTAAAGAAAAGTTTTCGTCTGGGATTGAAGAATGCTATATTACCTTTTGATGAAAAAAGTAATGACTCTGTGTCAAGCAGCGGGTTTTGAACCCAAAACAATTAAAAATGTCAAAATAACAGGAGTCATAATACTGCTAAATTTAGTTGCCGCCAGAGTTGGTGTTTCTATTTTACCGAATCATGTCCAAACGCTACAGTATAAAGGAGTGGTTTATCGTGCGGTTCAAGATATTATCATTGCGCCTGAGACCCGGATATTCTTCAATTATTTTATATCAATTTATCAATAGTATTCAAGAAGTGATTAATTTTTCCCTGCTTGACTCTTGGTAAAACAGAGTAACGCTAAAATAATTAATCTGAAACTCAGAAAAATATACTAGAAATAAAGAGTAATTTTAAATACAAATAAATTCGGATTAATTTTTTCTTAAATTTAGGAAATTAAAATTAACTTAATTTATAGACTAGATCCGCTCTAATTGAGATAAAATTAAATGAGATAGATTCAATAATGAGTATTTAGTCACCTCTGATGGAAGTTCAATTTAATATTGTTCGGCAAACTAAAGACAGCGCCCCTCGTATTCAAAATTATTCGTTGGACGTTGAACCCGGAACCACAATTCTTGAATGTCTAAACCAGATTAAATGGGAACAAGACGGCAGTTTAGCATTTCGGAAAAATTGCCGTAATACGATTTGTGGAAGCTGTTCGATGCGAATTAACGGTCGTCCGGCTTTAGCCTGTAAAGAAAATATCGGCAGTGAACTTAAGCGTCTCGAAGAAATAGCCGCTTTCAGTAATGCCACCTCTGAAAAAACTATACCCGAAATTGCGATCGCACCAATGGGAAATCTTCCCGTTGTCAAAGATTTAGTCGTAGATATGAGCCGCTTTTGGGATAAATTAGAAGCAGTTGAGCCTTATGTTAGCACCAAAGCCAGAGCGATACCGGAACGAGAATTTTTACAGTCTCCAGAAGAACGGGAAAAACTAGAACAAAACGGCAACTGTATCCTGTGTGGGGCTTGTTATTCTGATTGTAATGCCTTAGAAGTCAATCCGGATTTTGTAGGCCCTCATGCCTTAGCAAAAGCACAACGGATGGTAGGGGACTCCCGCGACGACCAAACCGAATCTCGACTAGAAACCTACAACACAAGTACAGAGGGCGTTTGGGGTTGTACCCGCTGCTATAACTGTAATAGTGCCTGTCCGATGGAAGTTGCACCGTTAGATCAAATTACCAAAATTAAACATGAAATCCTAGATCGTAAAGATGCTAACGCCAGCCGTGCTATTCGTCATCGTAAGGTGATGGTAGACTTAGTGAAAGAAGGGGGTTGGGTTGATGAACGGAAATTTGGTTTATATGTGGTGGGAAATTACTTCCGCGATATCCAAGGATTACTCAGTTTAGGGCCGTTGGGACTGCGAATGCTGAGTCGGGGTAAATTTCCAGTCACATTTGAAGCATCCGCTGGAACCAAAACTGTGCGATCATTAATTGAGTCTGTCCAGCGTTTAGAAGAATAAATTATTCATGAGTTCTCAAACTCCTAACCCAACCCCCAACGAAACCCCAGAATTGCCGCCCGAACCAGAACCCTCTTTTGGTTGGAACCGTTATGCTGAGAAGATTAACGGCCGCTTCGCCATGCTTGGGTTTGTGATTTTGTTACTGTTAGAATTCTTCACCCGTCAAGATTTATTTACTTGGTTGGGGTTACGATAAATACTCGCGATCAAGGTAGAGACTGATTGGCAGCTTTGGTAAACTATCAAAACCAAACATGATCTTTCATCTCTTTAGAAAAAGAATCAGACGGAGGTTACCATGCTTTTTGTCCTATTCTCAAGGGAATACTTTTGAATAAGCTATTGAGTTGTACCTAGAAAGTTTAACGGCTGATAATCTACAAAATATTTTATTAAAGTCGTTAAAAAGCTAGGGTTTTAGCTAAATCGTTGAAAAGATAGCAATGCTATTTACAAGAATAATTTAAGCAATAGAGTTATTGTTATTACGCATTTGAGAACCTTTCTCGTCACCGAGAATCTAAAGCTCTTTTTATGTCGAGAAAGATGAAGTAGCTAACTACAATCATCATCATAAGTTGTTGAAATAGTAGTACTGGATCTAATCGCCATCCTTGAAATAATAGGATAATTCCTGATAAGAATAAGATTAAAGGGATAAAAATTAATTGCAATATATGAAAAATTAACTTATTTTTTTTTCTGGATTTAGCAGGTTGAGCAAATTGAGCAATAGAGATTGCCAGATATCCTAGAGAGGCTAAAACTTGGATTAATCCAAGTAAAGAGCTGAAGTTGAATAAAAACATTTATTATTTACCTGGAAATCATATCTACTCTTAATTATACCTAACTTATTTATACCCTAGTTCAAGAACTTATCCTTAAGATTGAGGAAGCAATCAACGAATGGAAAAGCTACAGGGAATTTAGGAGGAATAAATATAATGGTAGGGTGCGTTAATGTAACGACAATATGAGATCATTATTGATAGATTTGACCCTCATGTTTAAGCCATCCATCAACATGAGATCCTCTAGGGTCATGATGAGTCCAATGAATCACACCACCTTCACTATTCCACTCATATTCACCATAAAACATCACCTCATCACCTTCTTGAAGTTGATTAATTCTGGGTGCTAAGTCAATGTTATGACTAATTAATAAAGTTTGACCCGATCTGAGCCTAATAATAAATCGCTGATGCCGACTGCCATCTAGATCATCAGCCAGAATTCTAATCACTGTACCCTGACCTTTGACTTGAATATTGCTTCTTCTATTGTCAAAGGCATCTTCTAAAATTTGCTCACTTCCGGGAGTGGTTTGTGAAATTACTGGAACTGAAAATTCACCACTTTGGATATAAAAATAAGCTGCTGTAGTGAGTGTAATTAACAATAGAATTTTCCGCATTATTCTATATATCATTTTAAAGCAAGTAGATAGTCTTCACTTAGTTCTAATATACCCTAATTATAAGAATAACAATAGTAGTACGTCCGAGAAACGCACCCTACAAGAGGCGATTTCACAAAGTGAACGCTCCGCGATCGCACTAACATTTACTCGGACTCAATCGTCTTCAAGAATTCGTCTGCAGTTATCACCATTACATCACGAAATGGATGCAACACGAGTAAATCCCTATCACCACTGATAATGTATTGAGCTTCTCCGTTCAATGCTAACTCTAAAATCTTATCATCTTTTGAATCGCGGCATTCTTGTACATTTTCAATAATTTCTACCAGAATTGCCCGTTCTATCAAAGCCTCTAAAAATTCCTCTCTTTCTTCAGGGTTGATATATCGATTCAATTTTTTGCGCCCTAGTACTTCATTCAATTCTTCCAATAGCTCAAGTGATAATAATATTTCTCCATGTGCCAAAACATACCGAAGGGCTTGAGCGGGTTTACTGTTCTCAAACAAAAGCGCACTAACAATTACATTTGTATCAAAAACGTAGCGCACTTCATTCCTCATCCAAAATTGAATCTAAAATTTCTGGGGTCAATCCTCGTGCTTGAGCATTTCGGCTTATATTACTCATGACTTCTTCCAAAGGTCTTTTACTTCGAGTCGCATCACCCAGTTTAAGGCTCAATAATGCCTCTAACTTACGACGCTGCTCTTCAGGCGCTGCCTCGAAGATGCGAGCAACCTCAGCACTCACCCGAATTGTAATTGATTTAGTTTCCATTTTGTTTGCATCACAATGCTTTTAATATATTATCGCTCATATCTGATTGAGTCAGAATATTAAGAATATGCGTCACATTAATATACTTTACAACCGTGCGATCGCACTATTCATCGTTTTATTGCTTTAGGTATTTATCCCCCAGATTGGGGAAGCTATCAAAGAATAGAAAAACTACAAAGAAAAGAATTTGGGGAGAAATAATAATAATGGTAGGGTGAGTTAATAACGCACTCTACGAGAGGCGATTTCACAAAGTGAACGCTCCGCGATCGCACTATAGGAGGCGATAACACTGAGAACTACAAAAAGCTATTTACAAATTCTAATAACATTATCAGCTAATTCTGAGAACTTTGCCTTCAAAAGTTGAATTTGCTCTTTTTGGTTAGGGGACCACTTTCTTCGAGCCTGCAAACTAGCAACCTGATCGAATTTTTCTAACTCACCTAACGGAACATTGAGCCATAAACTATTTTGTATAAGGACGTTAGCATCTTCAATATCACCGATTCTTAGATGTTCAGTGTCAATGTTTGCAACAGAACTATATGTTTCAATTTTATCTTGCAAAGGCTTGCAAAGAGATGATTTTACTGCTTCAGACATCTTATTATGCATGGTTTCATCTGCCTGAATCATTTCTTTACTACCTTTTGGAATATTTTTTTCTATTTCACTGCTTGTACGTCTCTTTGTTGCAGTATCAAAACCATTAAATACCCAACCGGCAAAAACAGGTTCACCTAAACTATTAAAGCCTTCGTAATGTGGGTTAGCCTCTTTAAACCTTCCTAATCCACTCTGCCAGTCTTTAACAAAGTTTGGTACCATCTGCCCTATCAAGCCAAGACAGTAAACGCTAAAATTATCTGATGTACATGGGACAATGTAGAAATTACTAGAATAAAATGCTGCTCTAACTAACGAACCGAATGATGGAGGAAGATCTACTAATATAAAATCATAATTTATTTTACTTTGTTCTTGCGCTTTATCGATAATTTTTCGGATTGCGACATATCGACTTAAACCCGTGCCAGAAAGTAAATCAGAACCGACATTAAGTGAGTCTGCGTATACATTGAGCCAAAAATCGCCAGCAATAATCTCAACATTATCCGAAGTGTTTTGACCTTTATGGAGATACACTTCTTCTCCACCAGTATTCTGTAAAAATCTTTGTAGAAATGACCTGACGGTAGTACCATAAGGTGTGTTTTGAGTCGGAAGTTGCTCTATAAATTTTTTTTCTCCTAACATGGCAATAGACAAATTACATTGAGGATCAAAATCAAGTAATAAAACTTTTTTCTCTTTTCTCCCCAAAGAATCTGCTAAATTCCATGCAATAGTAGACTTTCCTACACCACCTTTATTATTAAATATAGAAATTACTTTTGTCATTACTTCTCTAATTCCTTACGGTAAATTAATGATGTCTAGCTTATGATTATATCGCAATGATCTTGGTTGTGACAACCTACTCAAATTAAAAAATTGCTATAAAAATAAGAATAATGAATTATCCTGAGGTCAATTTGTGGTTACTATTCCAATCTGGATTATCGGTGAAAGCCGAAGTGGGAAAACAACTTATTTAATCGAACAATTACAACGCTTTAATGATGAACTAACACCCTCCTCTCAATTCACTTCACCCACTGTATTAATCTTTGCCGCCAATAGTCAAAATCGGATTAAATTAGCCGATCAAATTTGGCAAACCACAGCCGAAAAATTAGCGTTTCGTTCTACAACGCCTTTGGGATTTTTTGAAGATGAAGTAATATTATTTTGGCCGTTACTCGTTGAGTCATTAAACCTGAGAGCGCAATTTCCCCTGAGACTGCGTCCAGAAACTGAACAGGAACTTGCAGCGAGACTTTGGAGTCAAGAATTAGAGTCTGGGCAACTGAGTCACGGGCGAATGAACCCGGATCGTAAAGTTCGTCAAACCCTCGATATTTTACAACTTGCTGCCCTCAGCGGTGTGCCTTTAGATGATATACCCACAATTTTACAACAGGGCTTGGCGTTGCCGGATGCACCAGAAGGTTTGTATACCGATATCCAGGAATTACTGATTCAATGGCGATCGCACTGTTTAGAACAGGGATTTCTCACCTACGGTATCGTGTGTGAACTGTATGGACAACATCTATTGCATCATCCTACCTATCAACAGCATCTGATGCGTCGCTATCGGGTGATTCTAGCTGATGATGTGGATGAATATCCCGCCATTACCCGTTCACTGTTTGAAGTTATGTTAGACCACGGAGTTATGGGCGCATTTACTTACCACCCTGAAGGATCGGTGCGTTTGGGTTTGGGGGCAGATCCAGAACATCTGCAAGCCCTGCAACAGCGATGTCAAACCCATATTTTGCCGTCACTATCGAAGGCGTGGAGTCCATCTATCAAAGATTGGGTGGAGGGAAATACAACTTATATTCCTGATTTTTCTGCTATTGCGGCGGAGATGCTGACCCTGAGAACAACGGCGCGGGGGGATTTATTGCGACAAACCGCTAATGTGATTATTGAAGCGGTTAAAACTAATCAAATTCAACCTCACGAGATTGCGATCATTGCGCCTGGGTTGGATGCGATCGCCCGTTATACTTTGCGTCAATTATTGGCTCATGCGGGTATTGCAGTAGACTCTCTGCAAGAACAGCGTCCCTTGATTAGTTCACCGATGGTGAGGGCATTGCTGACGCTGTTGGCATTTGTTTATCCTGATTTAGGTCGTTGGATCAATCGTGAAGCAGTGGCTGAGATGCTGGTGATTTTGAGTCATCCCATTTCAGTGACTCCAACCCGTGACTCAGCCGCCCCTGAACAGGCTTCAGAGAGGGATTGGTTACTAAATGACGATTTACATCAAAAACTGCCTTTCTCTTCTCATCCGGCGATTGATCCGGTGCGGGCAGGATTATTAGCAGACCACTGCTATTGTCCCGATCCGACTCAACCTCAATTACTCGATATTACTGCCTTTCCCCGGTGGGATCGCTTAGGATATCAAGCGACGAGGGCTTATCAACAAATTCGACAATGGATTGAAATTCAAAACCATCAGCAACAATCTCGGCTGCTACCGAGTCCTGTTTCTTTATTAGACCGCGCTATTCAGCGATTTTTTATTCCGACTCGAATTTTAGGGGTAGATCAATTGGCAATTTTACGAGAATTGATGGAAACAGCCCTGCATTATTGGGAAGTCGAAAGCCGACTGCATCCCCAAGCAACGGGTAACTTTTCCTCAACAGCAATTGCTGAATTTATTCAACTGTTGCAGCGAGGGGTAGTCAGTGCCAATCCTTATCCTGTAGCAAATATAGGCGTAAAGTCAACTGCTGTCACATTAGCAACCGTTTTCCAATATCGCGCCCACCGTTTGTCTCACCGTTGGCATTTTTGGCTAGATGCGGGTTCAGCCTTCTGGTTGGGTGGGGGGGCAAGTGAGTTATGGGCTGCGCGGTTATTTCTGCGCCAACAGTTGGGTCAGGCTTGGACGACAACTGATAGTCAGAATGCAGATTTGGATCGATTGCGTCGGATTTTGCTAGATTTATTGAGTCGAGTTAGCGATCGCCTGTATCTTTGTCACAGCGATCTGGCGGTCAATGGTACAGATCAACTCGGCCCCTTGCTGCCTTGGGTACAAACCTGTACAGCGGTAATACCAGAAGCTGCCTTGACTTTCCCTGGGTCTGGTGACTCAAACTTTTTAAATTTCTGAGGTTTCATGCTGATTCTATATTCATTTTCATTTTATTAATGTTATAAATATGCGAGGATGAGTGATCTAATTTGTCATAAGAAAAGTGTGTCGGTTAAACTTTGACTAATTTTACCCATTAACTTCTAATCTAGTAGAGATATTTCTCTCAACTAAGGGAGGTTAATAATCAGGATAAATTGTCTAAGTGAGACCGCATCTTGACCTCAATTGGGGAATACTATAAATCGACAGATATCAAGTTAAAATCTAGCAAAATTTTAAAATTTAAATGAGTATTTTAATTAAAGAATATAATTTTTACCCAGAATATTCGCCCTAAAAAATATTGTCAAAACTATTAACGGCTAAACAGCTTCGTATTGATTTTTGCAACAGTTCATCTATATTCTATTTGGTGTTTTAAGAGGAGACTAAGTTCATGACAACAGCAGGTATTGTTGAATTTTCAGCGATTAGAACCGATACAGAGAGATCTGTTATCATCTTTGAAAATGAAACAGGTCGTTTTCAAACCTTCGGCGGCGCATTCGGAGATACTGTATTGGGGGCGAATGGAGAATTATTATTTATTCCAGATAACCCTATAGATCCAAACGCTGGTGAAGATGGTGAAGGTGGTGAAGGTGGTGAAGATGGTGAAGATGGTGAAGGTGGTAGTGATGGCGAAGATGGTGAAGGTGGTAGTGATGGTGAAGGTGGTAGTGATGGCGAAGATGGTGAAGGTGGTGAAGGTGGTGATGGCGGTAGTGATACCCTAGATCCAGATAATGAACTTCCCGTAGCTGTCGATGACTTCATCGGAGTCGAACAAGGAAGCGCTGTTATTTTTAATGTTTTAAGTAACGATATTGACCCTAATGAAGACGATACATTAACCATCGCTCAATTTGGTTCCGTTGCCAATGGAACCTTAGTCGAGGGAGCCGATCCAGGCTTTTTTACCTATCAACCTAATCCCGGTTTTTTTGGTCAAGAAATCTTTGCTTATCAAGCCAGTGATGGTCAAACCACTTCTAATTTAGCCAGTGTTTTCATTGAAGTTATTCCCGGCCAAGGGGTGACCATTGAAGGGGTGGGTCGAGGAACTGCAGACAATGACTCTATTATTGGTTCATCTGCCGCTGATGTGATTAACGGCTTAGAAGGAGATGATACCATTTTTGGTTTGTTTGCGGGGGACGAACTCAGGGGTGATGAAGGCAATGATTTTATATTTGGTAATACCGAAAACGATACAATAGACGGCGGCATCGGTAATGATGAACTCTACGGCGGTAAACAAGATGACCTGCTATTGGGTTTAGAAGGCAATGACAACTTATTTGGTAACTTAGGTCAAGATACCTTACAGGGTGGCTTGGGTATAGATGCCATGTATGGTGGACAAGCCAATGACTGTTTACGCGGTGGCGCGGATAATGACTCCATATTCGGGGATAAAGGCAGTGATATCCTGTTTGGCGATGAAGGCAATGATAATATCTTTGGCGGGGCAGATGAAGATTTAATTTTTGGTAATGACGGGGCTGACTCTATCTCTGGGGATAAAGGGAGTGATAGTATTTTCGGCGGAACGGGTTCAGATAGCATTTTCGGCGGCCAAGATAATGACCAAATTTCCGGGGAATTAGGGGCTGATGTCCTCTTTGGAGATAAAGGCGCGGATACCCTCACAGGCGGGGCAGGGGGTGATGTATTTGTGGTTGCAGAAGGTACTGGTGGCCCCAATATCGAAGATGCAGATATTATCAATGATTTTGAACCCACAGATCGTATCGGTTTAGCAGGAGGACTCAGTTTTAGCGAAATTAGTATTTCCCAAAGCGAAGAAAATGCAGGGGATACTGTTATTCGCTTGGGTGAAGATGGAGAATATCTAGCGGTTCTTGTCGGTATTGATAGCAATACGATAGACGATAATAACTTCGCGATCATTAGTGCAAGTGGGCCGTTACCAACACCTCCAACACCGACACCGACACCCACACCAACACCCGACCCCACACCCACCCCAGGCGAACCCACACCCACTCCCACACCGGGCGAACCCACACCCACACCCACCCCAGGAGAACCCACACCCACTCCCACACCAGGAGAACCCACACCCACACCTGACCCAACACCCACACCGGGAGAACCCACACCCACACCCACCCCAGAACCGACACCCACACCGCAACCGACACCCACACCGCAACCGACACCCACACCAGAACCGACTCCTCAAGTACCTAATGCAGTCGATGACGTGATCCGAAGACGACCGGGTGATGCAGCGACTTTTAATGTCCTCGCCAACGATACTGATCCACAAGATCAACCCCTAAGACTGGTGACATTTTCAACGGCAACCAATGGCGTTGTTACTGATGCCGAAGGAGATGAAGAAGGCATTTTAACTTATACACCTAACCCTGGGTTTAATGGAACCGATAGCTTTATTTATGCTGTAACTGGGGGTGATCCTAGCTTAGTTTCTGAAGCCACCGTAACTATTGAAGTCAACCAACCGCCTGAAGTAGCGAATAACCGACTGTTAGTGGTTTCACGTAATGAAATTACCGAAGTGTCCCGTGAATTTTTAGTGGCGCAGGATACTGACAACACGACTAACGAAATTGTGTTTCAAGTTATTGGTGGCCCTAACCAAGGACGACTATTGAGGCTGGGGTCTAACCCTGAAACTATTGTTCCTGGTCGATCTTTTTCTCAGGCTAATATCGATAGCGGTTCTTTGCGATACGAAGCCCCTGGAACCTCAGGAGAAGATGGCTTCTTATTTACCCTCACAGACGGGGTGGGAACCGAACCTCAAACCCTGTTTAGTATTACAATTGTCGATAGTTCAAATCTTGTGGTCGCGGGGGTTGAATTTCCCGGCAGCGATAGCAGCGAACAAATTATTGGTACCGATGGAGAAGATACGGTCTCAGCGGGCGGTGGCCGGGATGTGGTTCGGGGAAATGCAGGCAATGACTCCCTCAGTGGCGGCGCGGGTAACGATGTCCTCGAAGGTGGCGAGGATGATGATACCCTCTTAGGCAATGCTGGGAATGACTCTCTTTATGGGGGTTCGGGGAATGACTCCGTCGATGGCGGCGCGGGTAATAACACCCTATTTGGTAATGATGGTAACGACACTGTTATTGGTAAAAATGATGCCAACCTGCTGAGTGGTGGTAACAATAACGATAGCCTGGTCAGTGGCCTCGGCAACGATACCTTAATTGGGGGGGCGGGAAATGATACCCTCAACAGTGGCGAAGGCGAGGATCAGTTATTTGGTGAGGCTGGGGAAGATTTGCTTTTCGGAGGAATTGGTCGCGACTTACTCCTCGGGGGCGAAGATAATGATACTATCCAAGGTCAAGCCAATGATGATACCTTATTTGGTGGTCAAGGCAGTGACTCGCTGTTAGGGGAGGCTGGAGATGATACGGTTCTGGCGGGTGTTGGTAATGATACGGTTCAAGGCGGCGACGGGGATGACTCTGTGTTTGGTGAAGACGGCAATGACTCGCTGTTAGGAGAAGGCGGAAGTGATACCCTATATGGCGGTCTCGGTATCGACAATATATTTGGTCAAGACGGCAATGACCTGATGTTTGGAGATGCAGGTAACGACACGATATTAGGAGGCGCAGGAGAAGATACTATTGCGGGTAACGCAGGCAGCGATCGCCTGACGGGTAACTTAGGAAATGATTTATTCTATTACCTCACCCCCCCCACGACACCCAATGAAGCCGATATTCTGACCGATTTTGATATTGTGGGTAACGATCAATTCTTAATTGCTTCAGGTGAAAATAACTTCTCTGGATTAGTTTCTAATGTGGGAACTGCTGCTGCCCCCTTACAACGGGAAATTGTGACTCAATTGGGTTCTCAAGGAACTGATATCAGTAATAAACAATTGATTATCTTTGAAGATACTTTTGATGATATTGGGGCAGTTAATGCCGCTTTAAGTAGTCAAAATGGCTCCGGCAACAACTCAGCCTTAATTGTTTATCGCAATAACTTACAATTCCCTGGATTCCCTGGAAGCTATGTTTTAGCCTTCGATCCCAATTTAACAGATGATAGTTTACCTGCCTTTAATTTAGCTGTTTTAGAATCAATTGATCCTTTAACCAGTAATATCAGTACCCTCATTCAAGAGGATGATTTTGTGATTATCTAATTGGAAGTTCTGTTAAATGATTCGTTATCAGCTAGAGATTTGCAGGTAATGTCTCTACGCTGTAACAAAGTCGCAAATAATGAATAACTCATAACCCACAAAAAACAACCTATTATGACTACTTCAATTCCCAGCGAAGATCCAGCAGTTGTCGGACGGGTGGCCTTACCCGATAATATTTTACTCATCACGAGTGAAGTTGTTCTCATTTTCCCAATTGAAAATTCTGACTTAGTTGAAACCTTTGATGGCCGAGTCGGTACGACTTTTATTAATGAAACTGGTGTAACAATTTTTGTTGATGAAAACCCGGTTCAAGAAGCCGTTTCCATTGAAACCAATACTGTTGTTTATGTCGAACCCATTGGAGATGGTCAAGTTCAAACCTTATTTGACCAAGATCCAGGAACCGTTGCACCGGGGCCTGCGGGGAGTCTGATTTTTACCCCCGATGATTTTACACCCCCGGAACCCGAACCCGAACCCGAACCCACTCCCACACCCGCCACCGAACCCGGTACAGACCCAAGTCCCACTCCCACTCCGACTCCCGGCACAGACCCCGAACCCGGTACAGACCCCGAACCCGATCCAGAACCTGAACCCGAGTTTCTCGTCATTACCGGAACCGGAAGCGGAACCGAGGGCAATGACTCTATTCTCGGCAGTGAAGGGCCAGATAGTATTATCGGTTTAGACGGTGATGATACGATTTTTGGCTTAAGTAGCAACGATATTATCGGCGGGGACGCAGGCAATGATGCCATTAACGGTAACCTCGGTAATGATGCTATTCAAGGCGGTGTCGGCAATGACTGTATTCGCGGCGGTCAAAACGACGATATTCTGTTTGGTAATAGTGAAGATGACTCTATCTTTGGAGATAAAGATAATGATTCTCTGATTGGCGGATCTGGGGCTGATATCATGTATGGCGGCCGTAATAGCGACACCATGCAGGGAGGATCAGGAGATGATTTTCTCTCGGGTGATAAAGGCAATGACAGCGTCTCCGGCGGAATTGGTAATGATACCCTGGAAGGCCAGAACGGTAACGATCAATTGTTTGGTAACTCCGGTCAAGACCTACTCAATGGCGGTATTGGCGCTGATAACCTGTTTGGTGGCAAAGGGGATGACTGTCTATTTGGCGGTCAGGATAACGACCAACTATTTGGCGATCTGGGTAATGACTCCGTTTTTGGCGGCGATGGCAACGATCAAGTCATTGGTAATAGTGGTCAAGACTTTCTCGATGGTGGTGTCGGTCAAGATAGTCTATTTGGCGGTCAAGGGGATGATATTATCCTGGCTGGAAAAGGGCCAGATATCTTGTTTGGAGATAGCGGTAATGACCTTCTTAAAGGCGATCGCGGCGCTGATACCCTAACGGGGGGTAATGGTAATGATATCTTTACAGTGGGGTTAGTTCTGAGTCAGTCTGAAGCAGGCGGTAGTATTATTGTCGGTACAACCGGAGGGCCGTCTATTGAGTTTGCCGATGTTTTCACTGATTTTAACGTCAATACAGATAAGATTGGTTTAGATAACGGACTGGTATTTGAGGATCTGTTAATTACTCCAGATGGTAGCAACACTATTCTGGTAGATAAGAATACAGAACAGTTTTTAGCCGTTTTACAAGGGGTTGATAGTGGCGATATTGGGCCTGAAGATTTTGTCGAGAACCCAGAAGACCCCTTAACCCCCGAACCCACACCAGATCCAACTCCAGATCCAGATCCAGATCCAACTCCCGATCCAACTCCCGATCCAACTCCCGATCCAACTCCCGATCCAGATCCAGATCCAGATCCAACTCCAGATCCAGATCCAGATCCAGATCCAGATCCAGATCCAACACCTGACCCAACTCCCGACCCAGATCCGACTCCAACACCCACACCCGACCCAACTCCCGACCCAACTCCAACACCTGACCCAACTCCCGACCCAGATCCGACTCCAACACCAACACCCACCCCAACACCTGACCCAACACCGAGTCCGACACCAACACCAACACCCGATCCCACCCCAGATCCGACACCGTCACCCACACTTCCAGTACCCACCCCACCCGGTGTACCCACACCCGAAGTACCCGATCTGGAGTTACCAGAATTAACAAATGACTCTTTAGATGGTCTACAAAATACGGCTTTAAGAATTAGTAAATCTCGACTACTCGAGAATGATTCTGCCGCAGATGATGCGGATATTTTGACATTTACTAGCTTCTCTTCTCCAAGTGAAAATAACGGTACTGTTGCAGTCGATCAAGACAATAGTCAATTACTGCTTTATACCCCCAGTGAAGGATTTACAGGGATTGATTCTTTTACTTATCAAGCGAGTGATAGTAATAATCAAACAGGAAAAGCTACTGTATTTGTTAATGTGGAATCGGTGAATGTACCACCAATTTTAGATTTGGATACCACAGCTTCGGGGACGGATTATGTCACGACTTTCTCTGAAGGATTATCCGCTATTCCTATTAGTAATAAAGCCAGTATTACGGATGAAGACAATACCGAAATTGCATCGGTTACCCTAACTTTAACTAATATTCTCGATGGAGAAGCGGAAGGAATATCAGTCACTGGAAATCTACCCAATACTATTACATTGGGAGAAACCGATCCAACATCTGGGGTAATTGTTCTCAGTGGTTCTGCACCTGTTGCTGATTATCAAACGGCAATTGGACAGATTATTTACAATAATACTTCAACTGAATTAACGGCTACAGCGCGGCGCGTTGAAGTGATTGCAAATGATGGAATTACTAATAGTGAGATTGCGACTACTCTTATTAATATTGCACCCAATTCTCCCCCAACTCTAGAAGCAGATAATCTGTTAATTCAGTCAACCGTTGATAATACGATTACAGCCGATGAACTGCTGACTAATGATATTGATCCAGATAGTGATAATCTCACTATTATTGAGGTGGGAAATGCGGTCAATGGCACAGTTAGCCTGAGTGACAATAACGAATCTGTTGTATTTACACCCGATGAAACTGCGCTTCCAGGTGATAGGGCAAGTTTTGTTTATACAGCCAATGATGGTCGCGGTGGCAGCGGAACCGCAACGGCATTGTTAACCCTGAATACACCGCCAGAATTAGATCTAGATACAACCACAACGGGAACTGATTTTCTCACTTTATTTACAGAAGGAGATGATCCGGTTTTGATTAGTAATGGAGTGACGTTAACGGATCTCGATAATACTAATTTAGCCTCGGCAACCTTAACTTTAACGAACCCGATTAATAGCGCAGATGAACAATTATTCCTCAGTACAATAGGAACTTTACCCGCAGGAATTACAGCCAGTGAATATAATGTGACAACGGGAGTTTTGCAGTTAACGGGAGATGCTTCTGTCGCAGATTATCAAACGGTAATTAACCAGGTAAATTATGAAAATACCTCACCCACAATCGATGTCACAAATCGTACTATTGAAGTTGTCGTAAATGATGGTTTAGATAATAGCAATATCGCAACGAGTACAATTGAAATTAATGGTATTCCGATCGCAGTTAATGATGGCCCGATTTTAATCAATACGGCTGACCCCGTGATTATTACTCCTCTGACCAATGATATTGACCCGAATCAAACAGAATTAACTTTAACTGCGATTGATTCGCCGCAATTGGGTACAGCAACCCAACAAGATAATACGGTTGAATATGTTCGTTTGGGAACAACTTCTGAGGGGGTTGCAGATACATTTAATTACACCGTGAGTGATGTTTTAGGGTCAACTGCGATCGCAAATGTTACGATTCAATTATTACCCGATGCCACAGATGCTGCTGATGCCATTATTGGTCAAGGATTTGATGATAACCTCCAAGGACTCGCAGGTAATGACAGTTTGCAAGGGTTGGGGGGTAACGATACCCTACGAGGCAATGCAGATGACGATATCCTTGAAGGCGGCGAGGGTAACGATAGTTTAGCAGGCGGAAAAGGCGCGGATACCCTAGACAGTGGACTCGGAAGCGATACCCTAGAAGGCGGACAGGGTTCAGATAGTCTAATTGGCGGCGATAACAGTATCGATACTTTCCGTTATCTCAATGCAGATGATAGTGAAGGGAATGACTTTAATGCAGATTCGGCTGAGGTGATTCAGGTTGAAATTGATACCGGATTATTTGATACTGTTACGGGTTTTGCTGGGTTAGGTCAGTCTGGGGGAGATTTGCTGGATGTCTCTGAATTTATTAATGGTTTAGGGAATATCTCAACTACAGTATGGACAGAAATTCCGGCTGAAGATGTGATTCCTGAAGCCAGTCGTGGGTTATTTTTCTATGATGATGGGGGTGATACTTACCTGATTTATGATTCGGGTGGTAGTAATCTGACCGGAAATAATTCTCGGATTTTAACTCAGTTAGAAGGTGTTACAGGGGTAACGGAAATCTTCCCAGACGATTTCATTTTCATCTAAGTTTTATCCTAATATAGAGGCGTTACATGTAGCGTCTCTAGCGGGATATATTTCTAAGACATAATCGCTAATAATTGATTGGCGATATCCAATAATAAATCATAACGAAACTCACCAATTAATTCTTTTAATAGAGTTGCATGATGTTCTAATTCTGTTGGAATTTTGTCAATTAAGGGATACAATGAACGTTCATTACATTGAGATGTGGATTCTTGAAATTGTTGAACCCATGGCAACGGCATTACAGCTAATTCCTCAACGTTAAAATCCGCTACTGCAGATTGTTCTAATTCATCACTCGACACAGTCTCTGAGGCGCAATAGAGATAACGAACCCCTAGATGCTGGCTAATTTTCTGTAAGACTATTTCAAGGGAAAAAGGATTTGCTAAGACATCGTTAAATCCAGCGAGTAACGCATCCGCTTGATGTGAGTAATCATTGTCTGGAATAATAGCAATGAGAATAGAGTGAAACTCAACAGTCGGACTAATTATATTGATGATTTCATCTTGAATTAATTCAGTATTAACAAAAATCAAGTGAGGTTGCCACTTTTGCCATAACTCAAGGGCTTTTTTCTGTTCATTCACAATAACAATTTCAAAGCCAATTTCTTGCAATTTTTGAATAATGACTGAATAATTAGTGACAGAATCTAAGATTAAAATACGGTATTGAGGTTGATTCGCTTCTAAGCCTATTACCGTATTCAAAGATTGTGATAAATCAGATTCATTCAGAGGTAAGCTTGTTTCAATGGGGATTTTAACTTCAAAAGTTGAACCTTTCCCTACTTCGGTTTCTACAGATATTTTTCCTCCCATCAATTGAACTAACTCAGAACTAATTGGTAAACCTAAACCTGTTCCTTCTGATGTTTTTCCTGTTCTTGTTTGTACAAATGGATTGAATAAAGTATTTAATAAATTAGAAGGAATTCCTATTCCTGTATCTTTAATTTTAAAATGTAAGAAAATATTTTGTTGAGATCTCCGATATGGTTTAGTAGAATGGGTTGAATGTTCTACAGAAAAATATACTTCTAAAACAACACTTCCAACTGAAGTAAACTTAATCCCATTGCTAATAAGATGAATCAGAACTTGACGCAGCTTAGTATTATCTGCAATGATAAACTGAGGTAAAGCAGGATCATATTCTAAAATAAACTGTAGCTTTTTTTGATTGGCTTTATCCTCCATCATCTCTTTAATGGTATCTAGAAAATGGCGTAAGTTAAATTGATGATTTTGTATCGCAATTTTACCTTTTTCTATTTTTGACATTGATAAAATATCATTAATTAAAATCAATAAATGTTCGCCATTCTGATTAATAATTTCTGAATTTTTAACTTGTTCTTGATTCAAAGATTTATCGGCAATCAATAGCTGACTAAATCCAATAATTGCACTTAAAGGCGTACGCAATTCATGACTAATCATACAGAGAAAATTACTTTTCACTTGGTTCGCTAATTCTGCATCTTGTTTAGCAATTTCTAATTCTGCTGTTCTTTCACCTACTTTTTGTTCTAATAAAACATTCAACAGTTGTAAAGATTGATTAGTTTCTGTTAAACTCTTTTCTTGAAAATAACTTCTAATTGCTTCTTTAACTGTTAAAATCAAATCATTTTCTTCCCAAGGTTTACTAATATATCGATAAAGATTCGCATGATTTACTGCTTTTCCCACATCTTGAACATTCGCTTGCCCGGTTAACATAATCTTCAATATTTTCG
Source organism: Microcoleaceae cyanobacterium (assembly GCA_049649525.1). Taxonomy (GTDB): domain Bacteria; phylum Cyanobacteriota; class Cyanobacteriia; order Cyanobacteriales; family Microcoleaceae; genus JAAURB01. Next base: position 32,957 of record JBARZE010000039.1, read on the forward strand.
GATATTTTTGATGAATTAGAATCAACAAATCAGCACCTTTTATATCAGGCATCGCTTGATCAGATATGATAACGGGAACATCAATATTTTCTCGCTCAAATTCTTCTAATAACAATAATGCTTCTTCACCTGTGCTTGCACCTTCAATAATATATTCCTGACCAAAACTTCTTTTTAATGTTTCTTCTAAACTATTGAGTAAAAAAAGCTCATCATCTACACATAAAATCACAGGTTTTTCCATAGTAAAAAATTGAAGATTTATTCTGATTCACTCCTTATAACTGTCTTTTATTTTCTTGTAAATCATATAATCCTGCGGCCAACTCCTTCAACTGATCAATATTTTTCTATTTTAACCGATTTCAATTTCTTTAAAAGTTATATTATGTTGTATAATATCAGCCTAGTGTTACCGAATCAATCTTGATCGGCTTTACCTTTTAATTGATATTAAATCCGAACAATCAACTTTATAGATAAAAATACTTAAATTAAGTTGACTTTAACAATATCTAACATTTTGTTAATTTCTCCGAAGATTATTAATAAAAACTATTACTGTCTATCAGTCTTGATGACAGCATGAAAAATCGTTACTGGATAATCAGACAATATTACATTATTCTTGCGGTTCAGTATAAGGAGTTGTGAGAGATTCAAGTAAACTGCCTTTGTTTTCTGTCGGGGTGGCAGGTAAATTGATCTCAGGTGTTTCTGACTCTATTTCTAATTCTGATTCGGTTTCCACGCCAGACGAGACAGGAGGTGAAGTATTTTCTGACTCTATTTCTGGAGAGATGGTAGCGGGTTGAGGAGTTTCAGGCTGTAATTCTTCTGATTCTATCGGTAAAGTTTCTACTTCAGCAGGGGGTGTTGTTGTCTGCGGGGGAACAGATTCTTCCGTTTCGCTTTGATCAACAGGGTTAACCTCTTCTGAGGCGGGTGTCTGTGTTGGAGTCGGTTCAATCGGTTGAGGCGGTGTAACGGGTTGAGGAGGGGTAACAGGTTGAGTTTCTGGGACGGCTGCCGGGGGAGGTGTAACTTCAGAGGCGGGTTCAGATGAAGCGCAATTACTGGGGTCAAAATCAAATGCATACCAGAATGCAGTTGGCTGATTTCTAACTTGTCCTTGTAACTGAGTCGAAACAAATTCCCCGACTTTTGACACAGCCGCATTATCCAATACAGGATAACCTGTACTCGATAACATTTCTGGCCCTTTTATAATGTCTCCACTCGTCCCCATCACCACGCCAACAGACGCTATACCGCTTAACTGCTGAGAACAAGCTTCAGTCGGATAAACACTAGAAATAGTTTCAGGGGGTTTGGCTTCCAAGTTCGGGTAATCTTGCAGAAGTGGATCAACCCAAGCAATTAAACCGTTACCTCCTTGTAACATCGCTGTTCTTTGAGTGGAGTTATCAGACGGGGTAATAGGGGTTTGTGAATTGGCTGCTGATTGTTCTTCTGGTTGCTGTAAACCGGCTAAAAGTGACCCTTTAAAGTTTTTAGGGTCAACAGGTGTTTCTTCCTTGGTTGTTGCTTGAGTCTCTGGATTTAAATTCACATAACGCTGAGGCGGAATGCCGTAATTTTCCTCAGCTAAACCGCCACCAGATGGTAAATTAAATAGATCTGCATTATCCACATCGGGTGTCATACTTTCAAGAGCGGCTTGATCTTCTGGAGATAGATTCTCAAAGGCTAATCTTCTCTCTCGTAATTTTTCTAATTCTAGGCTGTTTCTATCTTGATATAGGTCTTCTGTGGGGAAACTGGGAATATTATTAGGAATTGGGATAGAGGTAGGAAAACTCGGCGTAGTACTCGGAATCGGAAAAGATGAAATTCGGGGTGAAGAAGGGATTGGGGGGAGTGTAGAAGAAGTCGGCGGGAATGTGGGAACAGTTGAAGTTGTTGGAAATGTCGGAAATGAAGGATTCGATGGGACAGCGGGAAACTCCGGCAAAGTTTGACGAGGTAATGCAGACAAAGAAGGCGGCGCGGCAATAGTACCGAGGGATAATTTCTGAGGTGCAGGTGGATACAACCGACTAATGTCCGATGGAGACAACTCCATTAACTGAACGCTTGGGGGTAACTGGGCGGTTCGGGGAAATAATGAAATCCTTTCAAAATTGGCAGCTACTAATCCATGTATCCCAACAGAAGCAATTGCGGCGATCGCAAACGGTTGACGCAACAGATTGGGGACAGTACGATTTAAGGGAGTAGAAGAAACCATAATGACGAGGTTTGGGGTAAAAAATTAAATCCAAGGCAACGAAAGTACACGCCTAAACTGAGTTACTCTATACACTTATACCGAAGCTTCAGATAAGTGTCTATAAGTGTAGCAATTAGTGTGGCAAAAGGTTTAGGTTTTTCCTCAAGTGGCCACCATACGGTAAACCCTATGCTGGAAGTGTCGGAGAACTCTGTCGTTTTTTATGCTTATAGTAGGTTGACCTATCTACACCAACTTTACGACAGGCTT
>JBARZE010000040.1:0-163259 GCA_049649525.1 Microcoleaceae cyanobacterium
AATGCCGCGATAAATATCAAAAAACGAGCCGAGGGGCATCCGGTTCTAGCTCAGTTTATGTCTTCATAGAAGAGTCGCGCTCGTAGCCCACACTATAATCTATGATTTAGTGTGGGAGTATGTCACTGGTTCGCAATTTCGCATTAGATCAACCTGTTCCGAATGGTGGATTAACTCTGAATATCGTCATTACTCAAAATACTGAGTCACAAGCAGGGGATGCAACCTTCAACTTTGAAGATAGTAGCGGTATTACCGATTTTAATTTTCTTTTCGGAGATAACGACATCCTTCTGGGTTATACCGTTGTCTTGGCGGAGGGTATAACTGAAGCGGCATTAGTTATAGATACATTTGCCGATGATATTCTAGAAACCGACGAAATCGGCACCATAACATTAGCTGATGGAGAGAATTATCGCGCAAATCCCAATCAATTTAGCACTGCTACCATCTTCACCGACCGAACAGTCGTTACTTTAACCACTTCGGAAGTTAACGTGACTGAAGGAGAAACATTCGCATGGAATTTTAGTTTAAATCGACCAGCACCAGAAGGTGGATTGACTCTCTCGTTACCAATTACTCTAAATAACGACCCAGCACCGGGGGATGTAATTTACGATGTTGAAGGAAGTACTAATATCTCGGACTTTGGTTTCATCACCGATTCGGATGTCTCCGTTGGTTTTACCCTAACTATTCCAGAAGGCGAAACAGAAGCAACATTAGTGTCCGAAGCTGTTGTAGATGATGTGGCAGAATTCGATGAAATTTTCACCACGGTTTTAGCAGATGGGTTAGACTATGTTGCTAATCCTGCCAGTAATCAAGTGGTAACCACAATTGTTGAGGATGGTGTTGCTCCTGCTTCTTCTGCACCCGTTGTTAGCATCACTCCCCAAGCATTAATTACCACTGAAGGAGAAACATTTGCTTGGGATTTCAGTTTAGATCAACCCGTGCCTGAAGGAGGGTTAACTCTGACTTTACCCATTACTCAAAATAACGACCCAGCACCCGGAGATGTAATTTACAACGTTGAAGGTAGCACGGGTATTGCCGATTTTGATTTCATTGTCGAAGATGATATCTCGATTGGTTTTAGCGTTACTTTAGAAGAAGGTGTAACGAGTGCAACATTAGTATCTGAAGCGGTTGTTGATGATGACGATATAGAAGAATTCGCCGACGAGATTTTTACCACTGTTTTAGCCGACGGGGTAGACTACAGAGCAAATCCTGACAGTAACGAAGTCCAAACGTTTATTACCGGACAAACAGTCGTCAGCTTCACTCCAGAACAAGTCCAAGTTGCCGAAGGAGATACTTTTGCTTGGAATTTCAGTTTAAATCAACCCGCGCCGAATGGTGGATTAACTCTCTCGTTACCCATTACTTTCAATAACGATCCAGCACCTGGGGATGTAGAGTACAACGTGAATGGTAGTTCTAATATTACCGACTTTAGTTTCCTCGTGGTAGATGATATATCCGTTGGTTTTAATGTCACTATTGCTGAAGGGGAAACCCAAGCAACATTAGTGTCTGAAGCTGTTGCAGATGGTATTGCAGAAGGCGATGAGATTTTCACCACTATTTTAAATGACGGGGCAGATTACAGAGCCAATCCTTTAAGTAAGGAAGTGGTGACAACAATTGTTGAACAAGATTCATCTGCAACTGGGGATGAAACAGTTGTTGGCGATGAGGGCGATAATATCCTCGATGGCAAGGATGGTGATGATACAGTTGCAGGGGGCCTCGGGAATGACGAAATTCTCGGTGGTGATGGGTCGGATGTGTTGCGGGGTGACCTCAATAGTCGTTCTCCCGGTGGTACAGTCGGCGGCGATGATACCATTTCTGGCGGTGCGGGTAATGACCGAATTGGTGGTAAAGCAGGCAATGATGAGTTGTTTGGGGATGAAGGTAATGATCAGATTTATGGGGATGATGGTGATGACCTGATTCGCGGCGGTTTAGGGAATGATGTCCTGATTGGGGATGATTTCTCTGGTGGTAGTGGTGCAGATACCTTTGTACTTGCCGCAGGAGAAGGAAGCGATACTATTATTGACTTTGAAGTCGGCACAGATATTATCGGTTTAGCCGATGGTTTGACGGTTGAAGATTTAACTGTTACCGCCTCTTCAAGTAGCACTACAATCGCATTGGGTGATGAAACCCTAGCAGTTCTTGAAGGGGTTGTCAGTGGCAGTGAGATTGATTATGCAGTGTTTTAAACGCAATTGGTAATTCATTTGACAGCATAAAAAAGGGGGTAACTAGCCCCCTTTCAGTTAAACTCAACCCAAACCCCATAAGCAAATAGTTCCTAAAATATTCCCACTACAATCTGTGAATAAAATATGACGTTGTCCAGAATGCTCTGCCATACTTTGACTAAAATTCCATTTTTATAAAAGGTATCAATAATGTCAAATTGCAGTGATAAAAAAGTTTCAATTCTATCACAAAGTATTATTTTAAAATTAATCGTTTTGCTAAGAAACTGTTTGATGATAAGAAATCAACATTTTATCTACATCTTCTGAACTCAAGTTTTGTTTATCTGCTAAAGCTTTTATGTGTTGAGTAATGACTTTAATTGTTGCGCTATCTAAATGGAGTCTTAATTGACTGGCACCATGAGTAATAGTATAAGAACCAATCAGTTTATGATTGACTAAAACAGAATGAGTTAAACCCAAATCTATGGGATTAATCGATTCGTATGTTTGAGTATTATTAATCATCGCTTTGGTATGAATTCCTGCTTTATGATTAAATGCCGCTTTTCCAACAATAAAGTGATTGAATGGAACTTTAACGCCTATTTTATCTGCCACTAATTGATTGATATTGAGTAAATTTTTGAGGTTATATTTATTGCTTAAACCTTGAGGATATAAAGTATAAAGCCGTGCAATTCATCCCGCTAACGGTTTAATCCCATTGCGTTCACCAATTCCTAATATAATTGCTCAAGTGATTAATGTCTATGGAGGTGGTTTAATGATTTATTCCCATTTATAACCATTACTATAATCCTGAAATATCCTGATTTTGAGTATTAGTATTCTCTGCCGTTTTTCCTTGTTTAATAATTAATTGAACTAGCCAAGGTGCAAGTAGAATAATTGTCAGCATTCGAGAAAGCTGCAATGCTAAAACTAATCCTACATTACCTTCTGTTTGCATTACTGTAGCAATCATCGCTTCAGTGCCACCAGGGGTTAGCCCTAAAATTGCTGTCACCGTGTCTACCTGAGTCGATAGGTGAAATCCATATCCAATTGCTAAGCAGAATAGAATCAGTGAAAGCACGAGTCCGATATCAATTAAAACAGCTTTTCCTAAAGTTTTAACCTTTTCCAAATCAAATTTTAAACCAATAGAAAGCCCAACAAATAATAATCCGATTATAAATAGCCATTGAGGCACTTCAATTACTGCGGGCGAGGTCCAGAATAAAATTAATCCAACTAGAAATGTTCCGAGAAATCCAGCCGCCGGAAGACGCAACTGTTTTCCAAGGAAAATCCCAACACCACAGCATAACCCCAGTAGAAATAAACTCAATAATAAAGGAATAGAAGATGCACTCGTATCAGCCAATGAAAGGGTGATTGAAGGAACAGAAATTGCTGGAAATAATAAGTTAATTAAGCCGGGGACAATCAACATAACGAGCAAAACACGAACATATTGAAGCACTGTAATTGCAACAGCATCAGCTCCCATTTCTTCTGCAATTGAAACAATGCTTGAAGCGGCTCCTGGGATAAAAGATAATAATCCAGTTACCCGGTCAATTCCTGCCCAGCGTGACAAAAGATAGCCATGAAATAAGCTGATAATACCTGTCAGTAATAAGCAGAAGCCCACAGCAAGCGGGTAGTGACTCACAAGACTAATTGTTTCAGGAGAAAACCGAGCCGCAGTTGTTAACGCCACAAATGACTTACCCAAGGTCATAAATATGGGCGGTAAGGGTTGAGAATGCCCCAGAGTAATGGCATGAAAAATACCAACAATCATCGGCCCCAGCAACCAACCCACAGGAACTTGAAGCCAGTTAAATAAAAAACCTACTGCGACGGCTAAAACAATTTGCTGAGCAATTTCTTGAACTCTAAGTAAACGAGAAGTTGTGGTATATTGATCGAGGTCAGTGGCTTTAATATTCTGTTGATCTGGTGATGCAGATTGAAGGTTAACTACCATAGAAACAGAGAAAAGGTTGATAAAAAAGATTTATAAATTAGCTCAAGATACAATTCTATTCAGTTGCTATCAGATAGATTCAACATAATTAAAGTTTGATGATGAGATTTCATCTGGGTTATTATATCATATTATTCTGCGTAATGAGAGATAAATTACTAAATCCAGTCTCCGGGAATATTTGCTATTTTAAGCTAGAATTAGCATTTATAGAATAATTTATTAATTTTCATGATCGAAAGTATAGCAAAAACTCATTTTTATTAAGTGATTCTATTCAATTCAGCCGTGTAGCCCAGATATTCATCTTTTCTCTAGAGTAAACCCGGAGTTACAATACAATAAGCTTAAAAGATTATGCTAATCTCATTCTGATTTATATAAGGATATAATTAATCAATGTCTTCTCCTCTTCAACTTCGGCAGTTACTCCAACGTCCAGAGATTTTAGTCATTCCGGGTGTTTACGATTGTTTAGGTGCAAAAATTGCTGAACAATTAGGTTTTGAAGTATTAGCAACCAGTGGCTTTGGTATCGCGGCTTCTACCTTAGGTGTACCCGACTATGGCTTATTGACTGCAACAGAAATGCTTTATAGTGTAGGACGTATTGCTCAGTCTATTAATGTTTCACTTATTGCAGATTTAGATACAGGTTATGGCAATGTTTTAAATGTAATTCGTACCGTTAAAGAAGCAGTGAGAATAGGGGTTTCTGGCATTTTATTGGAAGATCAAGAATGGCCGAAAAAATGTGGTCATTTTGAAGGAAAAAAAGTTATTTCGATGACAGAACACATTAGTAAAATTCAGGCAGCAGTTGAAGCCAGAGGAAACAGTCAATTATTAATTATTGGTCGAACAGATGCAAGAGCTGTTTTAGGGTTAGAAGCCGCAATTGAGCGAGGAAAAGCCTATTTTGAAGCAGGTGCAGATGCAATTTTCATTGAAGCACCTCAATCTAAAGCAGAGTTAGTTAAAATTGCGGAAGCGTTGCCTAATATTCCGTTAGTTGCAAACATGATTGAAGGCGGAAAAACACCGGAGTTAACCGCAACGGAATTACAAGAAATAGGATATAAAATTGTTTTCTTTCCGGTATCGAGTTTATTAACAGTTACTCAAACGATAACAGATTGCTTTCGTCATTTAAAAGAGCAAGGAACAACTCGCAATTTACAAAATAGTATTGACTTTAAAGCATTTGAACAAATTATTGAGGTTCCTAAATATCGTCAAATTGAGGAATATTACGGAAATAAAAATGATAATACATAGAATTATTTATCATATTTTTATTGTCATTTTATTTTAATTAATAAGGTATAATATTATTGAATTAAAATTAGCGAAACTAAGAATTATGAAAATTGATACAGACGGAAAAATTACAATTCCTCCAGAGATTCAAGAAAAACTGGGTCTTTTACCCGGTACAGAAATACAGCTTGAAGTGAAGGGAAATACCTTACAAATCTGCAAACCGAAAAATATTGATCGAGGTAGACAATGGGTTAATGCAATGCGAGGAAAAGCAACAAGTGGCTTGACGACTGACAATATTATGCAGTTAAGCCGTGAAAGTTAGTAGTAGTAACTGTCTTGATTGTTAAGTGCGAGACGTGTGAAGTACACGCTACGCGAACGCTAATAATCAACGAAACCCAATAAATCAATTGAGATATTAAAATAAGGGAAGAAACCATAAATTTTAAGGAGAATACGTTGGCATTTTTTACTGACATTAGTACACTGATTACCATTGACCCTAACTCTGAGGGGGGTCGTCCCGTAATTGCAGGGACTCGAACATCAGTTCGCAGAATTGCTAGCCTATATAACCAAGGTAATAACGCTGAAGAAATAGCCAGACGATTAAATCACTTAACCATAACTCAAATTTATGCAGCATTAACCTATTATCATGCTAATAGAGAGGAAATAGACAAAGACATAGCAGAGGAACAAACTGCATACGAACAACTCGCCAAACAACATTATCAGCAACCCAAAACCTTAAAATGAGCCGAATTCGTCTTTATTTAGATGAAGATACTATGGATAGCGACTTTCTAGCAGCCTTACGTCTTCGCAACATCGATGTTGTCTCCACAGGAGAAGTTCAAATGCTGTCCCGTAGCGATGAAGAACAACTACAATGGGCTTTAAACAATCAGCGTGTTATTTACAGTTTTAATGCACGAGATTTTTATAGAATTCATACTAAGGCAATTGAAAAAAAACAAGATCATTCAGGGATTATTTTAGGGGTTCAAAACTATTCTATTGGTGAACAAATGCGTCGTATTTTAAGAATAATTACTACTAAATCAGCAGAAGATATGAAAAATCAAGTAGAGTTTTTAAGTGCTTGGGGAGAATAATTGCGATCTCTCAAAGTTGCTGTAGATAAGTTTTGGTAAGAAAGGTTATGAACGAAAATAGCCCCCCAGTCCCCGATTCTCGCTCGTCCCCCAGGATTGGGGGATTTAGGGGGCAAAAGCCATCTACGATTCAAAACTGCATAACTCCCTCAAACCACGAACTATGTTAAAGATAAGTTAGCATTTACCCTGCGAAAAACAACCATGTTGAATCTCAAGGCTTTATCTGTTGCAGTTGTTATAGGTATATTCAGTCCAATTGTACCCATTAATATTCTGTCTGAGTCTCATGTTCTAGCGCAAACTCACAAGGAACGAAAAGCCGAAGCAGATCGGTTATTGAACCAGGGTATTCAGCAATTAAATACAAGCCAATTTAGAGAAGCACTACAGTCTTGGCAAGAAGCATTAAAAATTTATCAGGAAATAGGCGATCGCAAAGGAGAAGCTGATTGTTTGAATAACTTAGGCTTAGTTTACAGTAACTTAGGAGAATATCAAAAAGCGATAGAATATCATCAGCAGTCTTTAACCATCAAACAAGAAATAGGTGATCGCAATGGGGAAGCTGCTTCTTTGAATAATTTGGGTAATACTTATCTTTATCTAGGAGAATATCAAAAAGCGATAGGATACAATCAGCAGTCTTTACCTATATTTGAGCAAATCGGTAATCGCAACGGTGAAGCTAGCTCCTTGATGAATTTAGGTAATGCTTATTTTTCTCTGAGGCTATACCAGAAAGCAATAGAATACCATCAGCAATCATTACCTATATTTCAGCAGATTGGTAATCGTAACGGTGAAGCTGGCTCCTTGACTAGTTTAGGCTTAGTTTATCGGGACTTAGGAGAATATCAAAAGGCAATAGAATACTATCAGCAGTCTTTAACCATATTTGAGCAAATCGGTAATCGTAGTGGGGAAGCTGTATCTCTGGATAATTTAGGTAATGCTTACGCTAGCTTAGGAGAATACCAAAAAGCCATAGAATACCATCAGCAGTCGTTACCCATATTTGAGCAAATCGGTAATCGTAGTGGGGAAGCTGTATCTCTGGATAATTTAGGTAATGCTTACGCTAGCTTAGGAGAATACCAAAAAGCCATAGAATATTATCGGCAGTCTTTAACCATCACACGAGAAATAGGTGATCGCAACGGGGAAGCTAATTCTTTGAATAATTTGGGTAATGCTTACGCTAGCTTAGAAGAATATAACAAAGCGATAGAATACCATCAGCAGTCTTTACCTATATTTGAGAAAATCGGTAATCGTAATGGGGAAGCTGCATCTCTAAATAATTTAGGTATAGCTTACCGTAACTTAGGACAATACCAAAAAGCCATAGAATATTATCGGCAGTCTTTAACCATCACACGAGAAATAGGTGATCGTAATGGGGAAGCTAAATCTCTGAATAACTTAGGCTTATCTTATATTTCTCTAGGAGAATACCAGAAAGCCATAGAATACTATCAGCAGTCTTTACCCATCTTTGAACAAATTGGTGCTCGTAATGAGAAAGCTACTATTCTTAGTAATATTGGTATATTGTTACAACGACAGAATCAACCTAAGTTAGCAATCACTTTCTTGAAACAATCTATTAACGTAACAGAAGCAATTCGTCAGGATATTCAAGGTTTATCGAGTGATTTGCAACAATCTTTTATCGATAGTGTTGATAATCGCTATCGTCGTTTGGCGGATTTATTATTGAAAGAAAATAGAGTATTAGAAGCACAGCGAGTTTTGGATTTACTCAAGGTTCAGGAATTAGAGGATTACTTAAAAAATGTTCGGGGAAATGCAAATACTGCTAGCGGTATTGAATTTTATCAGCCGGAACAGGATATTCTGAATCGTTATAATGAACTGAATCAGAATGCAATTGAAGCCGGGGAAGAATTAGCAGAATTACAACAGAAAGACAATTTAACGCCAGCAGAAGAACAACGGCGCAATCAATTAGATCAACTGTTGACGGAAATTAAAGCAGATTTTAATAATTTTTCTCGAAGTCCTGAAATTCGGGCATTAATTGAAAAGCTGAGTTTTGATGAACGGGAACAAACTTTATCTCTGGGTGAATTAGATCGTTTGCGGGATAAATTAGGAGAGTTGAATGCTGCTTTATTTTATCCTTTAATTTTAGATGATCGCTTGGAATTGGTGATAACTACCCCGAATTCTCCCCCGTTGCGTCGGACTGTTGAGGTGAGTCGGGAAGAATTCAATCGGGCAATTATTCAGTTTCGCTTGGCTTTACAAAATCCCAGTAGAAATGCAGTGATACCTGCTCAAAAACTCTATAAATGGCTACTTGAACCGTTGGAAAATGACCTCAAAGCGGCAAATACTGAGGTGATTATTTATGCACCGGATGGAGTATTACGGTATATTCCGTTAGTGGCGTTACATGATGGTGAACAGTGGTTGGCTGAACGTTTTCGAGTGAATAATATTACTGCTGCATCGTTAGAAGAAATTGATACTCAACCTCAACCTCAGCCGAAAGTATTGGCGGGGGCGTTTGCAGATCAGTCGTTAATTCGTTCTGCAAGAATTGGTGAAGATGATGTTGACTTTTCTGGGTTACCGTTTGCGGGAATAGAAGTAGAAGGATTAAGAAATACATTACCTAATACGACGGCTTATGTGGATGAAGCGTTTAATTTAGCAGCGATGAAACCCAAAATGAATGGTTATAATGTGTTGCATTTGGCCACCCATGCGGCATTTGTTCCGGGCGATCCAACGGAATCTTTTATTGTGTTTGGAAATGGAGAAAATCCAACGTTACGGGATGTGGAAAACTGGTCATTATCGAATGTAGATTTAGTCGTATTGAGTGCTTGTGAAACGGGTTTAGGAGGCTTTGATAATAATGGTGAACAGATATTAGGACTGGGTTATCAATTCCAAAATCAAGGGGCGCGGGCAGTGCTTGCGTCGTTGTGGCAGGTGAATGATGGGGGTACACAACTGTTGATGAATGAATTTTATCATGCGTTGCAGCAGGGAAATAGTAAAACGGAGGCGTTGCAAACAGCCCAACAGGCTTTAATTGTTGGGAATTTATCAAGTGTGGGGGGTGAACGTGGCCCAGACGGTACAATTGTTTTAGTGGATACTGAAACGGGGTTAGCGGTTAATGTTAGTGATAACCTCAATCACCCCTATTATTGGGCATCATTTATTTTAATCGGCAATGGATTATAAACCGCCTCTGAATTACTGTTGAATAGAATTGTCAAAAAGTGACCCTCATCAAGGTAGGATGGACGATGAACCCTATACCACGTCAATCATCCATGACCTATGACCAATCTGCTGAACAGCTTTTGGATCTGGCAGCCAAAGCCGGGGCAGAAGCAGCAGAGGTATTTCAAGCTCATTCGCTCGCGCGTCCTGTATTTTTTGAAGCCAACCGCCTGAAACAACTTGAAAGTATCCAATCTGAAGGGACCGCATTACGACTATGGCGTGAAGGTTGTCCTGGGTTAGCGGTGGCTTATGGCCCGGTCGATCCCCAGCGAGTGGTGGACCGTGCGATCGCCTTGAGTCAACTCAACCCCCCTGAAACCATCGAACTAGCAGAGGATACCTCAAAAAAAGATTACCCTGAAGATGGGCATTGGGTGGAAATCGAACAGCTTGTGAGTTGGGGAGAAGAGGCAATTGGTTTAATGCGAGATGAATACCCAGAAATTGTTTGTTTAACAGAATGGGACTGCGAAGTAGAATCTACCCGCCTGCTCAATTCTCAAGGTTTAGATTATGCTCATGTCGATACCACTTTAAGTGGCTATTTAGAAATAGAGTGGATACGGGGTGATGATTTTCTCAGTGTTTCTGATGGTCAAACCCAACGGGGAAGTCTTGATCCTAAAATGATCGTGGATCGGATTTTACAGCGACTGAGTTGGACTCGGGGAAATGTTGCGCCGCCTAAAGGTCGGGTGCCTGTTTTATTTACCGCTAAAGCCGCTGATTTGCTGTGGGGTACCGTATCGGCTGCGTTGAATGGTAAACAAGTGTTAGAACGCTCTTCACCCTGGAGCGATCGCCTGAGCACTCCTATATTGTCTTCTTGTTTAACTATTTCTCAATCCCCCACTCAGGGGCCGTTTAGTTGTCCGTTTGATGATGAAGGTATTCCCACTCGCCCCATTACGTTTATTAAAGATGGGATATTGCAGCTATTTTATACTGATTTAACCATAGGCCGAATGCTGGGTAGCGGTACGACTGGAAATGGTTTTCGGGCCGGACTCAATAGTTATCCGACTCCGGGCTTATTTAACCTTCAGGTGCAACCGGGGAAAGGAACTTTACCTGAGTTAATTCAACAAATGGATAAAGGAATTATTGTCGATCAAATATTAGGTGGCGGGGCTGGTATTACAGGAGATTTTTCTATTAATGTAGATTTAGGATATCGGGTAGAAAACGGTGAAATTTTAGGCCGAGTTAAGAATACAATGGTAGCGGGAAATGTCTACACAGCCTTGAAACAGGTGATTGCTTTAGGGGCAGATGCAGATTGGTACGATTCTTGTTACACTCCTTCTATTATTGTCGATGGTTTGTCTGTTACGGGATGAGTTATGAGTCTGTCGAGACATTACATGTAACCAAAGTACGGGAGTTATGAGTTATGAGTGGAGTTTATGATTACTGCCCTTGGGTATAAATTCATAACTCATCATTCATCATTGATAATTCATCATTGATAAAAATGTGTAACCATAAGATTCTATAATGAATCGTGACTCAAGTAATGACAACTGCAACCCAGCATCGGACAACTCATCGCCAAATTTTAGATAATGGGATCACCTTACTTTTAACTGAAAATCCCGCAGCCGATATTATTTCAACTCGTCTATTTGTGCAAACAGGGAGTCGCTGGGAAGGGCCCACTCAAACCGGACTGTGTCATTTACTCGCCGCTGTGATGACAAAAGGCACAGCAGACCTCTCTTCACTCGAAATTGCAGAACGTGTTGAGTCAGTGGGTGCAAGGCTCAATGCAGATACTTCAACAGATTATTTTTTAATGAGTCTGAAAACAGTATCAGCCGACTTTGAAGCGATTTTATCCTTAGCAGCACAATTATTACGCGCCCCAACATTACCCGAAAGTGAACTCGAACTCGAACGCCGGATCGCAATTCAAACTATTCGCTCTCAACAAGAACAACCTTTTTCTGTTGCCTTCGACGGGCTCCGGCGGGCAATGTATCAGGATCATCCTTATGCAAATTCTACCTTAGGAACAGAAGAAACGGTTACTCAACTCACTAAAACTGATTTAGAAACCTTTCACCAAACTTATTTTCGCCCCGATCGTTTAATTATTTCTATTGCCGGACGAATTACCTTAGACGAAGCCATTCAACAAGTTCAACAAGCTTTCGGAGATTGGGCTATTCCCTCCCAACCGATACCGACGCTGAATCTTCCTGTTGTTTCTTTTAATCCTCAAACCCGAGTTAAACCCCAAGATACTCAACAATCTGTTGTGATGTTAGGTTATTTAGCCGATGCTGTCAATAGTCCCGATTATGCTGCCTTGAAGCTGATTAATACCTATTTAGGCAATGGTTTATCTAGTCGCTTATTTGTCGAATTACGGGAAAAACGAGGTTTAGCTTATGATGTTTCTTCCTTTTATCCCACGCGCCTCGATCAATCTCAATTTGTAGTATACATGGGAACTGCCCCAGAAAATACCGCGATCGCCGTTGAAGGATTACAATCAGAAACTCAACGCCTGACTCAAACACCCTTGACTCAAGATGAGTTACAAGTCGCTAAAAACAAACTACTCGGTCAATACGCACTCGGTAAACAAACCAATGCACAACTGGCACAAATTTACGGTTGGTATGAAACCATTGGTTTAGGTTTAGACTTTGATGAGCAGTTTCAAACCACCGTTGAACAGGTCACTTCTGAACAATGTCTCACCGCTGCTCAAAAGTATTTTACCACACCCTATCTCTCTTTACTCGGCCCCGAAGCGGTTGTTAAAGACTTCAAGTCGTGATAGATATTCGGGCGATCAATTGCAGAATGGGTATATGCTCTAATTTCATATAAACAGTCTGCAATCGGCTATTTAGAATGATATTCTCAGTGATGATAGTGTTTTATCCTTTTAAAGGAAACTGAAATTTAAAAGCTTCAAAGTTAGAATGTTGGGAGCGATCTAAAATTGATCGCTTCAGCAATACTATTGATGATTAAACGATGCACAAAAATTAATACTGTTTTGATTTTTAAAATAAGGAGAGCAATATAATAGATCAAGCTTTTTTTATTTTAATCATGAGGAGATTAATAGAATAGCGATCTCATCAAGCCCTGATTATTCTGCGCTATCTATTATAGCAACAAGCGCTGATGTGTTTACAGATTTCAGTAACGAATCATCACAAATATCTTTATTTTACAGTACTTTCAGATCCCTAACACCTAACACCTAATACCTAACACCTCCGCGATCGCTCCAGCGTGCCGTCAGGCGTAAGCCTTATACCTTTTAAAGGGAAGAGGTTAATGAATCATTTGTCATTTTATCGGGGAGATTAATTTGAGTTTTTTCTGTGCGTAATTCCTGCTGAATAGCAATCGCTTTTCCAAGAGAAGTAATGGCTTCTTGATATTGCTTTAGTTTCGATAATAAAGCCCCACGATAACGCCAAGCTTCTGCATCTTTAGGATTAAAGGAGATTGCCCGATCGTAAGCAGCGACAGCCTCCTCAGAGCGGTCTAGTTTTTCTAAAGTAATCCCCCGATAACGCCAAGCTTCTGCTGAATTAGAGTTAAGATCAATCGCGCGATCGTAAGCTTCTAAGGCGGCTGCATATTGCTTTAATATCCCTAAAATTCGACCTTTCCCTAGCCAAGCTTCATCATAATCTGCTTGAGTTGCGATCGCGGTATTATAAGATTCTAAGGCATCAGAATATCGTCCAAGTTTAGCTAAAACTAAGCCTCGATTATTCCATAAACTAGCCGAATTCGCATTTAAACCAATGGCTTGATCGTAAGAATTTAACGCCTCTTCA
This sequence comes from Microcoleaceae cyanobacterium, assembly GCA_049649525.1. Classification (GTDB taxonomy): domain Bacteria; phylum Cyanobacteriota; class Cyanobacteriia; order Cyanobacteriales; family Microcoleaceae; genus JAAURB01. Next base: position 13,697 of record JBARZE010000040.1, read on the forward strand.
TATTGTTTAAGATTGCATAAAGCCGCCGCCCGATGCGCCCAAGCTTCATATTTTCCGGCATTAATTCTAATCGCTTGATCGTAAGATTTTATCGCTTCAGGGTATTCCAACAACTTTCCCAATAAATTACCCCGATTCTGCCAAGTTTCATATTGATTCGGTCGCAGTAAAATCGCTCGATCGTAAGCCTCTAAAGCTTCAGGATAACGATTTAATTTCCGTAATAATGTACCTCGATTATGCCATGATTCATAATCATCTGGCTGAATTTTTAAAGCTTGATCAAACGATTCTAATGCCTTTTCATAATCTTTAATTCTAACGAGAACATTACCGCGATTGTACCAGGTTTCGTATTTTTTGGGTTGTAATTTAAGCGCTCGATTATAAGCTTCTACTGCTTCAGAATATTGTTTTAAGCGGGCATAAGTATTCCCTTGCTGATACCAAGCTTCACTCAGTTGTGGATTTAAATGAGTGGCTGTTTTAAATGCTTTTAGTGCCTCCGAATACTGCTTTCGACTCGCACAGGCTTCCCCGCGTTTTAAATAATCATCAGCAATTAATCGAGATTGTTGGGGATGATGAATTTCTTGCGGAATAATATATTCTAAGCCTTGAAGAGCCTCATCAGAAAAAACAGAGCGAAAAAAACCTGTATCTGTCGTTTCAACGGTTTGAGGTACTTTTACAAGGCGCTGATTCGGGATTTTAGCCGAGTCAGTAGATGGATTTTTTACCTCAGCAGAAAGATGTTCAATCCGACTTAAAATAGATTTAATTTGCTTAGAAAACTGCTGCTGTAATTGTTCAACTTGCTCAATGGTAACCTTGGAGAAATCGGATTCTTGTTGTAAGAAATCAAGGGTATTATGGATTTCTTCCATATTAGCTCCCACCGTTTCCAACATTTGATAAAATTCATTTTTTGTGGTGTTAACGCTTCGTTCTAACTGCTGTATATAACTTAACTTCTGATTCACTTCCTCCATAATTTGTTTAACGACAAATCGACGAATTAACCAAAAGAATAAAAGAGTTGTTGGCGGGACTAAAACTACCAGAAATAATCCTACATTTATCCAAGTCAGAATCGAATCTTCATTATTATCAACATCGGCTATATTTAATTGAGCAATTTGATTAGAATTCTCTATAATTGGAGAACGACTAACGGTAAACTCGGGAAAGCTAAACCGTTCTGGTGAACTAATTGATAATGTGGGGGCGAGATTAACCTGCTCAATTTTATCCTCAGAAGCTTGAGTTTGGGAGGGGGTTTGAGGAACTTGAGAAAATTCAGTATCGAGTGTCGCAGAGGCATCAGTGTAGGAATCTGGTGCTAAGGAGGCAGCCAGCGTCATGAGTGTGACGGTTGATAACTTCATCGGAGTTAACTTAAGGGGGATGTAGGTAAAAGTAAGCTGTCATGCATTGAAATTGACTGTTACATGACTCAGTACAACAGATAACTAGGGACAGCGGGTCATTCGTTAGTGGTGAAAAAGGACAAATGACTGAGTCCGTGTCATCTCGACACCTGTTGTTGACACAAAATAGGGCTAGCAATTCAGTCTGCTATTCTTTACTACAACATCAACGAAACATTTCAGGATATTGAGTTTCTTTTTCGATTAATTTCAGAAGTGTCTCGAATCCGCAATTTTATTGTCTTATTTCTGCAATAATAGGGTTAAAATCCTGTAAATTGAAAAAAAAACGAGCCTATTCAATAGACTCGCAAAATCGAATAATGAAGACTGACTAAACTTGGGCTAAAATCGGCATTTCTACTTGCAGGCGTTCAGATTCAGCCTCTAAATTAGTGCAATAAACTTCACAAGAATTATTCGGACTTTCAATTAGTTTAACTTTGTGTAATTGTGCGCCGATTGTTTGAATCGGATTTTGGAGTAAATCTCGAATATGAACCGCGATGTTTTCTGCCGTCGGAACCACTTCAGCAAAGTAAGCAATATCTTTATTTAAAAAAGTATGGTCAAAAGGCTCAACCACATAATCATTAATTGCCGTTTGTAAAGCCACTAAATCAACAATCATCCCTGTACGGGGGTCAATATCTCCTTTAACAGTCACTTCGAGGTGGTAATTATGTCCATGTCCATTGGGACGAGCACATTTACCATAAATTTCGCAGTTTTCTTCGTAACTTAAACTCGGCAGTGCTAGCCGATGGGCAGCGCTAAAATGAGTACTAACAGTCAGATATGCTTCCATGCCATTTCCTTGATAATCAGCCCAGAGTAGGGGATGTTCAAATAGTTGTATATTCGTGATGGGAAGATGAGGAGCTAGTCGCTGCCAAATCACCCGCGCCATATGTTCAGTGGTGGGTAGGGTTTGTTGGAATTCAACCCAGGTATCATTGAGATAAGCATAATCGAGTTGGCTGGTGACTTCGGCTTTAATAACATGTTTCACATCCGAAAGATTTAACACCATGCCGTATTTATCCAGTTCTCCCACCATCGAAACATAGAGAACATAATTATGTCCATGACCTGGAGCGCGGGCAGTTGGCCCGAACCGTTCAAAATTCTCAGTCGGACTCAATTCTGGTAACCAGTATCGATGACTGGCAGAAAATTGTGCCCGACGTTTAATGATGCATTGCATAAATGCACGTCCAATAAGGATGTATGAGTTTACTTGATACTATAAGTTTACAATAATTTACATAAGTTCTGGGATAAGCCCCCGCTGAAGCAATAAAAATGGCACGTCAACGTTCAAAATCTGATTTACCTACAAAAGTCTGTCCGGTGTGTGGTCGTCCGTTTACCTGGCGCAAGAAATGGGCTGACTGTTGGGATGAGGTGAAATATTGTTCTGAGAGATGTCGGCGACGGCGTTAGTTTTGAATCACAATGTAAGACAAAATAAGGGTAAATTCTACACCCATAAACCATGTCTGTCGAACATAACCCGACTGAAACCACCCAACAGCAACGCTTGCAAGCATTAGCAACTGTATTTTTTAAGTTAGGTTTGATTGCTTTTGGTGGCCCTGCGGCTCATATCGCCATGATGGATGATGAAATTGTCGCCCGCCGACGATGGATAAGTCGAGATAAACTATTAGATTTATTCGGTGTCACCAGTTTAATACCCGGCCCTAATTCAACAGAATTAGCTATTCATATTGGCTATGAATATGGCGGTTGGAGTGGGTTATTTGTGGCTGGCTTTTGCTTTATTTTCCCAGCTATGATGATGGTGTGGATGCTGGCTGCGGTTTATGCTCATTACCAAAGTTTACCTCAACTCGAAAATATTTTATATGGAATTAAACCCGTTATTATTGCTATTGTAATTCAGGCATTGTGGAAGCTGGGCAACAAAGCAGCCAAAGACTTACCCACTCGAATTATCGGAATTATCGTTATTATCAGCTTCTTTCTCGGTGTCAATGAAATTTTACTTTTATTCTTAGCGGGTTTAGGGGTGATGTTATTTAAGCATTTCAAATCTCGCGGGGGACAAATCAGCGGTATTATTTTATTGCCTATTTCTGAAACATTTGCCCAAGTTAATACAGCTTCTCCTGGGTCTGTTTCTCCCCATTGGAGTAGTGTATTTTTCTTCTTCCTAAAAGTCGGTTCAGTGTTGTATGGTAGTGGTTATGTGTTACTGGCGTTTCTACAACGGGATTTAGTGGAACGTTGGCAATGGCTAACTTCTCAAGAACTATTAGATGCTGTGGCTGTGGGTCAACTAACGCCGGGACCCGTCTTTACAACGGCTACATTTGTCGGTTATTTAGTCGCGGGAAATCGGGGGGCAATTGCTGCAACCGTTGGTATTTTTTTACCCGCTTTTTTGTTAGTGGGTTTAATTAATCCGTGGGTAGAAAAGCTACGGCAATCTAGTTTAACGAGTTCTTTTTTAGATGGTGTCAATGCCGCTTCACTGGGATTGATGGCAGTAGTTACAATGACTTTAGCGCAAGCCGCAATAATTGATTTGTTAACTATTCTCTTATTATTACTCAGTTTATTCGCTGTTTTTCGGTTAAAAATTAATTCCGCTTGGTTAGTAATTGCGGGTGGGGTGATAGGTTTTGTTTCTGATTTATTCGTTTCAATTTAACTGAATTAGTACAATAATTTATCCTAACAAAAAATAGATATATTCCTCTACAACTCCTCTAAACCAAACATTTGTATTGCTAATTTCGCTGCGCCAATCGTTCCCGCTTGATTACCTAATTTTGCGATTAATAATTGCATCCCAACCCGAGATTGAGGTAAAACCCGCCGTTCAATTTCTGCTTCAGTACTCGGAATAAATAAAGCCGACCCCGCACTAATTCCACCCCCTAAAATAATCGCTTCTGGGGTTAAAACATAAATTAAACTGGCTAAACCTGCCCCCAACAAACGACCGTATTGTTGCCAAAATTGACAAGCTATTTCATCTCCTCCTATCGCTTTTTTGGCTAATTCAGCCGGGTCTAACCCCGTTTCTCGACGAATTGCTTGAATTGAAAGATACTGTTCGAGTGAACCATTATTACCACTATTACAATCCGGGCCATCAGGATTTAAAGTAATCAGCCCCAATTCCCCAGCCGCCCCATTATGACCGACAAATAACTGACCGTTGAGAATAATTGCCCCACCCACTCCTGTCCCCAACGTCAAAACAATCACATTATCTAAACCTTGTCCTGCCCCTAACCAAACCTCTCCTAAACCCGCACAGTTTGCATCATTTGCCATGATTACAGGTAAACCTATTTTCTGTTCTAACTGAGCAGCTAAAGGAATATTTTCCCAATTTTTCAGATTAATCGCAATTTGAGAAATGCGTCCTGTCCCATCAACGGGGCCGGGTAAACCAATACCGATCCCTTTAATTTGCTTGACATTTTGAGCAATTTGTGGTATTAACTTAATAATTCCTGCTAAAACGGCGGCAGGTGTGGCGGGTTGAGGTGTGGGAACGGTTAGAGACTGATAGCAATGACCGTCAACGTCATAGCGTCCTAACTTGATGGCTGACCCCCCAATATCAATACCAATGACTTGAGCAGTTATTTGGTCTTTGTGATTTGTCATGAGATCTCTATTTCCTACTCCCCACTCCAGCACATCCTCAAATCAAAAATAAGCAGTAACCAATTACTGACCTATTCCACTTCATCACGGTCAATACTGGTGGTATAAACGGGTTCAACGCGAATGGCTCGAATACTGGTTGGACGCACCACCATATATTCACCATCTGCCATTTTTAGGGGAACATTGATAAACTCATCTGAGGCTTGGTTGGGAATTAACCCCTTCTGATACCAAACCTGAAACTCTTTCATGGTCTTAAATCGGATTGTTTCTCGGTGTCCCCCGTCAATCATAACGTGAACAGCATAAGAACTAGGTTGAGGCATAACAATTACAGCTCGGTTGAAGCTTTCTACGAATGCGTTTTTTATCTTAAACCAAATCTATGATAGTTTCTCACGAAATCTGGAAAGGGAGCAATTGGGGGACAAGGAAAATTGGGCAGACTGGGTAGACTGGAGAGATACATCTCTATTTACAAAACGCTTCAAGATATTTTAACAGAGGTTGTACTCTACAATGTGACCGTGATAGTTTGACTGTTTCTGGAAATATCTACAATGACCTCAGAATTCAAACAGATTTACCTCAAACTCATTCTATAAATTATGAAAAAAAATTTTATTATCAGCTTACTAACTTGCTTGATTTTAGTTATCAGTAGTCAGGCTATTTACTCACAGACGAATAACAATTTACCTCAATATCAGACCTTTGAGGAATGGTGTATTAATCAAGAGAGTTTAGCACCGGAGACACGATATACAGTTGAGGCGTTGCTTTCTGTTGCAGGAACACAAGAATGTAATACTGCCCAGTCTGTCTTGGAACAAACAGAACAGTTAGTATTGAGCGGTCGCACTATTACGGATATATCACCGTTGGCTAATTTGATTGAGGTGAGAGAGCTTTATTTATCTGAAAATCAAATAACAGATATATCGCCGTTGACTAATTTGATCAATTTGGAAACTCTTTTCCTAAGTTCTAATCAGATAACAGATATATCGCCATTAGCTAATCTGATCAATTTAGAAAGGCTTTACTTAGAGTCTAATCAAATCAAAAATATATCATCAGTCGCTAATCTGATTAAATTAGAAACTCTTTACCTAGATGAAAATCAAATCAACAATATCTCACCGTTAGCTAATTTGATCAATTTAGAAAAGCTTGACCTATCTGAAAATCAAATCACGGATATATCATCAGTCGCTAATTTAATCAATTTGAGATGGCTTATTTTGCATAATAATCAAATCAACAATATATCATCGGTCGCTAATTTAATCAATTTGGAACTGCTTTTTCTAGATGAAAATCAAATAGCAGATATATTACCATTAGCTAATTTGATCAATTTAGAAGATATTTCTCTAAGTTCTAATCAAATCACGGATGTCTCACCGTTAGCTAATTTGATAACTTTAAAAAAACTTAGTATAGAAAATAATCAAATAGCAGATATATCGCCGTTAGCTAATTTGATGAATTTGGAGTCACTTTACCTAGATAAAAATCAAATAACGGATATATTGCCCTTAGCTAATCTGATTAATTTGAAATCGCTTAACCTAAGTTCTAATCCAATTAACAGTATATCGCCGTTGGCTAATTTGATAAATCTAGAAACGCTTGGCTTAGAGTTTAATCAAATAATAGATATATCGCCGTTGGCTAATCTGATGAATTTAACAACTCTTTACCTAGATAAAAATCAAATAACGGATATCTCACCGTTAGCTAATTTGATGAATTTGAGATGGCTTCAACTAGAGGATAATCAAATAACGGATGTGTCGCCTTTAGCTAATTTGATGAATTTGGAAACTCTTTTCCTATCTGAAAATCCAATTCTTAATACTAATTGCCCCCTTCAGCCGGAAACGGTGTGTAAGTTCTAACTGTTTATTCGGAATAGTTAAATTTTGAGAGATATATTGCGCTAATTCAGCCAGAATATATTCTAATATAATATTAAAAGCTGCTAGTTGGCGATCAGCGATCGCCGATAAATTTGCTCTAGATAATTGCGATAAATCATGAGAAAAACTTTTATTATTAGTTTACTAACTTGCTTGCTTTTAGTTATCAGTAGTCAGGCTATTTACTCACAGACGAATAATTCACCTCAATATCAAACCTTTGAAGAATGGTGTATTAATCGAGAGAATTTGACACCTGAGACACGACATACAGTTGAGGTGTTATTGGAGGTTGCAGAAACAAAAGAATGTAATATTGCTCAGTCTATATTGGAGCAAAAAAAAGAGCTGGTATTGAGCGATCGCACTATTACAGATGTGTCACCGTTGGCTAATCTGATTAACTTGGAAAGACTTTACTTAGATTCTAATCAAATAACGGATATATCGCCTTTAGCTAATCTGATGAATTTGGAGTCACTTTACCTAGATTCTAATCAAATAACGGATATATCGCCTTTAGCTAATCTGATTAATTTAGAATTGCTTATCCTATATGAAAATCAAATAACGGATATATCGCCTTTAGCTAATTTGATTAATTTAGAATTGCTTATCCTATATGAAAATCAAATAACGGATATATCGCCTTTAGCTAATCTGATTAATTTAGAATTGCTTATCCTATATGAAAATCAAATAACGGATATATCGCCTTTAGCTAATCTGATTAATTTAGAACAGCTTATCCTATATGAAAATCAAATAACGGATGTTTCACCGTTGGCTAATTTGATTAATTTAGAACGGCTTATCCTAGGTTCTAATCAAATCACGGATATATCACCGTTGGCTAATTTGATTAATTTAGAATGGCTTGACCTAAGTTCTAATCAAATCACGGATGTGTCATTGTTAGCTAATTTGATTAATTTAGAAACACTTTTCTTAGATGAAAATCCAATTCCTGACCCGAATTGCCCTCTTCAACCTGAAACAGTGTGTTATTTCTAATTATTTCTATCTTACTCAAAGGTTGCTCAGGCTTACTTAACAGTTGCTTCGCGCTACCATTGGAACTCTCTTCTGTTCCCTGTTCCCTGTTCCCCGTTCCCTGGCGCACAGCGCTATATATCTCATCAAACTTTGTCAAGACTGTTTAGAACAATTTACCTCAATCCGAACCGCTACCCTTACAATGATGAGTTGTTTGTAAAAGGTGAGATAGTTAGTATCATCCCTTACCCCCACTAACGGATACGACAGAATCTATATAGAGAGTTTGATTATGCCTAAACGCAACGATATTAAGAAAATATTACTCCTCGGGTCTGGCCCAATTGTGATTGGACAAGCCTGTGAATTTGACTATTCAGGGACTCAGGCCTGTAAAGCGCTACGAGAAGAAGGGTATGAGGTGGTTTTGGTTAATTCTAACCCGGCTACCATTATGACCGATCCTGAGACCGCAGAACGGACGTATATTGAACCTTTAGTGCCGGAAATTGTCGAGAAGGTAATTGAAAAAGAACGTCCCGATGCGTTGTTACCGACGATGGGAGGACAAACGGCGTTAAACGTTGCGGTGTCGTTGGCGAAAAGTGGGGCGTTAGAGAAATACGGCGTTGAGTTAATTGGGGCAAAACTCGCAGCGATTGAAATGGCCGAAGATCGGTTATTGTTTAAGCAGGCAATGGAACGTATCGGGGTGGCTTGTTGTCCTTCGGGTATTGCGAATAACTTAGAAGAAGCCCGTAAAATTGCTGGGCAAATTGGCAGTTATCCGTTAATTATTCGTCCTGCATTTACCATGGGGGGAACAGGTGGCGGAATTGCTTATAACCAAGAAGAATATGAAGAAATAGCCACTTCTGGATTAGATGCGTCTCCGGTTTCTCAAATTCTAGTGGAACAATCTTTAATTGGTTGGAAAGAATATGAATTAGAGGTGATGCGAGATCTAGCAGATAATGTTGTGATTATTTGTTCGATTGAAAATATTGATCCCATGGGAATTCATACGGGAGATTCTATTACGGTTGCCCCGGCTCAAACTTTAACCGATAAAGAATATCAACGGTTGCGAGATGCTTCAATTAAAATTATCCGAGAAATTGGAGTAGAAACAGGCGGATCTAATATTCAATTTTCGGTTAATCCCGTGAATGGGGATATGATTGTGATTGAGATGAATCCTCGGGTGTCTCGCTCGTCAGCGCTAGCTTCAAAAGCAACAGGTTTTCCGATTGCAAAATTTGCCGCAAAATTATCAGTCGGGTATACTTTGGATGAAATTAGTAATGATATTACTAAGAAAACCCCAGCATCCTTTGAACCGACAATAGATTATGTCGTCACAAAAATACCCCGTTTTGCCTTTGAAAAATTTCCCGGCGCAACCCCTGTATTAACGACACAAATGAAATCTGTTGGGGAAGCAATGTCTATTGGCGGCACATTCTGTGAGTCGTTTCAAAAAGCAATGCGATCGCTAGAAACCGGACTAACGGGATGGGGTTGTCAAGGCAATGAAAAGTTACCGAATTTAGATGCAATTCGCTCTGGTTTACGCACTCCTAATCCTGAACGGATGTTAACAGTTCATCAAGCCTTTGTGTTGGGAATGTCGGTGGAAGAAATTTATGAACTAACCGGAATTGATCCTTGGTTTTTAGATAAATTTGAACAATTAATTCAGGCGGAAAAATTCATCAAACGCAAATCTTTGCAACAGTTAACGGCTGATGAAATGTTGCAAATTAAACAATTGGGATATAGCGATCGCCAAATTGCTTTTGCCACTAAAACAAACGAAGATCAAGTGCGGGCTTATCGTTTAGAATTGGGCATTAAACCCGTTTATAAAATGGTGGATACCTGCGCGGCGGAATTTGAATCTACCACCCCTTATTATTATTCTACTTATTGGGATGAGGATGAAATGTTACCCTCAGATAAACCCAAAGTGATGATCCTCGGTGGCGGCCCAAATCGCATCGGTCAGGGGATCGAATTTGACTATTGTTGTTGCCATGCTTCCTATGCATTACAAGCAGATGGCTATGAAACAATTATGGTAAATTCTAATCCAGAAACGGTTTCAACAGATTATGATACCAGCGATCGCCTCTATTTTGAACCGTTAACCAAAGAAGATGTGCTCAATATTATTGAAGCAGAACAACCGGAAGGAATTATTGTACAGTTTGGCGGACAAACCCCATTAAAGCTAGCCGTACCGCTCGAAAAAGCATTAGAAGCCTCTAACCTGAAAACGAAAATATGGGGAACAACACCCGACTCAATTGATGCGGCAGAAGACCGAGAACGATTTGAAAAGATACTGCGAGACTTAAATATTCTACAAGCCCCGAATGGGATTTCTCGTAGTTTTGAAGAATCCTTAAAAGTTGCCCAACGCATTGGCTATCCTGTGGTGGTGCGTCCTTCTTATGTACTCGGAGGACGGGCGATGGAAATCGTTTATTCTGACGAAGAATTAGAACGATACATGACTTATGCGGTTCAAGTTGAACCGGATCATCCTATTTTAGTCGATAAGTTCTTACAAAATGCCATCGAAGTAGATGTTGATGCCATTGCCGATGCTGAGGGTAATGTTGTTATTGGCGGCATTATGGAACATATCGAAGAGGCGGGTATTCACTCCGGGGACTCGGCTTGTTCTATTCCAGTCCAGTCTTTACCTGCCGAAGCAATGGAAACCATCCGCCGTCAAACCATAGAGTTAGCAAAGGCGTTAAAAGTTATCGGCTTAATGAATATTCAGTTTGCCGTCCAAGGAGAACAGGTTTATATCCTCGAAGCCAACCCCCGCGCCTCTCGAACCGTTCCTTTTGTTTCCAAGGCGATAGGAGTCCCTCTGGCTAAATTAGCCTCACGGGTAATGTCGGGTAAAACGTTAAAAGACTTGAAATTTACCGAAGAAAAAGTGCCCCGTCATGTATCGGTGAAAGAAGCAGTATTACCCTTTGCCAAATTCCAAGGAACCGACGTTTTATTGGGGCCAGAAATGCGGTCAACCGGGGAAGTGATGGGAATTGATACTGACTTTGGTAAAGCCTTCGCTAAAGCAGAATTAGCCGCGAGTCAAAAATTGCCCTTATCGGGAACTGTATTTGTATCGATGAATGACCGAGATAAAGAAACGGTAATTCCAGTGGTTAAAGATTTCTTAGACTTAGGTTTTAAAGTCACAGCCACTATCGGAACCCGTAGCGTATTATGGGATAATGGCGTAAAAGTAGACTTAGAATTAAAGTTGCATGAAGGCCGTCCCAATATTCTCGATGCCATTAAAAACGAAAACGTACAATTGTGTGTGATAACCCCTTCCGGTGAAGAAGCCCGCGCTGATGGTATTTTAATCCGTCGTTCTGCCCTATCTTACAAAATCCCCATTATCACCACTATTGCCGGGGCAAAAGCAACCGTTGAGGCTATTCGGTCATTGAAGTCACAACCGCTAGAAGTTAAGGCAATTCAGGATTATTATTAGAAGATTAGGGAACCTTTCGACTTCGCTCAAGGTAGCACAGGAGTAGGGGTAGATGAGTTTCATAGTTCTCTCTCCCCCTCTCCAAAGTCTCCCCCTCTCCTTTCGCGAAGTCTCCCTACCTTGTTCATTTGCAAGCATCTATGTTATAATTGGATGCCAGTAAAAGCGGATGTGGCGGAATTGGTAGACGCGCTAGATTTAGGTTCTAGTTTCTTCGGAAGTGAAGGTTCAAGTCCTTTCATCCGCATATTATTTTAAAATCTCTGAGGTGGTTATCGATTGAAGATATAAAACCCATTTGAGATCGAAATGCTAAAGCAGTGTGGTTCCTAATGGTTTTGATTATCACCGCTTTTTTACAGGTTCTGCTACTGGGCGTGTTTCGATCATTCCTGAAGCAATGGATTTTATCTTAGGGCAAGAAGACGGCAAAACTCGTTATGTTAAAGCAGTCACCGAACTGAATAAAGCGTTTGCGTTGGTCAGTAGTACTGATGAGGCAATTGCAATTCGAGATGAAGTCGGATTTTTTCAAGCAATTAAAGTAGCATTAGTTAAACATACCACGAATAGCGAAAAAAGCCCTGAAGATTTAGATGTAGCCGTCAAACAAATTGTTTCTAAAGCGGTTATTTCCGATCCTGTCGTTGATATTTTCTCTGCTGCTGGGCTGAATACTCCCAATATTGCGATTTTCAGCGATGAATTTTTAGCAGAAGTTCGAGACTTACCGCAGAAAAACCTAGCTTTAGAGGTATTGAAAAAGTTACTAAATGATGAAATAAAAATTCGATCTCGGACTAATTTAATTCAATCTCGCAGCTTCAAAGAAATGTTAGAAAAGACGGTTTTAAACTATCAAAATAGAGGAATTGAAACCGCACAAGTTATTCATGAATTAATCGAACTGGCAAAAGAAATACGCGCCGCGATCGCCAGGGGAGAAAATTTAGGACTAAGTGATGATGAGGTAGGGTTTTATGATGCTCTTGAAGTCAATGATAGTGCAGTTCAGGTGTTAGGAGATGAAACCCTCAAACAAATAGCGCAAGAGTTGGTTAAAGCTATTCGGCGCAATGCTTCAATTGATTGAACGCAGAAAGAAACTGTCAGAGCAAAACTCAAAGTAACGGTTAAACGACTGCTACGAAAATATGGCTATCCTCCCGAAAAACAGGATAAAGCGACCAAAGCCGTACTAAAACAAGCCGAATTACTGTATAAAGAATAGGCAGCATGAAAAAAATTAGAAGTTATCATACTTAATTTAATAACAATTAAAATAAAAGTTTTTTACATACAAACTATTATTATAATCACAAATTTATAATAAAAATTCAATTAACGAAAAAACTGATAGAGCGAGTAATTTATTATTTTATTATCAAAAAATAAAATTTATAATTTCATTATTTTCACTTTAAAATATAGCAAATCAAAAGAAAACTATACTTTATTTTTAGTGACTAAAAGCAGTATATTAAGGTGGGTTATCAGGTAATTCTGATGCGGATAAACCCACCCGATTACAAAGCTAATTTCTCCCTATTTTCTTATGGTTAATTGGGATAAGTACAATCAAGACAATATTACTGTGATGATTGTGCGTCAAACTCACCCGCTTTTACCTGAATACTGAGGGGTTCACCATTACGACGCAACCCTAATTGTAACTGACTTCCGACTCGTTCTTGAATCACAGCCTGTTGCACATCCTCTGCATCGGAAACCTGTTTTTGGTTAATTTGCTCAATTACATCTCCTGCCCTCAACCCAGCGTTATCCGCAGGGGAACCCGGCATCACTCGCATAATTAACACCCCTTCCTCTTCATTAACAAATAAACCGCTATTGGGATTATTATTCAACTCTTGTTTGACTTCTGGGGTCAGAGTCATCATTTGAATACCCAGATAAGGATGCTTAACTTCTCCATTGGCAATTAATTCTTCAGCAATGCGGTTAACAGTATTGATAGGAATGGCAAAACCCAATCCTTGAGCACCTTGTAAAATAGCAGTATTAACTCCTATCACTTCGCCTTGGTCGCTGAGCAAAGGCCCACCCGAATTACCAGGGTTAATTGCTGCATCAGTCTGGATAAAATCAACCCGTTTATCTGGTGCACCAATGTCCGAACTAGAACGACCCACCGCACTAATAATTCCAGTTGTAACCGTATTATCTAATCCTAATGGATTTCCAATCGCAATCGCCCAATCTCCCGGCTGCAAGCGTTCTGAGTCGCCTAATTTCACTGTCGGTAAATCCGAGGCTTCTATCTTCACCACTGCCACATCAGTAACCGGGTCACGACCCACCACTTTACCCTCAAATTGCCGACCATCTTTTAATACCACACTGACTATATCTGCGCCATCAACGACATGGGCATTGGTAATAATTTGTCCTTGTTTATTAAGGATAAAACCCGAACCTGTACCCGACTGAATTTGTCGATCGGGTATATTAGGAATTTGATCCCCAAAGAAACGACGGAAAAATGGATCATTAAACATCTCAGGGGTACTATTTTCCACCGTACGTTGAGCATTAATACGAACAACAGCAGGCCCAACATCTTGAACCACTTCAGCCACAAAGTTACTCGGAACAATTGCCGCAGGCGCTGTCCGGGCAACCGTTTCACTAGAATTAGATGCTTCTACAACTCGAGACCCATTCAAAGAAGAATGACTCAGATATTGACCGCCCCAAGCCAGTCCTGCACCAAAGGCGACTAACGCGGTTGAAGCTAACACTTTTTGTGTCAGTGTATTTTTAGGTTGATGAGCTAAAGGTTGAGTATTCATATAGCGATCTTCTGGGTGATGTAAATCAATAGACATAGTAATTTTTAATTAGGTTTATTCGTTATAAGTTTGAGGAAAAGCCAGCCCAGGTGTGAGGAGTTTATTCGAGGAGCAAACGAGGTTTACTTTATAGTATTGGGCTGACAATTTTTAGAATAAAATCACAATATGACACAGAGATGACAACGAATTGACAATCTTGTGACATCTGTGTTTTTTTATGGGTTATTAATTGTTTCAAGCAATAGCAGATATAGGATAAAAAGGACTGCTTAACTCCTGACAGGCGTGACTCCCTATCTCCCTATCTCCCTATCTCCCTCAGGTAGTTCTTTGGAAAAATCTTGCTGTTTAATCAGTTGAAACGGCCCCAATAAAGCGCCCCAGATGCCTCGACCTGTTGTAGGGTCAATTCCTTGATCGTAGCTAAAAAAGGCCTCAGGTGTGACTTCAAAACCCAATTTAACCTGATACTGTTTGCCATCAACGCTAAAGCAGCAGCGACAGTCTTCTGGGGGAAACGCTTTAAACTGTTGATCTTGAGGTGGAGAGGATGAGTAACTAACCGACAATTTACAACCGGGGAGAAATTCAAGCTGATCGTCTGTCACTTGCTGTAAAATTTCTGGGCGAAGACCTGCCCCAAGAAACGCTTTAATATTTTTGGGCATATAATATTGAACCTCTATCTTAGAGGCCCCCTCTGGCGCGACACTCAGGCGTAAAAATCGAGGTCGATAAGGTTGATCTAAGTTGATCACACTAGCTTGCTCAGCATACAAAGTGATACTATCTGAGAAGAGCGGGATAGGTACAGGTCTGTGCCACAGTCGCAGATGAACATACCAAACAGGATCAGCTTTTGCTTGTTCTTGATTATCAAATTCACCGGCTAAGTATCGAGCTAAAGTGATTAATTCCGGCGTTAGTGTCATAACTTTGCCCCCATCTGTGGGGTAAAATACGTTTCTCAGATTGAATCTTGTGAAGATTCTAACATCGATGGAAAAAACACGTTATCTAGTAGACTTCAAGATGATCAATCTCGTGCTGACACAGCGATATAAGCTGGTTGAGTATTTGATGAGTTGTATTGTTATCTGGTGAGTTGTGAGATTATTCAGGTTGTCCTGAGCCTTTCCCGCATTTGTCCATCGATCTCCCCATAGTTTTCCTCTTGCCGAAAGTGACTTTATCATCACCTCTTGGCAAATGTGACCTCTGAGGAGACAATATTTAAGTTATGCTTAGGATTGGCTTGTGAACAAGATCCGTACAGTCTCAGACACAAAACGAGCGTTTTACAGCATTCACACCCGTCCGGTCAACTCGATCTATCGTCGCGTTGTCGAAGAGTTGATGGTAGAAATGCACTTGCTTAAGGTTAATGCTGATTTTCAATATGATCCCATTTATGCCTTAGGAGTGGTGACGGCGTTTGATCGCTTTATGGCTGGCTATATCCCAGAAACTGATAAAGAGTCTATTTTTAATGCTCTCATTCAAGCCCAACAAGAAGATCCCCAACAATATCGGGCTGAAGCGACTCGCATCGAAGAACTTGCTAAATCTTTATCTATTGAAACTGTTACCACATGGGCAGAACAAGCGGAGACTCCAAATGAGGGCAACGAACTACAGCAATTATTTCACGCGATCGCAACTCGTCCCAAATTTAAGTATAGTCGTCTGTTTGCTATTGGTTTATATCGGCTATTAGAACAGATTAACCCAGAAGTTCTGGAGAATAAAGAAGCCCGAGAAAAAGCATTTAGTGCCGTTGCGACCGGATTAAATATTCCTCAAGATAAATTGCTTAAAGATCTTGAGCTTTATCGGAGTAATCTCGATAAGATGGTTCAAACTCAGATTTTAATGAAAGAGATTACAGAAGCAGAGCGCAAAAAACGAGCTGAACGTGCTCAAAAAATAGCGGATACTGCCTCAAGTGAATCTTCTACACCTACTAATTCAGATGCTTGAAGTGTTTGTACTGAAAGTAAACCGGGGAAAAATTGAGTGATTTTTAGTAATGATAAAAATTGCAGTCCATCAATTTATAACCACCTAAGTATCTATTAAATATGTTCTGAAAATATAGTAAGAATAATAGTAAATTCATCGCTTTATCTGAATAAAATAAAGTGAATTAATAATAGTCTCTCGTATGAATGAGGGGCTATTTTATTAATGTTTATTTTCTCAAAAGTAAGCGATCGTATAGCGCGATCGTGCAGGTATTAGGTATTAGGTTTTAGGTATTAGGTTTTAGGGAGCCGACGAAAGTACTGTAAAATAAAGATATTTGTGATGATTCGGTACTGAAATCTGTAAACACACCAGCGCTCGTTGCTATAAACGATCATATTTAATATTTTTAAAATTAACACTTTTATGACTCACAGAGACTATTGTCTGAACTATGCTATTGCCATTGAGAAGAAAGTTGTCGGAAATTACTTTGATTTGCCCCCGGATGACAACTAACACAGCCTGTGAGCGTCACAGGTGAGGGAAAATCTACATTAGGGTGTAATGCTCTAAAATAGCGAGAACGGTTGACTCGATAGGGAGTAATTTCTTCCTGAGGCAATAAAGGTCGAGAATATCGCTGCAAATAGTTCCAGATAATCAGACGCGGTGGATCGACTAACTCGGGTAACTCTACGCCATAATGTTGAGTGTCTTGTAAAAGCTGTTGCCAGGTTTGAGTCGGTAAAACCTGAGGCGGCACAGCAATATGACAACTAGCACAATTTTCCTGATAAAGTTGTTGCCCAAACTGGTATTGCGGGGAAACCCAATCAACAGCGCCCCCCTGAGCCATATTAACCCGTTGTGGTAATTCCTCCGCATGAGTCAACATGATTGTCCCCCAACTGAGACTAATGGTGAAACTCAGTAAGACCAGAACAGAACGAATAGAACGCTTACTGTATCGTTTGTGAAGGGTTTGCTTTAGTCGAAAATGGAACATCAATTTGTTTGACTTAATTGAGCTTCAAACACATCCCTTCTCGGGCAACCAGTCCATTAGTAAACTGAACTTTGACATCTGCTTGAACTTGATCGAGAAAGTTATCATCGTGAGATGGATCGTGTTGAAACATCACAACTTGTTTGACTCCAGCTTGCTTGGCGATCGCCACCCCCATTTCCCAAGTCGAATGTCCACAGCCAATCCGGGGAGTATAACGATCATAATACTCTTCGTTGGTATAGGTGGCATCATAAATCAGTAAATCTGCATTTCTGGCTAGGTGCAGTATATTCTCATCCATACGACCCAGAAAATGTTCTGTATCAGGGCAATAAACAGCCGTCTTTCCCTGCCAGGTAATCCGATAACCGACACCAATATTAGGGTGGTTTAGGGGAGCGGTCTCAACGACAATTTCATCCTCTAAAGTGACCGTGTCCCCTGGGATGATATCATTAAATTTCATTTCCGATTGCATCACCTGGATCGGAACTGGAAAGTTAGGATGAGCCATTTGATCGCAAAGCCGATCGTGAATCGTTGACCCATCAGGTGCGATCGCTCCATAGATATGAAATTGGTTGACAGGAATAAAAGCAGGTACGAAAAAAGGGAAGCCTTGAATATGATCCCAGTGGGTATGAGAGAAAAATAAATAGGCTTCAATTGGCATTTCTTTGAGTAAACTCATGCCCAATACCCGTATACCTGTACCGCCATCAAAAATTAAACGCTTTTTTCCAAGGCGCATTTCTACACAGGAGGTATTTCCACCATATCGAACTGTCCGACTTCCTGGAGTGGGAACACTGCCTCGAACCCCCCAAAACTGCACCCAAAACTCTTGATCGGACGATGGATCATCTCGAGTGGGGGCTGGGGAATTGAATTGATTATCGTCGGCTGAGGGATCGGAAACTGACATTGTTGTTTGGTCTGGATGTTTAATTTCAAGCTAACCGCGCTTGTTCAACCGGGGAAACAAATTGTGATTAACTTCAGTTCAGCGGCTGAGGTTGACAAGGAGCGAGATTTCTACTCTTTCAATTTAGCTCATTGTTGGGATGGGCTTGGATCATTTGATTTTGTTGATTGACCAAAATTACAGTTGGGTGGTGGTTTTGCACCTCTTCAGGTAAAAATTGCCCATAAGACATAATGATAATGCGATCGCCCGGCATTCCTAAACGAGCGGCTGCCCCATTGAGTTCAATTGTGCCTGAATTGGCGGGTGCAGAGATAATGTAAGTGATTAATCGTTCTCCATTGCTAATGTTCACCACTTGTACCTGTTCATAGGCACAGATTCCAGCAGCATCAAGTAAACTTTGATCTACACTAATGCTACCGACATATTCTAAGTTAGTACCTGTCAATGTACAGTTGTGAATTTTAGCGAGTAAAAGCGTTCGCTGCATTGGATTGTCGGAGGCTGTGAGTGCAAGCTAGCAGAGGTTAGAGAGATCGGACGACAATGAGTGGCGATCGCAGCGACAACAGGGTGAAGTATCGTTCATTATTCTAATTGATAATTGTTGATTCTTCACCCGATGATTCAAGATTTCCGATGATAGGAAAAATTTAGCTTAGCTGCCGGCTTTAATGCATTCTTCTACCAAAGGCATCACCTCTGTTACATCTTTCCAACCCAAAATCTCAGTCACCTTTTTCTCTAAATTTTTGTAGCTTCTAAAGAATTCAGCAATTTCATCGAGACGATGGGGTGCTACATCTTCAAGCGATTTAACTTGAGAAAAACGTGGATCTTTATCGGGTACGCAGAGGATTTTTTCATCGCGATCGCCCCCATCAATCATTTCTAACATCCCAATCGGGCGTGCGGCAATCACACATCCGGGGAAAGTGGGTTGATCCATCAAAACCATACCATCTAACGGATCTCCATCGTCAGCTAAGGTATTGGGAATAAATCCGTAATCATAAGGATATTGGACAGAGGAATACAGGACTCGATCTAAAGCAAACGCTTGTAAGTCTTTATCAAATTCGTACTTATTTTTACTCCCGGCTGGGATCTCAATTAAAACATTAATTAAGCCCTGTTTAGGTTGAGCGGGAATTTTCGATAAATCCACTAATCGTTCTCCAAGCAACTCTCTATAGTTTCCAAGGGCGTTAACTTAGCCGTTTAACGGTTTTTTGATTTAAAATCATTCCGAGCTAAAACTCAACACCCCCACATAGCATTCTAAGAGGGATCGCGCATTCTTCCAAGAAATTTGTAGATTGTTACATCAATTCTCAATGATCAATGATCAATGATGAATTATTAGAATAGGGTAAGTGGGGAACCCTTACGACTGCGCTCAGGGCAAGCAGGGAATAGAGAAAAGTATCTCTCCCAACTCTCCCAACTCTCCCCAATCTCCAACTCTCCCCAATCTCCAACTCTCCCCAATCTCCAATCTCCCTAGTCCCCCAGGGTGTCAGCTAATTTATCAGCAATTCCTGCAATCCAGATTTCGTCTTGTTTGGTATAACTACGAGGAGTATTTGCGCCTAAAATCAGGACTCCTTTTTCACCAATGGGTTGACAAATCACACCTTGTGTATTTTCAGGTAAATAATTAAATTCAAATCGACCGGGATAAAGCGCTAATTTAACTAAATAAACAGGTTTATGTTTCTCTAATACTCGCTGAACAATTGCACCGGGTTGAACAGTTGAATTTTGACCTAAAACACCTCGTCGCAGCAGAACTCGATCTTGATAATAAATAACAATGGTGCGGGTAACTGTATTAGTCAATAATAAATGAGTTGCCCATGCCAGTTCTGTTTTAATTCGATCTGGTAATTCCGGGGATAATTCAAACCCCACCTCTCCAATTAATTCCACACTATCTGGTGATTTAGGTTGAATTTGCTGCCACAGTAACCCAACTAGAATTAGAAAAGCGCTTAAAATTACCCCTAATGCATCTGAACGGGCTTGAGAGTCCAGCAAATTGGGAGTCAAGACACGATTAATGAATAAGAGAACCCCCCCAAGAGAACCCATCACTAAGGGGAGTAATCGCAATATACGATTCGGATCAGATGATAATAGGATCATGGTCTATTTTTTTATTACGTCAAGCACGTACACACGCGCTCGCCAACGTCAGATTGTAAAATTAGAATAGGCAGTCTGTACAAGATATGGAATCGTTGAATGTTCTCCATACCCCAGACTTTTGATCCCTATATTGTGATAACAAACTGTAGGACTAATAACCCACAATGAATCACCCATTAATCGTTATCCTACTTCCCCAGGTTCAATAATTCGCTGAAACAGATATCCTGTTCCTCGAGCTGTTAGAATCAATTCAGGGTTACTGGGATCGTCTTCTAATTTGGCTCGTAAGCGGGAAATATGAACATCTACCACTCGTGTATCAACATGACGCTCTGGTGTGTATCCCCATACTTCTTGTAAAATTTCTGAGCGGGAAAAGGGTTCTCCTGAACGGCTGACCAATAATTCTAATAAGCTAAATTCCATTCCGGTGAGTCGAATCCGTTCATCTCCTTTGTAAACTTGTCGTTTATTGGTATCGATTCTAATACTACCAATATGAATCACTCCAGAACTGGGAATTCCAGAACCCCCATTTTTATCGATTCGACGCAGAACTGAACGGATACGAGCCTCTAATTCTTTGGGAGAAAAAGGCTTCACCACATAGTCATCTGCCCCCAACTCTAACCCAGTAATGCGATCGGCTACGTCCCCTAAAGCCGTTAACATAATAATCGGAATATCAGATTCTTTGCGAAGTTCCTGACAGACTCCATAACCATCGAGCTTGGGCATCATCACATCCAAAACGACTAAATCCGGTTCAGAGACGCGGAATGTATCTAATGCTTCTTCCCCGTCGGCTGCGGTGACGACATCGTAGCCAATCATTGAAAGACGAGTTTCTAAAATCCGACGGATACTGGCTTCATCATCAACCACTAGTATCTTTTCTTTATGATTTTCCAAGATGCTTTACAACTCCTTATTCAATTACATTTTTGACTAAACAACCTTTAACCAAAGAACCTTTATGAGTGAGATATTAAAAATCCAACTTATAATTCCGTCTCCTCAGTTGTTACACGAGTTTAACAAATGTATTTATTATTTACCATTACATTAACTAGAGTCTGCAAAACTTGTCTGACTTTTCCTCATATTTTTTTGACAAAAGAGGTTCATACAGTCAAAACAGACCTGTAACAAATGACTATCTTATTAAAGTTGAATGGTTAACATTATTTCCAGTATTGTCATAATTTTTAAAGATTTTGAAGCAGACAGGAAATAGGTAAGTCGGCAATCTTGCTATAGGGATGAAGTTGGCTTTCCCGACTCTCCCATGTCCCCCATGTCCCCCATATCCCCCATGTCCTCATAGTCTCCGAAGTCTCCCTTACCCCCTAAGTCCCCCGTCTGTCGATCGGGGTAACAAGTTTTTCTTTTTGGCCGTACTGTTTACTTGAGTCCCTTGCGACTTTATAATCAATTAATATTTAGTAAGTTGAAAAATTAGCATAACCTTATTCTTGTCAGTCTCGAGTGGATGCTTACAATACTGTAAAAAAACCATTAGTGGCTTACTGGGGAGCGGGTGACGACTCAGGGCCACATTCGTTGACTCACCAAGTAGCAAGGTTTATTAAATAATGAGTGTTAATTCTTCTGAGACGGGCAAGCGTACAACTCGTACCCGAACCCGCCGAACCTCTAGTACAAAACGTACAGATAATCCCGTTCAAGAAAAAACAGATACTGATAAAGGTAAAGGAACAGCTATGAGTAAAACCACGCAATCTGGTAAAGCAGAATCAGCAGAAAATAATGCTCCCACTCAAATTCAGATGGCACAGACGGCGATGATTATGCCAAATCGTCCGATTGAGCATAGCGATCTCGAAGTGACCGGAACTATAATGGGCAATCGTCCCATTGCTAAAGCTGATAGCTCCTTGTCTGTCTCATTAATCAACTCTGAAGAGACCGTAGGAGTAATGGCTAATCGCCCTATTTCAGCGACTCATCTTCAAATTACTGGGATGATGATGAATCGTCCCGTTGCTTCTAATCAAGTTGATGATCCCAATACATTAATGGGATTTATTGACTAAGTTTATCACTAACCAGAGGTTTTAATCAGCATCAACGAGGGGCACAATAAACCGTTGCCCCTTTTGCTTGCCATCTGCGATCAAAACTCAGGGTGGGCTCTGGAAAATCGAATTAATCAATTTCTTTGAACTTCTAGAGTTATCCTGTTATCTATCATTGTTTCAAACCGCAAACGCATCTATGGTTCGTCAATTAAGTGTTCCATCTGAAACATCCCCACAAGAATATCCTCAACTCCAAGCCCAACTGCCCAGAAAGATAGATTCCATGGCAATGTGGCGGCGGGGGATATTATTGATGTTGATTACAACAGGATTAATTGGGTTACACCTCTACCGTCTCGTTAATCTCCAATTACTCAATGGTCAACAGAACCGCTTATATGCTGATGAAAATCGCATTCGTTTAGTTCCCATTCCCTCGAAGCGAGGTGAAATTTTAGATCGTCACAACAAACCGCTCGCCACGAATAAAATGACTCGGGTAGTCTATGCTTGGCCCAAAGTACAAACCCCCAAACATTGGCAATCATCCGCTCGTCAATTGAGTCCAATCCTGGGTATGCCTGCATCGACTATTGTTGATAAAATTGAAAAACGGGGGTATCAAACGGCAATTCCTGTGCGGTTAAGTCAAAATCTTACCCCCGAAGCGTTTGTTTGGTTAGCGGAAAAGAAAAACCAGTTTCCCGGCCTAGAAATACAAACTGAATTTAACCGGACTTATCCTCAAGGCGATCTAGCCTCTCATGTGATCGGATACATCGGAGAAGCAAATCAAGCTGACTTAGAAGCTCATCCAGAATACCCCATGGGGATGATTATCGGACAACTCGGGATTGAAGCGGGAGCTGATGAGCAAATAGCCGGGGTTTGGGGTGCTCGTTTGATCGAAGTTGATGCCGATAACAAAGAGTTGAGGCTGCTGGGAGAAAAAACGGCCCAAAGCGGCGAAATTGTTAATTTAACCCTTGATAGTACCCTACAAAAAACAGCAGAACAAGCCCTCGGTAACCGTAAAGGAGCGGCTGTAGTACTGAATGTGAACACAGGGGAAGTGTTGGCAATGGCGAGTCGTCCTGGGTTTGACCCCAATTTATTCACCAAACCCATTAGCGCCTCAACTTGGGAAAGTTTACAACAGGAAGATAATCCTTTTCTCAATCGCACCCTACAGGGTTATCCTCCCGGAAGTACGTTTAAAATTGTTTCTTCGGCGGCAGGGATGGGGTCAGGTAAATTTAGTCCTTATGATGCGATCGCCACTGCTTCTTCAATTGTGGTGGGGAATATGACTTTTCATGAACACAGTGGGGGTTATGGTGTGATTGGATTTCGCACTGCGCTCGCTTTCAGTAGTAACACTTTCTTTTATAGATTAGGATTGGCAATTGGAGCCGATGAATTGGCAAAATGGGCCAGTCGCCTGGGAATTGGCAGTACAGATTTAGATCTATTGCGTTTAACGGAAGGTTCAACCGGATTTGTCCCGACTCCAGCTAACAAAGAAGAAGTTTACGGTGAACCCTGGTATTTAGGAGATACGGTGACAATGTCAATCGGTCAGGGGGCTGTATTGGCAACGCCGTTAGAGCTGGCTGTGATGGTCTCTAGCATTGCTAATGGTGGAAAACGGGTTCAACCCCATTTACTCGCGAGTTTAACCAATACAGCCGCAACAGCACCCATTTCAACTGGGTTATCGCCTGAAGCTGTTGAAACGATTCAAGATGGACTGATTTCTGTGGTGCAATATGGAACCGCACAGTTGATGAATGATGGTACGATTCCTTTAACTGCCGGAAAAACGGGAACTTCAGAGGTGCTGTGGAAGCGATCGCACTCTTTATTTGTGGCTTTTGGGCCAGTAGACAAACCGGAGATTGGCATCGCTGTTGTGGTTGAGCATGGGGGTTATGGCTCTAAAGCGGCTGCCCCAGTTGCTAAACAAATCTTTCAAACCTATTTCAGTCAAAAACGATGAAGTGGTTACACAACTCAGAAGGCAACAGGCGATTCTCCTACAGAGAGGCTACGCCAACGCGCACAGGCAACGGTTTATCTCCCAAGTCCACCAAGTCTGCCTGTCTGCCGTCGTGGTTGCGCTTTTTTAGTTTAATTTTACTCAGTGGATGTCTACTTTTGTGTAGTGGTTGTCAACTGTCGAGTTCAACTCATTCTAATCAAATTGAACTGACATTGTGGCATGGAATTAATCCGCCGCCGAATAGAGATGTGTTTCAAACATTAGTTGATGGATTTAATCAAACTCATCCGAGTATTCATGTGACTCCGCTCTATATTGGTCAGCCGGATCAACAATTACCAAAAATTCTCACAGCCGTTGTGGGAAATGCCCCCCCGGATATTCTGTGGTATAGTCCGATGATTACCGGGCAGTTAGTGGAATTAGGTGCAATTCGACCGATTGAAAACTGGTTAAATGATGCTGCGGTAACGGAAGAAATTGATCCGGCTTTGTGGGAGTCGATGACACTGAATAACCATATTTGGTCTGTGCCAATGGCGGTGAATAATGCCGCAATTTTTTATCGTCCTAGTTTATTTAAAACAGCAGGTATTACTCAATTGCCTTTAACTTGGGAAGAGTTTCGTCAAGCCGCCCAAAAATTAACGGTTGATCTCGATGGAGACGGGGATATTGATCAGCATGGTATGCTTTTGTCTTTGGGAAAAGGAGAATGGACCGTATTTACTTGGCTACCGTTTATGTACAGCGCCAATGGGGAGTTAATTGAGGATAACCAAGTTAATTTGATTAATAAAGGCGCTATTGCGGCTCTACAATTGTGGTCAGATTTAGTTGAGGATGGTTCCGCGATTTTATCGGCTCCCGAAAGAGGTTATGAACAGGATCTGTTTATTCAGGGTAAAGTAGCGATGCAAATTACTGGCCCTTGGACGTTAGGATATTTAGAAGCAGAGCAGATTGATTATGGTGTGATGCCGATTCCGGTGGCTGATGTCCCTGCTGCTGTGATTGGAGGAGAGCATTTATTCATGATGACAACGAAGCCACAGCGAGAAGCCGCAGCAGCCGAATTTTTACAGTATGTGTTGGGTGAAACGTTTCAAACCCAATGGAGTTTAGGCACAGGTTATTTACCCGTTAATCTCAAAGCGCGTCAGTCTAGGACTTATCAAGAATTTTTAGAACAGCAGCCCGTTTTAGATGTTTTCTTGCAACAAATGACTTGGGCGCGATCGCGTCCGATTATTGCTGGATATAATAGAATTTCGGAAAATCTGGGACGTGCTATTGAAGCGACGCTGCTGGGAAAATCAGCTAAACAGTCTCTCAGACAATCTCAAAAACGAGTAAATTTGATGCTGAGTCCGTCCTGATTTTAATACAATCCTTCCAGAGTGAGGGGATGAATGTTAATTTAGGGACAAGTTTGACGGAATTTTACTCTCAAACAGTGTTATCTGTACTAGGGGAAGGGACATCATATGGCTTGAGCCATCAGGTAATGATCCAATCAGCCTTAGTCTTCCCTCGTAACTATGCCCAGGAGTTAATTGATCATGACAAATCGTAAACAAAACCAAAAGCGTACTGCGTCTGAACAGTTTATACAGTCTTATGAACAACAGCTATTGAATGCTTTTCAAGAGGCTACACCCGAGCAAACTTTACCAACTCCCGCTCAAGAAGCATCGACGAGGCCCATTAGTTTATCAGAGTTAGAAGAGGCAGTGGCCGATATTGATAACTATTTACAAACCCGACAACAGTCGTCTTGCGATCAAAAAGAATGACATTGATCCCGGTGATGGAAAGATTTAATCGTTGTTATTGGTATTTGTCATAACCCTGAAAGTCGCCCACCAAAAACGATCACTCGATATCAATGATAATTGATCAATGACCAATCAAGAGCTGTGCTTGTCGCCTTTTTCTCTGTAACTTCCTTGACGCTGAGCCTCGTATAATATCAAAGCGGCGCAAATTCCCACATTCAGAGACTCAACAGCACGATGTAATGGGACTTTTACCTGTTGATCGCTGAGTTCAACTAAGGGTTGAGATAAACCCGCGCCTTCATTTCCCAATAGAATAATAGTGGGTCGATCAAAATCCAATTCCCAATAAATCTTAGTTGCAGTCGGAAGAGTGGCAATAATTTGAAAGCCCTGTTGTTGAGCCGTTTTAAGTTCAGAAACTAAATCCGAATAGACTTTCATTGGTAAGCCAAACCAAGCCCCAGCCGAGGCCCGCAATACCTTAGGGTGATCTACATCTACACTATCGGCACTCATGAGTAAACCCTCAACCCCAGCAGCGGCGGCAGTACGAATAATGGTGCCTAAGTTACCAGGATCTTGTATGGTTTCTAAGGCTAAATATAACGGATTGGAATGGGTGATATTATTACTATTTTGATTAACAAAAAATGAATCACTTGATGTTGTTAAACGGGGCGCAGTCGCAATAATGCCTTCCGGGTTAACTGTTGTTGCAATTTGCTGTAATACTCGTTCATCAATTAATTCTACCCGATTAACTTGTTGAGTGATTAACTCACATAACTGTTGATGTTGAGCTTGCCAGCTCGAAGTATAACACACCACCTCAAGGGGATAATCAACAGCCAAAGCGGACTCAATTAAGTGGGTTCCTTCCAATAGAAACTGTTGTTGATTTCGTCGCCCTTTTGCCGTATGCAACTTACGAATTTGTTTGATTAAAGGATTTTGTAGACTCGTTAGCATAGGATAATGTTCAGCATCGTTTAAACTTATTTAATACTATTTATATTCGCCATTGCGCTAATGGTAGCTAGAGGAACTTCTAAGAAATATTGACGCATAAATTGTTCTTCCTGTACCGCTTCTAAAAATGTTTGAATTTCTGCATGACTGTGAGAAATTAGTTGATATTTCTGTTCTTGCCAGTACATTTGAATTTGATCATCAATCCATTCTATTTCAAATCCGAGTTGCTGTAAACAGTTCAGTCCTAACTGTAATGAAATCTCCCCAATATTGAGTTGCTGCCATAATTTTTCCTGAGTAATTGTCTGCTGCGTGCGGCTAAGATATTTTGCAATACCAATCAACTTTTCCCACACTTCAATAGGATTGATGGGTTGAGGTTGAGAATAGGCTATAGCTAATTTTTTATCTTCAGAATTTGCTCGATCATACCATTGTTGTAATTGTTGCCAGCTACTCGGACACTGTTCAACCACCATTAACGATTGATGTTTTATTTGTTCGGAATTAGGTAAACAACGCCAATCTAAAATATTAGTTGAATTATGATAATTTTCTACTTTTGATTCCGATAAATCCTCTGTTGAAATAACCAAATCAATTAATCGAATTTCGTATTTTTTTTCATACGCATTAAAATCCAGCTCAACAACAGCATCATAATATTGATCTTCTTGTAATTCATCTTTATAATGTCCCCACCATACCCCCTGAAATCCAGTTTCACAAGTCTCATCCCAGATTTTAAATGTTGTTTTAATATATTTAACTTCACGTCCTCTTAAATCTCTCTGGTTTTTATTCCAGGCATTCGTAAAATAACAATTTTTAATCAAAATTTTAGGAACTGGATTTCCCATACCGCAAGGTTCTAATAACTTTAATTCTTGAAATAGATCCCGTCCAAGTTCTGCTACAGTGCAACATAAATCAGGCTGTAAACTAATATCTTTTTTATTCGTATCACTAACTATACTTTTTTGTCGTAATTGACGATTAATTCCCTCCGTAAATAAAGACAAATTTTCTAATTTTAAACATAAACCCGCAGCAAACGGATGTCCACCAAACTTTTCGATTAAATGAGATTGCGTTTGAACTAACTCATATAAATCAATTTCTTGTGCCGAACGCGCCGAACCTTTCCCTAAAGGAATTAATGGATTAGTATTATCTTCCGTTAATAAAATAGTAGGTTTTTTATATTCCTGAGCGACTTGAGACGCAACTAATCCTAAAATCCCCGTCGGCCATTGTGGATCGCTTAATACAATAACTGCTGTGGTTGATAAGTCTTGTTTCGCTAATTTTTTCATCACATCTTTAGCGACATCTTTTTGTAAAACTTTGCGGCGAGTATTGGCTAATTCCGTTTCTAATGCGAGTTTCTCACAATGCTTAATATCACGACTGGTTAATAATTCCACACAAAAATGTGCATCACCTTGAATCCGACTCACTGCATTAATTCTAGGGCCTAAACCAAAAGAAATATCAGTGGGGCGATCGCCTGTTCGTTTACACAATTCTAGCAGTTTAGCAACACCTGGACGAGTTTGATTTTTGAGTTGTTTTTGTAGTTGTTGAATTCCTTTTTGGGCTAAATAACGACAGTCTCCGGTTAGTTGAACTAAATCTGCAATTAAACCAATGGCAACTAAATCGAGTAAAGCTTCTAAGGGCTGTTGCGGCACTGTTGGTAAGGCTTCATACAAGGCTTCAACCAACTTATAAGCCACTGCAACCCCAGAGAGATGATAAAGGGGATGATCTGAAAAAAAATAGCGAGGATTAATAATTGAAACAACAGCAGGACGTTCAGCCGGGAGGGTATGATGGTCGGTAATAATAATATCAATGCCTAACTGATTGGCATATTCAATTTCTGCTATATTTGTACTGCCTGTATCGCAAGTAATAATCAGATTACAACCCTGTTGAAACAGTCGATCAATTCCGGCAAAATTTAACCCATGAGATTCGGTTAAACGATTGGGGATATAATAGGATAAATTAGAATTTGAATGGGGGAAAAATTGCCCTAAACCTTCCCAAAGCACCGAAGTTGCGGTTACACCATCAGCATCAAAATCACCCCAAATGGTTACCGTTTCATGGCGTTCTCGGGCTAATTTAATCCGTTCAATTGCCCAGTTCATTTCTTGCCCAAATTCCAACGAACTACTGGGTTGATAATCCTCTGGATTTAAAAATCCCCATAATTGTTCTGGAGTTTGAATCCCTCGAGAGAATAATAATTGCGCGGCATAACGTCCGTCAACTTGAGGCGCATGACGGCGAATTTCTGTAATCATCCAGTTAGGAATGTCTAGCGTTGGGGGAACTTGCCACATAATTTTATTTTCTCTAATGCAGAGAAGTTAACGAACAAATAATTCTCTAAATCGGGATTTCCTGAATATCGTCTAAGTTAGTTAAATTATAAGCAGAAATGGGAGCAGATGCTGCATCGAGTTGTTGAGGGCTGCGTTGACAACGAAGGGCAAAAGTACAATTAGAACAAAGTCCCGCTTCAATTTCGACTTGAGGAAAAGCAACGCCCCGTTGATAATGCTGTAAGTTTTCTTGAAGAGAATCAATTAATTGACTTAAGTCTTGATGGGTTTTTTGATGTTGCGCGCTAGTATAGGGAAATATTGCAGACTGGGTGGGTTGATTTCCCTGAGGTTGAATAAACCAATAAGCCATTGAAACTTGTTCCGGGGTGTAATGGCTGGTTTCGACTAAAACATACAAATAGAGCCGGGTTTGCCAATTTAAAGCCAGTTGCTGCTGATTTTTGGGACGGCGGTAAGTTTTCCAATCAAAAATCTGGGCTGTTTGAGGATTCGTAATCAGTAGATCATAAACAACAACCAGCAAAATCTCCTCAAATTTAAGCATTCTTGGATGTTCTGCCACTCGCCCGGAATTAATTGCTGAGGTGAATAAATCAGGTGCGCTATTAAGGAGTTGTTGAAAGCATTGTTGGAGTTGTGGATCTTCGGCAACAAGCGGATCGATGGGTAGACACAATTCTCGTTGTTGCATGAGTAAATGAAAGCGTTCGCCTGTGGCTAAGCGTTTCTCTACTTCTACCGAATCTGGGGAGGTCAATTGGTCAAGGTAAATATATTGAAATTTACGAGGACATTGACTAAAAAGATTCAGTTGTTGTTGAGAGACTCTCCATTGCATCATGATTGAATTGGGTCAATCTTAAAATTAAGTAAAACAGGTTTACTTTATATTATAAACACCAATCAATCATCAACAACATTTGCCCAGGCGGTGAATGAAGGGGGGAAAAAGTTAACTTCATAATCTGTATCTTCCCATTCTTTCACCCACAGTGGTACTTTTCCGTGACCGGGTGTGAGGGCAAATTGACGTTCTTTAGCTTCAATAATTTGAAACAATTGTTTAAGCGTATCTCCTTTGTCTAGTCCCTCACTCAAAATATCATCTAAATCGGGCTGGACTCGCTTAACTCGGGTTTTGTCTTCTTCTTGCCAAACTAATTTGAGAGATTTGAGATCGCGAGGACTGAGTGCGGTTTTATAATAAACTCGTTTGAGAGTGGCAACAGGTTCTAAACTGCGTTCTATTCGGCGAATTTGTTGAACTCGAAGATAATGCCATTCGGCTAAGCGTAACCGTTCTTCGGCTGCAATTGTTCCTTTACTGGTGGAATGTTCCAAACCATATCGAATTTGAGAACACCCTAAGTTAGCCAATAAATGGATGAGTTGTCGTTCTTTTGGTGTAGCCTGCCGTCTGACTAATGTACTCTTTGAACCCCGTCTTCTCCTAGTTTCCATTTGAATTGATTGGATTGGTTTGTACTTAAAATACCGTCGTCGTCTAGTTTTAGACTATCAGGTTTGAGATTTTCACTGATAGTAATCAGGATTTTTCCCTACAATTACAGCAAGCCAAAATTGTTGTATATCAACAAATACGGGTTACAGAAAATACAAATCCAGAAAAAAGTGGGTAATTGCAATAGACCTCTTGAAGAATGAAAGGTGCGCCTGCAATAATTAACATAGACTCGCACACCTTGATTGGTCAAAACACTCACGAGACCTGACTTGTCCGTAGTGTCCATCAATTGTCCACTTTTCCCTTAGATTCTAGGGGAAATGTTCTAAAAGATTAGGCGTTTGATCAATCAGGATATTCTACCATTGGGTGCATCTCCTTTTTTTGAATAGATACGATAGCTTAATTATACTCTAGATAATGAGTTGTCTATTGAGCATGAAAGTAAAAGGTTTCAACAATATTGTAAAGATATTGTAGTTTTAAAGTATATATCACTTGAGAGGAGTATTTTATTAAATATTTCTGTATCATGCAATGCTTAGCTACATGGAATTATTACACCAATCATCCGCGATAAAAGGGTCTGGGGTCTTAGTCAATCGGGACAAAGCGGAGCCAAATTTACCTGTTTGATAGGCTGCAATTTGTTCTGGAGTTAATAAATCCATAAAATCAGCTAACTCATTATAAGTGACACATTGAACCTCTGACAAACCACAAACTTCTTCAGCAAACCGAAACATAGCATTCCAATACGCCCCACCATTCCAGGCGGAAAAATGATGACCAATATGAACCGGATCACGATTTCCGGTATAGTTTTGTTCAAAGTAGTTCATATAAGTTTTGAACATATCCTCTTCATAAAACTTCGCCTTTTTGGGATTGGGACGCGCTTTAGAATGAGCGTAATAAAAGTTATAATCCATTGATAAAGTATTTTTACCCGTCAGCGCTGTTTTGATCTGTCCTAACGGAAAATTCAAGCATCCCGTTTTGTTGTTGTGGCCAATAGTTTGCTTTGGCGATTTTACTAGTGTCGTAGCGAAACCTATCTTCAGCCAAGACTTTGTACAAACCTGAACCTTGAGCCAATAGTGGGGCACGAAACCCTTGAATAGCGCTGCGGTTAAACGCCAAGAAACCCGTTAAATTGTTGCGAGAATAAGCCTCAAAAATAAATTGATTAAAATAGTCAAATTCTTTGCGCCAGTCCGCCTGACTCCATTGACTACCGTCAAAATGACCGACCGCATGACTGGCAATTTCATGACCTTCTGTATAAGCGAGGTTCATCTGTTCTAAGCGCGGTTCAATTTCTTCGGGTTGACCTCCCCAGCCAATTGCAGAACGCCCTAAACCTTTGCCGCCTGGGGCGTTGTAGAGTTTACGGTCAGCCTGACTGACAAAATAAACCCCACTGACAAAATAGGTAAATTTAACGGGTTTTCCCGCATCGGTCATGGTTTTGGCGAAATGACGAGACTTTTTCCAGGCATCGAGGGAATAAGACCCATCAAACGCTAATAATACAAACTGAGGCGGTTTAGTTGGAAGGGTAATTTGTCCTTGTTGACGAGCGAGATCATGAAACAGTCGAACATTCCAACTGTTGTTTTGGCAGGCATTTTCCCCACCAATGCGTTCACAGGCAGCCACCAGTGACGATGAGAACGGCCCTAACACCGTTTGATCTTCAATACATACTCCCCCCGTGAAGGAGTTGAACCGAGACCCCACAGGACAGCGCTCAGCACCATCAGCATTAACATATACAGACTCCGCCCATGTTTGTTGAGTGCAAGAGTTACCACCCCCCCAGTCGATGCATTTTTCAACCATCTTGCGGCTCACCGGGCCATAAGCTATTTCTCCGTTAGAACAAAATTGACCGCCTTGATCGTTAACGGGTTTGAGTTCAAACTGAGGAATAGTTACGGTTTGATCTATTTCGGTCAACGAGTTGGGTTTTGGGTTGATTTTAGAAAGGTGAGTGCAGCCAGAGATCAATAGTAGTAAACCTCCCGATAAGCTCAGGAATGATATTCGTTGAAATCGGTTAAACACGCTATATTATGCTAAGTTAAAAATCTTTTACGACTATAAACTAAAATTTATTGGTTTACGCAACTATTTGACAACAGAGAGATGAAAGGGACTCTCAAAAAAATTTATATTTTTATATTGAGGAGTTTTGTGACTTTGGTCATTTTAGTCAGAGTAGAAAC
Organism: Microcoleaceae cyanobacterium; assembly: GCA_049649525.1. Taxonomy (GTDB): domain Bacteria; phylum Cyanobacteriota; class Cyanobacteriia; order Cyanobacteriales; family Microcoleaceae; genus JAAURB01. Next base: position 46,953 of record JBARZE010000040.1, read on the forward strand.
AGATTAATTGGAATCAGGTTATTAATCTGGTTTGATAACGTCTCTATTTAATTCTAATTAACTTCTTTTGTTTTGAACTGCTCAATTTAATCATCTATTAAGGAAGTGTTCTTTTTAACCCAAAGCCATACCCTGCTATCTGTCTGAATTTTTTTATGACTATTTCTTAACTTGAAAACTGGTTTTCTACCCTAGGTGAGCGAATCTAGCTCAGTATTGAGCTTACTATTTTTATCGCAATTTTCGCTGATTGATGGCGATTGTGATCGTCGTGAAACTTTAATTGCTATTGTCGAGATCATTCTATTTATTCCGGGTGAATTTATGGCTAAAATTTTTATAACATAGTATGATGGTTTTACCGATGGTATAATTTTGTTAAAAACTGAGTATTAAATTGATTTTTTAAAGGCTTTAAGAAGTGCATGATAAGACTTCACTAACTTATTTGGAGAAAGCCTAATTTTGTATAGCGCAATCTCCTTTATTAATCAAGAACTGTCAAGAGCGAAAATCTATATTCACTTTTAAGGAACTTGAATCATTTCAGTGTCTTCAATGGGTTTACCTTGATGATATAAGGCTTTATGACCATTTGTATTTAATGTCACTCGAAGCTGGTTTTCACCGGGTTCCAAATTTTTCAAATAATACCAGTTTCCATAAATTCTTGTTACTTTCTCCCCATTAATATATAGGTGAGCGTGTCCTTCATCTACTTGATCTGCTTGATTGACTTGACTAGGCATCAACTCAAAGTTAGACACTTTAACCTCTAAATTCCATCCCTGCATTGTATCCGGATAAACCACTAAATCAACTTCAGGAATAGGTTGACCTTGAGGAACTTCCATCGGTTGATGATCGTGATCCATTCCCCCATGGTTATGACCTGGACTGTGAGAGTCATCCGCAATGACTTTAATACCTGTCAATACTGTGATGCAGAATGTTGTTGTTAACAGTAACGATTTGAATGATAATCTCATTTTACCCTAGCTCTCTACACTTGAAAATCTGAGATAGAGATGTTAGATTAAATATTCTATTTCGTCAACAGACAGCCTGTCATACTGGGTTCAAATAAAGAGAAAACTTAAAACTCTTACTCTTATTTAACTTCAAAAGACTCTACTTGCAACACAGGCCCTATCATTGCCATCGTCATCACATCATCTCGTATTTGACCCGTGACACTGGCTTTAACGCCTGCTTTTTTCAGGTCTGCGGGGGCATCTTTAAGTTCGTATGTTTGGTCGTCACTCACCAGCGCCCATGTGCCTGTACCGAAACCTTTACGTTCTATTGTACCTTTAACTGTAATACTCATATTTAATCTAAATCTTTTTAAGGTTTAAAAAATAGTGTAGCATAATTCATTATTACTTGCTTTAACTAATATTTTACTCAACTCATGTTTTTTAGTATTGTTATTCCCACTTATAATCGTTTACCTATTCTTCAGAAATGCTTACAAGCTTTAGAATGTCAACAATATCACGCACCTGTTACGGGGTATGAAATTATTTTAGTTGATGATGGTTCAACGGATCATACAATTGAATGGTTAGAAAATAATCAAGCTACAATTTCTCATGTTCGTCTGTGTTGTCAAGCTCATCAAGGCCCTGCTGCTGCCCGTAATTTAGGGGTAGAAAAGGCGAAGGGAGATACTATTATTTTTATTGATAGTGATTTAGTGGTAACAGAAACCTTTTTACAATCTCATGCCGAGACTCTAAATATAGCTCTAGAAAAGTCTGATAAAGTATTTACTTATGGCAGAGTGATTAATACTTGTAATTTTGATCAACCGACTGCTGAACCTTATAAAATTACTGATTTTTCTGCGGCTTATTTTGCTACGGGGAATGTGGCGATCGCACGCCATTGGTTAATCGAAGCTGGATTATTTGATACTCAATTTAAGCTTTACGGTTGGGAAGATTTAGAATTGGGTGTAAGGTTAAAAAAGCTAGGATTAAAACTCATTAAATGTTCTGATGCTGTGGGTTATCATTGGCATCCTCCTTTTGCAATTGACCAGTTACCTCAATTAATTGAAAGAGAAATTCAGCGAGGAAGAATGGGGGTTTTATTTTATCAAAAACATCCGAGTTTAGAAGTTAAAATGATGATTCAAATGACTTTGCTTCATAGAATACTTTGGGGAATTTTATCTTTAGGAGGACGATTGAATGAACGAACAATGGCGGGATTATTACAAAAATTGATCGATCAAGGAAAGCCTCAACTCGCTTTAGAAATTGCTCGAATTTTCTTAAATTGGTATAATGTAAAAGCGGTTTATGCAGCTTATAGAGAAGGGCAATAGGCAATTCTTTTTACTTGGCCTGATTTATTCTAAAAAATCTGCTGAGTACTGTAGAAATATTAAATGTAATCTTTGAGATTTTTCGGATTAATATTGATTATGTTTTTACCCCATATTTTATATCAGTTTATCGTAATTTTTGGTTGAATAAACGTGTAAAAAAAATCTAAAATTCGGACGATAATTCTATTATTATTTTTTGATGTTTTTAGAATAAATAAATTATACTATTTTTAATTAAGCACATTTCTTGAAAGTATGATTTATTTCAGATTGTGATAGATGAATATCTTGCTCAATCACAAATTTAGTTTCTTGTCCAGGGATAGAATCACAACTGAGCTTTCCTTGATGTTTTTCTACAATAATTTGATAACTCATTGATCGTCCCAACCCTGTTCCTTTCCCGACTGGTTTTGTCGTAAAAAATGGATCAAATGGTTTAGAAGTAATTTGATTTTGAATACCCGGATCGTTGTCAATGAATTGAATACAAACCGAGCTATTATTCAGCACTTTAGCATGAATCTAAATACAGGGTTGATATTCACTGATTGTTTCTGAATTTTGTGATTGTAGATCAACCCAATACTCGTCAATAGCATCAATTGAAAAGTTATAAATAACTATAAAATTAAACCTCTCTTCACAAGAAGAGTGTCCCATGCTTTGATCTTTAATACAAATCAAACAGTTGACAGTCTTCTCGAAAACAGAGGTTTATTTAATAACAGTGATGCAGAATTTAGGCGAAATGCTCTGTTGGTGTGTGCATTCCTATAGCCGTGTCGGACGATAGCCTAACAGCATGTTTGTCAATCCCGTTTACGCGCCCCGTCGCACCGCTATTTAATAATTACTTTACCTACCATGCCAGCACCCCGGTGAGGTGTGCAATAGAAATCATAACTTCCAGCCGGAGTATCGCTGGGGATATCAACTTGATAAGTTTCACCGGGCTTGTAAAGTAACTTACCGCTCGCCATGCCAGCAGATTTTAATGGCTCTTGCTGAAAGACTACGTTGTGAGGAGCGAGTTTGTTATTTTCAAATTTAAGGGTATCACCGGGTTGAGCGCTCACTTGCTTGGGTTCAAAAGCCAACTGAAACCCATCCGTTCCCATTTTAATGTCAAAGGTTTCAGCCGCAGCAGGAGCGGCATTAAAAACAAAGCTGCTAACCACCAGTAAAGCAATAGAAATTCCTAAAACAACTCGCTTGGATAAAGACAAAATATAACTCATATTTTCTTCTTGAATGTCTGATAAAATTACACTTTTGCTAAAACTAAACCTGCCGATCAAGGTTGTACAAAGAACGCTAATCATACGAACTCGATCAACCTACTATGACAGGCTGTCAAACATTGTAACAAGTAATGGGAACATCCAGCAAGAAATCAGTGAATAAATGGGGAACCCAACGACAGACTCAAGGCAGCGCGGGGAACAGCGGAATGGGAACCCAACGACAGACTCAAGGCAGCGCGGGGAAAAGTTGGCTCTAAACTTATGACTCGCTGTTGTGGGTGAGTTGTGTATTAGTGTTTCCCATTCCCAGATTAACTAACAGTATTTTGAGACATCCTCGCCGCAGTCATCTGCTAGATAAGACATCGCCCGAAATCTCAAACCGACAAGCTGTTCATAAAGTGGGTTAATTTGGCACATTGGGGGAATGTGAACAATTTTGCGACCAAATACTTTGACATCGCGTTCAAAAGGACATTGAGGCGGTATCATTTTACAGACAAAATGGGCGACTTTAGGATCATGTACTTCCCAGTCATCGAGCCAATGTTTAACAGGTGATAAGAGATCGAGTGTTTGATCCAGGTGATGGGGTGAGGAAATCTGACTTGAGTTGGAATTGGGTTGTGTTTGATTTTCTGTTAAATCTTCTAGGCTTTGTCGGAGGCAGTCTAAGGCTTCAATTTTCAACTCCATCGCTTCACAAAACTGATGCAATAATTCATCCTCATCGACCGAATAAACACCATCGGCTAAAGCCACCATAACGGCAGTTCTCAAGAAATTCTCGGCAATATTGGTATTTTTACCCAAGAAAGTGGCTAATTCTGCCGGAGAAATCGGATCTAATGCTGAAACGTCTTGTTCGCTTTCAAGTTCATCATGGGTTAAAGCAGTAATTAAGTCTTGTTCTTCTGGGTCAAAATGACCATCAGCCCAGGCTAAAGCCAGTAACCCGCGTAACCAAGCGGTGGTTTGTTCGGCAGTATAGGGAGTGTGAGTTGTCTGTGTCATGATTTTTTTATTTAAAATTACTCTGTCTTGATCATAGTCTGCACAATTGCGAAGATATACCTATCAAATAGCAGAGTTAACCGTACAATCTGCATTGGAATTATGAATTATGAGTTATGAATTATGAGTAGGGCAACAGGTAATGGGCGCTCAGTCTCCCAAGTCTCCCAAGTCTCCAAGTCTGCCAAGTCTCCAAGTCTCCCAAGTCTCCCAAGTCTCCCAAGTCTTTCCCCCACTCCCCACTCCTTACTCCCGGCTTCTGTGGAGGATTTATCCGGGGGTTTTGTGAAATAGTACCCCGCAGACAGGTATGATGACGTTACTGAGCATCTTTTAAGGGAACGCAACTTAATCATGCGAATTTTATTTGTAGCGGCAGAAGCGGCTCCTCTAGCTAAAGTGGGTGGCATGGGGGACGTGGTAGGCGCTTTACCAAAAGTATTACGGGCGATGGGGCATGATGTGCGGGTATTTATGCCCTATTATGGTTTTCTCCCGGATAAATTAGACATTCCCAGCGAACCGATCTGGTGGGGAAATGCCATGTACCAGAAGTTCGCGGTTTATGAAACGAAGTTACCGAAGTCAGATGTACCTCTGTATCTGTTTGGGCATCCTTCTTTTATGCCCCGCCGAGTCTATTATGGTGAGGATGAACAATGGCGGTTTACATTATTTTCAAGCGGCGCATCCGAGTTTGCTTGGAACTATTGGAAACCTCATGTGATCCATTGTCATGATTGGCATACGGGCATGATCCCGGTGTGGATGAATGAGACTCCTGATATTAAGACTGTCTTTACCATTCATAACTTAGCGTATCAAGGGCCGTGGCGTTGGTATCTAGAACGCATTACTTGGTGTCCTTGGTATATGGAAGGCCATAACGCGATGGCAGCAGCGGTGCAATTTGCCGATCGGGTGACAACCGTCTCTCCGACTTATGCCCAACAAATTCAAACCCCCGCTTATGGTGAAAACCTAGAAGGTTTACTCTCTTTTGTCAGTGGTAAGATGAGTGGGATTCTCAATGGGATTGATACCGAGGCGTATAATCCAGAAACGGATCGCTTTATCGTTGAAAACTATAGCGCAGATACCCTCGAAAAACGTAAAACTAACAAGGTTGCCCTGCAAGAAGAACTTGGCTTAGAAGTGAATTCTGGGGCGTTTATGATGGGAATGGTCAGCCGCTTAGTCGATCAAAAAGGACTAGATCTGGTGATCCAAATTATGGATCAATTTATGTCCTACACTGATTGTCAGTTTGTGATGTTGGGTACAGGCGATCGCTATTATGAAACCCAAATGTGGCAAATGGCCTCTCGTTATCCAGGGCGGATGACTACTCAGATTTTGTTCAACGAACCCCTATCTCGTCGGATATATTCCGGTTGTGACGCGCTGTTGATGCCGAGTCGGTTTGAACCTTGTGGTATTAGTCAATTGTTGGCGATGCGGTATGGCTGTATCCCGATTGTGCGTAATACTGGGGGTTTAGTGGATACGGTTTCCTATCATGATCCCACCAATAATACTGGGACGGGTTATGGTTTTGATCGCTATGAACCGATGGACTTCCTGACCGCAATGATTCGAGCCGCTGAAGGTTACCGCTATAAAGATAAATGGCGCGCCTTACAACAACGAGGAATGCAGAACAATTTCAGTTGGAAGCGATCTGCAGCCGAATATATCAAACTATATCAAGAAGTTTCAGGGATCACCGAGGAAGAGCCAGTCATCGACTCAACCCCAAAAAAATCAGGTGCTACCGTTTAGTTTAGAACCTTTTAAACCTACTCAATTTTTTGAGCTGCCATCTGAGTAGAGATGTTCTTTGGTGAATGTCTCTACTTATTTTGTCAGGGCATAATTTTAGCATCTGAGTAAAGAGTCAGGAGGACTTGGGGGAAGACTGGGTAGACTTGGGAGACTGGGTAGACTTGGGAGTGAGATTTATGGTTATGGTCATTCGCGAGCGCGTGTGTGATCTTCACGTAAGATTTTTACCCCTGTTCCCCTTCCGCTACTCCCCCTTCTCTGTTGCGGCGATCCGCTGTTGCCTAATTCATCATTCAACATCTCAGTTTGCCGTAGCCCGATTTAGTAATATACCATACAGAGCAGATACTACTGATGTCAGCTATTTTTACCAAAATCAGGGCAGGAATTTCTGTCTCATTTGTGATGAATACAGGGTGTACTCAGAAACAGTGGAAATAGCCAGCACAAGTCTTCTACCTTAAAATATTGTGACTAAGACAATAATTTTTAGGGGAAACAACATGATACAGGAGGTTCGGTGAGAAAAAATAATTCTACCAATAATCCGGAGCAGGGGCGAGTTCAATTGTTTGTTTACTTAATCCCTGTGATTGGTTTTTTACCTGCATTATGGATCTTGTACAAAAGACAGGGAACCACTCAAGAACAAGCCGTCAGCCGCCTCGCTGTGACACTCGCACTCAGTTGGTTATTGGGGCAAGTTTTGCTCACCACGAGTTTTCAAGCAACGTCATCTTTGACGTTACCCGTGTTGTTGATGAGTAGCGTTTTGACTACAAGTTATTTTATAGTCAATTTTGGGTTAATGATTCGGATCTGGCAAAACCAATCTTTGTGGTTGCCGGGATTAAGTCAAATTGCAGAGCGAGTATTCAGAAAGCATCTATCCTAGTCTAAGGCGGTCTATCACTTGATAGAACTGCTATTTCTTTTACCTTGATAATATTAACGTATTGTGTGTGAGGAAGCCTGTGTCAGCGGATAAAATGAGGAAACAAAAGTTATTGCAGCAAACCACGTCTCCAAAAGTGGTTAAAAAATGGGCACAATCTGCCTTTGGACGTTGGTTCGGGTTAGCGTTGGGTTTGGGGGGTGTTGCCACAATTTCAGCCACTGCAGGGGCGCTATTGGCGGTTTCTCTCTCCTCAACACCTCTGATGCAACAAAAATTGACTCCAGAAGAAGCCGCTGTGTTCTCCCGCAGTCAAATGGCACGAGTCAATATGCGTTTTCCGGAGTTAACTCGTCCGGTTAATATTTTGGTGCTGGGGATCAAAGTTCTCACCTCAGACTTAGAAGACGAACCTGTTGAAGATTTGGGCTATCACGCTTTAGTCGATTCGTTTCAGGGATTATCAGACACTATGTTATTAGTGCGGTTTGATCCCAAAAATAATAAATTAAAACTTCTTTCTATTCCCCGAGACACTCGCACTTATGTCGAAGGAGAAGGGATGAGTAAAATTAATAATGCCAATTATCAAGGGGGACCTGCTTTAAGCGCGATGGCGACGAGTGAACTGCTTGGTGGGGTTGGAATTGATCGCTATGTGCGGGTTAATGTTCAAGGAGTTGAAAAGTTAATCGATGCCATTGGGGGTGTGAAAGTTTATATTCCTAAAGATATGGAATATACTGATGAAAGCCAACATTTATATATCAAATTAGAGCAAGGCGAGCAACATTTAAATGGCGATCAAGCGCTACAATTTCTCAGATTTCGTTATGATAACTTGGGTGATATTGGTCGCGTTCAACGACAACAAATGTTAATGCGGGCATTTGTCGAACAAGCGTTAAATGTCAAAACAGTCGCCCGTTTACCTCAGCTTGTCTCCATTATTCAATCCCATATCGATACTAATCTTAATTTAGAAGAATTGGTGGCGCTCGTCAGTTTTGCCTCTAAAGTCAAGCGAGAAGAAGTGGAAATGTTGATGGTGCCGGGGGAATTTAGCGAACCCGGTAACTATGATGCCAGTTATTGGTTACCTGATTATAATCGTTTGGATGCTTTAGTTGCTCAGCATTTTGATTTTGGTGAGGAAGTCTGGGAATTTGAAGATATTGACCCAAGAGACCTCAGAATTGCTGTTCAAGATAGTACGGACAATTGGGAAGCAGTAGACGGTATGGTTGAGTATCTTAATGATGAGGGATTTTGGAATGTATCAATTTCTAATCCTTGGGGTCAATCACTTAAAGTCACTCGAATTATTGCCCAAGATGGCGATACTGAAGGTGCAGAAGCTTTGAAACAAATGTTAGGTTTTGGAGAAATTATTGTTGAAAGTACAGGATCGCTTCGTTCTGATATTACCCTACAAATTGGACAAGATTGGTTAGAACAATATGCCATTCAACAGCAGTTTGATTCATTTGATACAGAAGATTCAATGGAAGATTGGAATGAGTTTGACAATGATAATTTTGATTCAGACGAATTTGACTCAGAAGATCGACTACTGAGATTAAGAAGTTAATTGTTTCATTTAGCCTAAAAAAAAATTATCTAATCTACCTGATTTAATCTAAAAATTGGGTGGATTTTATTTTGTATGACTACTGGGTAAGGCCATAGAAAATAAAGTAATAAATTTATCTTTTGTCTGCTCTCTATTTTCTTGAATGACAAATTATATGATATTCGGCAGATTCATAATTCTGTGGTGATGTTGTATGTTACGTCTTTACGTCAAAATAAAATATTTAATAGCGCTCAATTTAACAGAATTAATATGAATCATCATACAGATTATACGATGAATTTTGATTTAATTGTTACTCTGATTTTAGCATTTATTATGTTAGTATTCAGCGTCTTAAACGGGATCTTTATCCTCTGGCCGTTAATCGTCGTGATGCTATTATTAATCATCATTTTTAGCAGACGAGGTATCCCATTTCAAGTCCTCATTCAAATGGCAGTCCGGGGCGCTCAGCAATCATTTTCTGTCTTAAAAATATTATTATTAATTGGCGCTGTCACAGCCATCTGGATGGCCGCTGGAACCGTTCCGGCAATGGTTTATTATGGCTTACAAATTATTAATCCTCATTACTTTATTTTACTAACATTTCTATTAACTAGCTTTGTTTCAATTTTACTCGGAACTTCTTTCGGAACTGTTAGTACAATTGGACTCGCTTTGATGATTATGGCAAGTCAAACAACAATTAATCCTCACATTATTGCAGGTGCAATTATTGCAGGTGCTTATGTAGGCGATACGACTAACGTCACGCTACTGCTGACGCAAGGCTACGCCAACCGCGATCGCTGTTCTCCCATGTCTTCTAGCGCTAATTTAATTGCTACAATTACAAAGACTCATTTATATACAAATATCCGAAATATGCTGAAAACAGGCTTATTAACTTTATTGATTTCTAGCGTAATTTATGGAATATTGTCTATCTTAAATCCGGTTGAAATCACTGATTATACGATTCTAAATGAAATCCAAAATCAATTTAATATTCAACCCTTTTTACTACTTCCGGCTGTCGCAATATTATTCTGTGCAATATGCAAAATTGACGTTAAACTTTCCCTACTCATTAGCTTTGGAATAGCGAGTGTAATTGCTTTATCTTATCAACAATTTACTCTACTTAATTTAGCACAATTTATTATTCTAGGATTTCAGCTTTCCTCCTCTAATCCCTTATCTTCAATTTTAATTGGCGGTGGGATTTTTTCGATGATAAAAGTATCAGCAATTGTTTTAACTTCTACTGCGATCGCTGAAATATTAGCAGAAAATAATACTTTTAACGCACTTAATCATAAACTGCAAAACATTCAAACTCAAAGAGGTTTATTCATCAGTACGACTTTAATTGGAACCTTAACAGCAATGTTTGGTTGTACTCAAACTATTGCTATTTTATTAACTCAAAAACTAGTTCAACCACAATATAAATTAACTTTTCCAAATCATACTCAACTCGCAATTGATTTAGAAAATACAGTCGTAGTTATTTCTCCTTTAATTCCTTGGAATATTGCCGGATTAGTTCCCGCAACGATATTAATGACAGACTTCGGTTTCATTCCTTATGCTTTTTATCTATATTTACTACCGTTAATCAATCTCATACATCTTCAAAAACTAGATTATAAATAAATAACTCAATTACCGAATAGCTGCATCATATAATCTCTTATATTCTTGATTTAAGGCTTAAATCTCACTCTTTTCTGTTGAGGTTAATGAACGATCCTCATTCATTGCTTTAACTTTAATTTGACTAATTTTATGATAGAGTTGATAAACCTGGCAAAATCGAACTTAATTAATGGATTTTAACTTAAGCTTAACTTCTGCAATCTGCTAATTTTATAACTTTAAATTGAGTCAAATATCTCGATCATCGCCGGGTGTGGGTTGAAGAAATATTGAGAAGTTAAAATAAAGGATTCTGGTAAATTGAAGCGCGTTTGTTGTCGATCACCTCGCTTAAACTAAACCGAATCCTATCAAGAAAGGAAGTCAAAAACGAATCGGTGATTTTCGTAAAGATTTCATCTATATTTATAATTATTTGTGATTCGATCAATTATCTTAAGATAACAGTCTGATAATCAACTGAATTGTATCTAGAGTATTTCTGAAATAAAGGATATTTGAAATATAAAAATTTGCAGTATAGTCTCGATAACTCTTACAATAAAAGAGAGATTGAAAAAATTAATCATTATTTTTTTATGAACGATAATTTTATAGCCGGACAACAGTTATTACTCAATTCAACGTATCGGGAACTTCAATTACGGACTTCTGAATATTTACAATACCGCAATACGGGTAGCGAAGAACAACAACTGGCTGAGGATACCCTTTATAATACGGTGATTAGCTTTCTACAGGATATGGGAATGCCGCAAGCTGAAGCAGAACAATTTTGTGAAAGTTTAGATAATTTAACAGAATTATCATTGCGAATTAGTTCAATACTTGGCTATTCGTCATAATTCAACTTAGAAAACTAATGTAAATCTCTAGTTTTAACCTAAACAATAGTAGGTGACTTATGGTGACTTTTCTGAATGATGGAGGTGCAGCATTTATTAATATTGGCGGCATTAACCCTCCTTCTATCACTGAGGCAACGAGTGGTATTAATGCACGTCCAATTATTGCAAATGAACCGATAGCAGCAGCAGGGACTTTTTTTGATGCTGAAGACATTGTTGTTGTTCCCCTCACAGCACCGGGAGGCGGCGTAAGTTTGGCTCCTATCCTGCCGATTACGGGTAACCCTAGTGCAGTTGGAATTTCAGATTTTGAGCCGTTTGAGCGCGATTTAAGCACCGGAGAATTAACATCAATTGGAGAGATAAATTATCGTACATTTCCCCTATTTCAATATGGTGGCAACACCTCAGAGATAGAGTTTAATACAGCCGAAACTGCCTCTGTAGATTCAACTTTATCTAGTATTGCAGGTGCTAATGATGATTTAATAATAGGAGAGTTAGGAGATGATACTCTCAATGGTAATCAAGGAAATGATACCTTATTGGGTCGTTATGGTAATGATACTTTATTTGGGGGTCAAGGGAATGATACCCTCAATGGTAATCAAGGTAATGATGTTTTAAGCGGTGACTATGGACAGGATATATTAACTGGCGGTTTAGATAGAGATACTTTTTTATTGTCTACTATCACTGCTGTCAATCTTTCGAGTCAAGCAGATATTATTACTGATTTTATTGTTGGAGAAGATCGGATTCAATTAACAGAAGGACTTGATATCACTAATATTAATTTGATTTCCACCTCTATCTTTGATACGTTCGGTACATTAGTTATAGAAAATCAGTCTAACTTAATATTAGGATTTATCAGTAATATTCCGCCTGAGGCACTATGGGATTCTTTCCTTGTATCACTCTAGAACAAGTAAAAAATAAGAGAGATTTGATAAATAAGGAAATAAAAATAAATAAAAGACTCACGCATTTTTCAACTGTGTTTTGTGTGAGTCTAAAGTAATAATATATTAAAAATGAAGCGGTCAGTTAATTAATAATTTACCAACCTTTTTCAGCTTGAGCGACAACATAAGCAGCCACGTTTTCAATCTGCTCTGGGTTTAAACGCCCTTTGAAAGCAGGCATCGCACCTTTACCATTGGTGACTTGATAAGAAACGGCTGCTTCTGCATCCTCACCAAAGCCTTTTAAATATTTAGCAAGTGCGTCCTTTTTCAAGGTTTTCATCGACATAATGACATTCTTACCGCCAAGGTGACAAGCATTACAATTAGCAGCGAAAACTTGAGCACCTTTAGTTGGGTTGCCATCGGCTAAAGCTGGAGACTGTAAAGCGAATGAGAATAGGGCAAAACCTAGTAAGACGATAGAAAATATTTTTTTCAACGGAATTCTCCTCAAATTAGATAAATCGACAGTGTATCGACAATAGATCCTGTTACAATACAATAGACCTTGTCAAAAGACAGGCTGTCAAAGTTAAAGATTGAATAATAAAATTGCATCTGAATGACTCAACTCTAGGACAATAAGTATTAATCTTGATCAAGTGCTGGAAATAACTATGGCTTCTTTACCAAATTATCGTCCGAAAAAATTATCTGTTGGGCCTTTAGAACAAGAAATATTGAATATAGTTTGGGAATTAAACGGCGCAACTGCTAAGCGAGTGCATCAGTATATTCTGGCAGATCCTGACCGGGAATTATCTTATCCTAGCGTGACAACAGTCCTACAACGCTTGACTCAGAAAGGTTGGCTAGCTTGTGATAAAAGCGATCGCGCTTTTGTGTGGAAACCCTTACTGTCTCAGCAAGAAGCTCAATTATTAAAAGCTCACGACCGCCTCAACCAATTTCTAGAAGTGACTAATCCTGATATGGTAGCAGCTTTTGCCGATCGCTTAGATCATGGAAGTTTAGATCAACTCGAAGCCATCGCCCAACGCATACAAGCTATTCGGCAAGCGAGACAGGAGGAAGAGTAATGCATTTATTAATGTTAGGAATTGCTTTGACATTTGCCATCGCAATACAATTAATTAAATCAATGCATTCAACGACTCAGTCTACCTGGACAACACGAATGCAGCGATCATTGATTGGGATCATTGCGCCGCCATTATTATTGATTATTACTGCCATTGCAGTGATTTGTATGGGGCCACAAGGAAAGATGTTAGGACAACCCACAGGTCAGTTGGGTTATGGTTTAGCATGGGTATTTTGTGGATGGGCGCTGATTTTTGCTGGTATTTTGATGTGGCAAGCGCTGCGATCGCTGCGGCCAATTCGTTGTTATCCGATCCAAATATTACATGGAATTCAAGTTCGTGTATTAGATCAACCCGTTTTATTTTGTGCTCAAATTGGTTTATGGCAGCCTGAATTAGTGGTGAGTGAAGGTTTTATTCAAACTTTAACCCCCCAGCAACAAAAAGCGGTACTCACTCATGAACAAGCCCATTGTTATTATCGAGATACTTTCTGTTTTTTTTGGTTAGGTTGGTGTCGTCGTTTAACGGCGTGGTTACCTCAAACTGAAACCTATTGGGAAGAATTATTACTGTTACGAGAATTACGGGCAGATCGATGGGCAGCAGAAAAAGTTGATCCGTTATTACTGGCTGAATCACTCGTATTAATGGTGCGTCATCAGGCCATTAATTCACCCGATTATTGTGCTACATTTAGCGCCGCAACACCACCCAATCGTTTAGCAGAACGAATTGAAGCATTGTTAAATGATGCAGAACCTTTTAAAGTAACTTATGGGGAATTTTGGCAATGGCTTGGATTAATTCTACTGCCATTATGGACAATTCCATTGCATCATTATTTTTAATTGTTTAATTTAGTCATAATTGAGTCTGTTTATTCACCACCCTGTGCCTTTTGATAAGCATCCCAAAGTTCATCGGGTTGTGTGGTAACCAACTCTGTATGACCACATTCACCGCAGATTATGGCTTTAATGTGACTACGATGTGCACCTTTTAATAAGGGTAAACCGATAGGGTTTTCGTGTACAACCACTGTGAGATTGCTCTCAGTACCAGCATTTGCTCTATCGATAATTTTGACATTAGGAATAATTTTTTCAGAACCACATTTTGGACATTTTTCCATGATTTTTTTTTGAAGGTAGTTGTATTTTAATATAAAATTGTCAACTATTTGCTACCCGTCATTAATTGATAAGTCGATAGAATCATTGTATAGCACTACGCAGATTAATTAGAATATTTATATATCCTAAAACTCACGGATAGTTAATGGTTAAATCAGTCAAGATGAAACCCGACAACTACTGTAGATTCAAATCTAAAAGATATTAATATTATTTTTAACCCATCAATTACCCAATTACAATTGATGAATTTCTCCTAATAAAACCGCCTGTTTTGCCCCCGTAACAGCGGGACAATTTCCCGGAATATTATTCATGCGCCAATAAGCGAGAATGGCAAAGGTAATGGCTTCTTTATAATCAGCATCTAACCCCACATCGGTTGTGCTTAGAATTGGGATGGGATGCAATTGATTTTGCAGTCGTTGTTTGAGATAAGTATTATGACTACCGCCGCCACACAGTAAGATTTGATCGGGTAATTGAGGCAAAAATTGACGATAACTCTGTGCAATAGAAGCAGCGGTTAATTCTGTTAAAGTGGCTAGAATATCGGCTGAATTAAGCCCGTAAGATTCGGCTTCAGCTAAACATTGATGTAAATAGGATAAACCAAATAATTCTCGTCCTGTAGACTTAGGAGGTGGTTGTTGAAAAAAGTCCTGTTGTAGCCATTGCCCGACTAATTCTATACAAGGGGTACCTGTTGCCGCCCAAGATCCATCATGATCGTATGTTTGAGTATTATTAGAAAAATGCTGAACTGCTAAATCGAGTAATGTATTAGCAGGGCCTGTATCCCATCCTAAAAGAGCAGCTTGGTGATGGGAGGGGGGTAAATAAGTCACATTCCCAATACCCCCTAAATTCTGCACACAGCGATGATATTGGGGATGAGTTAATAACGCTACATCAACCCCAGAGACCAACGGTGCGCCCTCGCCCCCGGCTTCGAGGTCAGCTTGTCTAAAATTACTCACGGTAGGAATACCCGTTAACTGAGCAATCACAGCACCGCGTCCGAGTTGTAAACTATAACCGAGTTGAGACTGTTTACCGTTGAATTGAGGGGGTTGATGAAATACAGTTTGACCGTGGGAACCCATCAATTGAGGACGGGGTTGTCCCTGTAGGATCGCCTTGGCGGCACTGGCAAAACAGGTAGCGATCGCCGAGTCTAATGTCGCTAATTGCGCCATAGATAGGGGTTTACCTTGACAAACAGCAAGAATTTGCGATCGCAGAGAATCAGGATAGGGAAAAGTTTTCCCCTGAAGCAGTTGCACCTGTAAATTGGGGGTCGTCGGATCAATCCGAATTAAGGCCGCATCAATACCATCGACGGAAGTCCCGCTAATTAACCCGATCGCATCCACCATGATTTAAGCCTTTTGATCCTCCGATTCCATCGCCACAACCACAACGGTAATATTATCCCGTCCCCCTTCAGCCAGGGCTGATCCGACTAATTCTTTTGCGGTTGTCTCACAATCTTTTAAAGACTTGAGAGATTTCTCAATCTGTTGGTCTGTGAGTTCTTCGCTTAACCCATCACTGCACAGTAACAAGTAATCTCCCGGTTGGACATCAACAGGTATAATCTCAATATCAATTGAATCAGTTCGCCCTAAACATTGAGACAGAATATGTCGCCAAGGGTGAATTCGAGCATCTTCTGGGGTTAACAATTTATTAGCAACGGCTTGAGCGACCCAAGTTTGATCGTGACTGATTTGTTCTAAAACTCGATCGCGCATCCGATACAACCGAGAATCACCAATATTGCCGCACCAAGGTTCGTCTGCATCTCGAAACACAATGGCCACGGCTGTGGTTCCCATGTCTGCCCGTTCTCGATGAGCTTGTTGGTCCTGGACAATCGCATCATTGGCGGCCAAAAAAGCATTATTCAACAACTCAGGTGAGGCGCTGGTACTTTGCCAATGGGTTTCGAGATAAGTTTGAATGGTTTGGGCAGCGATTTGACTAGCTTCTTGTCCCCCGGCATGACCGCCCATCCCGTCGGCCACAATAAAAAATCGTCCCTGTGGGTCGATGTAATAGGCATCCTGATTAACAGCGCGGACTTTTCCTGTATCTGTCCAACCTGCATAATGACATTTCATAGATGATCAGTCTAAGTGGTTCAATGCTTCGTTTCTCAACTGGCTTACAAAAATAAGATTTCCGCGTTGATGTGACCCCGGAGATGAGCTGTCGATTGACCCATCATTGACACAGACGGACAACCCTACCATCTGCTCTGCCAACAAAATTCATATGATGAAAGTGATTGGCTTGACTATTATTGAGGCTTTGTCGATAGCGCAAGTGTTGCTTATGATACACGAGTTCTCACTCAACATACAAGCCCGTGACGAGATCATTCAACATTCCCCAGGCCTCATTGTCCAACAAATTACATCATACGATCATAGCGATCAATGCGCCGCAACAGCCTAAAAAAGCCAATTCCCATCAGCAATGCTAAAAAGACTGCAACAATGGCTAACACAACATAATTGTTGATGAATAATAAGGTAGCGCAGATCGTAAAACCACTCACCAGTAAAGCGTAGTTGGTTCCCATTTGCACATAGCTGACGCGCCGAATCATTCTATCCGTTTCAACCGATCGCACCCGCATCCGCAAATCGCCCTGTTCTAATTTATTCAGGGTATCTTCAATTCGGGTGGGTAAACCGAAGGCTGTAGAACTGACTTGGGCGGCTTGTCGGCCGATTTCATTAAGCAAACTAT
This sequence comes from Microcoleaceae cyanobacterium, assembly GCA_049649525.1. Taxonomy (GTDB): domain Bacteria; phylum Cyanobacteriota; class Cyanobacteriia; order Cyanobacteriales; family Microcoleaceae; genus JAAURB01. Next base: position 64,234 of record JBARZE010000040.1, read on the forward strand.
TGGCGGTTTCTGCTTGATTTCCGTTGGTCATAAGTTGCATGGCAAAGGGTTGTGCCACCTCCATAAAATTAAATTCAGGATCGAGTCCTTTACCGACTCCTTCTAGGGTTGAAAAAGCCCGCATCACAAAGGTAAATGTGGCGGGAAAGCGGAAGGGTTGATCGTAGGCAATCTCATACAAATCGTCGCTAATATTGCTGATAGATTGTTCTTCAAAGGGTTTATCCATGAAGTTATCCAGCATATACTGAACACTTCGCCGCACTGCCCCCATATCTCCGGTGGGAGAGAGTGCCCCTAAATCAATTAAGGACTGCACCACGCGGTTGCCATCTTTTTGAGTCACCCCAAACAATGTCTCCATCAGCTTTTCCCGCAGATTGGAGGTGATTTGACCCATCATACCAAAGTCATAAAAGATTAGTTGACCTTCTGGACTGACGGCAAGATTACCGGGGTGAGGGTCCGCGTGGAAAAAGCCATTACTGAGTAATTGAATCAGATAGGCTTCTGCCCCCATGTGTGCTAGGCGTTTGCGATCTAAACCAGAGGCTTCAATCGCTTCATAGTTACTAATTTTGATGCCGGGAACATATTCTAAGGCCAGGACACGGGGAGAGGAATATTGCCAATACACTCGCGGCACTTTTACCCAGTCACAGTTACGGAAATTGCGACGAAACGTATCGGCGTTACGGCCTTCATTGAGATAATCAATTTCTAACCATAAAATGCGACAACATTCCTCATAAATCCCGAGCCAATCTCGTCCTCGACCCCAGGTGGGATGTTTTTGAAAATAGCGGGCAATGCCTTTGAGGATGGTTAAATCAATCTCAAAGAGCTTTTTGAGTCCCGGCCGCTGTACTTTAATAACGACATCTAAGCCCGAACGTAATTGAGCGCGATGAACTTGACCCAAACTCGCGGCGGCCAAGGGAACCGGATCAAAACTAACAAATAATTCTTCAACACTTTTACCAAAATCCTGCTGGATAATTTCTAAGCATTGCTCATGGCTAAAAGCGGGAACTTTATCTTGTAATTTTGACAGTTCTTCGACGTATTCGATGGGGAATAAATCTGCCCGAGTCGAGAATAATTGCCCGACTTTAATGAAAGTTGGCCCCAAATTCAACAAGTTTTCTCGCACCCATATGGCCTGAGCGCGACGGCGGGCAAGTTGTTTTTCTTCGGCGTAACCTCCCCAATAACTCCATTTTTTCTTATCGATCCACAGCCAACTCAACCAGGTAAGGACAAAAGTCCAAATATCGATGTAACGTCGTTTGCGAGAATAGTTTTTACGGTTCCATCGGTAGGCTTTTTCCCTGTAGGACTGACGATTGGAGATTGCCGAGGTGGCAGTTTCAATCTCTTGAGTCCCTTGAGTGGGGTGGATCGAGTTATCGTCTGGAATAGACACTCGAGTTTCCAAATTTTGTTTCTAGTAAATTGACAACGATTTTTAAAGCGTAAACAACAGAGATTAAAGCGGATCAAAAAACCTTCAGGTTTGTTTGTATGATTGATCCATTTTTTATCAGTGTTTCTGGTAACGATTAAAGTAAACTCAAAGAATTAACTTGGGTTGCGATAACGTTGAAGTTCAGCTCGCAGTTGAGCCACTTCAGCCCGTAGCTCATCAATGGTTTCTTGTAAGTCTATTGGCTTAATGATAGAGCCTGTTGGGCCTGTTGAGGTAACAACGGTGCTATCTCCCACCACCTGAGATTCTTGGTTGGCTCGGGTGGTAACAAATTGGGTAAATTGCCGCAAATTTTCCCGTTGCTCAGCATCAAATTTTCCCAGCTCGCTCATGGCACCGGTCAACAGGTTTTCGAGCTGCTCATACAGTCCTTCAGCAAGAGCGCGGCCCATAAAAAATGAATCTACAGTTGGTTTACTCATAAAAAATTTTACTAACTTCCGTAACAAATTATAACGCGCTGACTCATTTAGATGAAGTTCATTTTAATCGGATTTCTTGACATGACCTCATTTAATCAAGGTGATAGGGACTGTCAGACTCAATCCCCTGACAGCGCAGATGTGGCAATAAATGTCTAGAATTGTGCAATGGGAAATGATTGCGGCTTCTAGATTGAGTTGCGGCCTCAGCGGTTGATTATGGGTAAAAACAGGGTTAAAAAGTAGTACACAATGGGTGCGGTAAACACATAACTATCGGCTCTATCTAAGATGCCGCCATGACCTGGGATCAGTTGTCCTGAGTCTTTCACCCCAGCATCTCGTTTCATCATCGATTCTGTTAAATCTCCCACTAAGCTAGCAATGCCTACCAGTAAACCCAGGATTAAACCCGTTACCGGAAATGCGGGCCAGTGTAATAATTGAGAACCCGCAACGGCAACAGCCATACTGCCTACAATTCCAAAAACAGCTCCTTCTACGGTCTTTTTCGGGCTAATGTCAGACAAACGAGTACGACCAAAAAATTTACCGAAAGTATAAGCCCCTATATCGGCCGCCCATATACAGAGAAATCCCAGTAGGGTGATTGTTAAGGCCGGAGAAAGCTGGTCTAAATGCGTCCAAAAGGCCGATTTATCATAATTCATTGGGAAGTGACTGGCGAAGGGCTGACTCAACAGGGTTTGGTTGAACCCTACTTCAGCAGATTCTAAGCCGACTCTTAAACGAATCCAATAACCGGGTAAATAGCCCCCGTAAAATAACCCTAAAATAGAGCTGGAAATATCAGCAATGGTGGCGATTTTGGGTTGAAATAGCAGATAAAAGCAAATCAGGGTTCCCGACAAGGCAAAGACCGGATCGACTAACTGGGGAGCCAGAGCTGCAGTCAGCAGTAAGATGATACTCAGCAAAGTGGTAGTTTTTCCCGCTGGTTCTGTTCCGGTTGAACGCACCAGTTGGAAATATTCAATTAACCCCAGATAAACGATGATAACAAATCCGAGCGTAAAGTACCATCCGCCAAACGTTAACATCCCCAGCGCTAAGATAATAGCAACGATTCCACTAATAATACGAGACCAAGGCATAGGACAAATTTCTCTTGCAAGTAACTAGAATATTAAATCTAGGGATTAAAATTGTTATCTTAAATTAAGATTGATTGTTGCGCTGTTAAATTTCAACGTCTTAGGGTTGAGATTAGTCGATTTTTTCCCCACTCAGGATGAACATCGGATTAACGGCGGCAAAGGTTTGATGATTTCCTCGTTGTTCTAAGCGGTTTAATGAAGATTGCACCACTTCAACGTTACGCACCTGCAACTGAGCAAAACGCTCGGAAATCGCATAAAGACTTTCTAGGTTAGAAGCCGTTGCCACAATACGTCCCTGAGGCTGCAAATACTGCCAAACTTCTTGAATAATAGCGTGAATATCCCGTCCTCCTTCTACACAGACTCGATGAGGACGATGGGGTAAATCTTTTAAACAGTCAGGGGCGCTACCCTCAATCACTTCAACGTTGCTCAGTTCAAAGCGATCGCAATTACGACGAATTAAGTTAGCCACATCAGTATCGCGTTCAACGGCAATGACCCGACCCTGATCACAGAGTAATCCAGTTTCAACCGCAACAGTTCCTGTACCTGCTCCAATATCCCATAGAATCGAATCAGCTTGCAACCGTAAATAAGCAATTAATAGTAAGCGGACTTCTCGTTTGCTTAGAGGAATACCGGGTAAGCGTTCAAATAGTTCATCGGGAATTCCCGGACTAATATACGGCCAAAGTTGGCAAGGCATAATTAAATTATGAGTTGTAAATGATGAATTATGAGTGGGATTTCTGATTAGAGTCAGGTATTTATCCTCCCTATCTCCCCTGTCTCTCCTGTCTCCCTATCTCCCTGTCTCCCCTGTCTCCCCTGTCTCCCTATCTCCCTGTCTCTCCTGTCTCCCTTGTCCTCCCTACTTTTTACTCCTGACTTCTTCAAATTAATCAACAACATGAATTGTTTCGAGAGTTGGGTTACGACATCCGGTTAAAGTGGCTCCTAACTTGAGCAGGGTTTGAAGCAAGTTGACCCGTTCTTGGGTAATGGTTTCACCGGGAATTAGAATAGGAATTCCAGGGGGATAAGGACAAATCTGTTCTGCACTAATATAACCAATCGATTCACTCAAGCGTAGCGCAATGTTGGGGGCAAAAAATGCTATTCTTGGGTCAATTACAGATAGGGTTGTTGGGGACATCAATTGAATTTTAGGGGAATGCCCCATACACTCAGAAGTTCGATCGCAATCGTTGACTAGAGTGGTTAATCCTTTAATCAGTTGATCAATATCAGCTTGAGTATTCCCTAAACTAATAATAAATGTTAAACAGTTGAGAGTCGGTAACTCGGCTGTAATCCCTAAGTGTTGATGCAAAATTTCATCGGCTTCATAACCACTTAACCCTAATTGAGAAATATTCACAGTCAGTCGTGTGAGGTCTAAATCAATAAATCCTGTTGTTTTCTCCGTTGTTTCTGGGTTTAGAGAAGGGCTAGACGAAGTGGGAAATACTGAAATTTTGGGGATTTGCTGGAGTTGACGGCGAGCAACACCTGCTAACTTTAGGGTGTCACTCATCAATTTTTCTCCCATCGTTGCCATCTGATGTCGGGCTGCATCCAAGGAAGCCAACAGTAAATAACTGGGGCTGGTAGACTGAACCTGTTGCAGAGCTTGAGCTAGGCGAGATCGATTGATGCGATCGCCTTGGACGTGTAACATAGAGGCCATCGTCATTGCCCCTAAGATTTTATGAGTCGATTGTACGGTTAAATCAGCTCCTGCGGCTAAAGCTGAAAGGGGTAAATTGGGATGGAAAGCAAAATGAGGGCCATGCGCTTCGTCAACTAATAAGGGAATATTATACTGATGAGCAATCTGAGCAATTCGTGAAATATCCCCACAAATTCCTTCGTAGGTGGGATAAACGATTAAAATAGCTGTTATATCAGGATGTTGGTTTAAAGCCTGTTCAATCGCCTCTGGAGTGATGCTATAGGCTAAATCCCACGCTGTAGAATAGTCCGGATCGATCGCAATGGCTTGAGCACCCGAGAGTACCAAACCCGAAATCACAGACTGATGAACATTGCGCGGGATAATAATTTTATCCCCTGGGTTACAAGTGGCGAGAATTGCTGCAATAATACCGACAGTAGAACCATTAACCAAAAACCACGTTTGTTGCGCCCCGAAAGCCTCAGCCGCTAAGGTTTGTGCTTGTTGAATGACACCACAGGGTTGATATAAATTATCTAATTCAGGTAACTCAGGTAAGTCAACTGTAAAGACAGACTGACCCATTACTTCTGTTAAATATTGTGAAATTCCCACTCCACGCTTGTGTCCGGGTGCATAAAACGGGGCATGAGGGGTACGACTCCCACAACGGTCTAATTGTTCTAACAGAGGGATTTGATCTTGATTCAACATAAACCACTGCTGCTGTTGGATGACAAGGGAAATTTATGAGTCTCTTGGTATTTTGGATAATATCACTGCCAAGCTGACAGTACTCCCATGGCGCATGCTAAAATTGTTCCATTCACTATTCACTGCTTGAGTAAAATAGCTCAGCCTTTAAATGGCAAGAAACTAATGTTTTTTCGAGGTTTTCAACTAAATAAAAGATTTCGTATACACTGAAAGTGAAAGCAGTTCATTTTCAATCTTTTTTCTATCAGATAAATCTCGAAATTCAACTTTGAGCGATCAACGGGGAACATAATTACATCAGAGGCTTTGACTCCATGAGTTACGACCATCTTAACTGCAGGCTGTCTGCTCCTTGTATCATCGACAATGGCATTGTTGTCAATCAGCGCGATATGCAAAAGCTGTTAGTCGATCTCGGCCGAGTTCGCTATATTCATATCCAAGATGAACAAGTACGAAATGACGGAGAAGGCTACATCTTAGAAGTATTTGCAGATGAAATTCAAGCAACGCTGATTGCCAACCATGCACTATACCTCAATGTTTACAGTTTTGACTATTTAGAGCTGCAAACCACACCAGACGGACAAACCCATTTTGACTTAGTTCAGGATGGACGTTTGTTACGCTTGATTCCGTTATCGAATCCTTTACAAGAACAAGCCACTCGTCAGATTAATGCCGCTGCTTTGGATGCGGTGGTGGATCAGGTACTATCGACCAATTGGGATACTCAACTCGACGACGATTGCACATTTTAGCATCAAAATTAAAATTGATGCGACCGCAACTCAGGTTAAACTAGGACAATTGATCGCGTTTGCGTCAATCTGTTAACCGCTCAATTTCATGTCCCAATTTTTTTCATATCACATTCAGGCACGCTGTCAGCACACTCAAGCCAGAGCGGGTCAATTTTCTACCCCCCATGGTATTGTTGAGACTCCTCGGTTTATGCCTGTGGGAACCTTGGCCAATGTCAAAACTCTAACTCCCGCACAGCTTATAGATAGCGGCGCTCAGATGATTTTGTCGAATACATATCATCTTCATCTGCAACCCGGTGAACATATTGTGGCAGCAGCGGGCGGACTGCATCAATTTATGGCGTGGTCAGGGCCGATTTTAACAGATTCAGGTGGATTTCAGGTCTTTAGTTTAAGTGAAATTCGCACCATCACCGAAGAAGGGGTGACGTTTCGCTCTCCTCATGACGGCCTGATGATTAATTTTACGCCAGAACGCTCCATTGAGATTCAAAATCAATTGGGGTCGGATGTGATTATGGCGTTCGATGAATGTCCGCCTTATCCGGCGAGTCGTGAACACGTTTTGAATGCCACCGAACGCACCTATCGTTGGTTAAAACGTTGCATTAGCGCCCACCAACGCTGCGATCAAGCCCTATTTGGTATTATTCAGGGGGGGGTCTATTCAGATCTGCGTCAACAGGCGGCCAAACAGCTTGCAGAGCTGGATTTACCCGGTTATGCCATTGGGGGGGTGAGTGTGGGAGAACCCGCTGAGTTGATTGAAAAAATCGTCCAAGTGACGACACCCCTGTTACCCGAAACCAAACCCCGCTATCTGATGGGAGTGGGAACGTATCGAGAAATGGCGCAGGCGATCGCCTCGGGTATTGATTTATTTGACTGCGTTATCCCGACTCGTTTAGCACGTCATGGTGCGGCTTTAGTGCAAGGGGAACGATGGAATTTAAAAAATGCTCAATTTAGAGAGGATTTTCAACCCCTCGATGCCACTTGTCCTTGTTATACCTGCCAAAACTTTAGTCGTGCTTATTTAGGTCATTTGGTGCGAGCAAAGGAACTTTTGGCTTACACTTTACTCAGTATTCACAACGTCACTGAGTTGGTTCATTTTACAAAACGAATTCGAGAAGCAATTATAGCAAATCGCTTTACTGAGGAATTCTCTCATTGGCTAACTTCCGATTCAACCTCGACTCAATTAGATTAGACAGGTGACAACGGGGAACTGTTACCGATGGCTTTCTAATTGCTATGCATGTTAAGTATGCCCAGATGTTAAGCGAAACAATAACAGATCCACCCCATAATACTGATTTGTGTGTCCCAAAGGTTCCATATTCAATCTTTGAGTGACACGAATTGAGCGTTGATTTTCCGGTTTGACTACTGCATACAATATTGGCAGGTGTAGTGTCTCAAATCCGTAATCAATGATACGTTCTGCTGCTTCTGTGGCAAATCCTTTTCCCCAAGAAGAAGGTTGAAAATGCCAACCGATTTCAAAATCTTGTGTTAAATTACCTTGATTATCGGGTAACTGTTGTAATAAGATAGCACCGATTAATTCTGCCGTTTGTTGTTCAATCACAGCCCAAGATCCTGTACCATTATTACGATGTTTGTCGCGTGCTACTCGTTTTTCTAGATAAGTTTGAACTGTTTCTATACTATTCTCGGGTTCTCGGATATAGTGCATGACAGCCGGATCGCCATAGATCTTAAATGCAGCAATAGCATCATTACCCGGATGCCAATCACGAATGATTAAGCGTTGAGTTGGTAAAATCATGAATCCTAAAAAATACCCTAGTACATGACAGACTACAATTTAAAAATTATTACACAAAATTATTATGTATGAGACCAACTTGTTAACAGAAAGCAGAATTTCAGATTGGTTAGTTGTGTTCGGTTATATTAGCATTACTTTATTTATTATGTGGCAAGTTGTTAATACAAAACCTAGGTAAATGAATAACTCAGCTTCACCCGGAAACTGAGATTAAATTATTACTCTGCTTCTCCAATTAACATAAACGCTGCCCAAAACTTCGGTTCAGGATAGTTTTTCATTGTTACCAACATCGCTTGATGCAAAGCAATAGCTTTATCTGGGTTTTGTTGCAGTTGAAGATAAAATTCCTGCATTAATATCGCTGTTTAATCATCATTAATATCCCATAATGAAGCTAAAATACTCGGGGTTACGGCTGAAATAAAGGAACGAGATAACCCCACCACTCCATCTCCTGTAATATCTCATGTTCCAGTTTTACAGGCACTTAATACGACTAATTCTGCATTTAAGTTTAAGTTAAAAATTTCTTCAGTCGTTAATAACCCATCATCTTTTATTGAAGGTGTTAATGCCATTGCCCCGGAATTCTTAAACCTAAATGTTTTAATTCTTGGAGTAACCCGTGAGTCGCTAAATGAATAATATTTGCAGACTGCATTTGCTGTACAACGTCAGTTTCTGTGGCTTGAGAACCGACTAAAGCTTCAGTATTTAGGAGTTGAGAAATGGCTTGTGCTTCGGTTTATGCACAATGACGATAACTTGATATGCGGGATCATTTTGCAGTAAATCTGCTATGGGTTCAATTAATAGTTGATAGGTTTTCTGTAACCGACAATTTCTAAAGCGTTTTGGTGTAATTTTATCTTCTTCAGTTATGATTTGTGAGTTTTATACTTCCTCGTGAGTTGCTTCTACTAAAGCATTTAATTCTTGACTTTGGGTTGCACTTCGAGTTAAACCTGTACTGGCTGCAACTCAAGATCGTCCGGCTACATCAGATAAAAATAAGTCTAATTCATTCAGATTTACAGAACGTAAATTAATTGTACCATCAGGTTGAATTACCCAAATATAAAGTTTATCTTCGACAATTGAATATTCAACTAAAGTGGCATTTTGTTGTTTGGCTATGCGGCGAATTTCTGCAATTGTGGGGAGGGTTAGGTGACTGAAATTATTCGGATTGATTGCCGTTTAAACGAGATGCGAGTAATTCTACAAATGCTCTGGATATTCCTCTTTATGCAATAGTTAAAGCTGCTTATTCTTGCTGTTGAGCAATTAATGCTTGTTGCAAATAGCGATAATTTACCGCTTAAGTTTCAAACAAAGAGACTTTATTTTCATCCGTTAATCCCGGACGTAAAGATTCCCCAATTTCAATTGTTGCTAAAAACGAAGTAGTTGCTGCTTGAAAATTACCGATTTTTAACTGAGCATAGCCAATATTATTTAAGATGATACCACTTCCTGCTTTCTCTCCAATTAGACGATGAATTTATAATTAATTTTGATAAGCTTTAATGGCTGCTTTGGCTTGTTATAAATTCCAAAAAACATTACCTATAGTATTTAATCTACTCGCGATTCCTGCTGGGTAATTAATCGTTTTAGCTAGGGTTAAGGCTTCATTTAAAGTATCTAAAGCTAAAGCTTGACTGCCTATTTTACTAGAAGTTACTCCAATAGTTTCTAACGCGAGTTGTTTTCCTTGTCGTTTGCCATTATAGCCTTCTGGTAAGAGTTTAAATCGTTCTAAGGATTGTTGAGCAGAAAGTAATGCCGCTTCATTTTCACCCAATTTATTTTGTAATTGTGCTAAGCGATAACGTAATATTCCTTCGTCTTTTGGTAGTTCCAAAACACCCCCCTTCTAGAGAAATTCCTGCTTTTTATTTTTGTTTGAGATTGTCTAGCGCTTATTCTAATAATTGAGCCGCTTGCTGATACTGTCCTAACTGTTGATAGATATTAGCTTGACTTGTCCGAGAAACTCCTACACCGGATAAATCCCCGAATTATTGCCGTATTTGCCAGATATCTTGATAAATTTTTAGTGCTTTAACATATTGTCCTAAGACTGTATAAATCTCCCCAATTCGATTAAGAGTATTCACTTGCATCTCCGCGATCGCCTGATTCTTGATAAACGTTTAAAACCTCCTTAAAACTAACTAAAGCTGTCTTAAATTATCCGGCTTGATATTGTTCTTCGGCGGCGGCAAATTGATCAATTACTTCATTGCTAAATAAACAAATAGTTGCAGGTTGAACAGGACATTGTTTTTGAGCTATTGGATTATCCATTAATCCTAAAGCAGTCAGTTTTTTGAAAGTGGGTAGAGTTGGCAATGTTTGAATATTGTTGCGATCGATCGTGACATAACTTAAGCGGGTTAATTGACTTAAAGGTGTAATGTCTGATCTTTGATTATCAGTTAATAATAAAAAGGTTAAATCAGTCAGTTGAGTTAAGGGTTGAATATTTGTAATTTGATTACCCGTCAGATTTAATCCAGTTAAATGATTTAAACTGGAAACAAAAGATAAATCCCAGATTTGACGCTGCATTAAATCTAGATTTGTCTGTTATAATAAATATTGTTCAGCTTGTTGACAATTCTCAGTTTTTGCAGATCTAATTAACACATTAACTGTATGTTTTGTGTCCGTAGAAATACGGGATTGATTTTCACACCACTCAATAAAACTCTGAGGATTTGTGTCTGCTAATCCCGTTCGAGTCAATCAAACTCCTGCTATTACGAGTAAAGTAGAAGTTCCTAACTGAAGTAATTGCTGGTTTTGCAAATCATTCCCAGGTGAGAACACTGTGTTAAATACCTGAATAAAATTCTATTTTCTATTTAAACATAATAAAAAATAACTGAGTAGCTTTTCCTCAGTCTTAATGATTTTAATGATATTTTTTAATCTAAATTAGATATTTTCCGTAAAATTATAGTGTAAAATATTTAAATTATAAAAGTTAGAATCTAATCACAAATAACCATATGTGGCGTATTGTGGATACGATGTAATCACTCTAAAAATTAAAGCGGCTAGACTCGCTAACCGCTCAATAATTTCTCACACCACGTACACAGAAATGAAATATTTTATTAAATTTCACATAAGTCGTATGCTTTTTTTTCAGAAAGGACACCGACGACTGGCCGTGTTTCGTCTCGATGTCCTTACTGGTTCGCTCCTCACACGCTAGCTAATCTAGCTAATAAAGTATCTATTTGTCAATACTTTCGATATTTTTTTTTCTTATTAATCTGTGAAACCTTGTTGTATAAAGGATTGAGACAATAAAAATTTTTAGCCGACGTGAGGGGAACTGTAAAAATTGATCGATCGATCATCTCAGTTTTTATTATCAAGTTGTATGTCAAAAATTGAAACAATGAATAAACCTGTAGGATTCAACCTGTAGGATGACATAATTGATGCTCTGTAGTTGTTAATCTGCTCAAGTCTTGTTTTCTTGATGCAGACAGGGTTGATGTGCCTCGAGTGTGGCTTAAGCGGTTTTAAACGCTGTTTTCAACATAGTATTCATGTTGGCGTTAATAACTTTGCTGAGTTTAGCATCTGCGTCATCTCGTCTTGGCTTACGGGTAAGCATTGGGGTTTGTAGACTTTGCGGGTTTAACCGTTGTTTATACTGTGGGAGGATAAGTGATTTTAGCTACGTCAATGGTTATCTGGCGATGGCATCGGCTGTTTGAGCGCTTGCGAAACTAACATTCAGCTTTATCTGCCTGGGACAATATTGCTATGGCTGAGATGGTTAGGGCTTAACGGAGGTAGTACGTTCGCCCTAAATCCACAAGTTGCTGATATCATAGTAAATACAGTTTGAGCTGCTGCATCTAGTAGGATGTCAACCGCTGGAATCATCAGTGGGTAACTTCGCCGAGTTCGAGAAGTCGAAGCCTTAATTGATGGTTTTTTAGCCCCGTTAGCCGCCATCATACCCTATGCTAACGCCGTCACCTTAGAGTGGGTTCAGGTTATTGGCATAGTGAGTGTACAGGAGCAGATGTTAGTTTCTTTTGTATGAAAGCTATGTCGCTTAGAGATGCCGTTGATGCGGGTGCAGAGATTGGGGGAATATTAAGTAGCGTTATTTCGTCAACAACAAAGTCTGAGAAACAGGTTTAAGTCGCCCTCACCAATTCCTCATTCAACTACTGGGTATTTCGATTGTGATGATGTAGTCATTGGGGGTAGCATTTATTTTGCTTTATATGATTAATCGTTTGTTTACGTTAGTAAGTATCCGCTGCAACAGAACATCAGGGTTGAAATCTGTGTGAAAATAATACCAAAATATTCACTAGATAAGTTGATGGAGGTGATGCAGCAACAAGCTAAAACTCAATATTTAAGTTGACCCACGAGAAAACCAGAAAATATTTGGACAGAAGTCGGTAAAATAGGATTACAGTATAACTAGGTTATGGAAGTTCTAGAAAATACAATGAGTTTTACTGAAGCGATTCTTTCTAGTCTCACCGATGCAATTATTACATTTTCTAAATCTTCCTGGGAAATTTCAACTGTTAATCCGAGTGCTGAAAAAATCTTTGGTTATTCCAGTACAGAATTAATCGGGCGGTCAATCTTCCAACTATTTGAGTGGCCAACTCCCTCTCCAGCAGAACAAGAATTATTACTCAATCAGTGGATTAAAAATACTCGTCAGGAAGTATTCGGTTATAGTCAAAATCAGGAAAAATTGATTTTAGAAGCGACTTTCACTGAAGGCAACTTCGGAGCGCAATCCTTCTATACCGTAGTGTTTCGGGATATTTCTCGACAACAGAAAGCAGCAGATATTTTCATTAGAGATCAACAACAGTTGAATCCGGTTCAAGAATTACAGAAACAAAATAATCGTTTAAAAGAGACATTAAGAGAATTAAAGATCACTCAAAATCAATTAATTAAAGCAGAAAAAATGTCTAGTTTGGGGCAGTTAGTGGCTGGAGTCGCTCATGAAATTAATAATCCAGTCAGCTTTGTCTATGGTAACCTTGTCCATGCTCAAAACTATGCCACAGATTTATTACGCATTTTAGAGCTTTATCAGCAGCAATTTCCCGAACCGGGTCAATTAATCCAAGGTGAAATAGATACAATTGATCTCGATTTTATCAAAGAAGATTTTCCCAAATTAGTAGAATCTATGCAAGTGGGTGCTGACCGAATTCGTGAAATTGTGAAATCCCTTAAAACTTTTTCCCGCCACGATGAAAAAGATCTCAAAAAAATTGATATTCATCAGGGCATAGAAAGTACGTTAATGATTTTGAGAAATCGGCTAAAAGCTCATGGAGATTATTTAACAATTGAAGTGATTAAACAATACAATAATCCTTTAAATATAAAATGTTATAGTGGGCCAATGAATCAAGTTTTTATGAATATTTTGTGTAATAGTATCGATGCATTACAAGAAGCGATGGAGCAAGGATACTTTTCTAGTAAGAATAACGGTAATTCTCTCAAAAAACCTACAATTTTGATTACCACTAATCTAGATGAATCTCAACAAAATCTTCAAATCAAAATAGCAGATAATGGAATAGGGATTTCATCTGAATACAGTGCTAAGCTGTTCGAGCCATTGTTCACAACAAAATCTATTGATAAGGGTACAGGACTGGGACTGTCTATCAGCTATCAAATTATTGTAGAGCGTCACGGGGGTAAAATTTGGTGCAATTCTCAACCCAATGCAGGAGCAGAATTTGTGATTGAAATTCCCGTTCAACAAACAGCAAAAAAACAGGAACTTTCTGTTTATACTATCTAACTCATGGTGTTATTTCTGAATTGATCGGGTATTGTGAGGATAGGGGCAGCGGAGCCGGCTTTCCCGCTTACCCCACTTAGGTTAGGAGTAGCAACATAGAGAGTCCGATCACTCTAGTTTTCCAAGCTATGAACACGGATTTGTTCAATGCATCAATAATCGATGTTCTAGACTATTGCTTCACTTCATGCATAGATAACGCTGTTGTCTTCAGTTACTCACTCAAGGTAGAGAACTATTTCAGTTAACCGTGAGATCAAGAACTTTCAAGGTAGACAGTGACTACTGGCGGTTTCTTCTGGCAATTCCCGGAGGAAGCGATGATCGGCTACTCGTTCTCGTCGATGAACGTCTAGGAGAGGGACGACTTGGAGAAACCCTTGGACGTTCACGCTCATTTGACTGACTCTCATAGATGTCTAAATAAATAGACTCTCCTGCCGCAGCGGCGATCGCGGATAAAACAGTGCGGATCGCTTGAATATTGCGTCCTCCTCTACCATAAACCCTGCCTTTATCTTCGGCTTCAAAGGCTAAGCGAATCCAAGTTTTCGGCATTGCGCCGGAGTGTTCACAATCGACTCGTAATGACTCTGGAGACTCCAAAAAAGGCTCGATTAAATATCGAACCAATTGATGATAATCAGGTCGTGCTGATAGCTTCGTCTGCTTCTGTACTGGTTGTGGACTCTGGGTTGACTCCGGACTTAAGTTGTTCAAATACATTGGCTTTCTGTAGGATGTTACGCACAGTTCGAGTCGGTTGTGCTCCTTGTTGGAGACGACGAACAATGGCTGGCACATCCAGTCGAGTTTCATCAGTTCTGGGGTTATAAAACCCTAATTCCTCTAACGGACGGCCTTCACGACGAGACAAGCTAGGCATTGCCACAATTCGATAACTCACTTCCCGTTTCTTACCGTATCTCTTTAATCGCAGTTTGATCATGTTACTTCACTACACTCCTCTTAGAATTGTAAGCTATTTTCCCAATTTGCAGCGTTATTTGTTGCAGATGACTTGAACCAACAAGAAACAACAAATAGATGCTTAAAAACAATCTAACTCAAAACCCAATCAACTTGGCCTCCGACTGAGAACAAATCGCTTCGTTTCACAGTTGCCCAAAGCCTTTCTTCTTCTTGGCTTTTTTCTTTTTCTTTTTCCCTTGACCCGAAGCATTGCGCCAACCCGCTTGGGGGCCTCCCATTCCGGGCATCCCCGGCATTCCTCCCATCCCCGGCATTCCTCCCATCCCCGGCATTCCTCCCATTCCGGGAAATCCGCCTTGACCCATCTGTTGCATCATCGAACGCATTCTCTGGAAATCACTCACCAGTTGCGTCACATCTCGTTCGCTGTGTCCTGAACCTTTGGCAATTCTCCGACGACGCGAAGGTGACCCCGATAACAGTTCAGGATTTTTGCGTTCGTCGATAGTCATCGAATTAATCATCGCTTCAGACCGCTTCAGTTGGGTCTCACCCTTATCAAGTTGTTCTTGAGAGATTTTATTCATCCCCGGAATTAACTTGGTTAAACCCCCGAGAGACCCCATATTTTTCATCATCCGGGTTTGCTTGAGAAAATCGGTGAAGTCAAACTTCGCCTCCAGGATTTTTTCCTGCATTTTCTCCGCATCAGCGATGTCAAATTCTTCTTGGGCTTTTTCAACTAAGGTGAGAATATCTCCCATCCCAAGAATGCGGGAGGCCATCCGATCTGGATAAAACGGTTGCAGGGCTTCGACTTTTTCCCCAGTCCCGACAAACTTAATCGGTGCCCCAGAAATCCGCCGAATAGACAACGCCGCGCCGCCTCGGCTATCCCCGTCTAGCTTGGTTAGAATCGCCCCTGTAATGCCAATTTCATCATTAAACGTCCGGGTGAGGGTGGCCGCCTCCTGACCCGTCATGGCATCAACCACAAGCAGGGTATCATCCGGCTTAACCGTTTGCTTAACTTGGGCTAACTCCGCCATCATCTCGGGGTCAATTTGCAGCCGACCCGCTGTATCGATAATAACGGTATCAATCTCTTGGGCTTTGGCGTGTTCGATCCCTTGACGGGCAATTTCAACCGGGTCAGCATCGCTACCGAGTTCAAACACGGGAACATCAATTTGTTTCCCCAGCGTCAGAAGCTGGTCAATTGCCGCCGGACGATAAACGTCAGTTGCCACTAACAAGACGCTGCGGTTTTCTTTACGCAGATGCAGGGCTAACTTGGCTGAGGCAGTGGTTTTACCCGTTCCTTGCAAACCCGCCATCAAAATCACGGTGGGGGCGGTTTCGGCCATCGCCAGGGGAACATTGCTTTCCCCCATCACTTTTACCAATTCATCGTGAACAATTTTGACAAACTGTTCTCCGGGTCGCACGCCAGACAGGACTTCTGCCCCTTTGGCACTTTCTCCAACTTCAGCTACAAATTCTTTAACGACTTGCAGGTTAACATCGGCCTCGAGTAAGGCACGACGAACTTCTTTGAGAGCGTCTTGAATATTTGATTCCGAGATTTTATCCTGGCCTCGGAGTTTTTTCCAGGTAGATTCTAAGCGTTCAGCAAGGGCATCGAACATGACAACGTTATAATTTCGGGTACAGGTGGATTTGACGAGGTTAGTTGGGTCAGATTAACACGCTTATGAGTTATTGTACCGAAGATTGGCAATTATTGAGATAATACCAAAACAGTCAGTAATGCCATGTTTTAAGATAAGTTACTGGAAATTAGGTTAATTTCATTATGAATCCGACCACCGATCGCGATCGCTATATTATATTTATTGACGAAATTATCACTCTTGTTCTCAAAGGGAAAATTGCGTCTAAACAGATCATTTATCGTCGTTTAGTCGATGAACTCAAACCGGGAACGGGAGAGATTTTTGAGCGCTGTTTAATGGAGAAAAGCAGCAATTTAGAACAAACAGTAAAAACAGAATCAGACGAATTAAAACAAGCCAAAGCAACCCGGCAACTACGGGCGATTAAATTATTACAACAAGCCTGGGAACAATGGCAAAAGAAATATCAGGCTCAAAGTCAATGTGATGTTGCGGTTCAACAAATTATCGCGGCACCCCCAGAGGAACGTTTAGGGATATTATTACAGGTTTTAGATCCGAATCAATCTTATATTTTTAAGCATCCCCAAATTCAACAGTTAGCCCAATCTTTACAACAAGCGGCTGAAGAATTAACCGATCGATCCGAGGCTTTTGAACTGCGTCAATATGCGGCTGGATTAATTGAAGGTTTGACGGCTATTACTGAATTAGAACCCCATTTAATTAGTTGGATTTATGATTTACCAAACCGTGCGGTTGGCTTTGGTGAAGTAGCTGCCAATTCTGGTCCCTGGGCAAGTTGGGCAAAACAAGTGAGTCATCCCCTTGCCAAAGAATTATTTAATCAACAAGCTCATAATCAATCTGCTGCTGCTGTTATTTTAGCTCAAAATACCATTAATTTAAAGGATTGGGTCGGGTTAATTGTATTGATGCGAGATGTACAGTTAGGGCTGGTTACTTGGTTTGATAAACAAGCTTATAGCGCCCAATTGGGAATTGATTTATCGGGGGTAACTTTTATTGTATTTGCTATGGTTTGGAGTGAACTTAGTCAAGGGTTTCAAACCGTACCACTTTCAAGTGAAAAAGAACAGTTGTCTCAAGCTTGTTTCCAAATGACATTACAAATTTTACGGGCTTTTGCGGCGCGTCCTAATTTTCCGCTTTATGGTGGTGTATTTGCCTCATTTTCCGGTAATAATTTCCGAGACACAATTGACTATTTGGATCGACCCTTAAACTTTGTAGAAAATATTCAGGAAAAGGCAAGAATTTTAACCGTTCTCGGTTATTCTCAACAGTGGATGGGTAATCCTCAAAAAGCATTAGATTTTCATAAAGAAGCCTTAGAACTATCTCGCCAAACACAAGATCGCACTTGTGAAGTGGCAAATTTAAATCATTTAAGTCGGTTAAATTGGCAAAATAATGATTATAATTCAGCGATTAATCAGGCTCAACGGTCGTTAATTTTAGCGCGACAAATTGGTGATAAAAAAGGAGAATCTTATAGTTTAGTGAGTTTAGGATTTTGTGAAATCATCATCGCTCGTCAACAACGAACTGTGACCTTAGAACAGTTAGAGTCTTCAATTAACTATCTACAACAAGGATTAAAACTATCGGAAAAATTAAAGGATTTACTCAATCAAGCAGTGAGTTTAATTGGTTTAGGTATTGCTTCGGTGAGCCTCGAACAACCCTTACAAGCTGTGCCGTTTTTAGAACAAGGATTAACCATTGTCCAAAAAGTCGGAGATCGTAATCTCCAAACTTTAGGCCATGCTTATATCGCAGAAGCTTACTATCAACTTCAACGAGAAGAGTTAGCAATTTATCATGGCTGTTTAGGAATGTATTTGCTGGAGCAACAAGGTAATATTCAATGGCAACAAACGGCTGCAATAGTGATGATTTTACAAGGGAGAGTAGGAGAAGAAAAATTTAACGCAAGTCTGGCAAAATATCGTTCTCAACTCATTGCTCAAATTGGTGTCGATGGTTTTGATTACTTACCTAATTTAATTGCTCGTTATCGACAGCAAAGATAAGGGACGATGGTTGAAGTGTCAACTCATCCCATAAAATGAGTCCGATTAATCTATTTGAAGGTAAATTTTACTATTTTTAAACGCTTAGTCCGTGGGAATAGCCTAAAAATCGTACTTTAGGGAGAAATGAAATGATAATAATTTGATAAAATATGGTCAATGAATGTATCAATCTCGCTTAAAGGTTGTTGGGAACAAACGCTGCAATGAATCAAAAACTTTTATCCTGTCTCTTTCGTAAACAGCAGCCACTTAATTGCTCGGGGAAAAGGTTTAATCCTCTTTCTATTGGCTTCCTGATTATTGCCAGCGGTTTAAGCTTCGGCTCGTCGGCAATAGCTCAAGAATATCCGGGATGTTTTCTGGAAACTCCAGAAGGAGAGGTTGTGTTCTTAACAGAAATTTGCCCGACCCCTGAACCCGAACCCCTACCCGGCTCAAGCGCCAGCACTTCACCACAAGGCAGAGTGTATCAAGCACAAATTATTGCACGAGATGGGAATATCCCGGTCATTGAGGCAGTATTTAACAACCAACGCGCTTTCAGAATGTTAGTTGATACAGGAGCAAGCAATACAGTCATTACACCCATTATGGCGGAATTCCTCGGAGTTGTTCCCAGCGGTAGAGAAACAGCAAATACCCCCAGCGCTAGAAATGTAGAATTTGATATCGGTTTAATCGAGTCTATTAATGTAGCAGGTGCGGTCAAAGATAATTTAGCAGTTGCCATCGCCCCGGCTTTAGATTTTGGACTGTTGGGACAAGACTTTTTTGGTCAGTACGATGTTACGATCAAACAGGATGTGATTGAGTTTCGAGAACGCTCTGCATCTCCGCAAACGCCACGAAATTCTGAACCGTCTGAATCTTCTGAACCTGTTGGAGAACCCTCTCAACCCTTTGAAAATAGACCTGTCGGGGAACCTGCTGAAGTATTTGAGTCTGAACCTGTTGGAGAACCTTCTCTACCCTCAAACCGTTCAACAGACTCCGACTCAGATACATCTCTACCCTCAAACCGTTCAACAGACTCATCAGATCAGCCGTCAACAGCACCCTCAAACCGTTCAACAGACTCATCAGAATCATCTTCTGGTGAATCATCCAATTAATCTACTTAATCTTTGAGAAACTGAATTAACTCTTCTAATTTCAACCAAGCCGAACCATTTTGTAAGATCTCTTGCGCTATTTTAATACCTTCAGCATGAGCAGCCAGAGGAACAACTCCCGCGACTTGCAACGCCAGAGAAGCATTCAACGCCACTACATCTTGTTGGGCTGGGGTTGCTTTCCCTTGCAAGACGTTGCGTAGAATTTCTAGGTTTTCTGCCACTTCTCCCCCCTTTAAAGCGCTTAGAGGAGCATTTGTTAAACCCAATTCTTGTGGATCAACAGTAGCCGACTGTACGCTCCCCGATGATAATATTGCTAAATCTGTTAGATCTGCCAAACCCGCCTCATCCAGTTTTTCCCGTCCATGTAGAACAATAGCAGCTTCGGTTCCCAACTTGCCTAATGCGCTTGCAACAGTTTCCAGCAATGTTGGTGAAAATACCCCCATTACTTGTCCTTGTGGCATTAACGGATTCACTAACGGCCCAATTAAATTAAATACGGTTCGGACTTTTAAGGTTTTTCGTAACGGCACAACTGCTTTCATTGCCGGATGCCAACCCGGTGCAAACAAAAACGTTACCCCCACTTCTGTTAAAGCGGCTTTTACTTTCTCACCCCCAGCACTCAAATTCACCCCCAGCGCCTCCAGAACGTCCGCAGAACCGACTTGACTTGATGCCGAACGATTTCCGTGTTTTGCCACCGGAACCCCCGCTGCTGCGGCGACAAAGGCCACTGCTGTTGAAATATTGAAGGTTGAAGCCCCGTCTCCTCCTGTTCCGCAAGTATCAATCACACGAACTGCTGAATCAGATGATAATTTAACAGTAGAAGTTTCTGTTTGACCCAGAGATTGAGATTTTAATACTTCAGCCATCCCCGCTAACTCTGAAGCCGTAACGCTTTTTGCTTGTAGCGCCACTAAAATTGCACCGGATAATACAGCAGGAATTGATTCAGCTAGCCATCCCTGCATTAACGCTGAGGCTTGATTTTGAGATAAGGATTGACGATCTAACAGTTGTTGTAGCAAACTCGGCCAAAGATTGGGATCTTCTATCTCCAAGGCAGGATCTGTCATAGAAGGATTAGATATTAAGACTTCAGACTTTAGATTTTAGGGGAGAAGTTGAACTGCTGTCTACTAAATTAGTCGCGATCGCACGGGTAGCGCCCCTGACTATACAAGCGTCTCTGGTGAAAAGATCAGTCGATACATTTAACAATTGAGACTCTCAACCACTTATTCAATCATATTTCTCAAATTTCATCTATCCCAACATCACTACTCAATTGCAGATTGAAGGCAATGATGAGATTGCAACTTTAGCACAAGGATTTAATTTCATGGTGCAATAAGTGGCAGAACGAGATCGATATATTAATGCTCAGATGGAAGCGCTAGAAGATACCCTAGAAAAGCTTCAACAGATGCCTCATCTGGTTCAAACGGAAAAAATGTCTGCTTTGGGTCGAATGGTTGCTGGGGTGGCTCATGAGATTAATAATCCCGTTAGCTTTATCTATGGAAACGTGACTCAGGCCGAAGAATATATTAATGATTTATTCAATTTAATACAACTTTATCAATAATAATATCCTCAGCAGACTGCGGTTATTGAAGAAGAAATAGAAGCGATTGATCAAGATTTTCTCACAGAATATTTAGCTAAACTATTACAATCAATTAAAGTGGGTGCTGAAGGGATTGGTGAAATTGTTAAATCTCTACGCAACTTCTCCCGCCGGAGATGAAGCTGAAATTAAAGCGGTAGATTTGTATAGCGGTTTAGACAGTACTCTCACCATTGAGTTGCATCGCCTCAAGCCTCAGCCTCACCGCCCAGAAATTCAAGTGATTCAAAACTACGATCAATTGTCTAATGTAGAGTGTTATTCCGGTCAGCTTCATCAATTTTTTATGGATTTTCTAACTAATGCCATTGATTTCATTGATGAAGATTGGGTTCATCTGCAATTACAAAATATAGAAACAATCAGTCAATATCAACCTAGTCTTATTCTTTATACTAAAATACTGAATAATAGCTCAGTTTATCTTCAATTTATTGACAACGTTCCAGGTATCCCGAATCCGATGAATTCTCAACTGTTTGATCCCTTTTTGACGACAAAAACAGTAGGAAAAGAAACAGGACTGGGATGATCGATTAGTTATCAAATTATTGTAGAAAAACATCAAGGAAAGCTAAGTTATGATTCTATATCCGGACAGGGAACTAATTTTATCATTGAGCTTTTTATTTCTATATCACAATCTGAAATCCATAATACTTTCAAAAAATGTGCTTAATTAAAAATATAGCGTCGTCAAGCCCGGAGCGTTGCGCTATAGCAGTAGCCTGCCGTTAGGTGTAAGCCATGCCGTGTTTACTATTGCCATGTTTACTATTGCCAAATGGGCTATAGAGAAGTATGCTGTGAAAGGGTTTAAAAATAAATATATAAATTTCCGAACTAATCTGCGTAGTGCCATAGAATCGTTTTAATGAATATTTTGCTAAACTGAATTTAGTAAAAATTATCAAATAAAATGTGAGTGTTTAAAATAATGGGTGGAAAAGTAAATTGAAGAAAGTATTGTTAATCATATTCTTTGGCATAATCTCATTAAATATAATGATTTCCGATCCTATATTAGCCGCAAATAAAACGAAAGGTGCTGAAATTTTTGCGACGAATTGTGCTGTTTGTCATAGGGGAGGCGGAAACGTTATTGTCGCTTACAAAACCTTGAAAAAAGATGCATTATCTAAATATTTAAAAGGGTTCGATCGCCATGCTGAAGCCTCAGTTATTGATCTAATAACTAATGGGGAACATGCGATGCCAGGATTTAAAGGTTATTTAAGTAAAGATGACATCAAAAAAGTTGCTACTTATGTAGTTCAGCAAGCTCAAACAGAATGGTAAAAACTGATATTAAATAGCGTAAATATTTGAGATAATTATTATGGTTTTAAAACCTATTAATACCGCGATTGCTCACTCGAATTTGTCTGATATTCGCTTAATTGCGACTGATGTAGACGGCACTTTAACTCAAGATGAAAAATTCACCCCTAAACTGATTCAAGCAATTGATAAATTGAGTCAAGTTGGAATTGAGGTGATGTTAATTACAGGACGTTCCGCCGGGTGGGTACAAGCCTTAAATCATTATCTTCCTGTCCGAGGCGCAATGGCTGAAAATGGCGGTATTTTTTATGATAAAAATCATCATATTCCTCAGTTTATTACCCCGATTTCAGATCCAGATAAACACCGTCAAAATTTGGCGAAAATGTTTCAGTCTTTAACAGTAGACTTTCCTAATTTACAGCCCAGCACTGATAATCTATTTCGTCTAACTGATTGGACATTTGATGTGAAAGGACTAGATTTAAATACGATTAAAAAATTAGCTCAACGCTGTATAACTGAAGGTTGGGGTTTTACTTACAGTACTGTTCAATGTCATATTAAACCTCAATTCCAAGAAAAAGCCACAGGCTTAAAACAAGTTTTATCAGATTATTTCCCTCATTTATCCCCGCAGCAGATTATCACAATTGGCGATAGTCCCAATGATGAAAGTTTATTTGATCAAACTTTATTTCCGCAGTCGGTTGGCGTGGCCAATTTATTAAAATATACAGAACAGTTAACCCATAAGCCTACTTTTATCACAACTGAATCAGAAGTAGATGGCTTCTGTCAATTGGTAGAGATTTTAATAAATTGTCATTCCTCTGAACTCAGATGCTAAAATCAACAACGAAACATCAGTTAATCAGGAACCCAGAAGATGCCAAAAGCAACTTGGAATGGAGTCACTTTAGCCGAAAGCGATCGGTGTGAAGTGGTAGAAGGAAATCAATATTTTCCCCCAGATGCGATCAACAAAGAATATTTTCAAGACAGTAGTACCCACACAACCTGTGGTTGGAAAGGGGTAGCAAGTTATTATAATATCGTTGTCGATGGACAAGTGAATAAAGATGCGGCTTGGTATTATCCCACACCCAAGTCCGCCGTAGAGAAAGTGGCAGGTTATATTGCTTTTTGGAAAGGTGTTAAAGTAGAAGCCTGACTATCTAGTTAGCAGGAGTATTGGGTAGTCGTTGGATATGAAGTGATTACCCTGCTTCTTACCAAAGGAATAATTCAGTCATTCGGTAGTCTAAAGAACGGTTTACAGTATAATTTTGTTTATACTCTAGTGATTTAAGTTAACAACGATCATCAGTGTGTCGAGAATCGACTCAATTATTAAAATCGTATAGAGCTTGAGATTGCTAAAAAATCTAATATTAGAATAAAATTTCTAAAAGTCTTGATTCATTTAGCATCGGGTGATCCGATGATCTCAAGTAGTGAATGTTAAGATGTCTAGATGTTATTTAATTTAACCATTTAACTCAGAGGTATTGTATATGCAGATTAAAAATGATCCTTCTTCCAATCCCTATGCTCATGACGAGCTAGAGCAAGAGTCTGTTGGGGAGTCTGAGTTACACCCGGCGGTTAAAACGGGTTCGCTCATTGCTTTAATTGCGGTTATTCTCGGAACTTTGCTGGGTTCTTTATTAGCCACTCCAGATCCTACAGAAATTGCCGAGCAAGACGATAATGAAGTCATTACAGCGACTGAGTTTTCTTCTGAGCCTGAAATTATTGAATCCGAAACGACAGCAGTTACACCCCCGGTTACTACTTCTGTGAGTCCGACAACAGATGTAGCCCCAATTACAACAGCTCCTATCACTTCAACCGATAGTACTGAAATCGATACTACAACAGCTCCTATCACTCAAACCGATGAGATTGAAGTCGATGAGACTCTACCCGAGGATGCTATTAGGCTCAACTCAGGTTTAAACTATTCTCAAACCACTGAACTGGAACCTGTTGCACCCATCGGCGGTTTTCCAGATGAGCCTGTCGAGACCCCAGAGGCAACAACCCCAGAAACTCCAGTAGTATCTGAGGGAGTTGACCCGGCAACAACCCCAGAAACCTTAACAACCACTGGGTCGTCACTGCCTGATATTGAAACGACAACTCCAGAAACCACAACATCGGTGGATCCCTCTGCTCTTGACACCACGACCCCACAAGTGGCCACTGCTACGGCTCTTGATCCAGCGCAATTAGAACAGTTGAGCCAAACAGTCTATCAAACCATTGACCAAGCTTGGACCACCACTCCAGTCACCGGAGAATCTGTCTATAGAGTGAAAGTGGATCAAAATGGCTCAATTATCGGGTTTGAACCCAAATCTTCCGTGGCCACACAAAATGTAGATAATACCCCCTTACCCGAGTTAGCCTCTTCTCAGGGTGTGACGACTGCTCCTTCTTTTGCCGAATTTGACGTAATTTTTCAACCCGATGGACTGTTACAACTCAACCCGGCTGAGTAATTATCAGTTTTGGTTTTTCTAGTAGATTTCAGTAGAGACGTTCGGTGAGAGCGTCTCTGTTTGTTTTAAGGTTGTAAAATCAGTTGCCATTCTTTCCCTTCAGGCACCCACAACGGTAAGTCTGTTTCTCCGACAATATAAGGCCCCCAATAGCGCCGAGAGCCATCTTGAGCAAAACCCACTAGAATATCTCCCGGTTGTAAATCTAAGCTTTTTTCCGGTAAAGACAGCAATAAGCCCGTTTGACTGCCTTCTTGGGGTGCAAAATCCCAATGGGTTGAGGTGGATGTTGAGGCCGTATTGTTTGAGCGATTTAACAGCGCTACACGCACCGGATGTTGTGTGGGGTTACTCACTCGTAAGCCTCCTGTAGCCGTCTCAGCAGCCGATTCAGTTGTTATGGGGGTGATTGATGTCGTTACCCGCACGGAAGGACTCGAAGCTGTAGGAGAAGGCACTACAGCCGGGATTTCAGGGGGGGCAGAAACCGGATTAGAGGGGGGAGTCAATGGGAATAAGGCAATACAGGTTTTGAGTAAAATAGGCTTGAGACTCAAAACAGACAGTAGAATGACCCCGATTATCCCAAAAACTAGATAAGCTCTGGATTTCATGGTTTAAAATCGTGTATCTTAAAATATACTGAGGGCTAAGTTTTCTCCCCAAAGCGATGCAGAACACTCGTCTAAATCGACTATTTGATATCTTCCTAGCACGACTGGGACAGTGGCTACAAAACCCTTGGCGACGGATCTCCGTTTTGGTAATTAGCTTGCTGTTCGGTACTTTTTTAGGGATTGCTATTTCTACGATAGCGGGACAAGAGGCTAGTTGGGATATTAGTGTGGCGTTTATTTTATTATTGTTAACTGAGTTAGTTAGTGTACTGGCTTATCGTCAGCGACCCTCAAAAACTCAAAAATCCATTTGGATTGAATGTCTCAATGCGCTTAAAATGGGCTTGAGTTATAGTTTATTCTTGCTAGCGTTTTTGCTTGGATCATAAAATGCAAGGAATTCTACAAGCGATGGCACACCGAAGCCCGCCTCAACCGTCGGAATTGCAACAATTAGCTACAGCAGAATTAGCTGATATTTCACGATCCAAAGCGTTTAATATTACACCAGAAACAGTCGAGGATATTATTATTGCGCGATCGCAACTGTTTCAATCTCTATTGCAAAAAAGGGTAAATTTACCCGATATTCCTCACCGTTTAGAATTATTATGGCAGTTGTGGTTACCGCAGGCGTTGCAACTTAGTCAAGCTTATCAAGCTTCAGCTCATCCCATTATTCAAGGAATTTTAGGCGGACAAGGAACAGGTAAAACCACTCTCGCTCAAGCCTTAACAGCTATTTTAGAACATCTCGGTCATCGGACTGTCAGTTTATCGATTGATGATCTCTACAAAACCTATGCTGAACGAGAATATCTGCGGCAAGTCGATCCTCGGTTAATTTGGCGTGGCCCTCCCGGAACCCATGATGTAGAATTGGGTTTACAGGTCTTAGATCAATTACGCCATCCGGTAGCGGGGGAATTAGTGGCTATTCCTCGGTTTGATAAGTCGCTGTGGAATGGTGCAGGCGATCGCATTGAGTCTCAAATGGTTACTGGGATTGATATTATCTTATTTGAAGGGTGGTTTGTGGGTTGTCAACCCGTTGATGATGAAGCGTTTGAAGCTGCACCGCCACCGATTGTGAGTCAAGCTGACAAGCGATTTGCCCAGGATATCAATTCTCAATTAAAAAATTATATCCCATTATGGCAACGTTTGGATCGATTAATCGTATTAAATCCAATTGATTATCGCTTATCGAAACAATGGCGTAAACAAGCAGAGCAAGAAATGATGGCGACCGGAAAGTCGGGAATGACGGATATAGAAATTGAACAATTTGTCGATTATTTTTGGAAATCTCTTCATCCTGAGTTATTTATTTCACCTTTAATTGAAAATCTAAAAGTGACAGATTTAGTGATTGATATTAACGCGGATCATTCTGTGGGTAATATCTATAAACCGCTATTAAAATAGAATAGATTATATTATAGCCATTAGAAATTAGTTACAAGAAATCATACATATGGATAAAAACCCTACATTTTTTCCCTACTCCCTACTCCCTATGGCCGATTTTAACACAATTTTGTAAATTACTTAAAACGGATTACTATATGTCAGAATCTTTATTAATTTCTGAAAAACTAGCAAAAGCTTGGGGAAAAGTAGATGATATATTTTTGCCTAATAATTCTTGGTGGATCGATCAGGGTAAGTGCAAGATAATACAGAAAAAGCTAGCTTATTTTAATTCTAATCATAATAGTCGTCCTGAACATATCGATCGAGTCTATAAATTTATCAGTCGCGGTATTAGTTTAACTCAAGCCGCTATCGATTGGGAAAATCCTGCTATTTGTGGATATCCTCGCAGTAATACAGGTAAAAATAGAGGTATTCAATGGAAATTAGTTATTGCTTATAGTGGGTTTGAAATTACAACAAAAGGATTGATGAATTACTTTGAAAATCAATCTATTAAAATTTCTATTTTTAAAGATTTGCTGAAAAAATGTAAACTCCCTAACTATTCTCTACTCAATTCACCTACTCTTGAAGATAGTAAAAACTTAGAAAAATGGTTAAGCCGAGAAGAGACTGCAATTGCAAACTTTTTAGGCTTGGGAAGAGAAGATGCAAAAATTATTAAGCGTTGGATAGTTCAAGGTGATCCGATTGATAATTGGAAAGATGCATTTCTGCTCACAAAAGCATTTAGAAATACAACAACTCATGGCTTTCTTGTTCCGAGTAAAGTAATAGATTGGAAACTAAAAGACAGTTTACAAGTATTGACAAATAATTTAGCAGAGATTCTGACTGCTGCCCTGGAGAAACTAGAATCTTGAAGAATTCTCAGATAGGGATTGACAACTTGTGATAGGTTCTGTTATTATAAAAAGGTAGATTTCTTATGTTCCCCCTTTAGACTGACTTTGAGCTGGGCGGCTGAATGGCAGTGGCAAAAGTGAGAAGATAAGAAATTTTCCCCGTTTTTGAAAAAGTGAACGCTACAAAGTAAACACTTTAGAATTATATATTGCCCCCAAACCCCCAATAATGGGGGCTTTTAAATTACAGCTTTTTCTATCTCTGACACTACTAACTCACGAAGACTTTGTAAATTAACTAAGTTAATGACATTAACGACATCACGAAATCCTTGTAACAAATCAGAATATAATATACAACAGTGAATCATTCACCCTATTCTTAACTGATGATCTCAACTGTTTCTGCCTTAACCCCTTCATCGACTTCTAATCTAGTTACCACAGAGACGCTAATAGAAGCATTTGCAGATTTCTTAGAAATTGATGTCGGTGCAGGAGATGCCGCTAGCGATACCATTATAACTTATCGCCGTCAATTAATCCAATTCTTAGAATGGTGTGACTGCCAACCATTACACCCGGCGACTATTACAAAAGAAGATATTAAACGATATCGGCGGTGGATGATTGACAAAAAGAAGTTTAAACCCGCAACAATAGCCTTAAAATTATCAGTTGTCCGGCGTTTTTATCAGGCAGCAGTGGATAAAGGACTATTATCTTTTAACCCCGCAACAGGCGTTAAACCCCCCCGAGAAAAACGAGATCCCGCCGAAAAAATCACCTATTTAGAAGCCACAGAAGTAGAAGAATTACTCGCTATTATTCCTCAAGATGGTAGCCTAAAATCTGCCCGCGATCGCGCTTTACTCGCCATTTTAGCATTAGAAGGTCCCCGAACCGTTGAATTGCATCGCGCTAACTTTTCTGATATTGTTCGACAAGGCAATAATTGGGGAATTCGAGTCGAAGGAAAACGCAGTATTCGGGTGGTTCCGTTAACCCCAGATTTAGCACAATTATTACTACAATATTTAGAGTTAAGAGAAACTGAAATAGGTAAAATAAGACCCAATTATCCCCTATTTATTGCAGTCGGAAATCGGGCAAAAGGACAGCGTTTATCTCGCCGAGGCATTCGATCTATTGTCGATGGATATCTCAACCAAGCTGAACTAAAATACAGTGCAGGACGCACTCTTTCTACCCATAGTTTAAGGCATACAGCAGGAACTTTAGCGTTGCGTTCAGGGGCAGAATTACGGCAAGTTCAAGACTTACTCGGACACGCCGATCCCCGGACGACTTGTATCTATGCCCATGTAGGCGATCGCTGGGAAAATAACCCCGCATTAAAACTCGCAATTGAGATTAATAAATCTTACAGCGCTATGCGCCAGGGAACAGGGAATAGGCAACAGGCAACAGTAGGAGAAAATGGAGATAAAAAGTAGCAAAAATGATTGCTTTTTTAATGACTCTTGAGATCTATTTTATCGATCTCAGTGATCGGAATAACCCAAATGTTGGTAAGCCGCTGCCGTCACCATTCGTCCTCGGGGAGTCCGTTGTAAAAAGCCTGTTTGCATCAAATACGGTTCATAAACTTCCTCAATAGTTTGGGCATCTTCTCCGGCTGCTGCGGCCATCGTTTCCACACCCACTGGCCCTCCCTTAAAGTTTTCAATTATCATAGTTAATAACTGCCGATCTGTCCAATCTAAACCCTTCGGATCGACATTAAATAATTCCAAAGCGGTAGCCGCCAAAGTTTGGGTAATTTCACCCGCCGCTTTCACTTCCACATAGTCCCGTACCCGTTTTAACAGGCGGTTGGCAATACGAGGAGTCCCCCGTGACCGTCGGCCAATTTCACTTGCGCCCTCTGCTGTAATTGGGGTATTTAATAATTTAGCAGTCCGTTGGATAATTTGACTCAATTCATCAAGTTCATAAAAACGTAACCGTTGAATTAAACCAAAGCGGTCGCGTAGCGGTGAAGTCAAGGCCCCCATACGAGTAGTTGCCCCCACTAAAGTAAAAGGTTTGAGAGGAATACTGCGGGTTTTGGCGGTTCTGCCTTGACCAATTGTAATATCTAAACGACCATCTTCCATTGCCGGATAAAGAATTTCTTCAGCCATCTTTGATAAACGATGAATTTCATCAATAAATAGAATTTCTCCTGGTTGTAAACTGATGAGTAACCCGGCAATATCTCGCGGCTTTTCCAAGGCGGGGGCAGTCGTTATTTTACAAGAAACCCCCATTTCCGTGGCTAAAATCATCGCCATCGTGGTTTTCCCTAATCCAGGGGGGCCATATAATAATAAATGATCTAGCGGTTCTTGTCTAGATTTCGCCGCTGCGATCGCAATTTCCAATACTTCTTTTAATGCTTTTTGTCCGATATAATCTGATAAGCACTGTGGACGAATAGACTCTTCTTGTTTTGGGTTAACTGTCTCTTCTGTCGTTGCCTGGGGTTCAAGCAGTTCTGTCTTTTGAGAAGATTTAACTGTTTTAGCGTTTTGGGGTTCGTTAGCGTCAGGAGAAGATCGACGAGAAGAAATAATTGCCATAATTGCTGCTTGTCTAACGGCTATTATTTTATTGTACTATTTAAGGAAATTTCAATCATCCCTATCTGATTTATTTTTATGCCTCATCTTCATGCCAAACTGACCTTTATCCCCCAAAAGTTTAATCTACTTGTTATTAAAGTTGTTCAGATTTTCTTACCCTTTATTTTACGATTTCGGACTCGTTCATGGCTGCGGGCGGGAATTACAAAAATTGAAGCCATACAGCTTGAAAATATAGTCGATCTTTATCAACAATTTCAAGCGGGAAAAATCAGATTTATCATCGCGTTTCATCATCCGGAAGTTGAAGATCCTTTGTGTTTATTGTATTTATTTGATCGACTTCTACCCCAAGCGGCAAAAGAAATGGGAATTCAATTAAATTCTCCTATTCATTCTCATTTTATCTATGATCGGGGGATGACAATTTGGGGCGGAAATTGGTTAGGTTGGTTATTGTCTAGAAGTGGTGGCATTTCTATTCATCGAGGACGAGTATTTGATCGCAATGCATTACGTTTTATGCGGGATTTATTAGTTAATGGAAAGTTTCCTTTTGCGATTGCCCCAGAAGGCGCAAATAACGGACATAGCGAGGTTATTAGTCCGTTAGAACCGGGAGTGGCACAGTTAGGATTTTGGTGTATGGAAGACCTAAAAAAAGCAGAACGAACTGAAACGGTTTGGGTTATTCCGATTGGAATTAAATATTATTATATACAGCCGCCTTGGCTGGCGATAGAGAAATTATTAAGGCAATTAGAACGCGATAGCGGTTTATCATCGGGCGATTTTAATGCTCAAACAAAGCCGGAATTACAACTCTATCCACGTCTGTTAAAGTTAGCTGAAATATTACTTTCTGAATTAGAAGAATTTTATCAGCGTTTCTATCATCAACAGTTGCCTGAACTTGAGATCAATCAAGAAGTTAGTTCTAATATAATTATCAAAAAAAGACTAGATCGATTATTAAATATTGCGTTAAAAGTAGCAGAAGAATACTTTAATATATCGCCGCAGGGAACAATTATTGATCGCTGTCGCCGTTTAGAAGAGGCAGGATGGCGCTATATTTATCGAGAAGATATTGAAGATATTAATACTCTTACACCTCTGCAATTTGGTTTAGGAAATTGGGTAGCAGAAGAAGCTAAAATCCGTTTAAAACACATGCGGTTAGTGGAGAGTTTTGTTGCGGTTACTGGAACTTATATTCAGGAGAAACCCAGCGCTGAAAGATTTGCTGAAACGTTGTTAATTTTGTTTGATTTGATGGCAAGAATAAAAGGAATAAAAGTCCCCCGTCGCCCACAATTAGGTCAACGAGGGGTTAAAATGACTGTCGGAAAACCGATTTCTATTAGTGACAAATGGGCTGTTTATCAATCAAGTCGTCATGCCGCTAAACAAGCAGTTACTGATTTAACCCAGGAGGTAGAAACTGCATTAATTGACTTAGTAAAAGATTGAAGTTTGACACCTATTATTATGTAGAAATCTTGGAATAAACTAGAAAAATGAGTGTCAGTAAACCCAATCCTCGGCGAAAGTAATTAACCCCATCAGACAATTCTAGCCATCCCCAAGTAAATAAAGCACCAAAAGCGATTGCATCGGAGGCAATGTAAATATTGCCACTTGTAATTACGAATTTAAGTAGAGTAGCGACAATGCCTGCAATCAGCGGTGGATTGGGCGGTTGAGCAATGACAATATTGCCTTCACTGTCTCGGAAAACTTTATCAAACAGACTATTATCCATAAAAAATTCAACAAGCTATTTGTTCTTAAGTTTGACACAAAGCCGCTTTACGACTATCAAACAGTTTAACAATACCATCAGTTACGGCTTCTTTCACCATCGGCTCGCAACCTGCCAGAAATTCTTCTGGGGTAATGATTTCTTTAAAGAATTCATGAGCACGATTACGCTGATGTTTAATCTGCTCAAATCCCAAAGCTTTCACCATATAAGTCGCGAGTGGTGAGTTTTTCATATCATAAGAAGAACTTTGAGTTCTACCTTTTTCCAGTAAAGTTAATACCTCTTGTTCTATATCGGTTTGAGGATGATAAGGATGTTTAATTTCGGGCAAAAAATCAACCAAACTCACCGTTATAAAATTATCCGATGGCATTTCCCCCATCAATGTAGACACAGGAATCACTCGTCCGACTCGTAAAGAAAGCGCTTCTAAAAAGGCAATCGTAAATAGCTTACTGCCTAAATAAAGCCGTCCGACTGTAATATTTTTACGAGCGCGTTCTTGCATGGATTTGAAAGTGCAATCGTCGGGTTCTCCCCGAAACTGATGAAAAATGACTTCTGGCTGAATAAAGTTCAGAAATCCTTCCATTTTTTGAATAGCAGTTCGATATTGATTAATCGTATAAGAACTGGAGTTTTTCAGGTGATGATTCGTTTCCGGTAAAAGATTCCAAGTATTATCTAAAAATCGAGCGGCGCTGGGATGAGCAAAACTGCCCACATCTCGATTGGATAACTGAACTGAATGTTTAATCGTCTCAATTAACATTTCATCTGGTATTTTACAATCCCATTGTTGATTAATTTTCAGCAATCGTTGATACAATATATCACTATTACTCAATCCTTGATCGTTGTGACGGCGGAAAGGAATTGTGGCTTCAATACAAGCAACTATTTGAAGAATAAATTTAAGCGGTAAAATCGGTTCTAAGACTTTAGCCGCAACTAAAGCACTGAGAAATTCATTTTGACCCGCCATCGGGGATAAAATTTGACCGGGTGAAAAATCAAACACTTGTAGTACCATCTCAAACATCTGATCTTCGGGTAATTCTGAAGCATCTCGAATCAGTAGATGTTCCCCCACCTGACGAGCAAAAGGGACAATATAATAAGTCAGATTAAAATTAACACTTTGATCGACCTGAACATAAACAACATCATGAAATAGGGCCGCTAAGACCTCAATCGCCTGTTGAGTTCCCCCTACTTCAAAAATGTGTTCTGGTGTGTGAAAATATCGCCACGGCCCGGTCATGGTTTGAACAATTAATTCTGCAATTCTCTGTAACTGTGCTGGATCGACATCAATTTGAAGCTGATCCATTGCCCAGACTAACTTATTGAAACACTGCTGATTGTGTTCAGACTCAAAACTCATCGAACCAGTTCCAGTCAGATTTGACATAATGTATGGATATCTAAAATAAAATATACGCCGTTAAAGGCTCACTCACTAAAAATTTGTCCTGAAATATTCATTTAATGTGATCGATATCACTGGGGACATGAGTTGTAATTGTTCCCTTTATCGCCGATTGCGAGCGGTCGTTGTTGCATCTAAAAATTAATAGTTTCAAATCAAGTCATGAGTCAATCTGCGCTAAATTCCTCTAATCAGATTACAGTAAAGGACATTAATTGTCCTAATTGTAGCTTTATCAACCCAGCTAGTGCAAAATTTTGCACTGAATGTGGCATGAGGTTGACTAAAATTTGTACCCAATGTCAAGCAAAGAACCCCTTCTCCGGACGCTTTTGTTTGGATTGTGGAACATCCCTATTGTCGTGGCATCGATCTCGCCTGCAACATCGACCGCAAGACAAGCAAGCGAGGCACACTCCATACCGTCAACCGGCTGAACGTCGTCATTTAACGGTGATGTTTTGTGATTTAGTCGGTTCAACAGCCATATCTGAACAGCTAGACCCGGAAGAGTTGCGAGATTTGATCCAAAAGTATCAGCAAACCTGCGCTAATATTTTGATGAGGGTTGATGGCTATATTGCTCAATATTTAGGGGATGGAATTCTGGTTTATTTTGGTTATCCTAATGCTCATGAAAATGATGCTCAACGAGCGATTAAAGCCGCTTTAGGTATTATCAAAGCCATGAAAAAGATCAAGCTAAGCTGTATTAGAGAGCATAATATTCAATTAGCGGTTCGCCTCGGAATTCATACGGGTTTAGTTGTTGTGGGAGAAGTGGGGGCAGGGAATAAAAAAGAACAACTCGCCATCGGACAAACCCCTAATATTGCGGCTCGTTTACAAGGTTTAGCTCAACCCAATACTGCTGTTTTAAGCCCTAGCACTTATCGCTTAGTCCGAGATATTTTTGAGGTGGAGTCTCTGGGAAAATATCATCTCAAAGGGGTCTCTCAGCCAGTTGAAGCGTATCAAGTTTTGTGGGAAGTGGGATACTGCAAACGGATGAAAGTGGCGGCGGATAACTGGATTTCTTATGTAGGACGAGAAGAGGAATTAGAACAATTACAACAATCTTGGGAACGAGTGAAAACCGGAACCGGAGAAATCTTTTTAATTGTTGGAGAGGCAGGGATTGGAAAATCTCGGTTACTACAAACTTTCAAACAACGCATTGCCCAACAGTCCCATAGTTTACGAGAATTATATTGCTCTTCTTATTATCAAAATACACCGTTTCATCCTTTAGTTGAATTGTTGCGCGATCGCGTGATTCAATTAAACCGAGAAGATACACCTGCTGAAAAACTAACTAAACTAGAAAACTTTTTACAAAAAAATCAAGTCCCTTTAGAGGAATTTGTGCCTTTATTTGCTGATTTATTTAATATTCCCTTAAATGAACACTATACGGCTTTAAATCTTTCTCCCAAAGCCCAGAAGCAAAAATTATTAGAAGTGATGTTGATCGTCATTCGCCAAACTTCAATACAAGAACCGCTACTGGTTATTGTTGAAGATTTGCACTGGGTTGATCCTTCAACATTAGAATTAATTAACTTACTCATTGAAAATGGTCTAAATAACCCAATTCTACGAATTTATACTACCCGACCCGGATTTAAATCTCAATGGTCAGATTTACCTGGCTTTCATCAAATTAATTTAAGTCATTTATCCCCCCAACAAATCGAGAAAATTGCTTTGGGAGTGACTCAAAATAAATTATTACCGCCAGCCGTAATGCGGTTACTCATTCAAAAAAGTGATGGTATTCCTCTGTTTGTAGAAGAAATGACCAAAATGGTAATTGAGTCCGGATGGCTAAAGGAAGCAGAAACTGGATATCAATTAATGGGAACCTTACCTCATTTAGCGATTCCAGATACTTTAAAAGGCTTATTAATGGAACGTTTGGATCGACTCGATACAGCCAAAGAAGTCGCACAACTCGGGGCAATTATTGGCCGAGAATTTAGTTATGAATTATTACGTTCTATTGCCCTCAAGCAAATGGAAGTCAGAGGTAGTTCAACTTTAGCGTTTGATGAATATACAATTACTCAAGGCTTAGAGCGATTGGTTGAAACCCGCCTTTTATTTATGAAAGGAGAGCTTCCTACGGCTTCTTATATGTTCCGCAACGTATTAATTCAAGATGCGGCTTATGATTCTTTACTCAGAAGTACTCGTCAGCAATATCATCAACGTATTGCAACTGTTTTAGAAGCTGATTTTCCAGATATTGTCGAACAAGAACCCGAATTACTCGCCTATCATTATACCCGCGCCCGACAACCTCAATCGGCTATTTCCTATTGGCAACAAGCCGGACAAATGGCCTTTATGGCTTGTGCGAATGAAGAAGCAATTGCTCATTTACATTCGGGTTTAGAATTAATTAATCAATTACCTAAAAATACCGAACGTTTACAACAGGAATTATTATTACAAACGACGCTCGGAAAAGTGTTAATCGCAACAAAAGGTTACGCGGCTTCTGAAGTAGAACAAGTCTATAGTCGCAGTGAAGATCTCTGTCAACAATTGGGTACAACACGGCAATTATTCTCTATACTTTGGGGGCTATTTGGTTATCATGCCGCCCGAGCAGAATATCGTTTAGCTCTAGAATTTGCCAGTCGGTTAATGGGGTTAGCTCGGCGAGAAAACGATTCTGTTTTAGAAATGGAAGCCCATTTTACCATGGGGTTAGCATTATTTTATCTCGGTCATTTGCCAGCGGCCCGAGATCATTGGCAAGATGCGAATACCTTGTATCAAACCCTGTCTGTCAACTGTCAGACTTGTTTGACCGGGCAAGATGTGGGAGTTGCCAGTCGTAGTTTTCTCGCTTGGTGTCAATGGCTCTTGGGGACACCCGAACAAGCGTTAGCATCGAGTCAGGAAGCGGTAACTTTAGCTAATTATATGGCTCATCCTTATAGTCAGGGATTAGCGTTTAGTTTAGCCGCAATGTTTCATCAATGTCGCTCTGATACTCAACAGGTGCAACAGTTTGCCTCTCAAGCTTTAAACTTAGCCCAAGAACAACAGTTCCCATTTTGGTTCGCCACAGGAATTATTTTACAAGGCTGGGTGAAAGTTCAACAGGGAGAATTTCAGACGGGAATTGCTCAAATTCGTCAGGGTATTGAAGCACACGCAGCAACAGGCGCTAAAATTTCATGGACTTATTTCCTCGGCATATTAGCGAGCGCTTATGGCAAAGCCGGACAAATTCAAGCCGGGTTAGCTGTATTAGAAGAGGCGTTTGTCGCGGCTGAAACCACTGAAGAAAAGTTTTGGGTAAATGAGTTAAACCAGATCAAAAATAAATTATTAATAGAATTAGAACCTCTATCTGAAAGTAGATTAGAGTAAAGAAAAGTAAAGATTCTAGACTATTCCTGATGAATGAACCGAGTTATTTCTTTTGGGTGATTCAAATTTCCATCAGAAATTGATAAATTAGTAAGTGTCAGGAACACACATACCGAATGAAGGTTTTGCTGTTGTGACTCATCACTTTTCACCGAAGGAGAGCGAACTGGCAGGTGAAAAGGCGGTATAGTTCCTTTCAAATGAATTGACAATTACGCTATGGAGTTTTTATCGCTTCCTCCATTTTATCCACATCGAGGTGAGGCGCAACCCTCAATCAGAACAGCCTGAGATGATGGACGTAAATCGTCGGTTTGATATTGTGAATAATTAAAAGATTGTACTCGGAATGGATGAGGGTTTTGCTGTTATGGCTCATTGCATTCTACCGAAGGAGAGCGAACTGGCAGGTAAATGACATCAAGAGTACAATTGAAACGAATTGACTATTGCGGTATGGAGTTTTTATCGCTTCCTCCATTTTATCCTCATCGAGGTGAGGCGCAACCCTCAATCAGAACAGCCTGAGATGATGGACGCAAGCAGTCGGTTTGATATGATGACCCTTTAAAAGATTGTACTCGGAATGGATGAGGGTTTTGCTGTTATGGCTCATTGCATTCTACCGAAGGAGAGCGAACTGGCAGGTAAATGACATCAAGAGTACAATTGAAACGAATTGACTATTGCGCTATGGAGTTTTTATCGCTTCCTCCATTTTATCCACATCGAGGTGAGGCGCAACCCTCAATCAGAACAGCCTGAGATGATGGACGCAAGCAGTCGGTTTGATATTACAATTGAATATTAGGAATGACGGGTGTTTAGTGCTTCCGTCTCTATTTTTTTTATGATTAATTTAATCATATAGTGCATTCTGCCACCAGAAAAAATAGGCATGAAAATTTAATTCATCCAAAATATTAATCAGGCATCATCAGTCATTAATTAGTCTTTTGAAAAACGAGAATATAATACTATTGTTGCGGATGAATATTTTGATAACGTTTTTCCTGACCTGTCCAATACTTACTAATCGTTTCGCTGAGTTTCATCGCTCTTTCATATTCAATTCCTTGATCTTGTTCTAACCTTTTTTTCGCTTTTTTACGCAAGTCAGAAACCGCTTTCCCATTCACTTTTCTCAGCAAAGACCAATCTAACATCGGTTCTGGATAATCACTATTTTTCCAGGCTGTTCCCGCAAAGATTTCCTCATCATTACAAATGCGTAACTCCGGTATCCAAGCATAGACAAACTTTAATTGTGGATCTTTTTCTTTTAAGTTTTTCGTCGGGTTATAAATCCGAAAAGTAGAAGACAAAGGATTAGTTGCCCCCGCTTGGGCTTGCCATTGCCAATGGTTAATCGCGATATCTCCATCGACTAAATAATTCATATAATGTCGTGCCCCATGATGCCAAGAAACCCCACAAATTACCGTCAAAAAATTAGCACACATGGCACGCATCCGGAAGTTCATCCAACCCATAGACTTGAGTTGTTTGAGACTGGCATCAATTAAAGGATAGCCTGTTTCTCCTTGTTGCCAAGCTTGAAAATACTTTAATTGTTCTCCGGTTAATTCACTATCTGTGTACCAATCATCAAACTCCGGAATGCAATTTCTGTAAGCTAGTTCCGGGAAATAAAATAATCGTTGATTGGCACTGTCGCGCCAACGTAGGCGATCGCGAAAAGATTTTAATGCAAATTGGGCTTTGGTATCGTTCGACTGTTGATTCGCTTTGTTTTTTGTGTCTTGATAAACTTGTCGAGTCGAGATCGTACCGAATGCTAAATGAGCGGATAAATGAGAAGTCCCTCCCACACTGGCGGGCTGAGGACGAGAGACTTTCCAGTGATAACCTTTGTATCTTGATTTTAACCAGGATTTTAGCGTCTTTTGAGCCTCTGTTTCTCCCCCTGTAAACAATAAACTCTTTTGTAAAATTGAGTTATATTTTTGTAGCAATTCATCGATATTAATTTGAGTTAAATCAAGCTCTATTTCCGGCGTTTTAATTTCAGTCGGCGTGGGGTGTAGTGGTTGTCGTAAATAAGAATAATATTCATCTCTCCATTTGTCTCTATTTTCTGCTTCTACCTGAATAAAACTATTTAACCCCTGATAATAATCTAAACCTAATTCTTGATAAAACTCAATAATTTGCTGGTCGCGTTTTATACCATATTCCACTTGAACATCATAACTAAATAATAACCTCGGAGAATGACCCAGTTGTAGAAGTTGATGAGTCAGCCCTTGCATCACCTCTACAGAATTACCCTCAAATAAGTATAAACGACTTCCTCGCTGTCTAAGTTCGCGATCTAAACCGATCAGAGACTCAAACAAAAACTGAACCCGCATTCCGCTGATATCCGGTTGTTGGTAAAACCAAGGATCAATGATAAAGCAAGGTAGAATATCCTCACCACGAGTAACAGCTTGTGCCACAATATGATTATCTGTTAAACGCAGGTCACGACGAAACCATAAAATCTGCATTATTATAAAAGTATAAAAAATTAGTCTTTATATCTACTGTAGCGCAACGGTTTAAAGACTATTAAACTTTATCAATATTTAGCAAAATTTTCTATAAAATTGAGTAGAAATGACTGCCATTGGCTTTAGCAAAATCTAACCAAAGACCAATGACAAAAAATCAAAAATTAACTAATTTCTCGCACATTTGGTGTGCC
This sequence comes from Microcoleaceae cyanobacterium, assembly GCA_049649525.1. Taxonomy (GTDB): domain Bacteria; phylum Cyanobacteriota; class Cyanobacteriia; order Cyanobacteriales; family Microcoleaceae; genus JAAURB01. The sequence goes on from JBARZE010000040.1 coordinate 104,030, forward strand.
GTCGTTAATTTCACCCACCAGGATAATATCAGCCACATTCACAAATAAACCGTTTTCTAATACACCGGGAATATTATTTAAATTCTTTTCTAACTCAGCCGGGTTATCAATGGCATCATACTTAACATCAATAATCAAATTACCTTGATCCGTGACCACTGGCCCTGCTTTTTTTACCCCCATCCGTAACTCGGGTTTACCGCCCAACTTTTCAATAGCCCGCATTACCGGAGTCATCGCCATCGGCAACACTTCAACAGGCAGTAAAAAAGTTGAACCGAGTTTATCTACCAATTTAGAACTATCTACAACTACAATAAATTGATCCGCCAAAGAATCAACAATTTTTTCTTGAGTATGGGCAGCCCCTCCGCCTTTAATTAAGTTTTTATTGGGATCTACTTCGTCCGCCCCATCAATGGCAACATCCATGCGATCTGCTTCGTCTAAAGTGGTTAAGGGGATGCCGTATTGTTTGGCGAGTACAGTGGCTTGAAATGAGGTGGGAATGCCTTTAATATCTTTAAGATCTCCACTTTGTAGGCGTTCACCGATATACTCAATGGCATAGGCTGTGGTTGATCCGGTACCCAAACCGACAATAGAACCAGATTTTACCCGATCTGCAGCGGCTTTGCCCACTTGCTGCTTCATTAACTTGACAGGATCTTGTTCTTTGCTCATACTAACTCCTTATTAAACTCAAATTTTAATCGCCAGTGTCTACTGTACCGTGCTAAGGTCAATTAATCGAGTCAATCAAAGAATGATTCACCACAGAGACACAGAGTTTACAGAGAGTTAACGAAGATGTCCGAATTTTTGAGGACTGTTATAACCCATAACTAATCACTCATCACTCATAACTAATGACAAATGCAGAAGATTATAAACAGCAGGCTGAGGCTAATATATTAGCAGGGAATTTAGAAGCTGCTGTAATGGCTTTGGAAAGTGCAATTCAATTAAAGCCAGATTTGGCGACGGCTTATTTAGTGGTGGGTAATGCATTACAGAAAACGCATCAATTACCGTTTGCTATTTGGGCATATACTCAAGCGTTAGATATCGATCCACAATTAACCGAAGCCTTAGCGAATTTAGGTAGCGTTTATTATCAATTAAAACGGTTTACTGAAGCGATAGACTGTTATCAAGATGCGGTTAAAATTGATCGCGATTATGCAATTGTTCATTGGATGTTGGGGAATGCTTTTACACAAACTAATCAATTAGAAAAAGCGATTCGTTCTTATCAAACAGCAATTGAACTGCAACCGGATCAAGTAAATTTTCATCTTAAATTAGCTCATGCATGGGAACAACAGCAACAATGGCAGGCGGCGATCGCCTGTTATCAACAAGTCTTAAAGTTACAACCTCAGCACCCAGAAGCGACTCAGAAGTTGCGGACACTTTTACCCATACATTTTACTTTCAATTCTGAAGCGGAAACTTTAGAACAATTTGAACCCGGAAATATTGATTTTTCTCGAACTTTATTAGAGACTGAATTACAAGCGGAAAAACATTCAACTTCAGCGAATATTTTGGATGTTTCGGAGTCGGATAATCCTTGGATGAATCCTACTCAAATTAATAAGCAAGAGTTAGAAGTTTCACCTGAAGTTAAAGCCTTACATCATCAAGCAGAAGTTTATTTAAATCAAGCACAATATCAGGCGGCGATCGCCACTTGTCATCAAGTTTTAAAGTTAAAGCCAGATTTTGCAGCAGCTTATATTACGTTAGGAAATATTTTACAAACTCAAAATAAGATTACATCGGCTATTCGGGCATATCAACAAGCGGTTGAAATTAATCCTAATTTCGCGGAAGTTTATGTCAATTTAGGAACGATGTATTTAAGGTTAGGAGAGATTGAGACAGGAATTGAATTTTATCAAAAAGCCTTAAAAATTGAACCGAATTTAGCAGCCGTTTATTGGAATTTAGGCAAGGTTTATCAGAAGCAAGGTAAACAAAATGAAGCGTTAGAAAATTGGCAAAAAGCATTAGAAATTCAGCCGGATTTAGTCGATGCTAAATTTAGCTTTGAATTGGGGAATGCTTTAGCCCGTAAAGGACAGTGGCAAGAAGCGATTAAAAGCTATCAACGGACTGTAAAACTCGATCCCAATTGGGCAGAAGGGTATGCCAATATTGGCTGTGTTTTCGCCCAGCAAGGGGATCAAGAACATGCTATTTCATATTTTCAACAAGCGATCAAAATTAAACCGAATTTACCTGAATTACATCTGCATACCGCTCATGCTTATGCCCGTTCAAATCAGTATGAAAGGGCGATTCAACATTATCAAAAACTCGCTAAACTTCAACCCAATGAATCATTAGCTTATGCAAATTTAGGGAATGTTTATTGTACAATAGGTGATATTAATTCATCGATTAAAAGTTATCAAAAAGCCTTAGAAATTCAACCCAGATGGCCAGAAGTCTATTGTCGTTTAGCCCATATTCAAAAACAACAATCTCCTCATGAAGCGGTTACCAACTTAGAAAAAGCGATTGAACAAAAGCCAGATTTCAAAGAAGCCTATCAACAACTGTGTGATTTACTTAGTCATTCTACCAATTTAGCAAAAGCCAGAAAAGTTGCCGATCAATATTGTGAGAATTGCGCTGACATTGCACCAATATTATCTAAAATTGCTTATATCTTTGCTTATACCCAGTCCGGCGCTTGCCAACCCGCTTTAGAGAAATTAATAGAACTAGAACAATACTGTTATCAAAATACGAATAAATTAACAGTTATCGAAGTTAATATTATCTATGAAATACTATTATTTACTGTCTCTCATTTAAGAGAAAGTCTAGAAAAAAACTCAAAATTTACTCGCTTTATCGCTAACTTTTATTATCAAAATCGTCAAAAAAATCAACTTTATTCACCTAATTACAATAAAAAAAATCCTCTAAAACCAAATAATTTCCCCTTAAAAATAGGCTTCTTATCTAAACATTTTCGCCGTCATTCTGTGGGCTGGTGTAGTGAAGCAGTGATTCGAGAACTAACTCAAATTACCCCTCATGTTCACTTATATGTTACAGGACAATTACCCGCCGATGAAGTCACTCAACGCTTTGAAAAAATGGCGAGTAAATTTTATAGACCAGAGCGTTATCCCAATGGGTTTGCTTCGAGTGAAGAATTAACCCAAGAAATTAAACAAGATAAAATTGATATTTTAATCGATTTAGATTCAATTACAATTCCTGTTAATGCCCATATTTTATATAATAATCCTGCGCCTGTTTGTGTCTCTTGGTTAGGCTTTGATGCCCCTTATGTTTCTGAGAAGAATTACTTTCTTTGCGATCGATACACCCATCCCCCAAATGTCGATCAATATTACCTGGAAAAATTAGTCCGTTTACCGACAACTGCAATGGCAGTGCAAGGATTTTCTCGTCGTCCAGTAGACAAGGCATCTGTCCGCACAGAAATAGGAGTTGACACAGATAAACTGATGTATTTATGTGTTGCGCCGGGGCGAAAAATGAATCAAGACATGATACAAGCCCAAGTAAAAATTCTGCAAGCTATTCCCGATAGTATTCTAGTTCGTAAAGGTCAAGGAGACCATAAACTGATCCGAAAAATGTATGATCAAGCCTGTGAAAAATATCAGGTTAATTCCAAAAGAATTCTATTTATTGCCCTGACAAAAACTGAAGAAGAACATCGCGCCATTTATGAAATAGCTGATGTATTATTAGATTCTTATCCTTACAACGGCGGTACTCATAATTTAGAGGCATTGTGGTCAACTATTCCCGTTGTAACTCACGCCGGAGAACAGTATTTATCTCGCATGGGCTATGCTTTTCTCAAAGCCGTTAATTTAGATATTGGTGTGGCTTGGAGTTGGGAAGAATATACCGCCCTCGGCATTCAACTTGGACAAAACCCCCAATTAAGGGATCAAATTCGTAACCATTTAACCCAAGCCAAACAGCCCCAAACCCTCGCCCCATTATGGAACCCACGCAAGTTAGCCCAAGAAATGTATCAAGTCTTGCAACAGTTATTCAATAGGCAATAGAAAATAGTCGTTGTAAAATACTCTTTTCTATGATGTACACATCGCTATAATAACGGCAGCAATTGCTGATACTGGAAATTAACTAAACTATGCGCGTCTTCAAAACTATTGCGGCTTTGGGCTGCTATCTTAACGCTTCCCGCGCCCATTCTTCGACGATGACGGTGGGTTTGGTGCCGACAATGGGGGGCTTACATCCCGGTCATCTTAGCCTGATAACACGCGCTAGAGTAGAAACAGAGCAGGTTATTGTTAGTATTTTTGTTAACCCTTTACAGTTTGGGCCAAAAGAAGATTTTCAGCAATATCCGCGTCCGTTAGAACAAGATTTAGAAAAATGCCAACAAGCCGGGGTAGATGTGGTGTTTGCCCCTGGTGTTGAAGAACTTTTTACCAAAGAATATTCTCTGAATAATTCTCCCTTAAATACGTCTGATTTAAAATATCAAACAACAGTTGTTTCCCCCGACTTTCTTACCTCCAAGTTATGCGGTCAGTCTCGTCCGGGACACTTTCAAGGAGTCACAACAATTGTGGCAAAATTACTTAATATTGTACAACCTAACCGAGCTTATTTTGGTCAAAAAGATGCTCAACAATTGGCTATTCTTCAACGAATGGTTAGCGATCTGAACTGGCAAATTGAAATTATTCCTTGTCCTATTTGTCGTGAACCTTCTGGCTTAGCTTATAGTTCTCGTAATCAATATCTGACCCCACAACAGAAACAACAAGCCAGCATTTTATATCAGGCATTGAGTCAAGCTCAGGATATTTTTTTACAAGGAAAATTAACAGCAACCCACATTAAAACAGCGGTATTAAAAACATTAGAAACCGTTCCAGAAGTTCAGTTAGAATATTTAGAATTAGTCGATCCCGTTACCTTAGAATCATTATCTCAAGTCGAAGAAACAGGGTTACTTGCAATTGCAGCTCATATCGGTCAAACGCGGTTAATTGATAATATCATTTTACGCAATAGACAACCGATCATTGCCATTGACGGGCCAGCCGGGGCCGGAAAATCGACTGTAACTCGTAATATTGCAAAACAATTAGAGTTATTGTATCTTGATACTGGGGCAATGTATCGAGCGGTGACTTGGTTAGTATTGCAGTCAGAAATTGAGATTAAAGACGAACCCGCTATTGCTGAATTAGTCGATCAATGTAAAATTGAATTAATCCCAGAAGCTGGGCAATTACAGGTTAAAATTAACGAGCATGAGGTGACAGACGCAATTCGCACCCCAGAAGTGACGGCTAATGTTTCTGCAATTTCAGCTCAAAATGCAGTGCGTCAAGCTCTGGTGCAGCAGCAACGCGCTTATGGTCGTCAAGGTGGCTTAGTGGCAGAAGGGCGAGATATTGGGACAAATGTATTTCCTGATGCAGAATTAAAGATCTTTTTAACCGCTTCTGTGGAGGCACGAGCGCAACGTCGCCTATTGGAAATGCAACAAAAAGGTCAAACTGAAATTACCCTCGAACAATTGCAACAAGATATTGCATTGCGGGATCAAAAAGATAGTAACAGAGCGATCGCACCATTGCAAAAAGCAGCCGATGCCATTGAAATTCAAACGGATAATCTAACGATTACAGAAGTTACAGAGCAGATTATCCAATATTATCATCAAGTTTGTTCTCCGTCAAAGAGTGATTAATTATTTGTGCTGTAGGATAAGCAGGTTTTTAGCTCATCACTCATAAATACTTCTCAACAAATTCTACAATTTCATCAACTTGAAAATCTTTAGTATATTCCTTAATTTTACTAACAAATGGGATATAGTCTGGGTTTAATTCTTCTAAATGAGTTGTTTTATCCTTGATTTTTCTTATATTACCCAACATAGCTGATTCAAATAATAGTTGTAATTCTTCTTTTGGCGGAATTACCAAATATTCTGAGTCTAACTGTGGAGAGGGCGGCTGAGAGACTACTGAGTCAAAATCCTGTTCATATATCCATTCTAAGTTTAAGTAATATTTGAGAGTGGCTAACAATTTCTGTTGCTCGACTGGTTTAGCAAGAAAATCATTACAACCTGCGTTTTGACTTTTATTTTTATCTAAATCTAAAACACTTGCCGAAACTGCAATAATAGGAGTATTTTTAATTTCATCAATTTTACGAATTTCTTTAATCGCTTCAAATCCACTTTTAATCGGCATCACTAAGTCTGTTAAAATTAAATCGGGTCGAGTAATTTGAGCTCGATCAATTTCTTGTTGACCATCCTCTGCTATTATAATTTTAAACCCTAAAGGTTCTAACATATTTTGCAAAACTAAACGATTTTCAAACTTATCATCGACGACTAAAATTGTTTTAGACTGACCTTGATAGCCGACAATATAACCCCTAGGTTTTGGATGTGTTTCAATAAAATTTTTAGCACTATAAAGATTAACTTCAAACCCAAATGTTGAGCCTTGATTAACTGTACTTTCAACTTGCAATTTGCTCCCCATTAATTCGACTAACTGTCGGGTAATTGCTAATCCTAATCCTGTTCCTTCAGCACGACGTTTTACCTCTCCCACTTGTTCAAACGGTCGGAAAATTTGATCGAGTTGTTCTGGACTAATTCCTACTCCTGTATCACTGACTTCAAATCGAATAACAATTTTTTGATTAGAATCATTCGCTGTAGATTGATCAACAGCATTTTGACATTTAACTGTTAGGGTAACTAATCCTTTGTCGGTAAATTTAATGGCATTTCCGAGTAAATTTAATAAGATTTGTCGTAAGCGTTTCTCGTCGGCTTCAATACTTAGCGGTAAACGAGGATCAATATTATAATTAAACAAAATATCTTTTTCAACTACCCGCATTCTAATAATATCAATTACCCCATTAATAAAGTTAGGAAAATGAAACTCATAAGGGTATAATTCCATTTTTCTTGCTTCAATTTTAGATAAATCAAGAATATCATTAATTAAGGTCAAAAGATGATTACCACATTGATGAATAATCCCCAAGCCCTCTGTTTGTAAAGCACTCAGATTGCGATCTCGCTTAAGAATCTGAGCATAACCTAAAATCCCATTTAACGGGGTTCGTAATTCATGACTCATATTAGATAAAAATTCGCTCTTAGCTTGGCTTGCTATTTCTGCCGTCTCTTTTGCCGCTTTCATTTCTGCGGTTCGTTGTTCAACTCTTTGTTCTAATTCATGGTTTAACTGCTGTAATTCCATCTCAGATTGTCGGCGAGAAATTGCTCCCCCAATTGTTCCAGCAATAGCTTGTAAAGCTGCCACTTCATTCTCACTCCAATCCTGTTCCCACTGACAATTATCAAAGCCTGTAAACCCCCAAAAATGGTCTTTAATAAAAATAGGAACCACTAAAATAGATAAAATTCCTTGAGGCTCAAGCAACAGTCTTTCAGAGTCCGGAAAATCCTTAATTAATCCCACAACCGCTTCACCTTTTACTAAAGTTTCATGCCAGCGTGGTAGACCTTCCGGGAGAGAAATATTCTGCAACTCTGGATTATCAATTTCAGGCTGAACTCCGGGTTTAACCCATTCCCAACGTTGACTAGAAACAGGCTCAGTGGTGATAGGATGAGGATGATTTTCAAAGATATAAATTCGATCAACCCCGGTCGCAGGTCCTAATGGTTCCAGGGCAGCCTGAACCGATTGATAGTAATCTGTAATCGTCAGTAAAGAGTTAGTCGCTTGAGCAATCCCTTGCAGTAAGCGATCGCTAGAAGTAGAGGTAGAAAGTTGTAGTTGAAATCGAGAGATCATCTGAATATTCACTTCTTCTATGGTAGTGATCTCAATCCACCCAGAGTAACTGAATGGATGAGTGACTATATTTAGATCTAACACAGGTGATTAAAAGTAATATTGTTTCGCATCACATCAAAATATTAACCTCTCGGTTCAACCTGCTAATTCAACGACAAAGTATAATAATTGATAAATCGTGCAATAGTTTAGAATGTTTCAAGCGACTCGTCGCCGTTTGGCTATTTGGTATACTACTGTAACCGCAGTACTATTACTCTTATTTGCTTGTAGTTTTTATTGGTATGTTCGTACCACCCTAATTGAACGGATTGATGATACCCTTAAGCACGTTGTTGAAGTGGTCGAACGATCGTTAGTGATTGAATCTATTTCCTCTGAAATAGCTCAATATCCCCTTCAATTTCAAGTCAATGTAGCAGCAAGTTTTGGCAATAACCTCCGCACCGATGCCGCAGACGACGATCATATTGACCTAGAATGGTTTAGTCCAACTGGGAAGTTACTCTGGTCTACCCTTTCCGAACCGTTAGAAGTACCGCTACACCCAAGTTCAATTGGGAAAACCGTGCGGCTCATGAGTCATCAGTGGTCTTTACTCAACGATCAAAACTCTACCCCTGTGTTCACCTTACCTCAAGAAATTTTACTCCGACAAGTCACTCATCGAGTCGAAGTAGGTCGTCAAGTTATTGGATATTTACGGGTCAGCCATCCTTGGTTCGAGGTGACCAAACCCATTCGTCAACTGTTACTTGATTTAATTTGGGGAACCATCATTACATTAATCGCAATTAGCGCCATTGGCTGGTTTTTATCCGGTTTAGCCATTGAACCGGTGCGAGTCTCTTATCAACGCTTAAAACAGTTTACCGCCGATGCTTCCCATGAATTAAGAAATCCCATTGCCACCATTCAAACTAACGTCCAAGTGGCCTTAGCCGAACCCCATCTTAATACGACCGAACAGCAACAGTTACAGGTCATTGAACGCTTAACTCGCCGCTTAGGAAGTTTAGTCGAAGATTTGCTCTTTCTCGCTAGACAAGATAGTGGTATTATTCAAGCAGACCCGACAGCAGTGCCTCTCGATGCGTTATTAATCGAAGTCGTGGAAGAACAAATGGCGATCGCGACCGCCAAAGAAATTGATTTATCCCTGCAATTACTCGATCCGGCTGAGGGGGAGGCCACTGAGGAGATGTTTACCCTAACTGCAGACTGGGATCAATTAGTCCGGTTATTCACAAATCTGATACAAAATGCACTGCAATACACTCCCCCCAAAGGCACGGTAAAAGTCACATTACAACCGATTTCAAAAGGTCAGCGAGTGTCTCTACCGGGTAATGCGGTTGAACCCGGAGAAAAACCTGTGATTTATAAATTAGACGGATTACAAGTGCTGATAGAAGATAGTGGCTGTGGCATTCCGCCCGAAGCATTACCACAAATTTTTGAGCGCTTTTATCGAGTCGATCCCGCACGCACTCACCGTAAAACCTCTGGATCGGGACTGGGCCTCGCGATCGCTCATGCTATTGTCACCAATCATCACGGTCAAATTTATATCTATAGCCAGGTGAATCAGGGGACAACCTTTAGAGTCATTTTACCCGATCTTCAACCGGATCAAACTGTAATTCCTTGACAAACGGGACAATTGCAGGAAGATTGATGATCTTGAGTCCAAGCTGAACTTAAACTACTAGAGATTTGATTTAAATTAACCGTATTTACACTAACCGTTGAAGAGGGTTGATCCGGTTGCCAAAGTTGGCTTAGGGGATGATCTTGAGTTGATGGAAATGCCTGTGCTATCAACCGATTTGTATGAGATCCAGAGAAGACTGTAGAAGCGATTGCCACAATTGAGGCTATTATTACGACTCCAGAAAATACTACGGTGCGACGAAGTTGAAACAGCATAACTCTAATAAGTGATAATTGATTAAAAATCCCTGATGTAGATCTTAGCACGAAAGAGATTGACTACACAGTCAGGGTGGAATTGAGTATTGAGTCGGGAGTGGGGGGAAGACAAAGGAGTAAGTAGAGACGTTACATGTAACGTCTGTACAGGAGTAAGGAGTAAAAATCCTTGACCATAACTCATAACTCATAACTCATAATTCATAACTCATAACTCATAATTCATAATTCATAATTCATCCTCCTCTACTGCTGAGGGAAAAAACACTAAGCGGATACCCATAATGGCAAATCCTACTGCTGCACTAACTTTCACCCAATATGTGGGCAATACTTCCGCCATTCCCTGACCAATAATGACCCCGAGAAAGCTAGCTAACAGTAACGCTAAAGCCGTACCAAAGAATATTGCACGAGGTGACTTTGAAGTCCCACTTAAGGCGATCGCCGCGACTTGACTTTTATCCCCGAGTTCTGATAAAAATACCGCGATAAAACTTAATCCTAATAGTTGAAAATCCATTTAGCGTAATACTTCCACAGTTAATAATAACGCAATGACCAGTAATGTAATCCCGGCGGATCGTTCTAATGTTTGGGGAGAAATTCGACGCGCCAGCCATCGTCCCACCCAAACCCCTAAAAAGCTAGTGGTGACTAAAGCAGCCCCAGCCCCCAAAAACACAATCCAGGGTTTATGAGACTCTGCTGCCATCAGTAAGGTTGTCAGTTGGGTTTTGTCCCCAATTTCAGCCAGAAAAATGGTGATAAATGTTGAGGTAAAAATTCTCCAAGGTTTCGAGGTTCGTTTCGGTGTGTCTATTGTAGACACTTCTGCTCGATCTATTTCAGGGATGGATGACGGGTCATCCTCAACATTGGACTGAGCATCAGAGGAAGATTTAGACTGAGAAGAAAGATCCACAGGTAATATTACAATCACAACGGACGTTATTTAATCTTAATCTTTCCAGATTTAATCGGTTGACGCAAGTTCCATCAATAACTGTCCGACAGATTACAATGATCGTTATCGTGGAGAAAATGAGCATTTATGGCTGAGCAATACATTTGTGTAAAATGGAGTTCTGGGATTTCCTTGAGTTTAGTTATCCTGTTAGCCTGGGGTAATACGGCAGTATTTGCTCAAGAATCGGATTCTACAGAAGAGTCTACCACGACAGAAACACTCCCTTTAGATGAGTTTTCCCCTAACCCCCTCAATAGCAAACAACCCGATCCATTGTTGCCTAACCCACCGCCACAGGGACAGTTTCTCAGTCCGACACAGCAGGAAAGACTTGCCCCAGATCTCGAGCAGCTTAACACAGAAGCCCTCGAAGCGATCGCCGCCGGAAACCCCACTGCAGCGTTAAATTTGTGGATGCGGGAATTACGACTACGACGTTATTTTGGTGTAATGAGCGAAATTACAGCTTTGCGTCGAGTCGGTACTATTGCAATAAATAATAATCAACAGTTATACGCCCAGTTTATTACGGAACGATTACAACAGATTTTACAACAAATTCAATCGGAATCAAACGCTAATCAGGACGTTTTACAAAATTTAGGACTGGCTTTTGAGGAATTAGCCGCAAAAGATTCCGCCCTGGAAACATATCAAACTTTACTCGAACAGGCACGTCAACAAGATGAAATTTTGACAGAAGAATTAGCTTTAAGTCAAATTTCTAAAGTCTATTTAAATTGGTTAGATTATCCGCAAGCCGCTAAAAGTTATGAAGAATTACTGACTTTGCAACAGCGAATTAGTGGGTTACGACAACAAGGAGAATTACCCCCAAGAATTATCCCGGAAACAGAAGGAAATTCAGCGCCGCCGAGTGAAATTAAAACCTTAGAACAGTTAGCCTTTGTCCATGAACAGATGGGAGATTTTTTACAGGCGATCGCAGCAAAAGAGCGGTTAGTGGGTTATTATTCTCAGCAGCAAAAGTTATTACAAATTCCGAAATTAAAGTTAGAGATTGGGGTAAATTACGAACAGTTACAGCAATATCAACAAGCGGCTCAAAATTATCAAGAAGCCTATCAAATCTCGACGACAACTCAACAATATGTGATCGCGAGTGATGCCTTAGACAATTTGGGAAAATTATATCGTTCTCAGAATCAAAAAGATGCAGCGTTAGAATTATATCAAGCACAACTGTTGATTTTTCAGCAATCTTACAATTGGGTCGGAATGATGAGTAGTTATGATAAAATTGGGGATATTTATTTAGAAAAAAAAGCTTATCCTGAAGCGTTATCTGCTTTTCAACAAGGTTTAAAGTTAGCGAATCAATTAAAATATAAGGAGGATTATTTTACTCAAAAAGTTAAAATTACTAGTCAACAAATTAGCCGTTAAACTTATTATATTTGATTATGATGCCCATGAACTTTTTTGAGGATAGCTCCCCTCTCTCCAGTGTTGATGTATTTTTGCAGCAGCTCTATAAAATAATGCAGAATGGTTTTCAGTCGGTGCAGGTTCTAATTCTTCGACTTTTCCATCATTTTTATTTATATTTAAAAGACCTAGTTGATCCTCATGAGAACCAAAACGATACGTGACTCTATCAGCACTTTCTATTTCTTTTAAAATAATTATGTAAAAAGCCATATTTTTTCCTCCTAAAAATTAATGATATTATCATACAATTTAATAGAGTGAAATCCTTGCTGTTCAAAAAAGAATATTCTTTTGATTCCATATACATACAACTAGATTAACATTTTCTTATAAGCACTACGGTAAGTTGGTTTTAAATATATTGCAGAAAATGAATTAATTAAGACATAGCTGATTATGGATTCCCGCCGACAAGGTCGAGACAGCTTGTAGTCCTAATTCTTCCTTTCTTTGTTATATCTTCAATTTGGATTTAAAATATTTATATTTTAGTAATTAATAAGCTGTTATTTAATATAGCGCTATAAAGAAGTAAAAAGATTAATAAAAAGAACAAATGGCTGAGTTGAGTTACAAATTATTTAATAGATTATGAAAGAGTGATTTTACGCAGAGAAAATAAAGTCGTTTTCTGCTAAACTATTGACTCCATCAATTAACAAAGTCCCGCCGTCATAATTCACCGTCTGACCATCAATTTGATATTCAATCATACCCGTATTAAATCCTTCGCCATCTAAAGCAACTTCACCCGACTCCGGTAAATGAATCAGTAAATCACCATTGACTTGTTCAACAAAGGGGAAATCTAGATCCGTTAACAAATCATCTGACCCCATGTCAATACCGTTAGGATAGAAATCTAAAACCTCAAAATTCTTCAGACTTAATTCATTCAGTGGTGCATCTTCAGGGTTGAAATTTAATAGGATATCAAATCCAAACTCAATTTTATCTAAACCCGGTTCAAATCCCAATAGTGTATCATTACCAAAACCACCAAATTCTTCACCCGTTAGCTTAAAGATATCCTGCTGATTATCCATATCAGCAATAGGATTTCCATTGAGTAAACTCCCACCCCCGCTGAGGATATCATCATCACTGCCACCGACTAAAGAATCTTCACCCCATCCTCCCGCTATCGTATCATCGCCACTACCCCCGAGAATAGAATCATCTCCATTACCACCGTCTAAAATATCTGCTTCATCACCACCATCAAGCAGATCGTTTCCACTATCACCAAACAGTTGATCGAAACCATCACCGCCAAACATCTCGTCATTGCCGCCATCACCATCTAAGACATCATCACCATCCGATCCAAACATCTCATCATCCCCTCCTCCTCCGGCAATTGTATCGTCATCCCATTCTCCAGACAGAACATCATTGCCATCTCCGCCATTAATAAAATCATTGCCATCTCCGCCATTGATGGTATCTTGACCGACGTTAATCCCACCTTTGAGGATATCATCGTCACCACCGCCTAAAATTCGGTCATCTCCATCTCCGCCATCAATGGTATCTTCACCCCATCCTCCCGAGAGGCTATCATCTCCAGAAACACCGCTAATATTGTCATCTCCCGAACCCCCATCAACGGTATCATTACCTGTATCGCCGCTGAGGTTATCGTTACCCCTCTCCCCGAACAGTTGGTCATTACTGCTACCCCCTCGGATCAAATCATTGCCGTTACCGCCTCGAAGTATATCAAACCCTTGTTCACCATACAGACTGTCATTGCCATCACCTCCGCTGATAAAATCGTTGTAGCTAATTAGAGGTAGAAAATTGTCAACTAAAATCGTTTCAGAGAATGAAGTTGTAGCAATATCGAAAGTAAAATCCCCTACGGAAGGGGTTGATGATGAGGCTGATTTAGAGGTAACATCGGAGGGAATGACAACGCTGCTTCCGGTTGTATCACCGTATATGCGATCATTACCCTCTCCCCCAGACAGGGTATCAGCGCCGATGCCACCATACATCTTGTCGTTATCACCTAAACCCCAGAGTCGGTCATTTCCAGCCAGTCCCCGGATGTTATCTGAATCATTGGTTCCGAATAACCAATTGTTTCCGTTTGTACCTGTAATATTCGCCATAGTGTGAATCTCCGAATAAATTTAAACTACGCTGTGCGATTGAGAAACTCAATGCTGTTAGTCTGTTCTCAATCTATCAATCAATTCGGAGTAGTAGAAAGTCGTATTTTTGAACTTCATCTACTTTGAGGACTATACAAAAAATGTATTTCGTGCTATTTTAATTTTTTTTTCATCAAATTCGCTTCTTTAAATCATCTAATTAAAAATACTATATAAATTTTGTTATTGCAATTTAGAATAATTTATCAGCAGAATATGGTCAGTGAGATCGCAATATGAATCTTCTCACGATTGATAACTCGCAGAACTTAGCAAACCAACAGAGACCACAAGACCCAGTGAGCCGATTATTTTGATGGGTGTACCTATACACAACAGCATGACAGATTCCATCACAGAGATGATGTTTAAGGCCAATTTGGGCAATCTATTAGAGAGGCTCTGTTATAGAATCCGTTACCATCAAACAATATATAAAAAATCTGAGTAATTCGATACTCACCAGTCAAAATGGTAGTAATAGATCTGATAATGATTTCGCTGTTAAAGTCTGTTCGGGTGTGTTATATCATCAGTACTGACCCAGAGCAAATGTAAAGTTAATCAGAATGAGTTTCAGAAGACGCTAAAACTCTATATCCGAGCTGATAATACCGAGTAGCCAATGTTATGCAAGTCTCTGCCATCAGTCAAGCCATTAACCGCCATCCCTTAACCGTTGCCCCCGAAACACCGATTGAAATAGTGGTTCAGTTGATGGCGAGTCAGGGCGCTAGTGCTGTGCTGGTGGTAGATACTCCAAAACTTTCTCCTCAATTTCCTAAAATTATTGGTATTTTTACAGAACAAGATTTAATTCAACTCAACGCCATTGGGGACTTTTTACGCGGGTTTGCTATTTCTCAGATTATGATCCGCTCTGTGATCAAAGCCAAACTTTCGGAAGTTCCCAACCTATTTAGTTTATTCGCGAAGTTCGAGCAATATCAAATCAATCATCTACCCATTGTCGATGAAAGTGAGCAGTTAGTCGGGATGATCACACCCTATGATCTGCTGCAGAAGACTCAAACAGCCATTCCCTCAATACAAGTTTCCCACGCGACAACTCAACAACATATTTTTTCGATTCCCCCGACACCCTATCAAACCCCCTTACCTTTAGCGGATCATTTAATTCGTTTAGATCAAATCATTTCTACCTCAGAGTCTAAACTGGTTTATGCGCCGATTAACACCTCAGCTCGGCATTTAACCCAGTTAATGTACAAATTCAAAGTCAATACTGTGGTGATGACGACCCCAGACTCTCAGCATCAACCGACTGTACCGACTGCACTACATGGGACTCAACGCCATCGTCGGATTTTGGGGGTAGTGACTCGACGAGACTTACTGCAAGTGCAGGCGCTGGGATTAAATTTAAATCGGGTTTCAGCAAAAGTGATTTGTAATACCCCAGCAATTTTTGTGCGATCGCAAACCACGCTGCAAAAAGTATTGACTTTAATGCATCAATATTACAATCAATTACCGTTAATTGTGGTGGACAAAAATAGCGCTCCCGTGCGGTTAATTTCTCCTCGGTTAATTTTAAGACAAGCCCTCTCTCCCCATTCGATGCATACAACGTTGTTAACTTGTCAGCAATATATCCAAGATGTGAAGCGAACTAACAGTGGGGCGGTTCGTTCTACAGTCCCCCTGACGACTCCCTCAGACACTCAAGCCGTTTTAGCATTAGAAGCCAATCAAGAGGGGATATGGGATTGGAATTTTAAGACCAATCAAGTTTTTTATTCTACTCGTTGGAAACAGCTTTTAGGATATGAAGAATATGAAATTAATCAGACCATTGAAGAGTGGTTGAGTCGAATTCATATTAATGATTTAAATGAATTTAAACAAAAAATTAAAGCACATCTGACGCAAAAAACAGAGCGTTTTAGAGCAGAATATCGGATGCGTTGTAAATCCGGTGATTACCAATGGATGCTGACTCGGGGTCAAGCGGTTTGGGATAGAGCCGGGACACCTGTGCGAATTGTCGGCACTCAAGCCCATATTACCCCAACTCAGCCAGAAACGACTGTCATACAGCCAGTCCAACCTGTTTCTGAGGATGTGATTAATTGTATTAATGAAGTCGTTTTCAAAACCGATGCTTTAGGAAATTGGATCTTTTTAAATCCTGCCTGGACTGAATTGACGGGATATGCAATTGAAGATTGTTTAGGATATCAATTTTTAAATTTTATTCATCCAGATGAACAAGAAAAATGTGCAATTTTATTTGAGTCGATTATTTCCGGGGATTTAGAGTCTTATCAACAAGAACTACGGTTTACAGTGGCTTATCATCGTGATGATAATACGAGTGGTTTCACTCATACTGAAGCGCTTACTGTCCAGAATAGATTATATCGTCGGGTGTTATTTTCTGCCCGCTTAATGTTAAATTCAAAAGGTCATGCTATTGGGATTGCGGGTACTCTCAATGATAGAATTGAGCAACTAGAATTTCAAGAAGAACAGCAAGATAGAGCTGAAGCGATTCGACAACTTTATGAAGTAATTATTCATTCCAAGTTATCTTTAGCAGAAAAACTCGATCGGCTTTTATTAATGGGTTGTAATCAACTCCAAATGAATGTAGGTTTATTTGGTAAAATTAAAGCCAATTATTATGAAGTGATTGCAGCTTATGCTAGTGATGATTTTCCTTTTAGTTTAGCATCGGGAGATACTTTATCTCTGAATAAAACGTTTGAGCAAGAAGTGGTTAAAACCTCTGAGATTCTCTGTATAGAATCTATTAAAATATCTCCCTGGAAAAATCATCCTGCCGCTAAAACCAGACGAATAGAAGCTTATATTGGGATTCAGGTACATGTAAAAGGGCGGTTATACGGAACCCTCAGTTTTATGAGTCGTTCCCCAAGAGCCACTTTTAAACAGACTGAAATAGAAGTGATTCAACTGATCGCCAAATATTTAGGAAGTGCGATTCAAACAGAAGAAGAAAGTATTATTTTAAAGCGAGAAAATCAGCATTTATTGTTGATGAAACAAATCACTCAAAAAGTTCGTTCTAAACTAGAAACAAAAGAAGTATTTCAAACTACTGCAACTCAAATCGGTCGAGTGTTTGGGGTGAATCGTTGTTCAATTTATACCTATATTCCCGATCCTTATCCTCATCTGTCCTGTGTGGCCGAATATTTAGAATCTGGACATGATTCAACACTTAATTTAGAGATTTCTGTGCAATATAATCCCTATTTTGAGCAGCTTCTTTCAGAAGACAAAGCATTAGTATCATCTGATGTTTTTACCGATCATTTATTAGAATCTTCTGCTCCAATGTGTCGTCGTATGGGCTTAAAATCTATGCTGGCAGTCCGAACATCCTATCAAGATAAATCCAATGGAATTATTATGCTGCATCAATGCGAGCAGATGCGAAAATGGACAGCAGAAGAAATTGAGTTCTTAGAAGATGTGGCAATTCAAGTCGGATTAACCATTGCTCAAGCTAAACTTTTAGAAGCAGAAGTTGCCAGTAAAAGACAACTCTCTGAACAAAATAAAGCATTAGAAGAAGCCCGACTATCAGCAGAACTGGCAAGCCGGACAAAGAGTGAATTTCTAGCAACAATGAGTCACGAAATCCGCACACCCATGAATGCAGTGATTGGGATGACGGGGTTACTTTTGGATATGAATTTAAATGCTGAGCAACGAGATTTTGTCGAAACAATTCGCACCAGCGGCGATGCTTTACTCACCATTATTAATGATATTCTTGATTTTTCTAAGATTGAATCCGGTAAATTAGAGCTAGAACAACAACCGTTTAAATTAAGAAGTTGTATTGAAGAATCACTCGATTTACTCTCGGCCAAAGCATCAGAAAAAAATTTAGAATTAGCTTATATTATTGACCCATCTATTCCCGATATGATTCTGGGAGATGTGACTCGCTTGCGTCAAGTTTTGGTGAATCTCCTCAGTAATGCAATTAAATTTACCACAGCAGGAGAAGTGATTGTTTCCGTCGAAGCGATCGCAATGAAACCGACAGAAAATCTGGATAATTCCGAACAGTATTTAAGCAAATGGTACGAGATTCAATTCGCTGTAGCCGATACTGGGATTGGTATTCCACCTGAACGAATGGATCGATTATTTAAAGCTTTTTCTCAAGTGGATGCTTCTACTACTCGTCAATATGGTGGCACAGGATTAGGGTTAGCAGTTAGTTTGCGCTTAAGTGAATTAATGGGGGGACAAATGTGGGTAGTCAGCCATACCCTCGTAGAACGAGATCCGCCGGGAGAGAACTTAATTCTGACCGGAAAAACTGGCAAGATTCCGAAATTATTTGATATAAAAGAGAGTCATAAAACAGGCTCAACTTTTTATTTTACCATCAAAGTTCCGGCCATTGAATCATCGACTATTGCTGATGGGACGGATGACTTTTTCACAGGTAAACGTCTGCTGGTGGTAGAAAGTCATAATATTAATCAAATTGTGATTATGCGGCAAGTCAAAGCCTGGGGAATGGAAGCAATGATCGCAACAACAGGGACAGATGCTCTACAACTGTTTCAAGCTCATCCTGAGATAGACTTGGTCATTCTGGGGATTAATTTGCCGGATATGGATGAAATAAAACTGGCAACAAAGCTGCGTCAAATTGAACAAAAGTTATTTCAAACCAATCCGAAGTATGAACCTGTAAATTTGGTGATTTTTAATTATGCTAGTAATACCAATATTGTGAAGCGGATTGAGAAAACCAATGTCAATTGCGCGGGATTTATTAATAAACCCTTGAAGCAATCTCAATTTTATAATATTCTGCTACAAATCTTTGCAGACCATGAAACCCTAAATCAACAATATCACGATCAACTTGAATCTTCTCGACTCATTCTCAATGGTAACCTGCCTCAATCTTCCCTGCGGATTTTGCTAGCAGAAGACAATATGACCAATCAGAAAGTCGCAACAAAATTACTGCAACGTTTGGGTTATCGAGCCGATATTGCCGGAAATGGACTAGAAGTCTTAGATGCCCTGCACCGACAGTCTTATGATGTGGTGTTGATGGATGTGCAAATGCCCGAAATGGATGGGTTGGAAACCACCCGCTGTATTTGTGCTGAATATAGCCCCAGCAGCGATCGCAGCCCCCGAAAACCTTGGATTATTGCGATGACAGCAAATGCCATGAAAGGCGATCGCGAAATGTGTCTACAAGCGGGTATGGATGACTATGTGACCAAACCTGTGCGGCGGGAAGAATTGGCTAAAGCCCTGGCTCGATGCCAAGCCCTAGAACCTTTAGCAAAAATAAATGATAATAGAAATGACGCAACTCACAGAAATGGTTATCTTGTGACAGAGAAGAAGTTAAATCAACATCAAATGCCCACAGCCATTAACTTAGAAGTCCTAGAAACATTACGAGAATACGATGATGAAGACGATCCATTTGTCGATATGCTGATTGAAACTTACTTAGGAGAAGCCCCTCAACACTTAGAAGCAATTCGTCAAAGCCTCACGGATCAAAATGCTAAACAACTCAAAGAAGCGGCTCATACCCTCAAGTCTAGTAGCGCTCAACTGGGGGCAATGACATTTTCTCAATTTTGCAAAACCTTAGAAGCGATGGGGCGAGCAGCCCTCGAAGGAGAAGATCCAGAACAAACCTGTTTTACTTCAGGGACCGCAGCAGAACAATTCGCAGCAGCAGAAACAGAATGGCAGCGGGTAACAACGGAATTACAGGCTCAAATTCAGTCCAATAATCCGGAAATGTCGAGTTAATGAAGATCCTGGGGGGCAAAAAATCCTTCAATTGCCACGAGGCGATCGCGTCCTTGGCTTTTAGCCTGATGTAAAGCGGTTTCAACTTGTCGGTACAAGGTTGAGAGATCTTGACCATCTTCAGGATAAGTGGTAATTCCAGCACTAGCAGTAATTTGAAGTTGAATATTATGAGGGATCTGAAATATCTGGAGACGAATTAATTCTAATAGTTGCTGCATCCGCTTGACTCCATTGGCTTTACTCATACCATACCAACCGATCAAAAACTCTTCTCCACTCCAACGAGCGACAATATCTTCTCCACGAAATTGTTGTAACAACAGTTGCCCTAATTGCCGCAACACTCGATCGCCCACTTCAGCACTATAAAAATCATTCACTTGTCTAAATCGATCAATATCTAATAACCCGATACAGAAGCTTTGATGATGACGTTGGGCTAAACGCAGATAACGATTTAAATCTTGAATCGAACGTCGGCGGTTGGCTAACCCGGTGAGGGCATCGACTTCTGCTAAACTACGCCACAGTTGGACTCGTTCTAAACGGTTAAAAATTCGGGTGGCCAGTTCAGCTTCATTAAAAGGTTTAGAGATATAATCATCCGCCCCAACTTGATAAATTTGCCGGGTTATTTCTGGATCTTGAGAAGCAGATAAAAACAAAATCGGTAACCCTTGCCAAATTTGATCATTACGCACCATTCGACACAATTCAATCCCATTAAAATGGGGCATATCTAAATCCAGAATCAACAAATCCGGTTTCACTGCTTTCAAGGTTTGCCAGAATTGACACGGATCGCTGAGGGTAGTGACGCTTAACCCCCAAGAAGAGAGAAACCCGGACAACAAATCAAGGATAATTACATCATCATCGAGAGCCAAAATTGTAGATCTTCGGGGTTTCGGCTGGAGTAGATCAAGCACAGCCTCTAAAACTTGCGACGCGGGAACAGATTTAGGTAAAAATGCATTGCCGCCCAGTTTAGCCACTGCAGCGCGTTGGCGTAGCCTCTCCATAGGAGAATTGCTGACTTGCTCTTGAGCGCTAAAAACCAATACCTGTAACTTCGGAAACTGTGCCTTGATTTCTTCGAGTAAAATCAGTCCCCCCTGAGGCAGGTTGGGAAAAGCTAAATCGAGTAAAACAATATCCGGCTCAACTTGCAGCAAAATCGCTCGGGCTTGGTTAAGATCTAAAGCCACTAACACCCGAATATTCCAATCTAACGCCTCAATTTGCAATAATTCTGTCAGTTCAGCATCATCATCGACAATCAACATTAAGGGTGTAGAGGTTTGCGTTGGCGTTGATGTGGTGGGAATTGACGCAGATGGAGGTAAATTCGGAGGCTGTTTGAGAGATTGGTGCAATTGTTTCATCCAGCCGGGCAACGGCTCTAAAGCAGTACTGATATGAGAATTAAAATCAGCTTCAGTTTGGGCCGCAATCATCGATTGTTCAATCTTTTTAGCCAGTTGATAGCCCGACTCTAACCCAAACATTCCCAGAGATCCCGCTAATTTGTGGGCGCTGGCTTCGGCTTGTTGATACAGTACATCGGTTGCCTCGGCATTGTGCAACGCCTCTATCAGTTGTTCAAGCTTCCGGACACGATCTTGAATTTTCGGGCGAAAGCGTTCCCAGGCAGCCGTCATAGCGGTTAATTCGCTCTGGGCGGGGGCAGTCGTTAAGGGATTATCTTCAGAGGTTGTGGTTAGGTGTAATTGCGCTGCTTTAGAATCCGACGACGACGACGACGACGAGGTCGGTTTGAGACGATAGCCAATGCCATACACTGTCTCTATCATCTCCTCAATGCCATGAGTTTTGAGTTTACGCCGCAGTCGTTTGATATGAGCACGAATGGTGTCTTCACCGGGCAATGCTTCAAAAGACCACAGATGCTCTAAAATAGCATTGCGAGTCAGTACTCGTTTTGGATTTCTGAGAAACAGTTCTAGCAGGCTATATTCTTTCGGGGAAAGAGATAAAAGCTGTTGTTGGTAAGTGACTTCGTGGGAACTGGGATCGAGTTTTAGATGATTCCAAGTCAATACCGGGGAACCCGAATTAATCGGACGACGTAACAAGGCACGAACTCGCGCAAACAGTTCAGCAATACTGCAGGGTTTAACAATATAATCATCCGCTCCTGCGGCTAACCCTGCGACTTGACCAATACTACTACTGTTGGCCGTTAGCAATAACACCGGAATATTGTAGCCTTCAGTTCGTAACCGACGACACAGACTAATACCATCGAGGGTCGGTAAACTAACATTGAGCAATATTAGGTCATAAGTAAACGCTTCGATATAGCTCCAACCTTCTGCACCATCACAGGCAACATCGACTACATATCCATATTCAATCAGAGCTGTTTTAATAATATGGGCTTGAGCTTCATCATCTTCTACAACTAAAAATCTCATCTGTTTATTTGACCAAAAGGTTAGAGGGAATAACAAGCAAAAGGGGAAGCCGGGAGATGGGATGATAACGCGGATAAGCCTTTGCAGCACTGATGAGAGTGATATACATCGTTGGCAACCGCGACATTATAACTCTTGGTGATAAAAAATCTATCCCATCTCCTCTTGTGCAATGTCTCCCTCTAGTCCTAAATCCTACAAGCTTATACTAAGGTCAAGTTCGGATAATATGCTAACAAATCATCCGTACTCAGAGTATCTCCCGAGGCTTGCGGAGTCCATAAAATTTCAACTGCCAGCAATTGTTCGCTCGAAATTGAACCTAACTGACTGACAACCTGACGTAAGTCTTCAGATGAGTTGACTTTAGGGAATTTTAGCTGACCGAATGCACCCACCACTAAGGTGACGATAATATATTCACCCGGATTTTCTGTCTCTGTCGTCTTGACTAATTCCCCAGTGGTTGAACCCGAAAGCTTAGGCGCTCCTGTACTGCCACCGGAGAGATCGTTATTCACATTAGAGAGGGTTTCTTCTGTGAACTTACTGCGTTCAGCTAATGTCCATTGGTTAAACTGAGCTTCGGCGCTATTGAGTCCTGTTTGTTGAACTTGAGTCGAACCATAAGCCCAATATTCAGGATGTCTTAAAATGGCTAAAGTCGCCTCTTGCAGGACTTGAGCGCGTCCAGAAGCAGATCCGGTGTCCGCCGTTTCTGCCATGCGATCTAAATCAGTTTGTAGACTGCGTCCAGAAGCTAATAACCCCACCTGGACTCGGGCAACAGAGACGGTGGAAGTATTGACTCCAGACTCAGTTTCACTCGTAACAGATCGGAAGGTATTGACTAAGAAATTAGCAATTGCAATCACAATAAAGATCGAAAACAGACCGCCAAAACCCCCACCAAAGCCGAAGAAGGGAATCAAAAAGGGAAAGCCAAAACCCCCGCCGCCGTAATATCCACCCCCCGGCCCTCGGCTTGGACTAGGGGCATAGGTGCGCGTTGGTGCTCTAAATGATCCCCCCCCTATCCGGCCTCCACTGCGTGCCGCTAGAGCAAAATCTGCCTGAGTTAACACCAGTCCACAGACTAGTGCCAGAAGTAACAAGGATTTTAAAATCGGTTGAAAAGTTGAGTGCAGTTTTTTTAACATCGTTATCTTGTCAAGGTTTAATGAGCAATTTTTGGACATTCCGCAGAACAGCGGAACGTTTCTCATCTATTACTGTAACGTGTCTGCTTTTCACTCCACCTCTAGCTTAAGATCGTCTTTGCAATCACTCTCGACTGAGGACGATCCTACTTGATTTCATCAGATTATTACTCAGGGTTGAAAATTATTCGGTCCGCTACTGTACACACAGATGATTTTAGGACAGTAAAAAGTCTCAATTTTTGAGAGGAAAGATCGATCAATTTAAAATAATAATATTTAGTCTATTATCTAAATGCTGCAGTCTATTCATTCAATCACCCCGTTTATATAGAGAATACGGTTAACTTTTTATTTAATCTAAATTGTGATTAATTTATAATTCTAGATATCCAGTTTCTGAGTCAATACAGCGATTAAACTGATAATCTAAACTGACTCCGATGACAATTTCTGCTGTAGTGTAAATTAGGCAACCCGCTTGAAGATGTCCCCCCATTACATTACCAGCAGCGATCGGCTAAACCGATATGAAGATGAATACCATTGTGAGACAGAGTACCCCCTAAAGAAATAATTTCAAATTGTTGAAAAAAGCATTGACTCTCAGATTGACCTGCAAATCTTAGAACAGCTTGCTGTAAACTACCCACCGCTGTTAAAATAAATCCGGCTTGAATGTTATTGAGTGACTGCAATCTCTTTTAAACTCAGATATAGATCTTGATGCGGCTTTAGTCTAATCGGTATAATATTCATTTTATTAGTATTTTGATTCTTCTATTAACCTCGGACTTAAAATATCATAATGGTAAAAATTCGATTAACGACAAATAGAGGATTAGAAGAAATTGCCGCTACTGAATTTAGCCAGAAAGCTAAACAAATTGATTTAAAGATTCAAGCCGTTCAAATAAAACCTTGGAATGTCAGCGGACAAGTTTTAATTGATCTCAATCATTCAATCGATCAAGTTATCCCGATTATCACTCAATTACGCTCAGTTTATCAAGTCATTCATCATCTATATTACTATACACTAAATTCAGAAAATCCTTTAATATCTCTGCAGCATCAACTGCTGAATCTAGAGATATTCCCGATGAAATCAGCCAGTAGTTTTCGGGTAACCAGCGAGCGCTATGGTCATCATGATTTTAATCATTTAAATATTCAACAAGCGGCAGGTTCTATATTAGTAGAACGATATAAAACACCCGTTTCTTTAAAATATCCTGAATTGACTTTACGAGTAGATTTATATGATTTACACTGTTTTGTTGGTATTGCGCTTCATTCATCTAATTTAGATCGCCGCTATCATAAACCCTATCAACCCAAGGTAACATTAAATCCCACCGTTGCTTATGCAATGTTGCAGTTTTTGAAGCCTAATTCTACCTCTAATTGTTTGCTTGATCCTTTCTGTGGATCGGGTACAATTTTACTGGAAGCTGCAACCACTTTATCAAATTATAAAATTTATGGAAGTGACTATAATATCAAAACAATTGCCGGAGTCCAACAAAATATTAGAGCTGCAAAAATGGTGAATAATATTTCTATCAAACAGGCAGATGCACGATATTTAAATCAAGTTTATCCCGCTAATTTTTTTACTGCAATTGTGACTAATCCACCTTATGGTATTCGCATGGGAAAACAAATTAATTTTTATCATTTTTATCGTTTATTTTTAGCAGGTGTTTCTTATGTTTTGAAACCCCAGGGAAGATTACTGATATTAGTCGGTAAAAAGTCGGGAGACTTTCAACGAGTTTTGCATCAATATCCCACTCTGCAACTATTAGAGTTTCAGCCAATACAAACGGGAAACTTTTATCCTCATCTGGCTGTCTTAGAAAAAAAGCCTTCTAATAATGACTATTATGAATCTGAATAAAAAAATCTATAAATTAACCGTAGGATTGATTTTTTCTCAATCTATTATCTTGCAACTCAGCCAAATAGCATTAGGACAAACCACACAATTTATTGATGTTAATTCCCATTGGGCGCAATCTTGTATTGATAATTTAGCAGAAAAAAATATCATCGGAGGCGATCAAGAACAACAGCGATTTCGTCCAGATGATCCGATTACAAGAGTAGAATTTGCTATTATTTTAACTGAAGCTTTTCCCGATGTCAAACCCGTACAAGAACCGATAGAATTTGTTGATATTCCAAGTGATTATTGGGCGTATTCTGCGATTCGAGAAGCCAACCGTCGCGGCTTTCTTTCTAGTTATATTGCCGGGGTGTTTAACCCAACAAGTGAAGTGACCCGAGTCCAAGTATTAGAAGCTTTAGTACAAGGATTAAACTATCAGGCGGAGAGTGTTTCTATTCAACAATTACCTGCTATTTTTGAAGATGCTAACGAGATTTCCGAGACAACTCAAACAGCAATTACTGCTGCCACAGAGAATTGGTTAGTGGTTAATTATCCTAATGTCAGACAACTCAATCCAAATCAGACGGCAACTCGGGCAGAAGTGGCAGCAATGGTTTGTCAAGCCTTAGCAAAACCCCAACAAATTGCCTTAATTCCTTCACAATATATTGCTAGAGTTTCTATTGATGAAGTTCCCCAACAGATTGCAGAAACTCCATCCACTCCTCCAGAAAATACTGAAACAGAAAGCCAACCAGAAATTGAAGAAACTGAAGCTGAATCAACAGTAACAGCAACTGAAGCAACAGATATATCGGCAGTAGAAAGTGATTCTAATACCCCTTCAACAGATAATATAGAAAATCAAATCGAAATCGGAGAATCACAGACAGTTAAAGTGCAATTATTTTATGAAACGCCTCAAGTTTTACAGTTAACAATTATCCGTAAAGGAGAAGAAAGACTGAGTGAATCAATTGCTTTATCATCGTCCGTAAATCAAGAAAATTTAGATAAAGTGACTGATATTAAGATTATAGACTTAGATAATGATGACGAAGCCGAAGTATTAATTGATTTTGTTGGGCGAGATTCAGTTAATCGACCTCTATATTATTCTTTAATTTATCGATATAGTTCTTTCGCCCGTGAATATAGAGATATTAAGCAGACTTGGGGAATGTTACCTTATCAAATACAAAATTCAAATCCAAATGATATACCTATTTTTATTAGTTTCGATTATCGATTTAGTCAGAATTACAATAGCGAAACCGCTGAACATTTACCTTTGCAAGTTTGGCAATATCAATCTGGAGAAATGCAAGATAAAACTTTATTCTATCCTGACATTGTGCAAAAACAAACCGCTATTCTATGGTTAGAATTAAATCAATCTGCACAATTAGAGGAAAATTTACAAGGAATTATTGCCGCTTATGTTGCCAATAAATCAGTGTTAGGAGAAGCTGAGGAAGGATGGCAACGTGTCCAAGAGATTTATCAAGGGAGTGATGCGGCGGGTTTCTTTAATGAGTTGCGGCAATTTCTCAGAGAAACAGGTTATTTAGAATAGTAGTCATTTAATCCCGTGGGTATGTTTTGATATTAAATCCCTCGTCGGGTGTAGGAGGTTGAAAATATTGAGTGATAGCTTCAAATTCCGCCTCTGTTGTAAATGCAGAATTTGGGGGTAACTGTTGACTTCTAATTTTTAATTGCTGCTTACACAATTCATCGGAAGCAACAATATAGTGAAGCAGATGATTGACTTCGGCTGACTCAAATATTGAACGAAACCAACGACGTTGTGATGATGTATTTCCGGGAAAATCGAGAATAACTGAGATGTTTTGTAACAATAGATTTTGGATATGAGGTGATAAGACGGCTTTTAATCGAGATGAGTATTTGAGATAATCTGAAAAATCATTGATTTCTTCTGAATAAAGCTGAGATAACCAGACATCTTCTGAAAGCAATACTGTATTATTTTCCTGGGCTAAAGTTCTGGCTAAAGTTGATTTACCACTTGCCATTTTACCACAGAAGAAGTGCAGTCTTATATTTTCATTCATTTTGACAATAAATTAATTAAAACCTCAGTTTGTGTGAGAAAAGGTGAGAGAAAAAAACAAGTTTTACTTCACCTTATTGTTACTGCTAACTACTCTAAAAACTTAAGTAAATCACCTAAACCGATTAACTTTGAGACACGAACATCGGGTGATCTTCTCGACGGCGTTCAAAGATAAACCGAGGCTTTAATATAGCTTTGAGTAGTAATTGAATTGATTTTAACTCTCCGGGTGTTTGATGCGCTTTCCATTGACCTGGACGACAAAATAAGAGTTTAACCAGTTCTCGATGTTGAGAGAGGGTAACATTTTCAAATTCCACTCTGAGAATCGGAAATTCTCCAGATGGTTGATAATTAATTACTTTTCCTGTTAGTTTTAAATTGTTTTCAGTGATTTCTAACTCGATATTTTGCTCAGTTTTTGCGATTAATTCATATTGATGGGGCGGTTGAGTTAAAGCAATTTCTGCCCCAATTTCAGATAACTTTGTTGTGACTCCCCAGCCTATTTGTTGGTTAAATTTGACTTGAGTCACTCGTCGGAGTTGAAACCATTCATACACACTAGAGCGAGGAACATCAAGTAAAATTAGTAAACTGACACTAATCATGAGAATATTATAAAGGCTCCAAGCTAAAACCCAGCTCGGTTGATTCCAGCTTTTCCAAAGACAAAATATTGTACTGATTAAAATTAAAATTAACGGCCAAGCTAAGGAAAGATTAAAGTAAAACTGATGATTTGCGATTCCTTTTGGAGTGACGTTAAATTGTTTAGAAAATGGGCGCGTTAGTGTAGCAAAAACAGCAAGCGTAACCGGAAAACATTGAGCAATGGCATAGATATCCGAAATTAAGGCAGAACGAGACCGATAATTGAGCCAAGAAAAGGTAAATAATTGAATTAAATAATAGGGTAAAAAGAAGTAAATTAGTTCGGCTCCTGTTGCTTGAATGGGAGACAATTTAAAGACATAACAAATTATCGGTAACAACAGAAAGAATAAACGAAAAACACTGGTAAACCATTGAATAATTCCTTCAAAATGAGCGAGCCTTTGTTTCCATCCTAAGCCGGGAATGGTAAAAGGACTGGATTTAATAAAAAAGGCTTGTAAAGTGCCTCTCGCCCACCGCATCCGCTGGATAACGTGACCTGCCATATTTTCCGCCGATAAACCCGCGCTTAAACTTTCGCCTAAATAAATGACTCGATATCCTTTTGCAGACAACCGAATTCCGGTATAATAATCCTCACTCAAAGATTCTGTAACAAATCCTCCGGTTTCGAGTAAAGCACTACGACGAGCCACAAAAGAACTACCATAACAAAGTGCGGTTTCTAAGCCATCTCTGAGGAGTTGATAGTGACGAGAAAAGATTTCAACTTCTTGAGGCAAATGAGCTTCTAAACCTAAGTTACGGGCAACCGGATCGGCATTATAAAAGCTTTGATGAGTTTGAACCATAGCAATTTTGCTATCTTGAAAAAAGCCCAAAGTGCGGGTTAAAAAATTTGTGGTTGGGATAAAATCTGCATCAAAAACAGTAATTAATTCTCCATGAGTTTGATTAATCGCATGATTTAAATTCCCAGCCTTTGCATATCGATTATCAGGACGAGTCATATATTCACATCCTAATTCCGAAGCGAGTTTTCGCATTTCAATTCGCCGGGTATCATCCAAAATATAAATCTTTTTATTAGAATAATCTAACGCCTGACAACCAATAATAGTTCGTCGTAAAATTGATACAGGTTCGTTATAAGTCGGAATTAAAATATCAACAGAAGGCTGATATTGACCCTCAACCACTGCAACAGACATTCGATCTGCTTGATCGTGTCGTTTTTGAATTTTTAGACTGTGATAGACCTGCAAACTGTTACTGAAAATAACAACAATTTCCATTGAGATCACAGCAATACTGAGTAACCCATTCAGGGGATCGGCTAAATTTAGAGTAGACAGCGATCGCCACAGAAAATAACGTAAGGTCAAAGCCAACAACACAGACACCACAATGACCCGTGACCAGATATCCGGTTGAGGAGAAATTTTCATGACTAAAAATACAATCAAACCCAGTCCCAAGGTGGGTAAAAATAAATGCTGCTGAGTGATGTGTGGCACCTCTAACCAAAACGGTGGGGACTGTTGAAATAGGTGTAATTGATTAAATATCTGAGTTAACGTTTCTTCCCCAGAGAACCAGACTATGGTAATGGCAGTCATAACTGTTGCAACCATTAGTCCCACCCCAGCTATAGCGCGAGGCTGCTTGATCCCGTTGAATACCCAACGTTTCAACTGTTGACTATTAAACCCTGATGTCATACTCCAAGCTCCTGAATGAATAGTGTTGAATGATTTTGAAGCAGTTTCAAGAAAAAGTTACACAATTAGCAACTGTTTACATGATGTGACACTTTTCTGAAAATCCTGTGAGAGAGAGGTAAATCCCCTCTAAACTTAGGATGGCTACTTTTTATCATTAGATTTTGATTCAGACTTTTAACTTAGACTGTGACGGGTGGTGATTCAGTTCAAAATTTATGGAACAATTGAGGCGGGCTACACTACGATAGGTGAAGATTCCTGAAAAAAGGTAAATGTATCGGGGAGTCGCTAACCTGCAGAGCCGAAAAATCAGTAAAAATAGGGTGGACATTGCCACCCTGAAAATTAACTGTGAAATTAGACTGTGAAATTGGACTGTGAAATTGGACTGTGAAATTGGACTGTGTTACTTTGTTTTCCACTCAGCGATCGCCTTTTGCGCCGCATCATAGGTAGAACTTTCTTCGGGGACTAAAGAAGCTGCTTTAATTGCATTTTCAAATTGATTTTTCTCGGCGCGTGCATTCGCTATCTTGAAAATCTCCTGACTCCACTGATTAATCTGGGTTTGCGCCGCCGGGTAACCCGGTTGACCCGCTGCAATTTTACGGGCTTCATTAATCGCATTACTATAAGAAGAAGCTTGTCCTGGCTTAATTCTGCCTTGAGCGACTTTCAATATCGCTTGATTAATTTTCAGTTGTTGGCGTTGCCCGTCCCATTGCTGAATTTTCAGTTGGGCTTGCTGATACATCTTTTCACTGGCATCAGGCACTAACATTGCCGCCGCCATTGCGCCTTGAAAATCACCCGCTTGAGATCGTCCCTCAGCAATATCTAAAATCGTCTGACTCCAACGTTCAATCTCTTGAGCCGCCTGGGGATAAGCCGGATCGCTTTGAGGGATTTGCCTAATTCTTGCGATCGCATTACTAAAACTCGAAGCAGACACCCCGCTGAGTTGAGTTTTCGACAGGTTGAGTACAGCTTGATTTTCATCTGATACTGGAGTGGTCTGCGTTGAGACTGAAGTCATTTCTGGGTTGTTAGCAGTCGTTTCTGCAATTGGGGGAGGAGAAACTGCTTCTGGGGAAGCCACAACTGCTGTGGGGGCCACAATTTCAGACTCAGAAGTATTTTGACCCACAAGTGTGGATTTATTAGTATGAAAAACTCCGAGTAATAATAGTAGAGCCGTTGCTCCGCTCCATAAAACCAATTGTTTGATAAATGAGCCGTCAGACATAGTTTCTTCTTTAGAGGTATCTTTAGAAGGACGAGGACCAGAACTAATCGGGGGTGGAGAGGGAGGAACAGACGACGAGCCTGAATTGCGGGGAACCGAAGCAGGAGTCGGCTGTTGAAGGATATTTTGCTTGCCGGAATTGACAGACAAAGACGCTGGAGAAGAATCGGGTTGAGAGCCGTTAGAATGAGCTGCCATTACTGCATTGCCATTTTGCTTTGCAACCGCCGCCAATGCTGAAGGATATTCCGGTAAAATCACTGTATCTGCTTTTTCTGGAGGATGCACCACCAATAGCGGATCTTGCGGGGGACGCAGATGTTGTTCTGTTAATTGGGGCAGACGCTGGGAGAGAAACTGACTCAGCGCTTGAATGGTTTTGTGTTCCCCGCTATGAATGGCTTCGGATAAAGCTGCCGCGAAAAACCCTTGCCGCAAGGCCGAGGTTTCACGAGACATTTGATCTTCTGGGCGACAAGATAATATAGTCGGAATTTCTGATTCTTTAGCCAGAGTCATTAACTCTGTAGCGATCACTTTACCCGTTCTAGCTCCTTGGCTGCGGTTAATATCCAACAATACCATTACCGTTTCAACAGGCGCTTGCTGCAAGCGTTCATAAATAAGCTGAACCGGGATACCTGTCGTTTCGATATTGGCGGGATTACCATCAATCGGTAGTAAATAGTCCTTATTATTGTAGCTAATGCCATAGCCGCTAAAAAAGAACCACAAAGTATCTTCGGGGGTGAGTTGTTCACGGCAAATCCCCTCTAACCAGTCTAGAACATTCTCTGCCGTGGGATAAGTTGGAATTCCCCACAGATGGGGGGAACTATCACTCATCAATAGGGACTTCTCTGCCGAAAACCCGGCTTTTGTAACTAAGTCATCCTGAATTGTTTCTGCATCCCGTTGAGCATAACTCAAGGGCTGGAGAAATTGATATTGATTGATGCCAATGGCAATACAAACGTGATGTTTCATCACTAGGCTGTTGTTAATGTTTGAAAATAATTAGAGTCTGCCAAAACAATAGCACATTCATTCTGACCTCAAAACAGGGGACAATGATTAACTTTGGAGGGGTTTATGGCAACAGTCGAAAAGAATCAAAAAATTGATCGGTTGCGGTGGAGTATTCCATTGTGTGGGGCTTGGTTGTCCCCAAAAGATAGATCCGATCCTCAATCCGATACATTTGTAGGATAGTTTCTTCTGCTGTATTCTTCAACACCACTCTTTCACCCGGAAACTGTTCTAATGAAATGGGCTGTACGCTTTGAATGGTCAATGTTGTATCTGTGATATGAGAATCTCGAATTTGATCAAATAAAAATTCTGTCTGTTCAGTTGATAGATTGGCAGTTAGCGTTGCATAAGCCACAAGAAAGCGAGAATTGGGCTGATTGCTGATCCATACCTCAAAGGTTAAAATTCCGGAAGTTGTTGTCACAGATTTTGTTTCTGTTGTAGAATTTCCGATGGGTATCCAGATACTAAAACCCCCTTGACGAGATAGAAATTGTTGCCATTTCAACTGATCCGTTTCAATGGTTAATACTCCCTGTTTCGGCTCAGTGGAGGGCTGTTCGAGGCGTTGAATTTCTTGTTGAAGTTGCTGATATCCCTCTCTAAAAAAGGGTTGACGTTCGGGGGGCTGTTGAGTGAGGGCCGAATAGGGAATCATCCACAGCCAAAAGAAAATAACAATACCCCCCATTTCTCCCCATCCTCTCAACCGTCTTCTCTGACAAATTTTGAGGGAATTTACCTGATTTTGCATCTGATTTTCCATCGGCTTGACTCCCCTGTTTCACGCTGTACAATCAGCGTGTTGATTTTATACAACAGATCCTAAGATTGATTTCATATAGTGGGTTTCATTCTATAATTATTCTATTCATTGACGAGCCATTCGAGTTATGTCTAATAACCCCGCACCTGCCACAAATTCATCAAACTTACAAGGATTAGCGAATGCTTTTCGACGTTGGGGATGGATTGGCTTTTGGATGCAAGTCATTTTAGGATTAATTCCTATTTTAATATTAAGTTTTGCACTATTGTTTAGAAATTTACCCAATAGTGAAGCGGCCGGAAATTCAGTACTTTTTATTGTGTTAGCGGCTGCTTGTTTACTCGCCCTATTATTTGCGCTTTATTGGTGTTTTCGATATACTCGGCTGTCGAAAAAGTTGGCACGATCTGATAAACATCCGGCTAAAGCTGAAGTGATTCGTTGTCTTTGGATTGGTTTACTGGCGAATGTAGTGGGGATGAGTTTTGCTGTGGTTGTGAGTCTGGGACAAATCGGAACATTACTCTTTAAAATGCTATTTTTAGTTCCCACTTTATCGGTTTACAATCCTCGCACATTTATTGCTCCCTTTGATGTCATCACGATGCAAGCGATGATTAATACAATTGCGGCTGAATTAATCGGAATTATGATTGCATTATGGTTATTGCGTCGAGTTTATCAATATAAATTATGAATTATGAATTATGAATTATGAAACAGCGCAACAGCGCAACAGTTTATCTTTCAAGTCTGCCCAGTCTACCAAGTCTCCCAAGTCCTCATAACTCCCGTACAGACATGGCATGCAACGTCACGACATACTCATTACCCATTCCCCATTACCTAGCACTATATATTTAAATTAAAAATGCCAACTTTAAAAAACAAAAGCACTCAAATAAATTTACTCGGATTATCTTTAGAAGAATTAACTCAATGGGTACAAGAACAAGGTCAGCCGAGTTATCGAGGTAAACAATTATATCAATGGATTTATCAGAAAGGGGCAAAATCGCTATCAGAAATTACTGTATTTCCGAAACAATGGCGCACAGAAATGAGTGATGTTTCAATGGGTCGCTCCAGCCTTCATTATCGTTCTGTTGCCCCGGATAAAACAGTTAAATATCTGCTTAAATTAACGGACGATCAATTAATTGAAACAGTGGGTATTCCAACAGAAAAGCGCCTGACTGTTTGCGTTTCTTCTCAGGTGGGATGCCCCATGGATTGTGATTTTTGTGCGACAGGAAAAGGGGGATTTGTTCGTAACTTAGAAATCCATGAAATTATCGATCAAATCCTAACGGTTCAAACAGATTTTGAACGACGAGTTAGTCATATTGTGTTTATGGGCATGGGAGAACCATTATTAAACATGAATAACGTTGTGGCTGCTATTGGATGTTTAAATCAAGATGTGGGGATTGGACAACGAATGATGACGGTTTCAACAGTCGGAATTGCCGACAAAATTCGTCAATTTGCTGAGTATCAATTGCAAGTCACATTAGCTGTTAGTTTACACGCACCCAATCAACAATTACGAGAACAATTAATTCCTAGCGCTCGCCATTATCCGATAGAAAAGTTAATTTTAGAATGTCGAGAATATGTTAAAATGACAGGGCGGAGATTAAGTTTTGAATATATCCTGTTAGGGGGTTTAAATGACTCGCCTGAACACGCCATTGAACTGGCGAATTTGATCCGAGGTTTCCAAAGTCATGTTAATTTAATTCCTTATAATCCGATTCAAGAAGTAGATTATCAACGTCCGAGTCATGAACGCATCCAAGCTTTTGTCAAAGCATTGAAACAGCACCATATTGCCGTCAGTGTCCGCTATTCGAGGGGCTTAGAAGCAGATGCTGCCTGCGGACAGTTACGGGCTTCTAAGGTTGAGGTGGGAGGATTTTGATTCAGGACAAATAATATGCTGTAGATTAATATCGCGGAATATCGGTATCAACTAAAGTAGAATAAGCATCAATTCCCCCAGTAATATTTTTAACATTTTTAAATCCCTGAGCAATCAGCCATTGACACATCTGCGCCGAACGCATTCCGTGATGACACAGAACTAAAGTTTCTATTTCGGGTTCTAGATATTGCTGAATATTCTGTGACCATTGTTGAGACTGACTCAGGGGTAAATTGATAAATCCGTCAATACTGGCTTGGCGAATTTCAACATCTTCTCTAACATCGACTAATTGTAGATTTTCTGTTGAACCTGCTGTTAAACGCTGACCCAACTCTTTGACACTAATTTCGGGAATCGGCTGACTGTCAAACATAGAATTGCACTCAATATTAACTCAAATGATCTCTAATATTGTGCCATTCCCGTGATTTCTCTGCTAGTGGTAATCAAATCATTATCAGAGATTAATATCGAGTAGACACACACTGACCCGAGTTGATATATTTTACTAGTTCTTCACTTTCTGAGGATGAGGAATGACAAATGTAGAGTTGTCGGAGTTCTGGGTTACCGCTTCTGGACTATCAGAAGGATTGACGACTGGCTCTAGGTTATCAGAAGGATTGACGACTTGATGAAATAATGACTCGTATTGTCGAATTGCTTGATTACAAGAGAAGAATTTTTCAGCATATTGACGACCGTTGTGACCCAAATCTTTAACTCGGTTCGGATTTTTGTAAAGTTCTACAATAGCACTGGCTAAGGCTTCTGGATTTTCGGGTGGGACAACCACTCCACCCCCACTCTGTTCAACGGCTTCTTTTGCTGTACCTGTGGCGGGGACTGAGGCAACAATTGCACAACCACTGGCAAGTAAAACAGGAATTTTTGAGGGTAAGTTAAACGCAGTCACTTGACTTTTCTGAACCACTAAACCGACATCAGCAGCAGAGAGTAATTCAGGTAGCTTTTCTCGCGGTTCAAAAGGAAGTAACTTGACGTTGGGGGCGTTGTAAGCATGACAGTATTCTCGTAACTGACACAATGCGCTACCTTCACCAACAATAACAAAAACGATGTCCGGGATATCTCTCAAACTCGCAGCGGCTTGAATGACGGTTTCTAAGCCTTGAGTCAGGGCAATATTACCCGAGTAAAGAACAACAAACTTATCCTGAAGTTGATGAGTGGCTCGGAATGAATTATTCTGTTTCGGTAACGGTCGGATAAAGTCGGTATCAACCCAATTGGGAATATAAGTAATTTTCTCTTGAGGTACGCCGTGCTGAATCAGATGGTCAGTAAATCCGGTGGCAATAACGCTAATTTTATCGGCTTGAGAGTAAGCAAATTTTTCTAAGGTTTGCGCCAACGAAACCATCAATCCTCCGTTCTTGAGTAGCTTGACTCGTACGGCGGCTTCTGAGACAATATCTTGAATATTCAGCACAACCGGACAACGACAGATGGCTGCATATAACGCGACGGGCAGCGAGACTAGTAAGGGTGGGACGGTGGCAAAAATTACATCAGGTCGCCAACCTTTGAGGGCTTGGAATAGACTACTCACCATGAAACTGCCATCATACAGGAGTCGATCCGCCACACTCGGTTCGGGGCCACGGATTAAAATATAACTGCGTTCGATGATGACTCCGTTACGCTCTTCTGTGACATAAAACTTTCCTTTATACTCTGGATATACACATCGTTGAGGATAGTTTGGCATTCCGGTCACTACGCGCACCTCATGGCCGCACTTTACTAAACCCTCAGCCAATTCCGTCATCAAGGGAGCAATCCCAATGGGTTCTGGATAGTAATTGTAAGAGTAAATCAAGATCCGCATAGTATAAAGTGAGTTGTCTGTAAGCGTTTACGTTGGGAATTCCCTTTTCAAATCAACTGGCATGCTGGCCACTGTCGTAACTATTGATCATCAAGCTTAGTTAGCTAGACGAAATTAGGATGAGACAAGTTCGGGAAATATGAAGATGCGACCCTGAAGATAGGGAGAGGTACTAAGCTACAAAATTGTGCTTATTGTCATTAACAGAGTACCCATTAGTTGAGACTGACCACTCACCTTACTTATTTGTAACAGATTTCAACACCCATAACATTTCAACTTCGGTGGTGGCGGGTTCTGAGTAAATCACACTAACGCCTACTCTTTCTATAGCAGTTAACAATATGAGTACATTCGGTTGCAATGCCGCAGCCGGAGCCGCTAATAGATACCCTGTCGCCCAGGAAATTAACTGTTCTATATCTAAGTATATGTAACTTAAGTTGGGTTGAGCTAAAGATTGACTAATCGCTTGGAAAGGTGGATGTTCGACTAAAGGAGATTGAGGTAACTGCGTCATCACTTCTACAACAGGTTCACCAAATGCAATAAATAGCAATTCATCTGTTAACCATCCATGACCAAATAAAGTCCCTTGTTGGGGATCTATCCATTCTGTGACTTCGATCTGTTCAATTCTGCGTTGCTCGATATGAACAGGCGGGTTACTGTTGGCAATGGTGGCATCGAGTTGATTGAGCATATTCTCAGCCTGAGCGCGATCGCTAGTTTCCAGCAGTAAAACACCTCCCAAGCCAAACGAGGCTAAAATTCCTTCATTCGAGGCAATTGCCCCCAAGGCAAAATCTCCATCCATCCATCCCAAGACTTCTCGATCGGCATCGAGGTTAATCGATTGTAGACCCCGGCGCACCTGATTCGTCCATTGAGCAATTTCTTGATTGTCTTCTGCTAAGCGCTGCAGATTAGACCAAATTTGATTAATTCCCTGACCTTGAAACAAGGCTAACGTATCGTCTGGAAATCGACTGACAACAGAGGTCAATTCCGGGTTTTGAGACGGTAATTCGGCTTGTGGAGCTAACTGACTCACCACCTTGACCCGTAGTCCTTCTGGCTCGACTCCCACCGCCATCACCGCCGACTGCAGCGGTTGAAGTTGAGATAATATGTTTAGAAATCCTGCACTCTCAGGTGTTTGAGAATTCAACAGTTGTTCAACTAAGGTTTGAGACTCCAATACCACAGCGCTGGCTAATGGGTTATCTAATGCGGCGCTCTCGAGGAATGTATCAACCATTCCGGCTTTGTCTGCTAAAGCGGGTTGCCCTAACATTGTATCAATGGCTTGTTCAACAGGTTCTAACTTCGCGGCGACCACGACATGAGAATTCAGCACAGCAACGTAATAGCGTTTATCGCCTGATTCGGTATATTCAGTGATAGTAATGCCGCGATGTTCTCGTTCAATTTGCTGTAAATTGGGTTGGCGATCAAATTTTCGCTGAAACATCCAAGCCCGCAACGGATTTTTGATTCCCACCACCATCAATAAATCTAATTCTGCTTCAGACGGTAATAATGCCACCATCACACCACTCATCCAAGGTTGCAAATCTCGATCAAAATTGAGGCGAGTATTGGTTAAACTTTGTTGTTTAATTTGGTTAAGATTTCGAGTAATGAGTTGTCGAGTTTGTTGATTACCAAATTCTTGGAGTTGGTGCAAAGCTTGAGAGTTCGGGGAAACAAACACCGCCATCATTGCGTCTTGCGGAATCAATTGAGCACTTTGAAGTGGATCGTAAGTACCCCCTCGACCTCGAATCAGATTTAGCCCAATCGCTCCAACTCCTAAACTGGCGATCGCAATAACAATTAAGACAACCTTAGAATTTTTGAGTGGCATTCTATTCTACTATTGATGGAAATCACTTGAGTTTTGAGGCTTGATGAACTGCTCATTCAGTTTAGCGGAGTTGAATCAGCGACACAAGTCCCACCCACTCTAAGATAGAGTTTTTATCGGAATTTTTTAGCTCAACCGACTTCAGCTCACACAGTCAATAATTGAATAGCGCAGTTATACATTTGAGGAAATATTATAGAGAACGGAGGTTTTTTACGAAAAATAGCTCTGATTATTTCCGATAATTATCATCAATTTCACACTGAATAATAATGGGTTTACATTAATAATTTTACCTGCGAGCCTTGAGGGGTTTTCTCGACTTCAATCCGGGCTTGAAAGGCTTCTTTGAGATGGGGCATATGAGTTACCGTTAAGATACAAGCAAAATCTGCAGAAATCGCATTAATCGCCGCAATTAATCGTTCACAACCTTCTGCATCTTGTGTGCCAAAACCTTCATCTATAATTAATAGCTGTAATGCTGCTCCTGCCCGTTGTGCTAATAGTCTAGATAATGCCAACCGAATCGCAAAGTTAATCCGAAAGGCTTCACCGCCTGAATAGGTTTCATAAGCACGAGTTCCTTGACTATCGGCAATTAAGATATCTAAAGTATCAATTAATTTAGCAGGTTTTTTCTTAGAAGAACGGCTACTTTTCCCGACACGTTGGGTCACAAATTGAACATGGAGTTGATTAGCGGAAAGTCTTGCTAAAAGATGATTCGTTTCCGCTTCTAATTGGGGTAAAATATTCTCAATCATCAAAGCTTGAATTCCATTTTTACCAAAGGCTTGGGCTAATTCTTGATAGACTCGATATTGGCGACGAACTTGATTAATTTCTTCCGTTTGTTCTGTTAGCTGTTGTTCAATTTCTGCTAAATAAGATTGTTGTTGTTTCAAACTCCCTAACTGACTTATCGCCTCATCCAATTGTTGACGACGCTGTTTAATTTGCTGTTCAATTTGAGTAATAATCTCATTTAAATCTGGGGTGTTTTTTAACTGTTCATCTAATAACCCAATTTGTCCTTGTATATCTCGAATATTTTCTGCTTTTTGCTGTTTTAACTGCTGTAATTCTTCTAGTCGTTGTTGTAATTGAGGAGATTGTTTTTCCGCCTGATTCAGTTTTTCTAAACGGGTTAGCCATTGCTGTGCCTGTCGGAGTTCAATCCGAACTTGATTATGCTCTTCTAAACGATAACCAATTTCTTGCAGTTTTTGATCTAACGCTATAATTTGTTGTTGGAATTCTGAATCAGTTTGCTGTTGATTAAATTCCTGTTTTAAGCGATTTAATTGTTGTTCTAAATCTGGTTTTTGTTGCTGAATTCGAGTTAATTTATTTTGAGCATCTTGTAATTTTGATTGCTGAATTTCTGCCCAACGCCAGCGTTTTTCTTCATTGCGGGCTAAAGCATGATCTTGATCGTGATAATTGAGTTGTTGAAGCTGAACATCTAAAGCTTGAAGCTGAGGGTAAAGTTCTACTGCATACTGTCCGCTTTGTAATGCTCTTTCAATTTCTTTTACTTCTAAATTAATCTTTTGTAACTGTAATTCTTCTTCGGCTAAACGATCTAATTTTGCCTGTGTTTGCCCGCGTTGTTCTCGTAAACTTTCATAAGGCGCGAGTTCACGTTTTAATTGACTATATTGTTCTCGTAATCCCTCAACTTCTTGATTGGAAACGGTAATTTGTTCCTGAATTACCCAAATTTTATTTCTAATTTCTTCTTGCTGTTGACGATGTTTATTCACCACTAAATTGTGATGATGTTCATCTAAAGAATGGTTACATAATGGACATAGCGGTTGTTCTTCACCTTGTGAGGATGTATTTAATAAAGCAATTTTTTGGTCTAATTCTATCAACTGAGATTCATATTCTTTCTGACGAGAATTTAAATTATCCAAATTATTACGACATTCTGTGCCTTTTTCTAGTACCCAGCGCTGATGGGTTTTCTTATTATCTAAACTCACAATTTTACGATCGGTTTCCTGTAATAGTTCTTGTAATTGCGGCTGATTATTTCTCAGGCGATACTGGAGTTGTTTAACTGAACTTAATAACTCTTCTAACCGGGCGCTGTAACGAGCTTTAATCCGATCAATTTCTG
Organism: Microcoleaceae cyanobacterium; assembly: GCA_049649525.1. Lineage (GTDB taxonomy): Bacteria > Cyanobacteriota > Cyanobacteriia > Cyanobacteriales > Microcoleaceae > JAAURB01. The sequence goes on from JBARZE010000040.1 coordinate 144,945, forward strand.
TTTGTAGTTGTTGACGTTGCTGCAATAAAGGTGAAACTTGTAACTGTAATTGATCCAGTTGTTCTAAACGAGTTCTCGCCCCTTGTAATTCCTGTAAACCCGCTTCAACTTCTTGTCGTTTCGTTAAAATTTGTTCATATTCAGTTTCCTGTTGCGTCAAATTATTAATTTGAGTTTGAACTGTTTGTATTTGCTGCTGTAATTGATTGAGTCGTTGTCGTTGTAATTCCTGTAATTGATTGAGTCGTTGAATTGTGTCTTGATAAGTTTTAAACTTTGTCGATAGTATTTCTTCTGTGGCTTGTAGCGTTTGAAATTTAGCATATCCCGCGTTAATTTCTTCCTGTTGTTGCAATACAGCCATAAGTTCTTGTAAACTCTGCTGAGTCGCATTCAACTCCTGTTGTAAACGCCGATCATCTTGGGATAGAGTTTGAAATTGTTGCTGTTGTCCTTGACGTAAATTTTCCCATGTTTGCCGTTGATATTGTTGATTTTGCAGTTGTTTTAACTGTTCTTGGGCGGCAGTTTGAACAGTCTGAACTTGATGTAAATTTTCCTCAAGCTGCTTAATTTTTTCTGCAATTTCGTCTTTTTGCTGCAGTTGTATTTGAGTTGATTCTAAATTTTTTTGTAATAACTCAACTTCAAGCTTAAATTGTTTAGAACGTTCTTTGGCTTGTTCAACTAACCCGTCGTATTCATTTAACTTCAGTAAAGTCGCTAGAATCTCCTTCCGTTCACTCGCCCGCTTCAACATAAATTCATCTGCCCGTCCTTGTCGCAAATAGGCAGAATTGACAAATGTATCGTAATCTAATTTCAAATATTCTAATATTTTTTGTTGTGTTGGTCGAATTCCCCGTTCTGTTAACACTCTAAACTTGACCTCATCCCAATTATTAATCACTTCTGGGGGATCGACTGCCACTTGAAATTCCAACGTCCCAGACTGTCCACGACGACGACTGCGGATCACTCTATAGAGATTACCATGACTGATAAAGCTAAAATCCACCCGCATTTCCTTCTCTCCCAGGCGGATTAAATCATCCTCAGATGCCACCCGGCTATTGCCCCAAATTACCCAGCCAATGGCTTCAAGCAGAGATGATTTGCCAGCACCATTTGCACCGCAAATACAAGCCGTATGCAGTCGGGTAAAATCTAGGCTGGTTTCTCGATAACTGAGAAAGTTAATTAGGCTTAGCTTTTGTGGAATCATAACTCTTTATGATAAAACAATCAGAGCAAAATTGCATCTTTTATGCTGACAACCCAGAAAAATTTTGTCTCCCCCTCATTCATAACTCCGTTTTCTCTACTTAAAATTAGTTGAATTTAACAGCTTTAGCATTCTGAATGGCTTGTTTACGAGTCCGGACAAAGCGATTGATTTCCTAGGAAAATTTGGGATATTGATCGATAATCTTAGTCAGGGTTTCCGGTGCAATTGCAATTGCTTTCAAATCATCCATCACTGTGACTAAGACCCGGCTCACTTCTGCCTGTAATAATGCTGTTTAACCCAATAATTCACCTGCAGAGAGAAAAACCACTTCTTGATTTTTGATGGTGAATATCTTTGACTGAAAGTAAAACACTACCTTCTAATGTAATATATATTTTTCGCTTAATTTACCCTGCTTGTATCATTCTTTCACCCAGACAAAAAATATTTTACAATCTCTGAAATAGTTAACTATTTAATTGCATTTTTATCTAACAAATTGAAATCGGGAAGCGGTTTTCAAAAAGTGGCAAATTTTTCTATTGTCACTCATTATTCTTGAGGAAAATTACCTGTTTATACTCAACTTTATCACCCTAGTGTGGTTCTAAAATGAGTAAAAATCTAGATGCAGGATTACTAAGGGTGTTTTATAGTGCTAAAGCCATCACCAAGGAACCGACTCCAGTAGCAGAGGCAATTTTACTGAAATTAACTTACAAAATGCTTCCCAAAATATCAGCAATAACACATCAAATTCAAGCTGTGCAAACAAATTGAAATAAAAGATTAGCGAGATTAATTAGCTATATTTTTCTGAGCGTTCGAGCTATTACTGTTTAGAAAAATAGCGATATTTAAGCGATTTAAATGATCCGATTAATCAATGAGTTTATTCTGGAGGCAATAGCTGATTTAATAAGACTCCCAATAGACTCGATAACCCAATTCCTTGGAGGGCAAAGGCTCCAGCTTTAACACTCATCCCTCCCACGCCTAAAATTAATATGACAGCCATAATAACTAAATTTCTCGGTTGTAATAAATCAGCCTGAGATTGCACAAGGCTATTAATTCCAAGCACAACAATTGTACCAAATAAAATCACTAATATTCCGCCCATCACCGGGACTGGAATTGTTTTTAATAACGCATCTAATTTCCCTAAAAAAGATAGTAAAATAGCAATCATTGCCGCCCAGGTCATAATAGCTGGATTAAAGGTTTTTGTCAGGGCAACCGCCCCTGTCACTTCCGAATAAGTCGTATTCGGCGGGCCGCCCACAAATGCAGCTAAGGTGGTAGCTAAGCCATCTCCGAGTAATGTTCGATGTAAACCAGGGTCTTGCAGATAGTTATTTTTAGTCACAGAACTAATAGCAAGTACATCCCCAATATGTTCAATTGCAGGGGCGATCGCCACCGGTACAATAAATAAAATTGCGGGTAAACTAAAGCGGGGTATGGTGAATTGAGGCATTTCAAACCAAGGAGCTGTAACCACGGGCGAAAAGTCTACTATTCCTAAAGGTAATGTGACTAAATATCCTGTAAGAATACCCACTAAAATTGGAATCAGTCGTAAAAAACCTCGTGATAAAATTGCTGTTAATATTGTCGCAATTAAAGACACCATCGCCACTGCGATCGCCATATTTTCTGTATAGTTATCTCCCGCTTCTGAAGCCATTTTTACCGCTGTTGGTGCTAAACTTAAACCAATTACCATAATCACAGGCCCGGTGACAATGGGAGGAAAAACACGAGTGACAATTCCAGCACCTCGCCAAAAAATAATTAAACTTAGAATTAAATAAACCACCCCCGCCGCAGCCAGACCCGATAAAGTGGCGGGTAAGCCATATTGTTCAATACTGAAGGTAATGGGGGCAATAAAGGCAAAAGAAGAAGCCAAATAAACAGGAATTTTTCCCCCTGTTACGAGTTGAAAACATAAGGTTCCCACACCAGAAGTGAGTAAGGCGACATTCGGGTTTAATCCCGCTAAAATAGGCACTAATACCAACGCGCCAAACGCCACAAATAGCATCTGTGCGCCGAGGAGAATATCTCTGAAACGAAAATGATACGCTGTCGATATTGTTGTTTCTTTAGCCTCTGGGTTGGGGGGCTGGGTTGGGAATTGCGTCATGGATGGCGATCAATGGGTGTCAATTTCTTAGAAGTTATCTTAAACTAAAATATTAAGACACATCACAAGTATCTATGCTGAGCCGAATCAAGGAGTTAGCTGAATCTTTAGCGCCTCGTCTGATTGAAATTCGTCGTCATATTCATGCTCATCCAGAATTGAGTGGGGAAGAATATCAAACGGCGGCTTATGTTGCTGGGGTATTATCTTCTTGTGGAGTCCATGTTCAAGAAGGAATTGGCAAAACCGGAGTGGTGGGAGAGTTAAAAGGTGACTCTGAGGCTTCTCACTGGTTGGGTATTCGTACAGATATGGACGCGCTGCCCATCAAAGAATGCACAGGGGTTGATTTTGCCTCTCGTGAAGCCGGAATTATGCACGCTTGCGGTCACGATGTCCATACCACGGTGGGCCTTGGCACAGCGATGATTTTGTCTCAACTAGGAGAGACGCTACCGGGTCATGTCCGCTTTCTGTTTCAACCCGCTGAGGAAATTGCCAAAGGGGCGAGGTGGATGGTGGCGGATGAGGCAATGAAGGATATAGGAGCAATTTTAGGTGTGCACGTTTTCCCTTCTATTCCTGCGGGTCGTATCGGGTTGCGTCAAGGTGCTTTGACTGCCGCAGCAGATGATATAGAATTAACCATTATGGGAGAATCGGGACATGGTGCTCGTCCCCATCAAGCCAAAGATGCGATTTGGATCGCGGCTCAGGTGATTACCACCCTACAGCAAGCCATTAGCCGCACTCATAACCCGTTACGTCCGGTTGTGTTAACGATAGGGCAAATCAGCGGTGGACGCGCCCCTAATATTATTGCCGATCAGGTGAATATGTTGGGAACGGTGCGATCGCTTCATCCAGAAACCCACGAATCATTGCCGGGTTGGATTGAAAATATTGTAGAGGGTGTTTGTCAGATGTATGGGGCAAAATACAAGATTGATTATCGTCGGGGGGTTCCCTCTGTCCAAAATGATCCGAGGTTAACTCAGTTAGTGGCGGAGTCAGCGCGGGAAGCTTGGGGAAAGGATAGCATTCAACTGTTACCGGAACCGTCTCTCGGGGCAGAAGATTTCTCGGTCTATCTCCAACACGCCCCTGGTATGATGTTTCGTCTCGGGGTTGGACACAGCGATCAACCCAATTATCCCTTACATCATCCTAAATTTGAAATTGATGAGTCAGCGATTGTGATGGGTGTTGTAACGATGGCTTATTCGGCTTATCAATATTGGCAGAAGAATTATGAATTATGAGTTATGAATGATGAATAATTGAGTAGGATTTATAACTATAATCATTCGCGAGCGCGTGTGCGCTTTTCACGTAGGGTTTTTACTTCTTACTCATCACTCCTGAGCCTCCCTTATCCTCCAAGTCTACCAAGTCCTCCTTACTCCCTACTCCCTACTCCCTATTGCCTTCTTCACCACAAATCTAACTGGGTGGGTGGCTGATTAATTAAATTCCAAGGTAAGGGCGGAATGGATATATTTTGCTGTTCTAATAGGCTTTGAAAATGGCGGGCGGTGCGGGGAGAATGATCTTCAACTGGACAGTGAACAAAGAAATAAATTTGGGTTCCTTCTGATAACCATTGCTGAATTTGTGTTAGCCATTCTTCAAGGAAAGGTTGATTAACTGATAATGTGGGATGAGAAATAAATCGAATTAGCGTAAAAGAAGAAGTGAGATTAAACTGAACGGGAAGTTGCGGTTTACGGCGTTCTGAATGAAGTTGAGGATCATTTTCTCCTAAATAAACAGGGCGACTATCTAATAGGACTCGTCCTATTCCTAATTCTTTTAGAAATTGATTTAATGCGGTTTGATGCGGTTCAGTGAACCAGTCGGGATGACGAACTTCTAAGGCAATTTTAATATTTTTATTTGATATTGCTTCTAGGAATTGATTTAAATCTTCTTTTAATTCAGGGGAATAACTGGGGGGAAGTTGAGCAAAAAACGGCCCTAAGCGACTTCCTAAACCTTGCATTTTTTCGAGAAAGTTTAAGGCGGCTGAAATTTGAGGTTGTAAACGTCCTTTATGAGTAATATTACGAGGAAATTTTAGGCAAAATTTAAATTCAGCGGGGGTTTGATCTTTCCAACGATGGATGGTTTTGAGATCGGGTACTGCGTAAAATGTAGTATTGCCTTCTACGGTTGTAAATCGATGACTATATAAAGACAAAAAATCAGTCGGGCGGCTACCTGCGGGAAATAGATCGCCTACCCAGTTTTTATATGCCCAAACGGCACAACCTAAAAAAAATTGCTGAGAGTTAATTTGATTCATTTTCATTTGATTTTATCAGGGTGAAGAGATTAATTCTTATGAAAAATATGATACAATATTAATAATTTGTATTTGAAAAATTTAGACTAATTTAACCTTTTAATCATGGCTAAATTTCAACTCAATGCTCCCTTTGAACCGAGAGGAGATCAACCGAGAGCAATTAATCAACTCATTCAAAGTATCCAATCTAATCATCACTTTACAACCCTTCTGGGGGCAACGGGTACAGGGAAAACATTTACCATTGCGTCAACCATTGAAAAAGTCGGTAGACCAACACTTGTTCTGGCACATAATAAAACATTAGCGGCTCAACTCTGCAATGAACTGCGGACATTTTTTCCCAACAACGCGGTAGAATATTTTATTAGTTATTATGACTATTATCAACCTGAAGCTTATATCCCCGTAACTGATACTTATATTGAAAAAACGGCTTCAATTAATGATGAAATTGATATGTTGCGTCACTCCGCCACTCGGTCTTTGTTTGAACGACGTGATGTGATTGTTGTGGCTTCTATTAGCTGCATTTATGGGTTAGGAATGCCTGCCGAATATCTTAAAGCTTCAATTCCATTAAAAGTGGGAGAAGAGATTAACCAAAGGCAAATGTTGAGAGATTTAGCAACGATTCAATATAATCGAAATGATGTGGAATTAAGCCGGGGTAGATTCCGAGTAAAAGGAGATGTTTTAGAAATAGGACCTGCTTATGAAGATCGAATTATTCGAGTTGAATTTTTCGGAGATGAAATTGATGCAATTCGCTATGTCGATCCGGTAACAGGTCATGTTTTACAAAGTGTAGACTCTTTAAATATCTATCCTGCTCGTCACTTTGTTACCCCGACTGAACAGTTAGAAGCAGCTATTGATGCCATTCATCAAGAATTAGAATTACAATTAAATGATCTAGAAAGTGCGGGCAAGCTGTTAGAAGCGCAACGATTAAAACAAAAAACACGCTATGATTTAGAATTACTCCAAGAAGTCGGTTATTGTAATGGTGTAGAAAATTATTCTCGTCATTTAGCCGGACGAGATGCAGGGGAACCACCGGACTGTTTGGTTGATTATTTTCCGAATGATTGGTTACTCGTGGTGGATGAATCTCATGTTACTGTTCCTCAAGTTAGAGCGATGTATAATGGCGATCAATCTCGCAAACGAGTGTTAATTGAACATGGATTTCGTTTGCCGAGTGCGGCGGATAATCGACCGTTAAAAGCAGAGGAATTTTGGCAGAAAGTTAATCAATGTATTTTTGTTTCAGCTACTCCTGGAAATTGGGAAATCGAACAATCTGACTCTCAAGTAATTGAACAAATTATTCGACCTACAGGGGTAATTGATCCAGAAGTCTTTGTGCGGCCAACGGAAGGGCAAGTGGATGATTTGTTAAATGAAATTCAACAACGGATTGAAAGAGATGAACGAGTGTTAATCACCACATTAACTAAACGCATGGCAGAGGATTTAACGGAATATATGCAAGAACGTTCTGTTAAAGTGCGATATTTACACTCAGAAATTAAGTCAATTGAACGGATAGAAATTATTCAAGCTTTGCAGCAGGGTGAGTTTGATGTGTTAGTCGGTGTCAACTTATTGAGAGAAGGTTTAGATTTACCGCAAGTGTCTTTAGTCGCAATTTTAGACGCAGATAAAGAAGGATTTTTGCGGACAGAACGCTCTTTAATTCAAACCATCGGTCGCGCTGCCCGAAATGTTCAAGGAAAAGCTATTTTATATGCTGATAACTTAACCGACAGTATGATAAAAGCGATTGAAGAAACGGAACGCCGTCGCCAAATTCAAATCGAATATAATCAAAAACACAATATTATTCCTCAGTCAATTGTGAAGCAATCCAGTAATTCAATTTTAGAGTTTTTAGATGTATCTCGACGGCTAAATGCTCAACAACTTGAAACCCCAGTTGTACAGGCTGATGATCTGCCCTTAGAAGAAATTCCGACTTTAATTAATCAGCTCGAAACACAGATGAAACAAGCAGCTATTCAGTTAGAATTTGAAGAAGCGGCTCAATTACGCGATCGCATCAAACTATTACGAGATAAATTAGTCGGACATTAAATAGGCAAACTTTAAACTTAAATTCCCTCCAGTTTTCACAACAGTCCTCTGCTTCCGATTAAGATAGAAGATACACGATCCCATTACTCTATTCTCGCTGTGCGGATCGGCTTGCCGTATTCAGAAAGTCCCGTCAAATTCTATCTCCCTCGTATCCGCGATCAGTTTTCTTGTCTACCATCATCCATCGTTCTTGATGAAAATCGTTGATCACCGAACTCACCTCACTGAAAATGCCAGATACTTCTCTCTCTATCGCGCAACACTTTCATGAGCGCACCAAGTATAACCCAAAAACCATTAGCACCAAAAGCCAGCCCCTAGACTGGTCACAACAACCTCTGCCGTTTAAAGAGTATAAAATTGGCTCCATTCTAGATCTCAGACCCTATCTGACAGAGACTTCCGAAACCCGGTCAAATGATCCTAAAACTCGACAACTGCAACGACTGTCTGACCTATTGCTTCATACCTATGGCTTAACGGCTAAACTGCCAACCATGGCTGGGGTACAATACTTGAGAACTGCCCCCTCAGCAGGTGGACTGTACCCGGCAGAACTTTATTTAATCTCAAGAGGGACAACGGCTTTACCTGCTGGCTTGTACAACTATCAATCTGTGACCCATTCCCTCGTACAATTTTGGGATAGTCATGTTTGGCCCGAACTCCAACAAGCTTGTTTTTGGCATCCGGCTTTAGAAAATACTCACTTAGCGATCGCCACCACCGCCGTGTTTTTCCGTTCTGCTTGGCGCTACCAGGATAGGGCTTATCGTCGTATTTTTCTTGATACAGGGCATTTACTGGGCAATCTAGAGCTAGGTGCATCCCTAAATGATTATCGCCCTTGCTTAATTGGAGGATTTGCAGATGCTGCTTTGAATCAACTTCTGTATCTCGACCCCAGTTGGGAGGGAGCCGTCGCCGTTGCGGCTTTAGCCGACAGCTTAGAATTAGACCAAAATTTACCCCCCTTGCCCACCGTATTACCTTCTTCGACTCAAACCGATTATCCAACTCTACCGGATGGGGAACTGCTGCAATATCTGCATCAAGCGACTCAACTCGATAATAATCCTGATGCGGTTCCGGCTTGGCAATCGATTCAAACTAATGATACACCGGAAGATAAATATAACTTTCCCTTCTGTACAAAAGTTTCGACTGTTAACCCCTCGATTGATTGGGGAAATAAAGAAGGCATTAGTCGGACTATTCTCAAGCGGCGTTCGACTCGGGCATACACCGGGGCCAACTTGAGCTTAAATGAGTTATTATCTGTCTTAGATTTCACCTATCAACCCCACCACTATATTCATCAAGAATTAGATGGTGCGCCGGATTACTTTGATTTAAATTTGATTGAAACTTTTATTGCGGTTTCTGGAGTCGATGGTTTAGAGGAAGGCTGTTATTATTATGCGCCCAAAGCCCAGGAATTAAGGCAAATTCGCTTTAAAAACTTCCGTCGAGAACTACATTATCTTTGTTTGGGGCAACCCCTGGGACGAGATGCAGGCGCTTTGGTTTTTCATACTGCTGACTTGAAAAAAGCAGTGACAAAATATGGCGATCGCGTTTATCGTTATCTACACATGGATGCGGGTCATTTAGGCCAACGACTCAATTTAGCAGCAATTCGCCTGCGCCTTGGGGTTAGTGGAATTGGTGGATTTTTCGACGATCATGTCAACGACGTGTTAGGCATCCCAGCAGATGAGGCTGTACTTTATATTACGACTTTAGGACGACCTGCTCAAGCTTGAGGCAGACTTTTCTCTAACTTGATATAGACTCTTACCCAACTGTAGCACTACGTTCTATGCCATTGACTTTCACAACTGCTAAAAGTCTGTTCAATACTACTTTTAACTTCTGACGCTTCGCGTAGCGCTACAACTCCCTTGAATAATGTAAGTTAATGGTTAATAAACTCAGCTTCACAAATTGTAGATTCTCGTTGATTTAAATCGGCTGTATCCCATATCCCATTTAGAAACGTGGTGTAGAAGTATTCCCCTTTCTTCTGATGCACTTCTACCTGAGGCGCTTGTCTAGAATAGCTTTGATCTGATGAGCTACCGCGTTGGGCTTGATAGTAAACATAGGCATCTGCGTTGACACACATGACATGGTAAAAATCTTTATTTGCACTGGTTTGATCGCCCATTTTATAGCGAGCTAAGCCTCGGTTTAAGTAAGCTTTAATATAGTTTGGATCGAGTTCAATTGCCCGATCAAAGTCATCGATTGCAGCTTGCATTTGTTTCAGACTATAGTAAGCACAACCTCGATTATAGTATGCATAAACATTGTATTGATCGATCTGCAAAGCACTATTATAATCACTAATTGCTTTTTGAGTTTCTCCTAACTGAGCCTCACCAAGTCCTCGGTTTAAATAAGCTTTAATGTAGTTGGGTCTCAAATTCAGAGTTTGATTAAAATCTTGAACGGCTGCTTCTTTTTTACCCGATAGATAGTAAGCGCGTCCTCGATTATAATAGGTTTTGTAATTTTCGTAATTCAGCTTTAACGCTTGGTTATAATAATCAATAGCTGCCTCATACTCTCCAATCTGAGCCATAGCTAACCCTAAGTTATTGTAGGTGACATCACTCTTTGAATTCAGCCTTAGTGCTTTATTTAAGTCTTGAATTGCTTTTTGAGTTTCTCCTAAATGTCGCCAAGCATTTCCTCGATTTAGATAAGCATCTGGTAACTTAGGATCGATTCGTAACGCTCGATTGAGATCTTTGACTGCTTTTTTATAATCTCTTAAATAATAATATAATAACCCTCGGTTACTGTAGGCGATCGCATATTGCGGATCTCGATCAATCACTTGATTGAGATCATTTAATGCGCCTCGATAATTTCCTTTTTTTGCTTTGATTAAACCTTGTTGATAAAGCTTCTGTGTTTTCATGGGTTTGCCTTTAGCTAGATCTCACAATCTAATGAGCATAGAATTATGAGTTGAATCTTTGACTTTAACTACACTCAGATCTAAGGAAATCTATGCCTTAATCTGACTTCAATCCACACCCCGAGTTATTGATTAATCCAAGTTTTACTATTTAGTTTGATTTTGGATTTCATTTGTTTGGACTCAGAATACTTAGCGCACCCGAAATTAGAAATATTCCCTCAGAATAAATTGAATACAATTTGTAAATCTGCTGAATTAATCATCAGCTTAATATTGTTTCAATGGTAGAGTATTAGATTGTATCATTTAGTATTTAATGTTTTATCATACGACATACTATTTGATACCTGAGCCGGATCGAGGATGTGTAAACAAATAATGAATTAATTCGAGAATGTTTTAAAAACAGTTATATAAAGAATATGAGTATTTTATTCTTTACTTCTAACTGTCGGCGCTTAACTTACAAATTAGCTTAGCACTTCTAAATTGAAAACACAAGAGTTTAAAAAGAATTAATAAAACAGATTAACCCTCAGTATTATTACTGAATCTCGACAATAATAGCTAATCGAATAGATTAATTTAAAGTGACAAAATACTGCTAAAATCCATCATCAATAGTTAATTTCACGGAGAAAAGATAGACTAATCGACAAAACGGCTCTGAAAAAACCCGGAGAAGTTAAGTGAATTATTGAAATAATACTCACCTCAGAGAGTCGTAAATCTGATGGCAAGTCAAACAGAGTAAAATCAGTAAACAGAGAAGACTAAGATAAGCTTACACAGCCTCATTGGGTCTGATATAGTAATCAAACATAGTGTGCAGAATTAGAGTGATATGACTAAGTTACAGGTCGGTCTGTTGTTTGGTGGACGTTCTGGGGAACATGAAGTCTCGATCCGTTCAGCCCAAGCGATCGCAAAAGCGTTATCTGAAGGGGACAATCAAACTAAATATACAGTCCTCCCAGTTTACATTCAAAAAGATGGGACTTGGCAAACTTTAAGTCAGTCTAGCCAAGTACTCGCTTCTGGTCAACCTTTACCTTTACCGGGATCAGATACCGAAATCGAGCCCACTATGGCGGCAGTGAGTGATGATCCCGGATTAATTCCACAACAGACTCATATCAGAGGGATTGATGTTTGGTTTCCGATTTTACATGGGCCAAATGGAGAAGATGGAACCGTTCAAGGATTACTGACTTTGATGCAAAAGCCGTTTGTGGGGTCAGGGGTACTGGGTTCTGCCCTGGGAATGGATAAAATCGCGATGAAAATGGCTTTTTCTCAGGCTGGACTGCCACAAGTGAAGTATCAAGCCGTAACGCGATCGCAGATTTGGTCGAATGCTTGTGTGTTTCCGAAGTTATGCGACGGGCTTGAGGCGGAGTTAGGCTATCCTTGTTTTGTTAAACCCGCGAATTTAGGGTCATCGGTGGGTATCGTCAAAGTCCGATCTCGTTCAGAATTGGAGAGCGCTTTAGATAATGCTGCCAGTTATGATCGACGCATTATTGTAGAAGCAGGAGTCGAAGCGAGGGAATTAGAATGTGCCGTATTGGGTAATGATTATCCCAAAGCAACAGTTGTGGGAGAGATTACTTATGAGAGTGATTTTTATGATTATGAAACTAAGTATACCGAAGGCAAAGCGGATTGGTTGATTCCGGCCCCAATTGACCCGGAAATTATTCGTAAAATTCAAGCGTCAGCCGTTGAGGCATTTTTGGCTGTTGATGCTGCGGGTTTAGCGCGAGTTGATTTTTTCTATGTTGAGAAAACAGGAGAAATTTTCATCAATGAAATTAATACACTTCCTGGTTTTACCGCCACCAGTATGTACCCTCAATTGTGGCAAGCTAGCGGTGTTTCTTTTGCCGAATTAGTCGATCGACTGATTCAGTTTGCTTTAGAACGAGACTCTGAAGTAGAAAGATAAAATTATCAGTCATCGCTGATTTATGATAAATCAATTGAAAGTAGAAGTCGCAAAACCCAAGAATTAATCACCCATGATATCGCTAAATTCAGATGTGCAACTGTAGTGAATGACGAATAAGGGTTCACAGCGTGTTGCAACTGTAATGTAATGACAAATTATCAACACACAAACCCAATATGGAAACAGGCTTAAATCAATTTTTGGATTTAGTTTGGGGTGCATTAACACTCAATTCAGATGTATTTAACTGGATTAATAGCTTACCCCAAGGAAACCAAGTTGCATTAATTATTGTATTAATTGCAGGCTTAGCGCAAGCTGTTGGGCAGTGTGTTGTTTTGTTTCTCAATCGGGTTCAGCCCAAGGGATTTTTTATAAGTTTAGGGATTGCATCTATTTTATTCACGTTCAGTTATGTTTTTTGGGCAGGGAGTATTGGATTAGTTGCTAATTTTTTCTTTAATTATAACTTAGATTATCCCACTATTTTTAGAACTTTAGGATTGAGTTATGCCCCTTTAATCTTGGGTTTTTTAGTCGCGCTTCCTTATATCGGAATTCCCATTTATATTTTATTATCATTGTGGGCATTACTCGCTGAAATTACAGGCTTACAGGTATTAACAGATCTCAATGCTTGGGGTGCGTTTGCTTGTGCCGGTCTGGGTTGGGTTGTTTTACAAGCCCTACAAAGAACCATTGGTCGCCCGATTCTAGTTATCGGAAGATGGCTGAAAAATTTAGCCGCCGGAAAAGTTCTAATTACAGACAAACAAGAACTAGAAAATATCTTGATGCAGGGCAATCTCCTAACTGTTAATGCCGTCAGTAATGAAATTTGGATTGAGGCGAAAACTTCAAAACCTCAACTCCATCAATCCTTATCGGGTGTGCAATTCGTGGCTTTAGGATTAGTCACTTTTATACTAATAATTATTTTTTCAATTGGGCAAAATGGAATTACAGTTTGGTATCAAGCCCTCACTCAAACATTACGGTTAATTATTGATTTAGTCGGTGTTAGTGTAATTGCCTTATTCTGTTCAATTTTACTTACTCCTCTAGAAGCATTAACCTGGTGGGCAGGCTGGTATGAACCGGAACCTGTAAAGTATAAAGGGACTGCTGTAAAACCGCTGCCTGAACAAACTGCTGCTTCTCGTTATGTGATTTATTTAGATGGGATTAATCAAGGCGCTTTTACTTATTTACCGCGAGTCGAACGGTTATTAAATGAACTAGCCGCATCTACTCCCGATGACATTTTAATTGTTAAAGGGATTATGCCTTATTCAATTAACAATCGACCCTTAAGTGCAGATCGTCACCTGGCTTTTGTGTGGAAAATTATTGCATCTCTTGCCCAGAAAAATCCGAGTCATCCTATTAGCTTAATTATTAATATTCGCAATATTGTTGCGGTTGCAATTGCAGCCGATCCACGTTATGGCCCGATTCAAAATCAAGCCCTGGCCCAAGTCTTATTAGATAGTTTAGTCAGTTTTGGTTATCCCATTGGCAGTCAAATTCCTGTAACATTAATCGGTTATAGTGGTGGCGGACAGATGTCAATGGGGGCAGTTTCATATCTTAAACACGCCCTACAAGCCCCAATAGACGTGATTTCTTTAGCCGGGGTAATGAGTGGTAATACGGGCACTTTACAAATTGAACGTCTCTATCATTTAGTCGGAAAAAAAGACTTAATTGAACGTTTGGGGCCTGTTGTATTTCCGGGACGTTGGGCAATGATGGTTTTATCAAATTGGAATCGGGCTAAACGTCGCGGCAAAATTAGCTTTATTTCTTTAGGGCCAGTGGGTCACAACGGAGAGACAGGGTTAATGGGAGAAGAAATAACGTTATCAGATGGGCGGACTCCTCTGCAGCAAACCGTTGATATCATCACCGCAATTTTAGCTAAAGATTGGGAAATTACAGGATTAAATCCAGATGATTTTAGAAGCATTAGTAACTACGAACGATATCAAGCGGCATTATTTAATCAACTCAATTATTATCCGATTAATCAATCGATTAATTTAAACTATTACCAGCCGGTTGGGACTTGGATGGGTCGGCTAATTTTACCTCAACCTGAACAACGTCAACAGGTTCGTGGTGTATTATTTGAAATTTATCATACGGATGCAACAAATTACCATAGAATTGGACAAATTGTTAACTTACGTTGGGAAAACAAAACTGAGGTTAAAACCTATGTTGAATTAGTGACTCAAACTGTTAAGTTTAACGACCAAGCCCATGTTAGTCAGCAGCAAGGAAATATTCATCCCTGCCGGATTAATAATTGGTTAGAAGTCGATCCTTTAGAATCTTTAGCCGGGGCACATCCTGATGATGATGTTGTGGTTAAACTGCCTGAACCTTTGCGGATAGAAGACAACGGATTAGATCGACCCACTGTTTATATTCAACGAGAACCGATTCAAATTCGAGGTCGATTTTATGCTTTGGTTAAAATCATTCAATTTTTAGGTGGAGATTTATTTTTAGTTCGTCATTATCATTCTCCAACTCAACGATTTGAAGGTGAAAAAGAAATTATTTATATTCCTTCAGTCATTGCCAATCGTAACGGTGTACTTCCTTCTTATAATCCAGGAATTCAGTCTTCTCCCATTAATGAATCGGGCTGGTATATCTATGGTGCGAAAAATATGAATGATCGGTTTGTTGTACAAGCAATCGCCCCCTATAAACAATTTTTACTGCATCCCGATCGGGTAATTTACGGTGAAAAAGCAACGATTAACTACATTAATTATCATTATTGGGATAATGTCGCTAAAAATCAAGGAAAAGCCTATTCTGTACAGTTAAATCCCTGGAAAAAAGAGGATAAATTAGCTTTACATAATTCTCAATGGAAACTCGGCGATCGCGGTTTACTACTCCATTTATATGGAGGCATGGGTGGAAAAAAAGCGGAGTTTTCTCCTTTAGGGATCTTTTTCGGTCATTTTGCTTTTGGTATTGCTGAAGTGGTGCAAGATGCCTTAACCCAACAATTACGATTCGACATAGAATATCGTCAAATTTATACTCATAATCCTGATGGAATTATTGCCGGAACATTAGACTGGGAGCGCTATTTAGGAGACAGACAATGGGGTTGGCTAGGTTCTCGTCCGACCAGTGATATTATTGTTAAATTTTCCCCTTTAACAGAAGATTATGACTTTAACGGGATTCATTTTTCTCCTTTATCTTATGTGATTCAAGAATTAGATGTAATGGCTGCACGATACCGGATTGGAGATGGTAACGGAACAACATTTGTAAGCCCGATTAATTCCTGTGTACAAGATTCTGGACAAGCCGTTTATACCGCATTACGTCGAATGACGGCTCAATTTGAATTGAATCCATTAATTGTTAAATGGTTACGAGAACATCCCCGTCATGAACAAACTCAACGCTTTATTCAACTGGGTAATTTACTCGGAAGTTTAGAAAATTATCTGACACCGATGGGAAAAGTGAGATCGGACTGGCGATATAATCAACCAACTTTAGGCGGCTTTCCAGTCGAAACTCCAGGCAAAACTTTATGGATGATTTTATCAAGTTGGCGGACATTACTTCCTCGTTGGACAAACGATCAATTAGCAATGATTTTCTTACAACTCGGTGCTTCTTTATGGTTACTGCGGACTAACCAAGTGGGAGGTCACGATCCTTATATTAAACCCATTGCCCCGACTGATTTTGGCTTTGCCGTCCCCAAAGTTCAACAGACAAAAGTTCAATAGAAGTAATAGGATAGTGATCTTTAAGCTATTTTATTTTATGATTATTTTGCATGAAATTCAGAAAGCGACCGCCCTATTATAAGAAGCGACCGCATCATTCCAAACACTATAACCGACAGGGTCTCAGCCTAATCTACTAAATAGAATCATAGGCAAACGAGCTACTATTAAGAGATAAACCGAGACCAGCACCCCCGTCAATGACAGCAATGAGGTCACTGTCAAGCAAAATATTCACATTGTTACCCTCGGTTGCTAAGGTATAGTCAGAACACATACCGTGCAGTTGAATAATATCCTGACCGATGATAAAGTCATCAATTACAGCGTGGTCATCATTACCTTGACTGTCGTAGTAGGCTTGACGAACATCCCCCAGGACAAACAAGTCCGCACCACTGCCACCAGTCAAGATATCCACTTCAGCAGCAGTACTATCTGGATTGGTTCCAATTAAGGTATCATTGCCTTGGTCACCGTAGAGAACATCGTTTCCTAAGTTACCGAAGACGACATCATTATCCTGTCCGGCGTGGAGGGTGTCGCTGCCTTCTCCACCAAACAGCGTATCATTCCCTTCGTTAGCGCTTAACCAGTCATTTTCGTTACGACCATGGAGATAGTCATTACCCGCATCACCGAATAAGACATCATTCCCGCTTTCTCCACCGATAAGGGTATCATTATCCAAACCACCGTGGAGACTATCGTTACCCATATTGCCATCAAGGTAATCATTTCCTTGGTTACCGATGAGTAGGTCTGCTCCATCACCACCTGTGAGATGATCGTTATTTCCTAATCCTAGAACAACATCGTTACCCAGACTACCATCAATCATATCGCCATCAGCAGTTCCCAGGAGATTGTCATCATTGATGCTGCCATTAATCATATTTTGAGTCGATAACGGCG
Organism: Microcoleaceae cyanobacterium; assembly: GCA_049649525.1. Classification (GTDB taxonomy): domain Bacteria; phylum Cyanobacteriota; class Cyanobacteriia; order Cyanobacteriales; family Microcoleaceae; genus JAAURB01. The sequence continues at coordinate 162,313 of JBARZE010000040.1, forward strand.
TGACAGGCGCTTCGATGAAAGGTAGTGGGTCAAATAGAGGTTGGTTACTGGCTTGACAACCATCTGCACCGTCATTGTGAGTGTGTTCAGAAGAGTCTGAATTGTGGTCTCCATCAATAGTTGTGGAATTGGAGATATTGTCATCATCAGAGAAAGAAACTGATGAGTCGTTGTTGTTATTGGGGTTATATTGATTGCTATTGTTAGGGTTATATTCGTTAACAATATTCGGCTCAACAACAATATTCGGCTCGACAACAATATTTATCGGAGGCAATGCAGTCGGTTCAAACCCATAACAAGAAGTTACTGGGGCACAGCAAGAATGTGTACCTCCATCTGTACCTCCATCTGTATTATCAGTAGCGCCGTCAGTACTATCAGTATTATCAGTATTATCAGTAGCGCCGTCTGTGGTGTCTGTATTGTCTGTATTGTCAGTAGCGCCGTCTGTGGTGTCTGTATTATCAGTAGCGCCGTCTGTGCCGCCGTCAGTACCATCATCAGTCCCACCTGTGTTGTCAGTCCCGCCATCAGTCCCGCCATCAGTCCCGCCATTAGTACCCCCATCAATTACATCGTCAGTACCGTCTGTGTTGTCAGTCCCGCTGTCAGTCCCGCCATTAGTCCCGCCATCAGTACCGTCATTAGTACCGCCATCAATTACATCGTCAGTACCGTCTGTATTGTCAGTGATATCATCATCAGTTGGGTCTTCTACAGGCTGATCGCTTGGGTCTTCTACAGGCTGATCGCTTGGGTCTTCTACAGGCTGATCATCAGTTGGGTCTTCTACAGGCTGATCAGTTGGGTCTTCTACAGGCTGATCATCAGTTGGGTCTTCTACAGGCTGATCAGTTGGGTCTTCTACAGGCTGATCATCAGTTGGGTCTTCTACAGGCTGATCATCAGTTGGGTCTTCTACAGGCTGATCATCAGTTGGGTCT
>JBARZE010000041.1:0-18270 GCA_049649525.1 Microcoleaceae cyanobacterium
CGCTATGGAGTCCTAGTTATTTTGCAATTAGCTGTGGAGGTGCGCCTATTGATGCTATAGAACACTATATTAGAGAACAAAGTACCCCTAAAGGGGCAGGCTCTGACCCCAACTCCGAGAGGTAGAATACAGTCCATAAAGGGCAAATAAACCCCATACAAATTCGGCTTGTTGAACCCTGGCAAATCCTAAATAAACTAAGGCAAAAACTAAATATCCCACTGCTAGCAACGGTCGTCTCCCGACTCGGTCTGATCAACGTCCGGTGGCAAGTCCCAGACAGCGAACAGGTTGAAGATGAACGGCATCTTGTAGATTTCGAGCCGCTAATTCCTTTTGAAGTTGGTCAATTAAATACTCTCCTCCCGATAAACCATCTCGGCTTTTTTCGGTAGCAGAAAATCGACAAAGGGAACAAACAAATAAAGTTGCTGAAGTCATATTTAATTTTAGTGAGATGAATCACTGGTAATTGTTAACTTGAGCCATGCTGATCTTTGAGTTGTCTCAATAGGATAGGTAAAATTCCTCCCAACCTTTGCCGACAATTTCGTAGCTCATTAGGGGCGTTGTCGGTAAATTTCGCAAGTACAAAAACGTCACGTTTGACTCGGACTCCAATAGCACAATCACATCGTTTTCTGGATTATAGGTTTCCACGGCTTGGAGGATATGGGCATTAACATGATGATTATGCAAAATCACAGTGTCAGGAATCGATAGCCAAGCATTGAGAAAAGCTGCCAAACGCGATCGCGGCACATAATGGGCTTGAAAGGTTTCTCCAGTTATCCCCAAGTGAGGGGTATTGAGGTTACACACCACCACACCCTGCTCACTGGCAAGGTAACCGGCCCAAGCGTTATAGCCAATAGCCAGAAGATTACTTTCAATAAATGCCTGCTGCCAGTCCGCTTGAGGTTTAAATGTCATGGCTTAAACTTCCTTTAGAATTCAACAAAAAAGAACAAAGTCGTCCCGTCGATCGCCTCATAAGTGAATAAGTCCACCTACCTGGGCGCAAGTTCGGCAACCCTTCACTTGATTTTCCTCACACTGAATAAACCGCAAAGGCCAAAGATTAAAATTCCCAATACCGTACCCGCTTCAGCAATAGCTTCAGCATTAAGCACGCCAATGGCTTCGAGATCAAACCCGCCTGACCCTGGAATTGGGCGATCGCCAAGGGTCATAAATCGGATTCCCTTCAGCATCCGTAAATGCCCCATTCCCCCGAATATCAACAATTCGCACAAAATTGATATTGTTGAGATCAATTAAGTCTTGTTGGGCAATGTCTCTCAGCACGTCTAGGTCGAATGGTGTTCCCCAGGAAGCTTGTAAAAACTCATCCTCAAAGATCACAACTCCATTGTTAATATGCTTGCCAGCTAAGTTATAAACTTGACTCGGATCAATTTGCCCGATGGGATCGAGAGGATCTGGCGTTAGGGAAATACTCGGAAAGCGTACAAAGTTATCCCCATCCGTTGACACTTCAACATAAGCCAGTTTGGCAAAAAGCTTACCCGTATCCGCAAAACCAAACCCATTCTCACCCCACAGCAAAGTCTGCCCCTTCACCGTTGCCAATCGCTCGATCAAAGGTTAATGTAATTTCACCAGGGTTCACACTAGAATTAATTTGCTCTGGGGTGAGTTCTCCTAACGATACGATGTCAACAGAAATACCGCTCACCTCGCCCAGGGCTTTTTCAGGAGTTTGCCACTGTTCTAAAACCCCCTCAGTAGGCAGGTAATTGATGTATCCGCTAGCCCAATCAACAAAAACAGGATTAACTCTATTGTTCGGGGTAATATTGCCCACTCCATCGTCACCGACAAATCCGGGAATTCCAGAATCAATTTTTCCCCGATCTAAGGTAGACCCCGAAAAATTAGCGCCAAACGCCTCACCATTTGCTAGTGTGAGCAGACAGGTAATTCCGGTGAAAGTGATTTTCTGAAGTGCTTTCAGTGTTTGCATTTTGTCTCCTTGTTTGGGTTCAAATTTTGGTGAAATGTTTAAGAATTACTGCTGGGAGGAAATTTCCTGACGCAGCAGACGGGCAGCTTCCACCATGTTTCTTAGAGACGGAACAACCTCTTCCCAACGGCGCGTCTTCAAACCACAGTCTGGGTTAACCCAAATTTGCTGAGTCGCTAAATTTGCCAGACCCGCTTTCAACTGCTGCACCAACTGCTGAGTATTTGGAACTACAGGACTGTGAATGTCATAAACTCCATTACCAATCTGATGGGAATATCCGCCTTCGGTGACTTCCTGCAATGTGCGGTTATTACTGCGACTATTCTCAATCGAAATCACATCTGCATCTAGCCGTTCAATTTCCTGAATAATGTCGCCAAACTCGCAATAACACATATGAGTATGAATCTGGGTTTGGGGTTGAGCGATCGCCGTTGCCAGTCGAAACGCATCCACGGCCCAACAGAGATAATCCCCCCAGCGTTCCACCTTCAGAGGTAAACCTTCCCGCAGTGCCGGTTCATCCACCTGAATCACCTGTGCCCCTGCTGCTTCTAGATCTGCAATTTCGGTTCGCAACGCCAGGGCAATTTGAAACGCCTGATCCCGTCGCGAGATATCCTCACGGGGATAAGACCAATTGAGAATCGTCATCGGTGCAGTTAACATTCCCTTCACTGGCTTTTGGGTCAGAGATTGGGCAATTTTAAACTCTTTCACCGTCATCGGTGAGCGACGAGATACATCTCCATAAATAATTGGGGGACGCACACAACGGCTGCCATAGCTTTGTACCCAGCCATTTACCGTAAAGGCAAAGCCCGATAGTTGTTGTCCGAAATATTCCACCATATCAGTGCGCTCAAATTCTCCATGCACCAACACATCCAAGCCAATATCTTCCTGGATTTTGATACATTCAGCAATTTGAGTATTGATCGCCCCTTCGTACTCTGCTTCAGTCAATTCACCCCGTTTGTACTTCACCCGCAGTTGCCGCACCTCACGGGTTTGGGGAAAAGAACCAATGGTTGTTGTTGGTAAAGGAGGCAGTTCAATTTGTTTTGAAAGCCTTAGAGAATAGCAAAGCGATCGCTGAAAATCATCTGCCGTCAAATTTTGTAATGCCTCTTGAACAGTGGCCTTGGGAGGATTAAAGGCAAGAAAATCTTGCCACTGACTTTCTAGTTGGGTTTGTTGGGATGTTGTATCCTCTCCCGCCAGCGTCCCACGCAAGAAGACTACTTCCGTTAGTTTTTGTTGGGCAAAGCTGAGGACGGCTTGTAAGGGTTCAGGGAGTTGAGTTTCTTGCGTGGCATCGTAGGGAACAAACTGTAATGAAGCCGAAGGTTGTATGCGTAACTGAACCGCAATAGTTTTTAATTCTTGCAATAATGTCAAAGTTGATTGGGGTTGAATCTTCCAGATATTGCGGGCATCGACTACTCCAGCCCCCAAACACTTGTCTGCTGGAAATCCCTGGGTTTTGAGCAGATCTAAATTGTTTCCACGGGTCAAGTCAAGGCTAATGCCTGCTACGGGCAATTGCGTTACCCAACCGTAAGCATCTCCTAAATCATCAAAATAGGTGACGAGGTGAATGGGTAAGCCTACTTCTGCCAGTTGATTATAGGTTGTTGTGACAGCATCTTTTAATCCACAAGCATTACTGCTCACCAAAATAGGTTCATGAAGCTGTACTTCAGTTACCCCCAGAGTCTTAAGTTGTTGCAGCAGGTCAACATACAAGGGTAAAAGCTGACTCAGGTTTTGATTGAAATCCAGCGATCGCCGACTTAGGCTCAGGAGGGTCACAGGACTGAGTACAATGGGGACAGCTTTTTCTCCCAGAAGCGTTTGCGATCGCTCAACCGTGGCTAGAAACTGACTAAAATCCGCCTCCGGTTTGACATCAGCCTCTATTTCTGGAACCAAATAGTGATAATTTGTATCAAACCATTTGGTCATTTCTAATGCGGGAATGCCATCTTTACCCCGTGCCATGGCAAAGTAGCGATCCAACCCAGACAAATTCTCAACTCGTTGGGGAAACAGACCCAAACGTACCGCCCAATCTAAAACATGATCGTAAAGGCTGGTATCGCCAACTCCAATACGGTCTATTCCCGCTTCGAGTTGGGTTTTCCAATTGAGTGTTTCTATCTCCTGCACCGTTTGCAGCAAGGTGGCTTTATTAGATTTACCACTCCAAAATGCTTCGAGTGCCTTCTTAACTTCCCGCTTTCTACCAATGCCAGGATAACCTACAGTTGCAGTTTTAATTGTCATGATTGAAATGCTCTCAATTAACAGTTGTAAAAGTCTAAAAATTTATGCCACTTTGTAAAATTAAAAGCAGCAAAAATTGATCCCATTCACTGCACTATGCAGCACTAGAAATTTATTAATCTGAGTAATGAACTGAAACTAATAGCCATCAAAAATCATTGGCAAGTACTCGTAGTTTAAGCCTTAGTTTTTGCAGAATAAAGGCTAACCCTACGCTCACAAATTAAATGCGATCGCTGTAGAAAAAGTTATTGTCTTCTGTTCAGACAATAAATATTATTGAGCATCACTTAAATTCAGCAACTTAGTTCTAATGCTCAGTTCAAATACTCAATTAAAATTAAGTTGAAATTACTCCAGATTTCTCAGGTAATTTCCCTCAGAATACAATTGAAAGCGTCGATCAAAAAATACTGGATAAACCATCATCCGTACCTCGCAGATGTTATAGAACATGGACTTTTAATCGGCGGGCATTCTGACTCAGAGGCGTTAAACCTGCTTCACAGTTGCGGGACAGCGCTGGATTCTCACCAAACTTTCCCCGTTTCCTCTAGCGGATGATCCCCACTAGAACCGATTAAGTTGATTTAAAGTATACTACATTTTTGCCATTTTTTCTAAAAAAAATCAATCACAATTATTATTCTCTATTTTCTGGGGGATAAAGATGAGATTTAACCTTTTTACCCTTGACTAAATGTTCCTGTACAATTTGTTTGGCAACTTCGGGAGTAACGCGAGTATACCAAGTGCGTTCGCCTGAATAAAACACAACTGGGCCGAGTTTACACACTTCCAAACAACCTGCATTCATCACTGTGACATCGACTCCAGCTTCAGCCACAGCTTCCTGTAATGCTTCATAAATCGGTTGCCACTTGCGAGACGGATAACATCGACTAGACCGACACACAGAAATATAAGGACGCTTCAATGGGTTGCGATCAAATGGAATAGGAGAATTTCCTAAAATATAAATCTGACGCAATTCTTCATACAAACTCAGTTTTTCGAGCTGAGGTTTCCCCACAGGTAATAAATCTTCGTCTTCTCCCAGAAACGGATTGGGCAAAAATAGATTCATCATCTTTTCTCCTGCCCCATTCCAAAATTGAATCCCCCAACTGCGAGCTTGATCGGATTCATTTAACCGACGATACAGGGCCGCCCGACGAATTAAACGCTGTTGTCGCAATTCTGGAGGAGTTTTGCACAAAGGCCCGCCCAGATGTTCTTCGACACAGAGATGCAGATGCCATGCTTCGGTGACCACCGTTAAGTAGCCATCGTACAGAATGAAGATTTTGGGCGGTTGCAGAAATTCCAACTCCAACACACTACCTTCAACCACATGACCAATTTGCACCTCTTGCCAACGTTCTTGAAATAGGGTATATAGCAATGGCCCGACGACATCAACTGTACAGGGAAAATCCTCATATTCAATCTTCTGACCCCCATAGAGCGGTTCAACAGTGCGATGATTTAGTGGCGTTACCCAGGGAGAAAAGTCAGTCATGGCAAGATGTTCAAGATTCAATCACAGACCGGGGACGCTTCACAGTGCGCCAAAGTAGTAGGCTATGGACAATTGTAATTCCGCCAGCCCACGTTAAATGTTTAACAAATAACTGACCTACAATTTCCCAACCCATTAAATGCCCTTCTGCTAATACTGGAAAAGCAAACAAGATTAAGCTTTGATAAATAGCAAATCCTAACACAGTGGCGATCGCCATTCCACCTACAGACCCCACCCAAGAATTCTGATTCATCCTACTAGGTCGCCAACTGGTCACAATGACGCTTAACAATGTACCCATTCCCATTAATATCCCCCAGCTAAAAGCCACAGGAGTTAAAGGATAGCCCCGAAGTCCAAATCCTAGGGTTTGATTGACAAACCAGATGAATAACGCTACACTCACAGCGCGTCGTCGAGACAGTGTAGCCCCACTCATGGCTGCAAAGGCTGCTAGGGGTGCATGAGCATAAATCACGTTACTGGCGACACCCACACCCAGAAGTGTGCCAGACCAAAATCGACTATTTGCTAGCGATCGCCTTGCCTGAGAAAGGTGGTCTGAATTGGATGTAATATTTTGATTGATTGTCATTAATTTGACTCAGTTAATAAAAGTATACTTAAATAATATTAGGTGAATTGAGAGTGATGGCAATAGCATTCATATAGTGAAATTATTCAAACAATCATTCTTGAGCAAGCGCTCGTTACATAGCTTAGGTTCTGTTCCTATAGAAACTATTATAGATCTTGAACGCCATCACTACCTTTTGCTACAAGTGGGTTGGGTAAAAAAACATTAAATTTATGGGTCTATTCTCCATCTTGATATTATTAATGGCAAAATATACATTCAACAAAATAATACAGAACAAGATATCGCGCCAATTCTCGTAGAATTCGGAGTTCCTAAAGAAGATATTGTAATTGGCTTTCATTCTCCTTTTAAACGACAGTTTACTGAGTATGCAGTTGGATAATAAATCGGAAGTTCTGACTCAGTTATTGGAAATTGAGGGACGGCGAATACTAAAGAGTAAAACCGCAGCAATGACGGCTGTAATTGCACTCAAATAAAAGGGTGCGGCCGGGGAAATTTGAGAATATAACCAACCCGCAATTAAACTCGCAGGCAGAGCTGTTAAACCGACTAACATATAGAATGTACCAATTTCTGCACCTCGTCGCTCAGGATGCACTAAATCAACGACAAATGCTTTTTGTACGCCTCGGGTTAAGGTAGAATACAGTCCATAAAGGGCGAATAAACCCCACACCATTTCGGCTTGTTGAACCCTGGCAAATCCTAAATAAACTAAGGCAAAAACTAAATATCCCACTGCTAGCAAGGGTCGTCTCCCGACTCGATCTGATAAACGTCCTGCGGCTAGTCCTAGACAGGTTTCAACTAAGTTAAATACAGCATAAAGTAATAGTAGCTGTGTGCCACCAAATCCTAAATCTTGGGCGCGAATTAATAAGAAGACATCGGAAGAGTTGCCTAAACTAAAGAGTCCCACTACTAATAAATAGCGGCGATAGGTTGGGCTGAGTCCTTGTAAAGTAAACTGGGGTGGTTTTCGAGTCTGTTTCGGGGTCTGTTTCGGTTCTTTTACCAACAATAATAAAACCATAACACCTAATAATGCAGGTAAAAAGGCGATCGCAAAAACACTCCGATAATTACCTGCAAATTGCTGCAAACACAAAACTCCTAGAAAAGGCCCCACGACTTCCCCGACGCTTTCTAGGGTGTGATGCAACCCAAAGGCTTTACCCCGCTGATGAGGAGCGCTATTTTCTGCTATTAAAGCATCACGAGGAGCCGCCCGCAGCCCTTTACCCACACGGTCAACTAAACGCGCACTCAAAACATGACCCCATACGCTAGACAAGGCTAACCCCAGCTTAGAAATGGCTCCTAAACCATAACCGAGTAATGCAAAGGGTTTGCGGTGTCCCATGCGGTCAGACATCCAGCCTGAATAGAGTTTGAGAATACTGGCAGTGCTTTCAGCAATTCCCTCGACGACACCCACTGTCCAAACAGGCGCTCCCAATATTGTTGTTAGAAATACTGGAGTTAGGGGATAGACCATTTTGTTGGCTAAGTCAGTCAATAAACTAACTAAACCGAGTGATCTAACAGTAGAATTAAGTTGCGTAGAATGCTCTGAATTAGAGTTTTGCATGGCTGCCACTATTGTGAATTACAATCTCGTTTTTTATAGCGCTAGGTTACGAAAGTAAGAACATTGATAAATTATCAAACCATTCCATAGCATACTTTTACCCACTACCCGTTACCAGAGCGCATAGCACTATAACGCTGGACGAATGCGCTTAATATTATCCTGTAAAAATGCAGAAGGCAAAATATAATTTCGATCAACTGCGGCATAAGTGGGCTGTTGGTCTAAGATAATTTCGATGCTTGCTTGTTGGTTTGAAATTTGATACTGTTCTGAATAAATGGGCTGTTTTTCCTTATTTAGCAGCGAAATAGTTAAAGGAAAGTCTAAAGGTTTTAATTCTTGCTCTCCTAAATTTTTTGTATATAACTGTTGAGCTTCTATTTTGAGTTGCATCTTATATTTTCCATTGGGTAATGCTTGATAAACCGCATCCGCTAACCCGACTTGATAAGTCACAACATTAGCAAATAAATCTCGAATTATCTTTTGGTTAGCAGGAGAGGCTTGTTTGAGAATTGCATCTTGTAAGTCTAAGACTGTTGGGTAAGGTTCTGACTTGTAACGATAGGTTTTTAAAAAGTCTTGAATTCCAGTTAGTAAAGCTTCTTGCCCGATTAAATTCTCAATTTGTTCGAGTACCATTCCCCCCTTGAAACGAGCAATGGGTAATTCATTATAAACATCAATTAAAGGTGGTTCTTTAAAGTCTATTTTGCCTAAATCTCGAAAGTAATCTCGCATTAATTGTTGTCGTGCTAGCTGTTGTTCCTGTGGTGTTCGTCGAGATCGTTGATAAAGTAGATTTCCATAAGAACTTAAAGCTTCTCGAATTGTCATTCCTCCCGCAACATCAGCAGAAATAATTTGATCTTCCCACCAAGAATAACCAAACAAATAAGTTACCCAATCAATAATACTTTCTTTTCCCAGTCCTTGAGCCTCACTTTTCCAGACTAAAACTTCAGGAATTCCAATGACACCCCCTTCTGAAAATACCATACCATCATAGTACACAAATTCTACAACTCGAACTTGTTCAAACGGATAATCACCAAATTTTTGTTCATAGAATTCTAAAGCCTTGCCAACCTCTTCAGCAATTAACTCTACATTTTGTTGATGTTGAGGATGATAATAAACTTCAATCGGAATTCGATAATTTTCATTACGATAAACGGCATATTTGCCCGAATAAATGGTAAACTTTTGTCGGTCTAGAGTGGTTGATTGATATTGAAAATAGTTACGTCCATCTGAGCGCCATTGATTAACTAATTTACCCGCAGCTATGGCAATTTGATCTTCAGAAGTACCAACTGTAATCTCTGTTTTTCCCCAACCTAAATGAGTCAACATCAAGCCTTGAGAGCGTCCTATCGGATCATTATGTTCTCGCATTCGTTCATCCAATGGCGGTAAATCCAGTTTATCTCGTAACCAGGCTTTTTTATGTTCTACCATTTTTGTATAGCCCACAAACGGCAAAATAAACGGGCTATATAAGTTAGTGCCATTGCCAACAACATCATTGGGATAAATCATATAAACATCGTCACTATTTACCTGATTTTTAAAGCCTTGAGGACGCTGGGTTCGAGTTGTAAATTCCATCGTTTGACGCTGTCCCGGCATTAACGGCTGTTCAAGATCATAAATATAATATCCCCATTTTGGATGGGCTTCTCGCAGTGTTAAACCCGGATAACTGACTTCTTCTAAGTCTAGATTAATAAAGGTAATTAGATGAATTTCATTAATGGGCTGCTGTGTTTTATTTTCTAGTAGATATTCACCTTGGGCAATAAAGTAACGTTGGTCTGGATAAAGTTCAATATTCAGTTTAGTTTCTGTGACCACAGGCATCGGTAAACTCTCATATTGTTTAAATTGCTTTTCGATTTCTGCGGCGGTTTCTTCTTTGCCGGGGGGTTGATATTCATTCAATATATTTGTATTATAAAAAATCCATCCACCTACCCCAGCGAATAAAACAATTAACCCAGCTAATAGCTGCTTAATGCTGTTTCCGGCTTGTTGCCATGAACGTTTAAAATGTCCTTTTTCAACAATACCTCGCGGCCAATAAATCGCCGCAATTACCATCATAATTGCTCCTAGAATTCCCCAGTAAAAGCTGTACCATAGATGTCCGGTAAACAAATGACCATAGCCATTCATTGGGGAATATTCAATATCATTAGTTGCAGCAAACCGATAAAGATTGTGATACCAACCTAAAGCATCTAAGGGGATTTTAGACAGAGAAATGGCTAAAGCAAGTGCCATCCCAGCGTATTTCTGCCGGGTAATTACTTGAGTAAATAATGCTAAAATTGCAGTTAAATAAAAGTACGGCCCATGTTCTACAAATAGCATTTGAAAGTATAAAGGAAAATCAAAGTTGGTATATCCTTTTAAGATTTGGTATATCACCATCACAACCATTGCTAGCAGTAAGTTTAGGGTAATAATGACAAATAAAGTTGTGAGTTTGGATAAAAGTAAAATACTATTAGAAATCGGTGTTGCATCAAGAACAGAATGCAGACGAAAATCGCGATCGCGCCAAATTAATTCAGCCGAATAAATAATGATAATTGCAAACAGAATATACTCTAAATAGATATTTGCAGAATGAATTAAAATATCTGTACTCGGATTAGAATAGTTATAGGAACGGGTTCCCATTGCCGACATGACTAAGCTAATTAAACCAAAGCCTGTCAGTAATAAAAATGCTCTCCCTTGTAAAACAGACTTAATTTCAAAGCCACTGCGATAAATCCATTGCTGAATTAATGATTTTAAGTCTAATTTCGTTTGAGGATATTGAGAGGTTTGCAGATTAATATTTATCGTTTTTATGGATAAAGCAGATGAAGAAAAAGCTTGATTTTGTACAGTTTTCACTGATTTATAATCCGCAGAATTATTGAGTTTCATCGAGTAGCCACGATAACCTAAAGTCAAGGTAATTAAACCAATGCAAATCCAAATTAACCGATTCCAAACTAATGTTTGATTTAAGGGCGGCATCAGAGTGTTGTGTTGATAAACTGTCCAAGCTAAAGTTTGTTCTTCAAAAGCATAAAAACCAAAAGGATCTAACATCGCCCAAAACTGATATTGATCGAAATCAATCACATCAACGCCCACCATAATTAGCGAGGCAAGATACAACATCACCAGAATAATTGCCCCTGCATAAGTAATGGCAAGACTACGGGTTTTAGAAGCGATAGAAAATGCGATCGCAGAAACAATAAATAAATTGGGGATAGCAAATAATAAGTAGCTGAAAAAGTAAGCATCTAGACGCAATGGCCCCAATGCAAAAGGATTGAGTCCCGGCATCAATGTTCCCAATATCATCCCCAGTAAATAGCTGGAAAATGCCAGAAGTGTGATACCAAATGCCGCTAAAAAGCGAGTAATCAGATAATCCCATTTCTGAATAGGGGTAGATAGAATTAAAGATTCCATCCGGGTATTTGTATCTCGAACAAATGTTTCTGCGACAAATGCTGAGGCGGCTAAAATACCAAAAATTGTATACCAAATTGTGGTTTGAAAAATCTGTGAAGGGCTATTAACAAAGAAAAAAGCGTTTCCCTGTTCGGCTTTAGAAACAATATCAGTTAATCCAATCACAAAAAATAAGATTGTAATTAACCAAAATGTTGGGCGGCGCAGATGGTAGATGATTTCAAAGTTTAAAATAGGAGACATAAATTGAACTAAGCTGTAACGGGTTGCGCTGATGGTTGATCTAATAATGCAGTGAAATAAACATCATTCAAATCCGGTTCTGCTATTTGAAAATCTGCATCCGGTTGCACATCACTCAAAACACGAATACACCGAGATCCTCGTAACATTCGAGAGGTAATTAATTTGTAATCATTTGACTGACCATCTAACTGATTATCGTCTTCAAAATTATCAATAATTTTTGTCCAAATTTTACCTTGAAGCGCTTTTGTTAAAACGGTAGGGCTACCTGAACGAACAATTTTACCTTGATTTAGAATAGCCATCTGCGGACATAATTCTGCTACATCTTCCACAATATGGGTTGAAAGTAATAAGACTCTATCTTGACTAATTTCAGCTAATAAATTCTGAAATCGAATTCGTTCTGTCGGATCTAAACCGGCTGTAGGTTCATCGACAATAATCAGTTTAGGTGAGCCTAAAAGGGCTTGAGCAATCCCAAATCTTTGTCGCATTCCACCAGAAAAGGTTCCGAGTTTCTGTTGACGCTGAGTGTAAAGATTAACCAGTTGCAACTGTTTGGCAACCATTTCTTGACGTTGCTTGGGGTTAATAAATCCTTTAAAAACTGCCAATTGATTTAACAATTCTTCAGCCGAAACATTGGGATAAACGCCAAAATCTTGAGGTAAATATCCTAACTGTTGTCGAGCAATTTGAGGTTGATTGAGTAAGTCTATACCATCAAGTTCAATAACGCCAGAATCTGCATCCTGGAGAGTCGCCAGGGTTCGCATTAAACTGGATTTACCCGCCCCATTTGGCCCCAGTAAGCCAAAGATGCCAGGACTGATCGAGAGCGAAATATCCTGTAGAGCTTTGATCCCGTTACCATAGGTCTTGCTTAACCCGCGAATAATCAGCATTGATCGCAATTCCATTCAAGAATAGTCCAAAGATTACAACTTAATGAGATTATTTGTCAAGTATGGGATTTAATGATATTGTGATTACCATCAACTCAAACTGACAGCAGAATACAGCTTGACTTGTGTTTGGCGATCGCGGATATGGGTCAATTTTGTAACTGGGGGTCAATAAGACCTCAATTCTCTGGTTCCTAAATTACAAATAGAGAGAATAAAGTTATAAAAAATTAGTATTTATTCAATTTTTATATGATTTTATTTAAAAGTATCACAAATATTGATACCTAGAAATATGGGCTAAAAATCGATTCACAGAATCAGTCAATAAAATCAAACGATGAATTTTTTAGAAAACGTTAAAATGGCCGTCAAAACGCTACTGGCTTATCGGATGCGAAGTAGTTTAACGATGCTGGGAATGATTATTGGAAATGCTTCGGTTATTGGCTTGGTGGGCGCAGGAGAAGGCGCTACTGCAGAACAGGTTACTCATGTTAAATAAGTAGCTTATTTTATAAAATTAAATCATATCATGTTTACGGTAAAAAATACTTTTAGTTTATTTTTAAAGGGCATATTTAGAATATCTTAAAGTGCGGATGTTTGATGTGGATAGAGGAATATTTATTAGTCATTTAGATTGAAAACGGAATCAGCAAATTGTTGCTTTAGGTTCAGAAATTGCTGAACAATTATTTAGCAATGAAAATCCTTTAGGAAAATCGGTGCGACTTAAAAATATTAGTTTACAAGTGGTGGGTGTGATGCAGGGTCAAGGTTATATTTTAGGAAATAATGAAGATATGAATACTTTTATTCCCGTCACTACAATGGCAAATAAAATTACTGGAAATACCTCACCTTATGGAACTTAAGTAACGTTTATTTCGGTTTATGTTGAAGATCAATCTAAAATGCAAGCGGCTTAATTTCAGATAGAAAATTTATTGCGTCTGCGACATAAAATTACTAATGAAGATGATTTTACGGTTCGCAGTCAAAAAGATTTAATGGAGAGACTCGGACGAATTACGAATGTATTAACATTATTGCTGGCAGCAATAGCAGCAATTTCTTTATTGGTTGGTGGAATTTTGATTATGAATATTATGCTGGTTTCTGTTACCGAAATAACTCAATAAATTGGACTATGGAAAGCCATTGGTGCTTCTCAAAAGGATATTTTAATGCAGTTTATGATTGAAGCCATTATTCTATCCGTTGTCGGCGGATTAATGGGTACAGTTGTGGGAATTAGTGGCGTACTCATTATTAGTGCATTAACTCCTTTTGAAGCTGGAGTATCCACTGTTGCGATCGCAGTAGCTGTCAGTGTTTCTGGTGGTATTGGGTTGTTTTTTGGAGTGGTTCCTGCCCAACAAGCAGTAAAACTTGATCCCATTGTTGCTTTAAGAATTTCTTAAAATCTGAGTTATTTCTTGATTAAGTAATTGTAGCAAAGTTAACTGATGAGAATGCAGGAAGAAATGATCTCCTGGAAGAGTATATAAATGAAAATTAGCATTTGTTTGCTGTTGCCAAGCTTGCATCTCAGTTTGGCTAACTTTTTGATCTTCTGAACCACTAAATGCTATGATATTGCAATCGAATGGAAGTTCATGCTGATAATTATAAGTTTCTATAATAGCAAAATCTGCCCGTAAACTGGGTAACAATAATTCCATCAATTCTTGATTTTGTAAAATGGCTTCAGGAGTGCCATTAAAGCGGCGTAATTCTTCGATAAATTCTGCATCTGATAACTGATGAATGGGTGGATGAGGATTAGGAAATTGGGGCGCACGACATCCCGAAACAAATAAACATCTAGGACTTAAATGATACTCTTGCCGCAGTTGACGGGCTAACTCAAAACTAACTAAACCCCCCATACTATGACCAAAAAAAGCAAAGGGTTTATCTAAATAGGAAGAGAAGGCTAAACTTAAGGTTTGAATTAGGGCTTGAAGTTCAGTGTATGGCGTTTCACACAAGCGTTTTCCTCGTCCGGGAAGTTCAATTGCATACAGTTCAATATTAGAGGATAAATCATTAGACCAATTGCGAAATATTAATGATCCGCCTCCGGCATAATGAAAACAAAATAAACGTAATTGTGCTTCGGGACAGGGCTGAAAACAAGTGAACCAATGATTAAAGTTTTTTGTAGTGGTCATTTATAGAATACAAATTGATTATTAACTAATTTGCACAACTGAAAGTTAAAGGAAACTCTGGTTTTTTTACAAACCTCTCTGTATAATATCATGAGCAGAGTTGAGAATAGATCTCAAGTAACAGGATCAATAAACTGGAGTATCTTTTTAGCGGCGGCTAGGACTGCCAGTATTGAGTTTTTAGAAACTGCGATTTTTGTACACAATCTAAATTATATTGTCATATGATTCTATCAGAACTGGAAAAAAATCAAACTGAATGTACTTACTGTAATGTGGTTTCTAAAACTAATGGAGAAGACCCCATTGGAACCGCCCCCAGGGCTGAACAATGGCTAATTTTAGAAGTTCCTCAGCCTTGGAAAATAAACCCTTGGAAACATCATCCTTTACTTCAGCCTGTGGTTGAATTATTAAAGCAATGGGAACAACTTAATCCGAAAGTGATGCTGAGACCGATGTTAATTGTTCCGGATAAAGACTATTCTCAACCGGGTTATATCCGAGTTTTTTATTACTCTCGTTCCAATCTATTATTTTCTCAGTTTGATAAACAGGAATATCTCGTTCCTGAAGCTGAACTTACTGCTGTGATTAATGCGATCTTAATTCAACCTCAACAGTTAGAAAAGTTTGCTCAATATCGTCAGAATAGTCAAGAAATTCGAGAGATTTTAGTTTGTACTCACACAGAAGTAGATCGCGCCTGTGGTCGATTTGGTTATCCTTTATATCAAGAATTAAAGCAAAATTATGCAGCTAATTCTCAGGGCAAACTAAGAGTTTGGCAAACCAATCATTTTGGTGGACATCAATTTGCACCCACATTAATTAATTTTCCTTCCGGTCGTTTTTGGGGACATTTAGAATCAGATATTTTAGATACTTTAATCCATCAAAAAGGAAATATAGTAGATTTAAAACCCTATTATCGCGGTTGGTCAGGTTTAGGAAAGTTTGAACAAATTGCCGAACGAGAAATCTGGGATCAAGTGGGTTGGGATTGGTTTAATTATAAAAAATCAGGTCAGGTTATTGCTCAAGATCAAGGGGGAATCTTTATCTATATTTTGAAACAAATCTTGCGGCTTGTTCCTTTAGCTAAAGCTAAAATATTGCGAAAACGACTAGAGCAAAAATCCACTTGGGTTGATGTTAGAATTGATTATGCTTCTGCTGATGCATCTGTTCAAGGAAGCTATAAAGCCAGGGTTCAAATGAATGGCAAAGTTCAAAGTGTTCTGAAATCGGGTGAGCAGGTAAAACCTAAAGCCATTCAACAATATACAGTTAGCAATTTAGTAAAAATTAACTAACTGGATTTTCAACTGTCTTTAAGCTTTTTAACTGAAATCCCCAATATCCAATCACCAATAAACCCACTGAACTAATGACATATAATAGTGCAATTCCTGCGCCTTTTTCTGTTCCAAATAGAGGACTAAATAACGGTGATAAAACCCCTCCGGGTTGCATTGCGGGTTCAAATATATAATCAGCTAAAGGCCCCGCAATTAAATAAGCAACCGCTGAAACACTTTGACGCATCAGCGATCGCATCGCTAAAATTCTTCCTTGAATATCGGGTGCAATTTGAGTTAGCCAAATCGAAGTATCAGAACTTCCTATTAGTGGAAAATTCATCGAAGAACAAAACTGTGCGGGAATCCAAACAAAGGCAGTTTGCCCTAAACCAAAAATAGTTTTGCTAATTCCTGCTCCCATCATCCCCAATAATACCCCATTAATTCGGCGTTTTGTTCCACCCCAAATACTCACAATAATTGCACCTATAATTCCTCCTGCACCTGCCGCAGATGCCGCAAATCCGAGTATATTGCTATCTCCACCACTCCGCGCTAAAATCATCGGTTCATAAATAGCAGCACCAATATCATGAGCAAATCCAAATAAAGTTGTGATGATTAATAATGCTAATAAACCTGATTTTGGTAAGATATATGAAAATCCAAACGTGATTTGTTTCCAAATTGTTTGTTGAGATAAATTATTAGAATCAGAAGTTTCTGGTTGAGGAATAGCTACGAATAATAAGGTGGCGATCGCGACTACAAAAGTGAAGATATCTATGATAAGAATTCCTTTTAATCCAATCACAGGATAGAGACTTCCAGCTAATGCCGGAGCCAGAATACTTGAACCATAATTAAGCGCAGCACCCATACCTGTAGCACGGGTATAATGTTGCGGCGGAACCACTAAAGAAATAGAAGCTTGATAAGCTAAAATTTGAATTTGATTAAATGGAGTATTAATTGCGATCGCTATATAAAGATGCCAAATTTGTAAGTGATCTGTTAAAGTTAAAATCAATAAAGCAACAGTGGATAAACCAGCGACTAAATCAGCCAGTAAAATTAAAAATTTACGATTAACTCGATCAACAATAATCCCAGAAAATAATGTTAAAATCAGACTCGTGGAAATTCCAAAAAAGCCACCTAGAGATAACGTTGTTGCATTTTCACTCAATGACCACATCCAGATAACACTGCCAAAATAGGTCATTGTGCTACCAATTGCTGAAATTAACTGTCCAAACCAAAGAATAGTAAACGTTCGCATAAAATTAATAATTTTTCAGTAACTTTAAACTTGAAAGCTAGATTTTTTCTGAATAAAGACATCTGTTGATCTAGAAAATTAGAGATTGAAACAATGATTTTTACGCAAGAAAATAAGAGACTTGAAGTTTAAATTTCAAGTATCGTTAAATGGAAAATTTCTTGAGAGATCGACCTAATGGTTTCAAATCATGGTATTCTACAGTTGCAACTTCTTCTCATCTAAAGCCAATCTATTTTGACAGCTTTTCATCAATAACGCAACGGAATTTAACAAATGACTTCTACCATCGGCATCACCGCTAACCCGCTTACTTTAATTGAAGACGAGGGAACCACAACCACCATTACCTTTAACGTCGAGGGAGAAATTCCCGATGAAGGAGTGATTATTATTCTCGATAACAACACCCCTGGTGCCTTGGGTGATTTGGATGTTTTTTCTTTCGACGTTAGTTTTGTAGGAAGTCAATTAGTAGCCGGAAACGCAGACAATAGCGGTTTGAGTTTGAGAATTACTGAAAATATAGCCACAGTTACTTTACCTATTTTTGATGATGATGATCTTCCGCCGGATGATCCTAATGCCACCCGAAATGATGATATTGGTTTAGAGGAAACAACCTTTTTCTTAGTAGAGGATGAAGCGTATAATGTTGACCCAAATGCCAGTCAAATAACCTTAACGTTAGTCGATACAATCACTCAACTTAATACTCCTCCGGTTGCGGTCAATGACAACTATACAACAGCTTTTGAAACGGCTTTAACTGTTAACCAAACTGAGGGGATTCTTAGTAATGATAATGATGATGACGGGGATGAAATTACTGCTAATATCTTAACTCAACCGCAGAATGGAA
>JBARZE010000042.1:0-2408 GCA_049649525.1 Microcoleaceae cyanobacterium
CCCCCCACCACTACAATTTTTGGCCCCCGATTTAAGCGACGGTGGGTTAAGAGTCGATCGATCAGTTCTTCTTCCCCGTCTGGCATCAACACTTGAGTAATAGCGTTTAAAGTGCGGGTTTGACCCAAAAAAATCAGTAGAATACCAATTACCAATATCAGCGGCCCGGAAAATGAGTTGGGGATAATCTGAGTAATCCAACCGAGAAAATCTTTAGACAGTTGTAACAGGTAAAATACAGGAGTCATTCCCGTCCAGATTGCCAGTCCTAAACTGGTGAGAACAACGCCTGCGATACTCATGGCTAACCAACGTTTGACCAGTAAGCCGGGGGATAACCATTTGAACCATTGACTAACACGGCGAGAAGAACGACGGTTGGATAAACCGAACAAATATCTGAATTTAAGCAACTTGCGGATCATATATTTGAGTGAACCAGATAACATCAATCTTGAGCTTTAGTAACAGGTGTATCACTCGAAGACAGCATGGCAGATCAAATCGGATTTCAAGAGATTGTTGAGGTAAGGTAAAATCAATTCAGTCAATAGTATGGCGTTTAGCCCAGCCAACAGGCAAGCGCATACTCCTAAACCCGTTGCGGGTCAATACTAATGTCTCAATCCAACAACGTATTGCGCCTTGAGCATGGCGAACCTAATATTTAGCCTCATGAAAGTGTCTTCGGTACTGTTCGAGAGCGGGTGACAAATTGAGGAAAATCCCGTTTCTTGCCTGACTAATGAAATGATTGAAGTGATTCATCTTAACGGTTTAATGCTAGACCAATCCGAACTCAAACCTTTAATTGAACTCAAAAATGTCAGTAAGTCTTTTGGCAATAGTGTGATCTTGGATGGGGTTGACCTAACGATTTTTCAGGGACAAGCCGTGGCGATTATTGGGCCATCGGGAACTGGGAAATCGACTGTACTCAGAATTATTGCAGGTTTACTCCGTCCTGATGCAGGAGAAGTTTACATTAAAGGCAAAAAACGAACGGGTTGGGAAGATGATATTTCTGATCCAATTGGAATCGGTATGGTGTTTCAGCAAGCAGCTTTGTTTGATTCATTAACCGTGACTGAAAATGTTGGTTTTTTGCTGTATCAGCACACCAAACTTGCCAACGACCAAATTGAACGCCTGGTGGCTGACAAACTGAAAATGGTAGGATTACCCAAAATTGGCGATCGCTATCCGGCTGAGTTGTCGGGTGGGATGCGAAAACGGGTGAGTTTTGCCCGAGCCATTATGCCTAATCCAGAAAATCCCCAAGATTCCCCCGAAGTTATTTTATATGATGAACCCACCGCAGGCTTAGATCCGATTGCCTCGACTGTGATCGAAGATTTAATCCGTCAACTTCAACAAAGCGGAGGGGGTTGCAGTACTTATGTGATGGTGACTCACCAAGATAGTACCATCCGCCGCACGGCTGATGTTGTTTTGTTCCTTTACAAGGGTAAAGTTCAATGGTCAGGAAGCGTTGAACAAGCTTACCAGACTGACAATCCGGCGGTTCAACAATTTTTTAGTGGCAGTGTTGAAGGTCCCATTCAAGTGGTGAATTAGTTCCAAGGGGAATGGGCATCCTAATTTAGTGATTATTCAGAATAACTTTACTTTTTTACAATTAGCCTAGGCCCACTTAGAGCAGGGGCTAAATTTTTGAAATTGAATAATGAAGCTTTTATCTTATGAAAAATAACGACAACCATTATCTCAAAGAAGAACTTTACAGCCTCGTGAGTCAAGAGCCAGGAATCTTTGAATTTTTACAGAGTGGCTCTCTCGATGGTTTGTGGTACTGGGACTTGGAGGCACCAGAGCATGAGTGGATGAATTCTCGCTTTTGGGATCTGCTGGGCTACGATTCTAATACAAAGCAGCATCTGGCACAAGAATGGCAAGACCTGATTAATCCTGATGATTTACAAAGCGCATTGCACAACTTCCATGCTCACTGTGCAGACCCCACTCATCCCTATGACCAAATTGTGAGATATCGTCATGCCAATGGCTCAACAGTATGGGTACGCTGCCGTGGTGTAGCCATTCGAGATCACTCCGGAAAGCCGATTCGGATGCTAGGGGCACATAATGACATCACTGAACTTAAACAAGCAGAACTTCGTCTAACCCAACAAGCAGAAGAACTGCAACAGATGCAAGAAAAGCTGAAAGCACTAGCACTGCGAGACGAATTGACAGGCTTGTATAACCGACGTGCGCTTCAAGACCATCTTGAGTGGTCAATTAAAAACTCTCATCGCAGGTTGACATACTCCTAGTCCTAAAGAACTAGGATTCTAGCTTCAAGCGATACTAGCTTCACGAAGAAGTCTGACGGTATCTAAGCTAAGAGAAGATGCCCCTTCTCTTTCAATATTAACTGAGGCGTT
>JBARZE010000043.1:0-10392 GCA_049649525.1 Microcoleaceae cyanobacterium
GACCATTAATAATTGGCTTTCAAACTATTATCTTTTCTAGGTTCGAGCGCTGTCGGAGCGTTGTGCGTTCCTCGAGCGCATTTACCAATATATGGGATTCCCCCTTGCTTGTCAACCCTTTTTTAAAAATTTTTTTGATTTTTTTCTTTTGAATGGCTCTACACTGCGTATAGCAAGGGTTTTATGGATCGCCTTATTTTTAATTGAGGGCTAGCCATGAGTTGCTAACGGGCAAAATTAGAAATAGACGCTTGTACTAACTAGCACGAACATTTCCCTCTAAAGCTTCTTCTTCAGTTTCAAAAATTTCAAATACAGAGTCCATCATTGTTACCTCAAATACCAACTTGGCTTCTGGGTGAACATTACAGATGCGAAAGCTGCCTTTAACTTTATCTGCATCTCGCATCCCAGCAACCAATGAAGTTAAACCAGAGCTGTCAATGAAATTAACTTGACCCAGATTCACGACAACATGACGGCTCAGTTTAGAGATACATTCTTGTAATTTGAGACGAAATTGCCATGCTGTTGTGATATCTAAGCGTCCTGCTGGCGCTAAAACGATTATCTTTGTGCCATCTTGGGTAGTATGTTCTTTTTGATCGATATGAATCACTGACCGTCCCCTCGGAATTGTTGAGATTTCAATGGTTGCTTTTGTGACAGTACGTAGTTTAGCTCACAGCTATGATTTAGGAGCAGTCCAGTTTGCCCAGTCTTGGGGCTTTAAAAAAGTTTCATAAAGTTCAGCTTCTGGAGTGCCGGGTTCGGGCTGATACCCATATTCCCATCTTACCAAAGGTGGCAAGGACATGAGAATAGATTCAGTACGACCGTTGGTCTGCAACCCAAAGATTGTACCGCGATCATAGACTAAGTTAAATTCTACATATCGCCCCCGTCGATAAAGTTGAAAATTGCGTTGGTGGTCGTTATATTGAGTTGTACGCCGTTGTTCAATAATAGGAACATACGCGGGTAAAAAGGCTTCTCCACAGCTTTGGACGAAGCTAAACAGAGTTTCCCAGTCACGCGGTTGAGGTGTTCCCACTTGGTTACTGTAACAGCCGGCTTCTCCCTGAGGATTGGGTCCTCGATAAAGGCTGCCTTGACCATCCTGATAGTCAAAGAAAATTCCTCCTACCCCTCGTGTCTCTTGACGATGTTTTAAATAGAAATATTCATCACACCAGCGCTTAAATACTGGATAATATTCTGAATGATGACGATCGCAAGCTGCTTTTAGCGTTTGATGAAAATGAGCTGCATCTTCTGCAAACGGGTAGTAAGGTGTTAAATCAATTCCTCCCCCAAACCACCAAACAGGGCCTGCTTCAAAGTAGCGATAATTTAAATGAACAGTCGGAATAAATGGGTTGCGCGGATGTAAGACCATAGAAGTGCCTGTGGCATAAAATCCATGTCCTTCGGCCTCTGGTCTTTGAGCTAAGATAGACGGGGGTAACTGTTCTCCCCAGACCTCGGAAAAGTTCACTCCACCTTGTTCTAAAATGCCACCTTCTTGCATCACCCGAGATCGTCCTCCTCCTCCTTCGGGACGTTCCCAACTATCTTCTTGAAATCGACCTGTTCCATCAGTTTGTTCTAATCCATGGCAAATGCTATCTTGAATTTGCTTCATAAATTGGCTAACTCGTGCTTGAGAGTCAGTTGGGGGCACGAATTGAGATTTAGTTTCTTCAGAAGCCTGGGATGCTATCATCGTCTATATATTCCAAGTTGCGCAGCTCATCATACTGCAAAACAATTAATTTTATCATCCTAGCTCAGTATTAACATAGTCAAGGGGTTGTGACAAAAACGTCTGATTTCAGCCAACGGTTAATCTGAACTTTAAGCTCTCAGTTTACAACAGCTCAATTTTTCGTCAATCTAGAGATTAAATTGAATAATTGTGACAAAAACAGATATTAGCAATAACCGTCTTAGCTTAAAAGTGATATGTGTCAAAGATCAGATTCAAAACCACAATGGCTGATCTGGCGTTGAGTGATGATGAAGTCAATCTTAATCTGATTGAAATTCAAGTACTTCTTGCTAAAAACTATAATTAGAGAATGTGTCAATTGAAAATTGAGACTTGTCGAGACTTGAGACAACCGATATCCTAAATCAATAGCGAGGAATATTAACTCCTGTAAATAGTCCCATCAATTACTTTGCTCCGATGGAGAAACCCATGTCAGATACCTTAGATACTGATTCAGTGTTAGAGATTTTGCGTCCGGTACAAGATCCCGAACTGCAAAAAAGCCTTGTTGAGTTGAATATGATTCGTAATGTCAAAATTGATCGAGGTACAGTTAGTTTTACGTTAGTATTGACTACCCCAGCCTGCCCGTTGCGAGAATTTATTGTAGAAGATTGTGAAAAAGCGGTTAAGCAATTACCAGGGGTTCAAGAAGTTGTGGTAGATGTGACGGCGGAAACTCCTCAACAAAAATCTCTCCCAGATCGACAAGGAATTAAGGGAGTTAAAAATATTCTGGCGGTATCGAGTGGCAAAGGGGGAGTGGGTAAAAGCACAGTGGCGGTGAATGTTGCTGTTGCTTTAGCCCATACGGGCGCAAAAGTGGGTTTAATCGATGCAGATATCTACGGGCCAAATGATCCAACCATGTTAGGATTATCTGATGCTCAAGTTGTCGTTCAACAAACGCCTCAAGGAGAAGTCCTAGAACCTGCTTTTAATTACGGCGTTAAGCTAGTTTCGATGGCTTTTTTAATCGACAAGGATCAACCTGTGATTTGGCGTGGGCCGATGCTAAATGGCATTATTCGACAATTTCTTTACCAAGTCAACTGGGGTGAATTAGACTATTTAATAGTGGATATGCCGCCGGGAACTGGGGATGCTCAATTAACTTTAGCACAAGCTGTTCCTATGTCTGGAGTTGTGATTGTCACGACACCTCAGACTGTTTCTTTGCTTGATTCTCGCAAAGGTTTACGAATGTTCCAACAGTTAGGGGTTTCTATCCTGGGTATTGTTGAGAACATGAGTTATTTTATTCCGCCCGATATGCCGGGTAAACGATATGATATTTTTGGTTCAGGTGGAGGCAAAAAGACCGCCGAAGATTTGGGGGTTCCCTTAATTGGCAGTATTCCTTTGGAGATGCCTGTGCGTCAAGGAAGCGATGACGGTGTTCCGATTGTTGTTTCTGAGCCTGAGTCTATTGCAGCTCAAGAATTGAGTGCGATCGCTTCAAGAATTGCTGGGCGTGTCTCTGTTGCTGCTTTAACGTAGGCAAATTGAAAAGGGTTTGATCGAGTTATTAAGCTGCCCATAACAGCCATAATATGATTTTTTCGTATCCATCTTTGATTGAGTCAATCTAATATAGTTCTAAATCAGAAAATGATGATATTACCGGGTTCAGCCGTTAGAGTCAATAATCCAAGTGATACCTATTACGGATTTCAAGGACAGGTCCAACGCATTAGTGATGGTAAAGCAGCCGTCTTATTTGAAGGGGGGAATTGGGATAAATTAGTCACATTTCGTCTCTCGGAGTTAGAGGCTATTGATACCACTGCTGGACGTAAAGGCAAATAAATTCAAGTCAAAATGGAATTATAGTGAATGCGTCTTCCTTTTCCCCAATTTACAACAATTGAGCGATCGCCTCATCATTTTGCTGAGGTGATAGAAACTTCAACCACTGAATTTTTAGCCCAGTGTTTAGAACCAGAAGATCTGAGTTTTCCGGTGATGCCGCCGTTTGGCAGTTGGGTTAAAGCAATGGATGAAGAGTCAGGAAATAAGATTTATGGGGTGGTGTATAATGCGACCACTAGCCCCATTGACTCGGTGCATCGGGCGCGTGCTTTAGGGTTATCTTTGGAAGAATTAAGAGAGCAACAGCCTCAAATTTTCTCGATGTTGAAGACCGAATTTAGAGTGGCTATTGTGGGGTTTGAAACCTCGCCTCAAGCACAAAATGGTTTTCAATCTAATTTTGGTATTTGTTATCAATATATTCCACCTCGACCCCCGCAAATTCATCAAGGCGTTTATCAATGTAGAGCGGATGAAGTGATTAACTTTAGTGGTCAGTTTGACTTTCTCCGGACTTTGTTGCAAGTCAGTCAAGCTCCTGTTGATGCGTTAATTGCAGCAGCCATTCGAGAAGTGTATCAACTACGAAAAGCAGACCGAAGTTGGCTGATAGAAGCGGGCAGAATGCTCAGTATTTTATTGAAAGATGATTACGATCGCTTACGGTTAGTTTTAGGACAAATTCATCCTTAATTACAGCAGTTTTAACTAGCTCATCTATAAAATCTTAAATTATTACCATATGATCGTGGTTATGTCAAACTTTACTTAACAGTTCTTTGTATATCTCTAAAAAATTAGTGTAACTGCTTTTTAACTATTCTCAATAGTGATGTCAATAAGCGAAAATATGTAACGGTAGATTAGGCTTTAGAAGCAGCAAGCTAATTTTTGACACACGACCCCTATAAAAAGGTATCTTTATTTTAAACCATAAATGTACCTTTTAGGGTCTTCCTTAAGTTTTGTAAATGATTTGAATATTTAAACGAAAGTATCTTTATATTCAGTTTTACTTGTATTACAAGGGAAGAAGCCTTGACAAAGGTGATATATAACGCAACCGCCTGACGGCACGCTGGAGCGATCGTGCAGGTTTTAGGTATTAGGTGTAAGGTATTAGGGAGCCGAAAGTACTGTAAAATAAAGATCTTTGTGATTATTCGTTACCGAAATCTGTAAATACACCAGCGCTCGTTACTATAGAAACAGAAAAAACCCGATCGTATTATTCAAGTTACAGCTTAGGGTTTTTTCACTAAAAATGCAGCTACTTCTACATGAGATGTTTGCGGGAAAAAATCAGCTAATTGTACTCGTTTGAGTTGATAAACATCCGTTTGACAAAGTAATTTTAAATCCCTTGCCAGTGTTGACGGCTTACAACTGATATAGACTATTTGCTGAGGTTTTAACTTGAGTAATGTATCAATCACAACCGGATCACAACCTTTTCGAGGCGGATCAAGTAAGACAATATCCGGCTGTATTTCTAATTTAGATAATATATTTTGAACTTTACCGACAATAAACTTAACGTTTTTAATTTGATTGAAATCAGCATTTTCTTCTGCTTGCTGAATTGCGCTAGACTGAGTTTCTATACCAATGACTTGACCGGAAGAGGGCTGTAATTGCTTTGCTAGCGGCAACGTTAAAGTTCCAATTCCACAGAAAGCATCAATAATATTTTCATCACCTTTGAGGTTTAACTCATCTAAAATAATATTAATTAAAGCTTCTGCAACTTCTGTATTGACCTGAAAAAAAGTTTCAGGCTTGAGATGAAACGTTAACCCAGCAAATTGTTCTTGAAGAAATGACTGACCCCGAACACATTCTATTTGTTGACCAAAAATTGCATTAGTTTTATCTGGATTAAAATTTAAGCAAATCCCCACAAGTTGAGGATATTGTTGCATCCAAATTTCAGCTTGAGTTTCTATTCCTGGTAACTGACGATTTCTCACTACCAAAGTAAGTAAGATTTCTCCTGTTCGACGACCGACTCGTAATCCTAAATGTCTGACTGTTCCAGTATGCTGTTGTTCATCATAAATTGACCAACCCTGACGCTGAATATCTTGCTTAATATTCGCCAATAATGGGTTAAATTGCGGGTCTTGAATTGGACATTGATTTAAGTTAATTAAACGGTGAGATCCTTGTTGATAATATCCCGCTTTAATTTGCCCTGTAACAGATTGTTGAACTGGATAAGTTACTTTGTTACGATATTTCAATGGATACCCCTTCAGCACCTCAGAATCAACCACTGGTTGCTTAAATCCACCAATGCGTTCTAAGGTTTGAATTACTAAATTTCGTTTCGCTTGCCGTTGATATTCATAATCAATATGCTGCCACTGACACCCGCCACATTTATCTGCCACAATACAAGCGGGTCGAATGCGCCATTGTGAGGGAGTCAAAATTTGCTCTAGTTTTGCCACGGCATAATTAGGCTTAATTTTGATTAAACGCGCCCTTATGCGATCGCCCGGAACCGTATCAGCAACAAACACAATGCGGTTATGGGAACGACTCACACCACCGCCATCATCACTTAAGTCAGTGATAGAAAGTTCGAGTTGTTCAGCTTGTTGCCACAGGGGAGAATTTATCATTTTTGATGTCAGTTTATTAAATGCTGATGATCGCAGTTTGTTTCAATTCAAATAATGCTGGGATTTTTACCCGATATCGTTTACGCCTTTATGATGTTTGCGAAGTTTGTCAGTTTTCTTTTTGCCAATGCAGAGACAACGACTGCTGCGGTGTACCAATTTGAATACCTTTATCATCAAAAGCTTGTTTGAGTCGTCGGCGATATTCCCGTTCTACATCCCATTGTCGTAACCGCTTGGTTTTCATCCACATTAAAATTTGACTACCCATATGATCGAGTTTATCAACCCCAATTAAGGCAGTGGGTTCTAGAATATCATGATGCCATTGAGTATCTTGATGCATGGCTGCGGCTACATCTTTCATAATGTGCATTGCATCAGTCACGTCAGCATCATAAGCGACCTCTATTCTAAAATCAATCCGAGACCAATCTTTTGTTAGGTTGTGAACGATTGCAATTTGACTATGAGGAACACTACTTAAACGCCCCCCATCAGATCTTAGCTGAGTCACTCGTAAACTCATATTTTCGACAAATCCTTTTGTTCCATTCAGTTCGATAATATCTCCTACACCATATTGATCTTCAAAAATAATTAGAATTCCATTAATCCAATCTTTAATTAAACTTTGGAAAATCAAGCTTAATGCCGCCCCAAAAACTCCAGCACCTGCTAAAGCAGATCCCAGGGAAACTTGTTGCCAAGCGAGAAACCATATTAACGCGACAGTAACCGCAACAAAGTTAGAAATTCCTTTCAGAATACCAGAAATTGTAGGTGCTCGTAAAAACAAGCGTTGAGAATCTTCATGTATGGCTGAACTTTGTTCTACCCACTCTCTAATAGATTTGTTGATTAAAATATGAGCAATTTGATTAGCAATCGTCACACTAATCCAAATAACAATAACTTGGAGGGGTAATGAAAAGAACCATTGTCCCTGTCCTCTTGTCTCTGGAAATAAACTTAATATCCAAGCAATACCAGCTATCCAAACTAATGCTTGTACCATTTGTAGCAGGCGCTGTATCAGCAGAATAATATCTAATCTTCTTTCTAGAATTAACTTATTGTTCAAAGATTTACCCAAACTGAGAGGAATAGATAATGCATAAAAAAATTGATTTGATAACTGATATTTTTTTAACTCTAAATCTGTTTCAGACAGCTTTTTAATCAACTGATAACGTCTTTTCAGCCATTTTTGAATTGCTGTAATAACTAAACTAGCAGCTAATATTCCTATAGAGATTTTAGCACTTCTGATAATATATTTTTTTCGGTTAACGCCTAAACGTTCTTTCCATGCTTTGAGTAGATTATTCTGAATCAATTCTGCCCACTGTTGCGCTAATTCAGGGATGGATTCTTGAGCCAGTTGAGCATCAGGTTGAGTGACAGTTAAGATAAATTGCTGTGATAATTGTTGATTGTCTTGAGCGACAATTACGACTTGATTATTTAATTGTTTGACATTGACTGATAAAGATTCGGGATGAAAACCTATTTCAACAATCCTATCTAATGTTTTTGTGATTACTTTAACCCGTGTTTTGATCTGATTTTGCTTATCAGCTACCTCAGAGTCAACAGGGTTTTTAACTGCGATTTGAAATAGATTTCGACTATCTAAAGTAATATAAGCATGAGCTAAATCTCCTGTTTGATAGATTTTAAAATCTGGCTTTGCTAATTCTAGAGGATTGGGATAATTGAGTAAATAAAATTGACTAAAAACAGGAGCGACAAAACTGATAGAAAAAATTAGTGCTAATACAATAACAAGGGGCTGAATTAATATTTTCAGTTGAGCGGCTATTGATTTCAACATATAAAATATATTTTTCATTGGCTTTGCTTTAGAATTTTTGCTTTTGAGGTGATATTTAATTCTTTAAATTGATTAAATGACTCTGGTTTCAAATATATTTTTAGTCAGTTATCGTAGTCTATATTAACTTATTTTACTTAAATAATCACCTCTATCTATCGATATATTTATATCTAATGCACCCAAGTATTATTAGCTTAAAAAAACAACATTTAACTGCGTTTCATAATATTTTTACAGAAGCTTTATCAAAGCTTTATAAAGTCATTGTTAATTAAACTATTCTATACATAGTCGTATCAAAATATTGAGTAATATCAGGTGTTATCTTCTACGTATAAGCCCCTTTAAAAACAATTAAAAGCTCTATAGATAAGGCTTTTACTATAATTGTAAAGTGCTTTATCAAACCGGATTTATCCTCAAAGCGGCTGAAGTGCTACTGATTAAACATGATAGATTTGTAGCGTGACACATGAAAGCATGGTAATGTTATAGAATCTATCAACAGAATCCTCATAATCGACGTAAACGGTTAAGCAATTCTATCGCGCTGGGCGCTCTTGCAACAGGGAAAAAATACCGATCGTACAAGGCTTAAACCTAATTTTTAAGCATGTTGATTTGATATATACCAATGGGACCTGCCATATATCAAAATGCTGATGTATCAAAATATTTTTATACTAATAACTTGATACTCTATGTTCTGACTAAATATTTTTTGGAAAAATAGGACGACCGATTAAACCCGTCATTAATCGTAATGCTAGATAACGCAAAGGTTTAATTTTTCGCAAAAGCGATAACCCCAAACGACGAGCAATGACTTTCGGTTTCCAATCTCCAGAAAACATTCGATCTAAAAAGTCAGTTAATCCTAAAACGATCCAGTTTTCTTTTTTACGCCACCGTTGATAACGCTTTAAAACCGATAAGCTGCCAATATCTTCGCCATTTTGCTGCGCTGTTTTCAAAACTTGAGCGATCGCAGCAGCATCCCGAATTCCCATATTTAAACCTTGTCCTCCAACGGGATGACAGGCATGAGCAGCATCCCCAACTAAGACTAAACGGGGTTGTACATAATCATTACTCTGCATCAACTGTACTGGAAAAACATAGCGATCGCTTAATAACTCTAATTGTCCGAGAAGCCCGCCTGTACGATGTTGTAATAATTTAAGAAACGCAGCTTGATCCATCTCTTTGAGAGCCTGGGCTTCTGAGTGAGGAGCTGTCCAGACTACTTGACAACGATTTCCGGGTAAGGGCAATACTCCCATGGGGCCGCTGGGCCAAAATCGTTCAAAGGCAATATTATTGTGAGGTTTTTCAGTTTGAATGGTCATCGCAACGCAAGACTGCCAATATTTCCAACCCGTTGTGCCAATTCCTGCAGCTTGACGCAGTGCTGAACGAGATCCATCTGCTGCGACCACTATCCGGGAGTAGATCGGCTTAACTGTATCGTCTTGTTTAACAAAAGTTGTGGCGTAGTCAGGGTGATACTGCACCTCGATCATTTGTGCGGGACATATCCAGTGAACATGATCGCACGCTTCTAAAAAGCGATGCATTGCTCCTAATATAATATGATGTTCACCGACATATCCTAACTCTTCAGTTCCCAAATCTTCCGGTAAAAACTCGACTATTCCGGGGTGATCGCTATCACTCAAGCTAATTTGACGGAATGTGGTGATCTTGGGTAATATCTCGCTCCAAATCCCAATCCCATCAAGAATTCGCCCCGTTTGTAACGTTAAAGCATAGGCTTGTCGGCGAGCAACGGCAACGGCTTGAGGTTGGGGTTCGATCAGTGCTACTTGCAACCCTGAATTTTTTAAGCTACAAGCCAAGGTTGCACCCACAATACCCCCGCCTACGACCACAAGATCGTAATCCATCTTAACGGGAGTTTGAGTATTCGAGAGGGTTGGGGATGAAGCTGGTTGCTGTAGAAGCATAGATTAGGAACTGTGAACAATCAACATATTAGTATTTCTACGATTACGCCTATTTTTACATATCTTCATGAAATTTGCAGCTTTCGATAGTCAGCGTACTTGACGAGTGATTACAAGGTAAAACAATCTCAAACTCTGTCCCGGTTTCCGGCCGCGATCGCACTGAAATTGTGCCGCCGTGTTGTTGAATAATTGAATAACTCACAAATAACCCCAAACCTGTTCCTTTGCCTACGGGTTTTGTCGTAAAAAATGGATCAAAAATCCGCTCTTGAATTTCCACCGGAATCACACTATTTGTATTGACGATAGTAATGCGTAATTGTTCCCCTTCTAATACTTCAGTTGAAATCTGAATTTCCGGATTTTCAG